>CAJTLG010000035.1 GCA_910577395.1 uncultured Vampirovibrio sp. | reverse complement strand
CATAAGAGTCTTGCGGAGGTAGAGCACTGAATTTCCTAGGGGGCGTCAAAGCTTACCGAAGAATATCAAACTCCGAATGCCATGGAGATGATGACCGGGAGTCAGACTGCACGAGATAAGTTGGGTAGTCAAAAGGGAAAGAGCCCAGACCTACAGCTAAGGTCCCAAAGTGCGTGTTAAGTGGAAAAGGATGTGGGATTTCAAAGACAACCAGGATGTTGGCTCAGAAGCAGCCATACATTTAAAGAGTGCGTAATAGCTCACTAGTCGAGAGGTCCTGCGCCGAAAATGTCCGGGGCTAAAACACGACACCGAAGCTCAGGAATTGATGAATGTCAATTGGTAGAGGAGCATTGTTAACGAGAGGAAGCAGTACCGTAAGGAGCTGTGGATTGTTAAGAAGAGAGAATGCCGGAATGAGTAGCGAGAGGAAGGTGGGAATCCTTCCGGCCGAATATCTAAGGTTTCCAGGGTAAAGCTGATCTGCCCTGGGTAAGTCGGGACC
>CAJTLG010000034.1 GCA_910577395.1 uncultured Vampirovibrio sp. | reverse complement strand
CCTAAGGTAGCGAAATTCCTTGTCAGGTAAGTTCTGACCCGCACGAATGGCGTAATGATTTGGGCACTGTCTCGACAGCCCACCCGGCGAAATTGTAGTACTGGTGAAGATGCCGGTTACCCGCAACTAGACGGAAAGACCCCATGGAGCTTTACTGTAGCTTAATACTGAGGATTGGTAATTCATGTACAGGATAGGTGGGAGGCTTGGAAGCAGGGGCGTCAGCTTTTGTGGAGCCACCCTTGGGATACCACCCTTGATTTACTGGTTTTCTAACCTGCGGCCGTGAATCCGGTCGGGGGACACTGTTAGGTGGGCAGTTTGACTGGGGCGGTCGCCTCCAAAAGAGTAACGGAGGCGCTCAAAGGTTCGTTCAGCACGGACGGAAATCGTGCAGTGAGTGTAAACGCATAAACGAGCCTAACTGCGAGACCGACGGGTCGAGCAGTAACGAAAGTTGGAGTTAGTGATCCGGTGGTATGTGAGTGGAAATGCCATCGCTCAACGGATAAAAGCTACCCTGG
>CAJTLG010000033.1 GCA_910577395.1 uncultured Vampirovibrio sp. | reverse complement strand
GAAAGCGTATATCTGACATTCCAAGATGGATCCCCTGGAATTCAATAGGCGGTAAAACGGATCAAGTACAAAACCATTGTCTTGTCGCTCGTTTCCCGTTCCGTCCCGTCGGCATCAACTACGCGCTCTCGCCTCAATCTCTATGAACATCCTGCTGTTCAAATGATCCTCCCTTTACAAAAGAAAACCACAGCGGTGTTCATGAATAACACGGATTGGCGGGAAGGTGTGGAATCAGAGAGAGGTCTGCTCGATAAGAAAGCCGTTCGGGCGATTAGTACTACTCGGCTTTGACATCGCTGCCTTTACACCTGTAGCCTATCGACGTGGTCGTCTTCCACGACCCTCAAGGGAGATCTCATCTTGGGGTGGGCTTCGCGCTTAGATGCTTTCAGCGCTTATCCCGTCCCGACATGGATACCCGGCGATGCAGCTGGCGCCACAACCGGTAAACCAGAGGTCAGTCCAACCCGGTCCTCTCGTACTAAGGTCAGATCCCCTCAAATCTCCTACGCCCGCAACAGATAGGGACCGAACTGTCTCACGACGTTCTGAACCCAGCTCGCGTGCCACTTTAATCGGCG
>CAJTLG010000032.1 GCA_910577395.1 uncultured Vampirovibrio sp. | reverse complement strand
GCGCGGTGAATACGTTCCCGGGCCTTGTACACACCGCCCGTCAAGCCATGGAAGCCTGGAGTACCTGAAGTTCGTAACCGCGAGGAGCGACCTAGGGTAATACAGGTAACTGGGGCTAAGTCGTAACAAGGTAGCCGTACCGGAAGGTGTGGCTGGAACACCTCCTTTCTGGAGTTTGGTTATTGTCGCACTTGCTGCAAGTTCACTTTAAAAACAAGGATTACAGGTTAGTCTAGAAAAGGTCCGATTCCTTTTAATCCTTCTCATAAGTTCTTTGACATGTTGGGAAACAAATGGAAATATAATCCATAGAAACTATAAATTAGTTGCAATATAATTAATACAATAGCGAGATTCATAAAATTGAATATATCGTTGTATCTGAATATAATTAAATAGAAGCAAACAAGAGCGTACGGTGGATGCCTAGGCTCTCACAGGCGAAGAAGGACGTGATAAGCTGCGATAAGCCGCGAGTAGGTGCAAATAACCATTGATTCGCGGATTTCCGAATGGGGCAACCCGGCATATTGAAGATATGTCATACCTTATATGGTAAGCAAACGCAGGGAACTGAAACATCTAAGTACCTGCAG
>CAJTLG010000031.1 GCA_910577395.1 uncultured Vampirovibrio sp. | reverse complement strand
AGGCGGTGGAGCAGGCGGAGGTTCTACATTTGGTTCTAAAACAATAACATCCAATCTTAATAATTGGACTGTTCCCGCAGGAGTAACCAAAATCCGTGTATTTATGGTAGGCGGAGGAGGAGGTGGAGCCTCAGGTGGACAGTTGAATGGTACAGTTACCTCCACATTAAAAAATGTAGCAGCAATAGATGATTGTCATGAATTTAAAAACCCCGGCGAATATAATCTTGCAAATGCTGTACCAGCACTGGGTAATGTATCGGCAAAAGTACCTGCCCTCGATTCAAGATGTGCAGCATCAGGTGCTACTGTATGGAATAAATCAGGCGGAGGCACTCTGGCGCCAAATACAACCATTGATTCTTCAAGTACAAATATCACTCTTACCAAAGTTACCGCATGTGGAGGCGGCGGAGGAGGTGCAGGGGCAAGATCCGCACCGGGTTCTGGCGGCGGTAGTGGCGGTTATCTTGCCAACAAAGACCTTAATATAACTTGCGCTCCTTCACAAGTCACTATCCGTGTTGGCGGAGGCGGAGGCGGTAGTGGCGGTGGTTCAACTTCAAATAAGAAAAGCATATTATGTGTAGATGGTCTTAGCGGAGGC
>CAJTLG010000030.1 GCA_910577395.1 uncultured Vampirovibrio sp. | reverse complement strand
CACTGAGAAATCGGTACTAATACCCCATAACATCCAGGGAGGCATCTTCTTGGGTTGAAAACTCCGGTGGTAATGGATGGGCATGCGTTGTATTAGTTAGTTGGTAAGGTAACGGCTCACCAAGACAACGATACATAGGGGGACTGAGAGGTTAACCCCCCACATTGGTACTGAGACACGGACCAGACTCCTACGGGAGGCAGCAGTGAGGAATATTGGTCAATGGGCGAAAGCCTGAACCAGCCATGCCGCGTGCAGGATGACGGCTCTATGAGTTGTAAACTGCTTTTGTACGAGGGTAAACGCAGATACGTGTATCTGTCTGAAAGTATCGTACGAATAAGGATCGGCTAACTCCGTGCCAGCAGCCGCGGTAATACGGAGGATTCAAGCGTTATCCGGATTTATTGGGTTTAAAGGGTGCGTAGGCGGTTGGATAAGTTAGAGGTGAAATCCCGGGGCTCAACTCCGGAATTGCCTCTGATACTGTTCGGCTAGAGATCAGTTGCGGTAGGCGGAATGTATGGTGTAGCGGTGAAATGCTTAGAGATCATACAGAACACCGATTGCGAAGGCAGCTTACCAAGCTACTTCTGACGTTGAGGCACGAAAGCGTGGGTA
>CAJTLG010000029.1:339-696 GCA_910577395.1 uncultured Vampirovibrio sp. | reverse complement strand
TTGCTCCCCACGCTTTCGCGCATCAGCGTCAGTTATGTTCTAGCAGGTCGCCTTCGCAATGAGTATTCCTCTTGATCTCTACGGATTTTACCCCTACACCAAGAATTCCACCTACCTCTCCCATACTCTAGAATAACAGTTTCAAATGCAGTTCTATGGTTAAGCCATAGGATTTCACATCTGACTTGCTATCCCGCCTACGCGCTCTTTACGCCCAGTGATTCCGAGTAACGCTTGCACCCTCCGTATTACCGCGGCTGCTGGCACGGAGTTAGCCGGTGCTTATTCGTTAGATACCGTCATTATCTTCTCTAACAAAAGGAGTTTACAATCCGAAAACCTTCATCCTCCACGCGG
>CAJTLG010000029.1:0-329 GCA_910577395.1 uncultured Vampirovibrio sp. | reverse complement strand
TTCCCTACTGCTGCCTCCCGTAGGAGTCTGGACCGTGTCTCAGTTCCAGTGTGTCCGTTCACCCTCTCAGGCCGGATACCCGTCATAGCCTTGGTGAGCCATTACCTCACCAACAAGCTGATAGGACATAGACCAATCCTTTAGCGAAAAACTTTCCCTCGTAAGGAGTATCCAGTATTAATCATCGTTTCCAATGGCTATCCTAGACTAAAGGGCATGTTATCTATGCATTACTCACCCGTGCGCCACTAATCCACTCTAGCAAGCTAGAGCTTCATCGTTCGACTTGCATGTATTAGGCACGCCGCCAGCGTTCGTCCTGAGCCAGG
>CAJTLG010000028.1 GCA_910577395.1 uncultured Vampirovibrio sp. | reverse complement strand
GTCTGTGGTACAAAAGAGATGGAAGTAATACAACATTAAGCTGTACATATAGAAAACAATCTAACTCCGGAGGTGGTGGAGGTGGAGGACAAGTATGGATAGGAGAGATAAATGTAACTCCGGGAGAAAAGCTTAACTTTACCATAGGTAACGGAGGAAGCGGTGCAACATCATATGGAACTAACGGTTCTAATGGTGGTGAAACAAATATATCAAAAAGTAATGGAACAAAGATAGCATATATACCGGGAGGTAATGGTGGAGGATATACATCCAATACTGATAATACATCATTACTAAATACAAGAGGTATGGGTAGAGGACTTAATACAACAAATAACGGTAACCTTGCAATCTTTAACAAATGGACAGGTATTAATTATTCAACAGACCCTCGTCATGGTGGTCCTGCTACTCTTCCAACATCAGGAGGTGGTGGTGCAGGGGGACAATCTATTGCAATGAATGGAACAATATTAAATGGAGGCAGTGCATCCGGTGCCCATGCAAGAGGTAATGATGCTCCTTCAACTAACTATGGTGCAGGAGGCTCTGGTGGAGGCGGTGTAACACAAGAAGGAAGATTACCAGGATTAGGAGGTAACGGAGCTAATGGATATATATACCTAGAATGGGGTAAAACAAATGGAGGTGGAGGAGCAAGCGGTCAGATAATAACAGAATACAATATAGATGTAGCGTATAGAG
>CAJTLG010000027.1:430-711 GCA_910577395.1 uncultured Vampirovibrio sp. | reverse complement strand
TTAACCAATTTTCCATCGACTACCCCTTTCGGACTTGTCTTAGGACCCGACTAACCCTACGATGACGAGCATAGCGTAGGAAACCTTAGATTTTCGGCGAAGTGGATTCCCACCACTTTTATCGCTACTCATTCCTGCATGCTCACTTCTATACGCTCCACCACTCCTTACCGGTATGGCTTCAATGCTGTATAGAACGCTCTTCTACCACTGTGCATCAGCACAATCTACAACTTCGGTGTCTATCTTAGCCCCGTTATATTTTCAGCGCAGAATCACTA
>CAJTLG010000027.1:0-420 GCA_910577395.1 uncultured Vampirovibrio sp. | reverse complement strand
TGAGCTGTTACGCTATCTTTAAAGGATGGCTGCTTCTAAGCCAACCTCCTGGTTGTCTGAGTAACTCCACATCTTTTTCCACTTAGAATAGAACTTTGGGACCTTAGTTGGTAGTCTGGGTTGTTCCCCTTTAGACGATTGATTTTATCACCCACCGCCTGACTCCCAAGATACGGTAATAGGTATTCGTAGTTTGACAGGGGTTGGTACCGCGGTGAGCAGCCCTAGCCCAATCAGAGCTCTACCCCCTATTACTATCACTTGAGGCTATACCTAAATATATTTCGAAGAGAACCAGCTATCACTGAGTTTGATTGGCCTTTCACCCCTATCCACAGCTCATCCCAACCCGTTTCAATGGGTACGAGTTCAGTCCTCCGGTGGGTGTTACCCCACTTTCAACTTGGCCATGGATAGATC
>CAJTLG010000026.1 GCA_910577395.1 uncultured Vampirovibrio sp. | reverse complement strand
TTTAAGGAACTCTGCAAACTAACACCGTAAGTTCGCAATAAGGTGTGCCATAGCAATATGGTCTCAGCAAAGAGTCCCTCCCGACTGTTTACCAAAAACACAGCACTTTGCCAACTCGTAAGAGGAAGTATAAGGTGTGACGCCTGCCCGGTGTTCGAAGGTTAAGAGGATTAGTCAGTCGCAAGATGAAGCTATGAATTGAAGCCCGAATAAACGGCGGCCGTAACTATAACGGTCCTAAGGTAGCGAAATTCCTTGTCGGTTAAATACCGACCTGCATGAATGGCGTAACGAGATGGGAGCTGTCTCAAAGAGTGATTCAGTGAAATTGTAGTGGAGGTGAAAATTCCTCCTACCCGCGGCAAGACGGAAAGACCCCGTGGACCTTTACTACAGCTTGGCACTGCCGATGGGAACATTATGCGCAGCATAGGTGGGAGGCTTTGAAATCTTTACTCCGGTAGAGATGGAGCCATCGTTGAGATACCACCCTTAATGTTTCTGTCTGCTAACTAGCTAGAGTTATCCTCTAGTAGGACAATGCCTGGTGGGTAGTTTGACTGGGGCGGTCGCCTCCTAAAAAGTAACGGAGGCTTGCAAAGGTTGGCTCAAAATGGTTGGAAATCATTTGTAGAGTGTAATGGCATAAGCCAGCCTGACTGTAAGACAAACAAGTCAAGCAGAGACGAAAGTCGGTCATAGTGATCCGGTGATTCTGTG
>CAJTLG010000025.1 GCA_910577395.1 uncultured Vampirovibrio sp. | reverse complement strand
CTCTGGCCACAGACACCATGCCTGCTGCCACAGACCGCCAGCCCGGCGTCTGTCTTTTCTCTTTTTATATTTCTTTTTTTAATCTGGCAGCCACCTGCTCTCCCATGCCGTCACCAGCATAGTACCATCGGCCGCTCAGGTCTTAACCATCGTGTTCGGGATGGGTACGGGTGTGCCCCCTAGGCGCATCGCCACCAGATATTTACAGGTTATTAATAACCCAACAGTAAAACATCCCCTACTCTTCCTCTTAGAAAGGAGGTGATCCAGCCGCACCTTCCGATACGGCTACCTTGTTACGACTTCACCCCAGTTACCGGGCCTGCCTTCGACAGCTCCTCCCTTGCGGTTAGGCCACTGGCTTCGGGCATTCCTGGCTCCCATGGTGTGACGGGCGGTGTGTACAAGACCCGGGAACGTATTCACCGCAGCATTCTGATCTGCGATTACTAGCGATTCCAGCTTCATACAGCCGGGTTGCAGGCTGTAATCCGAACTGGGACGCCTTTTTTGTGCTTTGCTCCCCCTCGCAGGTTCGCCTCACTCTGTTGGCGCCATTGTAGCACGTGTGTAGCCCAGCCCATAAGGGGCATGATGATTTGACGTCGTCCCCGCCTTCCTCCGGGTTATCCCCGGCAGTCCTTACAGAGTGCCCAGCCTTGCTGCTGGCTACTGTAAGCAGGGGTTGCGCTCGTTGCGGGACTTAACCCAACATCTCACGACACGAGCTGACGACA
>CAJTLG010000024.1:495-968 GCA_910577395.1 uncultured Vampirovibrio sp. | reverse complement strand
GTCGTCAGCTCGTGTCGTGAGATGTTGGGTTAAGTCCCGCAACGAGCGCAACCCTTATTCTCAGTAGCCAGCAGGTAAAGCTGGGCACTCTGGGGAGACTGCCAGGGATAACCTGGAGGAAGGCAGGGACGACGTCAAATCATCATGCCCCTTATGATTTGGGCTACACACGTGCTACAATGGCGTAAACAAAGGGAAGCGAAGGAGTGATCCGGAGCGAATCCCAGAAATAACGTCTCAGTTCGGATTGTAGTCTGCAACTCGACTACATGAAGCTGGAATCGCTAGTAATCGTAAATCAGCTATGTTACGGTGAATACGTTCCCGGGTCTTGTACTCACCGCCCGTCACACCATGGGAGTTGTATTCGCCTTAAGTCGGAATGCCAAACTGGCTACCGCCCACGGCGGATGCAGCGACTGGGGTGAAGTCGTAACAAGGTAACCGTAGGTGAACCTGCGGTTGGATCACCT
>CAJTLG010000024.1:0-485 GCA_910577395.1 uncultured Vampirovibrio sp. | reverse complement strand
TTTAAGTTGTTCTTTTCCTGCTTAGTTTTCAGAGATTATTTAACTTTAAAGTAGGGGCTTATAGCTCAGGTGGTTAGAGCGCACCCCTGATAAGGGTGAGGTCGGAGGTTCAAGTCCTCCTAAGCCCACCAGAAATTGTTCTTTATTGATACTTTTTGCAGAGTATGAGATTTTTTTCAGTCATTACCTTATGAGGTAGCTCTTTTTAAAATTTCTAATACAACTACAAAAATCATTCAAAAATAATCAATTTTAATTATTAAACTACCCTATTATGGGGAATTAGCTCAGCTGGGAGAGCGCCTGCTTTGCACGCAGGAGGTCAGCGGTTCGATCCCGCTATTCTCCACCAAAATTAATGCATCATTGGTGTAGTCAATACAATAAAAAGATTCTAATGTAAGTATTTAATAATCCATTCTTTTTTATGCTTAGCATAGAATAGGATTAAAAGAAAGTTAGAAGTAAAAGAAAACAAAAGAAAA
>CAJTLG010000022.1 GCA_910577395.1 uncultured Vampirovibrio sp. | reverse complement strand
ATCAGAAGTGTGGGGACGCAGGAGGATAAGTAAACCGGGGAAAGGAAATACCCGGTCAAGCATAAAGGTATGTCTGATAGGAAAATCCGTCAGAATGAGCTGAAATGTGATGAGGACTGAAAAAGAGTAAGGAAGTTACTGAATCCACACTGTCGAGAAAAGCCGCTATAGTATTATTTGTACCCGTACCGTAAACCGACACAGGTAGATGAGGAGAAAATCCCAAGGCCGACGGGAGAAGCGTTGTTAAGGAACTCGGCAAAATGACCCCGTAACTTCGGGAGAAGGGGTGCCGCCGCAAGGCGGCCGCAGAGAATAGGCTCAAGCAACTGTTTAGCAAAAACACAGGTCTATGCGAAACCGAAAGGTGATGTATATGGGCTGACGCCTGCCCGGTGCTGGAAGGTTAAGAGGAGGGGTCAGGAGACGAAGCCCCGAACTGAAGCCCCAGTAAACGGCGGCCGTAACTATAACGGTCCTAAGGTAGCGAAATTCCTTGTCGGGTAAGTTCCGACCCGCACGAAAGGCGTAATGATTTGAGCGCTGTCTCAACAACACGCCCGGTGAAATTGAAGAACCAGTGAAGATACTGGTTACCCGCAACAGGACGGAAAGACCCCATGGAGCTTTACTGCAGCCTGATACTGGGATTCGATGATATATGTACAGGATAGGAGGGAGGCAAGGAAGCGAGTACGCCAGTATTCGTGGAGCCGCTGGTGGGATACCTCTCTTATATCATTGGATTTCTAACTTGCATCTGTGAACCAGATGAAGGACAATGTCAGGCGGGCAGTTTGACTGGGGCGGTCGCCTCCAAAAGAGTAACGGAGGCGCTCGAAGGTCACCTCAGAATGATTGGAAACCATTCAAAGAGTGTAAAGGCAAAAGGTGGCTTAACTGCGAGAGCGACGGTTCGAGCAGGTACGAAAGTAGGACTTAGTGATCCGGTGGTAATAAGTGGGAATGCCATCGCTCAACGGATAAAAGTTACCCCGGGGATAACAGGCTGATCTCCCCCAAGAGTTCACATCGACGGGGAGGTTTGGCACCTCGATGTCGGCTCATCGCATCCTGGGGCTGAAGCAGGTCCCAAGGGTTCGGCTGTTCCCTATCCATCGTGGGCGTAGGATACTTGAGAGGATTTGTCCTTAGTACGAGAGGACCGGGATGAACGCACCTATTGTGCACCTGTTGTCGCGCCAGCGGCATTGCAGGGTAGCGAAGTGCGGAGCAGATAAACGCTGAAAGCATCTAAGTGTGAAACTGACCTCAAGATAAGGTATCCCATATCGTAAGATAGTAAGACCCCTTAAAGACGATAAGGTTGATAGGTCGGAGGTGG
>CAJTLG010000021.1:220-1360 GCA_910577395.1 uncultured Vampirovibrio sp. | reverse complement strand
TGAGGTGTCGGGTTAAGTCCCATAACGAGCGCAACCCTTATCTTTAGTTGCCATCACGCGAGGTGGGCACTCTAAAGAGACTGCCACCGTAAGGTGAGAGGAAGGGGGGGATGACGTCAAATCAGCACGGCCCTTACGTCCGGGGCTACACACGTGTTACAATGGCCATTACAGCGGGTAGCTACTTGGCGACAAGATGCTAATCTCTAAATTTGGTCACAGTTCGGATTGGAGGCTGAAACCCGCCTCCATGAAGTTGGATTCGCTAGTAATCGCGCATCAGCCATGGCGCGGTGAATACGTTCCCGGGCCTTGTACACACCGCCCGTCAAGCCATGGGAGCCGGGGGTGCCTGAAGTTCGTGACCGCAAGGAGCGTCCTAGGGCAAAACTGGTAACTAGGGCTAAGTCGTAACAAGGTAGCCGTACCGGAAGGTGCGGCTGGAACACCTCCTTTCTGGAGAGTGCGACTATTTCGAAGGCAGATAGGTCTGCTTTCTTTTCTCTCGAATTAACCCGTAATTTTTATTTGATACCGAGTGGGGTCTTCCCGCGGATATAGTCCCGTAGCTCAGTTGGTTAGAGCACTACACTGATAATGTAGGGGTCTGCGGTTCAAGTCCGCACGGGACTACACCGAAACACTCGGGGGATTAGCTCAGTTGGCTAGAGCACCTGCTTTGCAAGCAGGGGGTCAAGGGTTCGACTCCCTTATCCTCCACTCAGAATCGGGCAACCGATTCGGTTCTTTGACATGATTAAGGTTATGAGATAAAGTCTTCATACATTTCAATAGGGTGTATGGAGAGTTGTAAGAAAGTAATAAAGGGCGTATGGGGGATGCCTAGGCTCTTGGAGGCGACGAAGGACGTGGTAAGCTGCGATAAGCCTCGGGGATTCGCAAACAGGAATCGATCCGAGGATTTCCGAATGGGACAACCCGGCAGGTTGATGACCTGTCACACAGTAATGTGAGCCAACCCTCTGAACTGAAACATCTTAGTAGGAGGAGGAAAAGAAAGAAACATCGATTTCCTGAGTAGCGGCGAGCGAAAGGGAAGTAGCCTAAACCGGTATTGTTACGGCAGTGCCGGGGTTGTAGGACTGCGATATTCGAGTGACTGCGAACTGGAACGTTCTG
>CAJTLG010000021.1:0-210 GCA_910577395.1 uncultured Vampirovibrio sp. | reverse complement strand
AAAGGCTCGTACAGGTAAGTTCGTCATAAGATAGCAGTATCCTGAGTAGGGCGGGACACGAGGAATCCTGTCTGAATCCGCCAGGACCACCTGGTAAGGCTAAATACTCCCAAGAGACCGATAGTGAACCAGTACCGTGAGGGAAAGGTGAAAAGAACTCCAGTAAGGAGAGTGAAATAGAATCTGAAACCTGTTGCTTACA
Source organism: uncultured Vampirovibrio sp. (assembly GCA_910577395.1). Lineage (GTDB taxonomy): Bacteria > Cyanobacteriota > Vampirovibrionia > Gastranaerophilales > Gastranaerophilaceae > MGBC122484. Next base: position 8 of record CAJTLG010000021.1, on the reverse strand, counting down.
AGCTCTGG
>CAJTLG010000020.1 GCA_910577395.1 uncultured Vampirovibrio sp. | reverse complement strand
ATGAACAACTTTTCGGGCGCTTTTTTATGTAACCTTTAAGCGCCCTTTTTTTATTATTACAACTTTCTTAACTTTTTTGCCTTATGGTGCGCAAATACTTATAATGTCTATGGATACGTATAATTTTTTGGAAACAAATTGAATAATACTTTAAGGCAAAATGCAAATGATGATATGTATTTTCTGTTTGGTTGGTTTGACAATCAACTGAAAAACACTGTGCAAACTGCTGCTGAAACATTTTTTGAAAATAAATTTGATATAAAAACCCAATCATTTACCACAAACACAAGTGTTAAAAATGATTTTGTTTCAAAGGGTGAAATTTATTTCACATCGGAAATTCCGCTTTTTGCTAATCAAAACCTTTATATAAGACTATCAGGAGATTTTGTTAGAGTAATATTCCATGAATCTTTTGGTTCAAACCTGCCTGTTTTTAAGCTGCAGGATTTATCAGAGCTTGAAATAAAGATTTTAAACGCTTTTTGTGATTTTTTAAATAATGAAATCAAAAACTTTATAATTCCCCATGATGAAATTCCAAAAAGTGAACTTAAAAATAAAGGTGTATATAATATTACGTTTTTAATAGGCAAAGATAACATTAAAATTGGTAAAATTGTTATATCTGTGCCGCAAAACTGTATCAGGGCAGAAAAAACTACTTTAAAAGAAAATTTTTCATTTTCTGATTTTTTGGATACTTCAACATATGTGAACATTATGGCAGGCACATCAAAACTTGCCTTAAATGACCTGAAAAGCCTTTATGAAGGGGATATTATTCTTCTTGAAAACAGTGATGTTAATTTTATGGAAATAAAAACAGGAAAAATCAGGCAGGGTTTTAAAGTAAACCCGGAACCTTCCTTAATGCTTGATATAGATGAAGACGAGCAAGAATTGGGGGCAGATATGACCGATAATAAAAATATATGGGACGATATACAAATAGAGGTTAGTGCGGAATTTGACAGAGTAAAGATGACACTTGGGGATTTAAAGCAAATCTCAAAAGGCCTTGTAATAGACCTTGGCCCTGTGTTTAATAACAAAATATCTTTGCTTGTGGAAAATAAAGTTGTTGCAAAAGGTGAACTTGTTATCATAAACGATAAATATGGCGTAAAGATTGATGAAATTATATCGAATACCGCAAAACAAGACGGTGAAACTGCAATACAAATGCCGAAACAAAAACCGGCAGCAAAACCTGCCGCGCAAAGACCGCAAGCAGGGGTGGCAAATCCCGAACAGGTAAGCAAAATGGCAGGTACAAGTGCCAAAGAGACCGTAAACAATGATGATGAAGAATTTGATTATTCCGATTTCGAGGAAGATGAAACAAACAGCTAAAGAAAAGACAATAAGGGGGTATTAAATGATACAGCATATAATAGCTTTCAGTTTATACACTTTTGCAATGATAGGCATTTTTTTCATTGCGTTTATTGTTTACAAAAAAACTATGAATATCAATGGGCCAAAGCTTAATAACGGTATGAAGATAGAAGATATGCTTAGGCTTTCCCAGAGAAAAACTATTTACATTATAAATGTTCAGGGAGAAAGGTTCTTAATAGCATCAGACCTTGAAAACACAACCTTTTTAGCAAAACTTGACAATAAAAACACGTCTTCCGCAATTTCAAGCCAAATTACAAATAAAGCAAGGGATAATAATTCAGAGCGTATTGAAAAATATATAAAAGAATTGGAAACAACCAACGGTACGGCAAATACGGTTGAAAACTATACTGATGATTATTCTAATGCAGTTGATTTAAAATCAAAAAGTGCAATTATGAAAAACATTTTAAAAGAATTAGAAAATAATTCAAAAAGGACAAGTATTTAATATGGATGTTACTTTAAGCAATTTAAACCCTGTTATACAGCTGTTAATGGTGATGAGCCTGTTTTCATTATTGCCGTTCGCCTTTTGCTGTATGACATCATTTTTGAGGTTTACGATTGTTTTTTCAATGTTAAAAACAGCTCTTGGCACACAATCCGTACCCCCTGCAATAGCACTTATCGGCCTTGCGCTTATTATGACGCTTTACACTATGTCCCCTGTTTTTCAAAGTATGTATGATGCAGGCCGTGTTCCGTATGAGCAAAACGGCGATATAGTGCTCACTTTGCAAAAAGGCTCAGAGCCTTTGAAAGAATTTATGCTAAAGCAAACCCGTCAGGAGGATTTAGCGTTTTTTGTGGAAAAAACCCGCACTGAAATGCCCCAAACACCTGAAGAGTTGACCCTTTGGGAAGTGGCTCCGGCATACATTATAAGCGAACTTAAAACATCATTTGAAATAGGTTTTATAATATTCATACCCTTTATTGTACTGGACCTTGTTGTTGCAAATATTCTGCTTGCTTTGGGTATGTTTATGTTATCGCCAACCATTGTATCTTTGCCCTTTAAACTGTTGATTTTTATTGCGGTTGACGGGTGGAGTTTAATCGTAAAAGGTCTTGTGGAGAGTTTTAACTAATGGAATTATTAACCGAATACCTTGCAAAAGGTTTTATGACTATGCTTACAATATCACTGCCATGTGTACTTGTGGCTGCTGGTATCGGGCTTGTTGTGGGTATATTGCAAGCTGTAACACAGGTGCAGGAGCAAACCATAGCCGCTGCGCCAAAAATCATTGCGGTTTTTTTAACAATTGTTATTCTTGGAATGCTTTATATAAGAATTTTAACGGAATATTTCAATGAAGGTGTAAACCTTGCATTTAATGTAATTTCAAGAAGTGCAAACTATGTATTGCCGGAAGATTATTATTTCCATTCCAGACCTTTTGCATCTGAAATGAAGGATTCAATCAATCCTAAAAGCGGAGAGATTGAAACTATTATGAAACACCCGGGAAAAATTCCTTGGGCTGATACACAGTTTAAGGATAAATATACCCCAAGGGGCAGAGGGGCAGACCCAAGGCCAAATTTCATCGAAACAAATAAAATGCTTGGAAGATAATTATGTTTAAAAAGATAGTCTTTATACTTTTAATATGTCTTATATTGCCCGTGCAAGGCGAGGTTGTAGCACCCGCACTTCAATATTTGAGGGAAGATTACCCTTCCGCTTTTTTAAAAACGGATGATTACAGTATAAAGTTAAACACTACAAGGCGTTATAAGCTAAGATGCGAAAGCGAAATAACAGCAGTTGCAATCGGGGATAATGAAAATCTTAAAATAACCGAAAACCCGGAAGATAACGAAGAAAAAATGCTATACGAGCTTGCTGCTATAAAAGATGTAATTGTAAAAACAAGGTATGAAACCTATACGTATATGCAAATTTATACGGAAGATAGGGCAGAGCCTGTAACTGTAATGCTTTCAATAAATTCTAAAAACAAAGTGCCAAATTTAATCACCTTTGGCCCCTGTACAATGTTTGAGGAGATTAATTAAAGGTAAATGGATGCAATATTAACCCAGTTTGCAAATATATTTCCTGAAATCAATCTTGCACTTGGCGCCGGCATTATGATTTTTGCGCGTTTTTTGGGGTTGATGCAGTTTGCTCCGGGTTTTAACAGGAAGGAAATCCCCACCATTGCAAGGCTTTCCCTTGCGCTTATAATTACTGTAATTTCAGCCTCCGTAATAAAAATCCCTCCTTTTCCCGCCCACACTTCAATGCTGCTTTGCATAGTAGTGAATTACCTGTTTGGCAGCCTTATAGGGTATATAGTAAATTGTGTACTTGCAGCTGTGACCGCAGGCGGCGATATGATAAATACGCAAATGGGTATGTCATCAGCCACCGTGCTTGACCCCACTACAAGAACACAAAGTTCAATACTTGGCAATCTTTTTACCCTTATAGGGGTAATTATATTTATATCTATAGGGGGGCTATATTGGCTTATAGAGGCCTTTATCAGAAGTTTTCAAATATTTCCCATGTATGGGATTGATATTCCTCTTTCTAAAATTGTGAATATGGATTATCTTATTTTAATTACATCAAATATATTCCTTGTGGGAATGCAGATTGCTGCCCCTGTTTTGCTTGCAACACTTGGTCAGGATATAATTCTTGGTACCATTTCAAAAACGGCACCGCAGGTAAATGTTTTCCAGATGAGCTTTCTTTTTAAACCGGTGCTTGGGGCATTGATACTGACTTGGATTTTACCCATGCTTATGAATGTGATAACAGATTATATTTCATCGTTTTCAAATATATTCTAGATTTTACAAATATAAACACAGATTGGGTTTTAACCTAGATTGTTGCATAAAAAAAGGGCGCTTAAAGGTTACATAAAAAAGCGCCCGAAAAGTTGTTCATC
>CAJTLG010000019.1 GCA_910577395.1 uncultured Vampirovibrio sp. | reverse complement strand
ATCTATAGTACTAGTTAATTGTTTACCTCCTAGGGCTGTGGCGCCAGAGCCACCACATATACCATTTATACAACCACCAATGCCTCCGGAACCCGTGCTGTAATTCGAGGCGGATGTACAGCTAAAAGCCCCTCCACCACCGCCGCCATATCCACCGCCATTAGTGCCATTTGCATAATTATTGTTATTATAACCAGATAGAGTTGATGCTCCCCCTCCCCCTCCGCCACCGCCACCGCCAACACGGATTTTAACAGAAGAAGGAGTAATGGTTCTATTCAAAGTTACGTTTGCACGATAACTTCCGCTACCGCCGCCGGAGCCAGATATAGCTCTTGCTCCCCCTCCCCCTCCTCCACCACCACATGCAGTAACTTTAGTAAGAGTAATGTTTGTATTTGAGGCATTAAGAGTACTTCCAGGTACTGCACCGTTATTCCATGTTGTAGCACCTGATGCTGTACATTTAGACGGAAGAGAAGGAACAGTTGTTGATGGTATTGATATATAGTTAGATAATGTATACTCTCCGGCACTTGTAAAATCTTTATATGTTTCGGATATTGTTCCTGTACTTACAGATTGAGAATGGGTACCATTCAATTGTCCACCAGAAGCTCCTCCACCGCCTCCGCCTACCATAAATACCCTTATTTTTTTAACACCATTAGGAACTATCCATCCTGTTACATTGGATGTTATTGTTTTAGAACCAAATGTAGAACCTCCGCCTGCTCCACCGCCTCCAATAGATGTTACATCTATATAGCTTACATTATTAGGAACTCTAAATTCAGAATTAGTATAAAAGACTGCAGTCTTCTCTGTTCCCTTTGGTGCTATATTATGAACACCAACATTTTCATTAAACCTTCTTGTCATAACTGGTGCAAGAGCTGCTAAAAGAACTGATACAACCAACAATGCCATGAGCATTTCAACTAATGAAAAACCTATTGCCTTACCGGGCAATAGCCATTTAACTAAATTTCTTTTACAATTTAAAAAAGAAGATGAAAAATTTTTGCAGCAATTTTTGGCTGCACGTGCAACGATGAACAAACTTAACATACTTTTAGAACCTTTACTTATATCTTATTTGATATAATCATATCAAATTTAGCATAAAAAATCAACTTAGGAACATTTTTACTTCATTATTGATATATGCAAGAATTTAAAGCAGCAGATGTAAATACAAAAACCTTAATCAAAGGAATGCTCCTGTTTAGGGATGTTTCCCTTACCAAGCTTGCAGAAGAATTAAACAAAAAATTCGGATATACATTTACGCAATCAAATTTATCAAGAAAGCTAAACTCTGATACCGTAAAATGGAGTGAGCTAAAAGATATAGCAAGACTTTTAGGATATAATATAAAAATTTTCCCCGCCCAAAACTGGAAAGGCGTTGAGGGCGAACATACATCAAATATTTCAACCACATTGTAAAATTTAGTTATATAATATTTATTGTGGAAATTTAAAAGGTTTTTAAAAATGGTTAAACCGTGGAATGAATATTTTTTGGAAATTGCAAAAACTTGTGCCTCAAGGTCAAATTGTATAAGGGCACAAGTAGGTGCCGTGATTGTAGGTGAGGATAAAAAAATCAAAGCTACAGGGTATAACGGCACACCCTCTAAAGTAATATCCTGTATGGAGCTTGGCCGTTGTTACAGAGTAGAAAATAATATCCCTTCAGGCACAAGATATGAAACCTGCCGTTCAATACATGCTGAACAAAACGCTATAATACAGGCAGGGCAAGACAGGTGCAATGGTGCCACAATGTATATTTACGGTCATAATATGATATGCATACTGTGCAAAAGATTTATTGTGCAGGCAGGAATAAAAGATGTTTACCTGCAAAAAGATGAAAATGCAAAAATAGAATATGTTGATTGTGAACAAATAAGGCACGAGCTAAGCAGTGATATCCCTGTAAATGCAAGATAATTCATCTACTGCCGTTTATTAATTTTTGTAACATAAAAAATAAATCACGAAATTTTAAACGCCAAATTGTTTTTATTTAAGTGTAGGAGTTTAATAAACACAAAAAACAAAGGTGAACATGAATTTCGATTATTCGTCAAATTACAAAAATTTAATGGCACAAAATGCCTATCCGAATTTCGGGAAAAACAATGTAGCCCAACAACCCCAAAAGGTAGGCGGCAGCGAGCAGGTCTTTGCGCCAAAACATCAATCTGAAGGCCCTAAAAAAGCAGGCGGTGAAGCATCAATTGGCGAGCAGCTTTCACAAGTGCGCGCTATAGGCCTACAAAAAGCCCAAGGCTTTCAAAACGGCGCAGGCGGCACAAATAACCCGGATGACCACAAAATATTTACGTTGGCATAAAACAAATTAAAAAATAAAAAGCCCCTTTTAAGGGGGCAAAATTAGACATAGAACAATGGAGTATAAAATTTTTAACCAAAAGTCTTAAAGCTTGCTTCAACATTGGTTTTAATAACTTTTTGCACGCTTTCGATTTCAGTTTCGATAGCGTTATGCTCTGTTTCAAGCTTTTTAAGCTGACATTCTAAAAGTTTATCCGCTTTTTGGAATTTTGCAGTTCTTTCATCATAAAGAGCTTGTGCCGCAGCATCATCCGTTTTATCATATGTATCCGTTATATATGTTTGAATGGCAAAATCATTGTAGGCAAAGGTGTTCCATTCACTTTTATCTGTCATACCAATCATTGTTGTGTTTTTATCCACAAAGAGGAAATTTCCCTCTCTAAGGTTTTTTTCTAAAAAGTCGACATCATTAACATCAGGGCAGATAAAATAATCATCTCTTGTTTTCCCCTCAGGTAAAGGGTCCGGAATAGCGGGTACTACTATTCTGTTTGAAGTAGCGGAAATTAAAGACATGCTCATACCGCCTTCTTCAGTATCGCGCACAATATCATCATAACGAAGTCTTGAATTAAAATTCACGCTGCCGTTGTTTGCCTGACCAAACAGAAGTGTCTGGTTTTGCATATCATTGTTATATTCTTCGGTCCACCTTTCGACATTTTCAGCAAGCATCATTCGCTCAAATGTAATATTTTGCGCCTGATATTCATTATTGCTTTTTTGTGCCGTCAGCATTAAAAACCGGCTTTGGCTTGCAGACATACCCATTGCTTAAAACACTCCTTATGTTATTGTTCCTTAATGTCTTAAAATACCTAGTCTTGATTACATTAATGAAATCGGCATATTTACCGTAAAACTTAATGGCTTGAATATTTTTTGTTACATAAATTTACAAAAAAAGAGGAAGCTAAAGGTTACATAAAAGCTTCCTCATGAAAAGTTGTTTTGTTATCGTAAAGTTTAGCCTCTTGGTATGGTTTTGAATTCTATGATTACCATACCGTCTGCACCGTTACCTCCGGGGTTGGCTGTGTTGTTTGTGACAGCACCACCTCCGCCTCCGGCACCTGCTAGGTTTCCTTGTTTGCCTATTCCGTTAGAGGCAGGATTTGCACATGTTAGGGTAGAGCCTGACATGTTTCCTCCGCATCCTCCTACACCTATGCCTTTGCCTGTGAGTTCTTCAAGAAGGGGGAGGAGGGTTTCTGTGCTTGCGCCTATACCACCTCTTGTGCTTGTAGCATCTTCACCTTTTTGAGAGTATTTTAGGGTATTGTTATAATTTCCTCCTTTACCAGGGTTTGTATCACCAGGATAGCCTCCTTCGCCACCTTTGGCTCTTGCCATTATTTTATTATTTTCAGCTTGTAGTGTTATATAGCTATCGGCACCGCTGTTGCCTTTTTGTCCGTATTTACCTTCGCCGCTATTTGTTATGGGTTTAGCTTGGCCTCCTTTACCTACTGTTATTTGTATTACGTCTCTTGGCATAACAAATATTATATTTTCTGTTATTATCTGACCGCTTGCTCCTCCGCCTCCGTTTGTTTTACCCCATTCCAGGTATATATATCCATTAGCTCCATTACCTCCTAATCCCGGTAATCTTCCTTCTTGTGTTACACCGCCTCCACCAGAGCCTCCTGCACCATAACATGTATTACATGGTGAAGAACCGTTTGTATGAGGACCAGGGGCGCTGCCTCCGTTTAATATTGTTCCATTCATTGTGTTACTATTTCCTCCCTTGCCACCGCCTGCACCGCCAGTTGCAGTTCTTGCTATTCCGCCGTTACGTTCTGATTGCGGCAGGTAAGTCACACCGATCCAGTTAAGCGATGATGTACCTCCTGATGTACCCCACGCGCCAACACCATATGTATTGTTAATTGAATTAGTATCAGTATTGGATGTATATTTTCCTCCTTTACCTCCTCCTGTCCATACTATTTTTGCACCATTGGCTCTTGATATACTTGTTTCACCACCATTAGAACCGTTAGCTCCATATACGGAAGCACCGGCACCACCATTGCCTATTGTGAAGTTTAATTTTTCTCCCGGGGTTACTGTTATTTCAGTTACCCATATATCCCCGGCTCCTCCTCCGCCTCCGGAGTTAGATTGCTTTCTATATGTACAGCTTAATGTTGTATTACTTCCATCTCTTTTGTACCACAGAC
>CAJTLG010000018.1 GCA_910577395.1 uncultured Vampirovibrio sp. | reverse complement strand
CCGGCAAAGGAGGTGACGGCATGCCGGGCTACATATGCGTATATTGGTATGGGGAGTAGGGGATTAATGTAACAACCAAAATTGAGTTCTCTTGAAATGAAAGAATGTTTTGGTAAAAAGACCATTAAAGAGTCGTGTGACCGAAGGAATAGATATTGGAACCTTAAAAGACGACGTATTGTGTCTTTGTCCAAAATATTCTGTAATGGAAAGAGAATTAAGACCCTGAAACCAGTTCAGGGTGACAAACAATTTTTAGATGAACAACTTTTCGGGCGCTTTTAGTAACCTTAAGCGCCCTTTTCTTGCGTGAGCCAATGTTCTACATATACATTCCGATTGCTTCTTTGGCTCCGTCTAAGATTTTCTTAGCCTCCATGCGTGCCTTTTTAGAACCTTCAATAAGTATTTCCCTGACATTAGCGGGGTTTTTAGCGTATTCAATGCGTCTTTCCCTCATTGGTGCCATAAATTCGTTCACTTTTTTTGCAAGGCACCTTTTGCAATCGGCACAGCCTAATTTTGCACCTCTGCAATCAGTTTCAATCTGTTTAACTTCTTCTTCAGTCCCGAATATCTTCCAATAAGGATACGCAACTTCGCACTCTTTAGGGTGCCCGGGGTCATCTCTTTTTATTCTGCTTCTATCCGTGATTGCTCTCATTATCTTTTGCTCGGTGGTTTTATCATCATCAGAAATTTTAATATCATTGTTAAAAGATTTACCCATTTTATTGCCGTCAATTCCTTTAAGCAGCGGTATGTCGGTTAAAAGCGGTTTGGGTTCTTTAAAATACTGCAAATTATATATATTGTTAAATCGTCTGATTATATCTCTTGAAATTTCAATATGTGCAACCTGGTCTACTCCAACCGGCACATAATCTGCATTAAAGGTTATAATGTCTGCCGTCATAAGCACAGGGTACCCCAAAAGCCCATATGTAATACTGTTATCACTTGCCCCCTGGGTTCTTAAAATCTTTGTCATATCTTTAAGGGTGGGGTCACGTTCTACCCAGTTTTGCGGTGTTATCATGCTTAAATATATATGCAGTTCAGATGTTTCAGGTACCAGAGATTGCAGATATATTGTGGCTTTATTTGGGTCAATACCTGCCGCAAGCCAATCCAAAAGCACATCCTGAACATTTTCCTTTAAATTGGCGGTATCATTATATTTTGTGGTAAGGGCGTGCCAATCAGCTATAAAAAAGAACGCTTCATATTCATTTTGGAGTTTTTCCCAGTTTGTAAGCACTCCAAAATAGTGCCCGAGGTGAAGTTTTCCTGTAGAGCGCATTCCTGACACTATTCTTTTTTTGCTGTCTATTGTCATTTTATCCCTCATTTAATTGTCTGTTACTTTTTCTATATCTTTTAAAATTTTTATCCCTTCTTCAAAATCCGGGAATAGCATTAGCGCTTTTTTAACATTTTCTTTTGCATTTTCGTATTCCCCCATATTTGTTTCACACTTTGCCAAATCGCAAAGCAGAATATGATTATTGGGGTATGCATTTGCAAGTTTTTTGAATATTCCTGCCGCCATTTTATAATCTTTAAGTTTCATATAACTTTTTGCAAGCAGATTTAATACTTCAGGCGTATCGGGTAAATTTGCAATATCTAAAAGTAAATCACGTGCAATATCATATTTTTTATCGTTGAAATAAATCTTAGCAAGGGTAAATTTTGCCGCATATTCATTATTATTCAGGTTTATTGCTTTTTTTAATACATCAATAGCTTCATCTTTTTTGTTTTGGACAAGCAGATTTTCTCCAAGATTTGCAAGATAATTTGAATTATTACTATCCATATCTGCCGCTTTTTTAAAATATTCACCTGCATTAATAAAATCTTGGGATTTGTGCAGGGCAACGGCATAATTAAAATAATGTTCCGCATTATCAGGCTCTAAATCAATTGCGGTTTTAAGTTCATCAAGCGCCCAGTCTGTATAATTCATCTTTAGGTATAATATGCCCAAATCTTTTCTTGCGGCAGGGTTTTCAGGTTCTAAAGATATACATTTTCTAAGGTTTTCTTTCCCTTGTTCCAAATCGCCTGAATTTATATAGGATATAGCAAGGTTATAACATATTTCAAAATCAATTTTTCCGCGTTTTAAAAGCTTTTCTAAAATTTCAATTGCATTTTGTGGCTTATTTGTAAGCCTGTAAAGATATGCAAGCCTTTTTTGCGCATCTGTGGATTTTGGATTTACTTCTGCAAGATTTTTAGCAATTTCAAGCCCTTCCTGATATTGGCCGGTTTGAATACAGCAGGTTAGATAATTCATCTTAAAATTAAATTTTTCAGGGTGTATGGCACTCAGGCTTCTGTACAGGCCTCTTGCCGTTTCCCATTTTTGGGCTTGGATAGCGCAATATGCAAGGGAAGTTAAGAAACTTGAAGAGGGTTCTTTAATATAGGCGCTGTTAAAATGCAAAAATGCCTTTTCATAATCTTCCTTCAATTGATAAAGGGAGCCCAGATTGTAATTTGTAATCGGATTATCTTTATCAAGGGCATAGGCTTTTTCTAAGTATTTTTTGGCAGTGCCGTAATCACCTTTTGCAATATAACAGGTTGCAATGTTATTTAGGATTTGTTGATGTTTGGGGTTTAATTTGTGTGCCTCTTCAAGATATTCAAGCGCATTATCATCCTCTTTTTGTGCCATATATGCAGAAGATATTATATAATAAAGCTGATAGTCGGTTTTTTCGAATTCAAGAGCGGATTTTATTGTTTCAACTAATTCTTCAAATCTGCCGACTTTAAGATATAGAACGCCAAGTGCTTTGTAAGCATCAATATATTCAGGCCTTAATCTTATTACCTGTTTATGAGCTTTTATTGCCTCATCATATTCATCCAATTTTTCAAGAGCACTTCCTAAATAATACCAGGCATTGGCATTTTCAGACTCTTCTTTTACCACTTTAGCGAAAGCTTTTGCAGCCTCAAGATAATCTTCAAGGTTAATAAGGGTTAAGCCCATATTTTTGAGGATTTCAATATTTTCTGGTTCAATTTTATTGGCCTTTTTTAAAAGCTCAAATGCCTCTTCAAATTGTTCTCTGTTTATTAATTCAAGAGATTTATCCAATAATTCTGCGGTTTTATTTATTTCCATAAGTTAAATATTATATCAAAAAACAGGAAAAGTACACACTTTTAAAACCTTTGAAAGTCTTAAAAGTGTGTATGCTTAGGTTTGATAAATTTATTTTATAGCGCTAACGCTTTTTTCGTATATTTCATTAATTTTAACTTTTTTAGCCTCAAGAGTTTCAATTTGTCTTTCATAAGACCTAACCCTCATTGTTTTTTCGGTTTCTGTCATAGCGGTTGATTTTTTTACTTCTTTAATTTGTGATTTTTTAGTATTAATTTGTTTGTCTATGTCAGAAATCTGTGCATCTCTTTTTTCTTTTAATGCAGCTTTTTTCTTTTTATTTGAAGCTTCTTTTGAGGCTTTTTGTTCAGCTTTTGCATTATCTACATCTTTTTTAATTGCGTTTTTTGCGTTGGTAACATCTTGTTTAACGGCATTTTTCAAATTTGTAAGGCTGTTGCTTTTAGCAGGTGCTGCAGATGCAAAAGAGGTTGATAAAACTAAAGCTATAAGTATAGCTAATAAATTTTTCATAAAATATACTCCTATATTTCTATCCCCGGAAATTAGAGAATAAAATACCCCAAAGATAACTCAAATCCCTGTTTACACTGTGAAAAAGTTTAGTCTGGGGTTTTTATTTGTGTGACTATATTAACACGATAAATATAATAAAGCAATAAGGATTTTTAAATTTCACAGCTTTTTTGAATTTTTTATAAATAAGGCAATTTTTTGCCCGGTTTTGGTTTTATTAATCTGAAAATAAGGATTTAAAATTATGATTTCCATTTTAAACGCAGTTTCTTTTACGGGTAAAATCCCAATCGGAAAATGTATAATTAAGGATAAAGCAACCCGCAGTGATGTTCTTGCTGTATGTTATGAATACGATTGCAAAGATAAAGATGATATTAAAAAGTTTAAAAAAGGCCAAATAGGGGCTCCTGTGCCGTTTCATGGGCAAATTGAATATGTAATAGAGGATAAAATAGAAAATCCTGATGAATATAAAACTCACCACATATATACTATTGAAACAGAAGACGGTTCAATTGCGGCAAATGTACATATTGAAGAAACCGAATCTGAGACGGGGGGGGGGGTGAAATAATCCAGATTGGCACAAACAAAACATATGGGCTTGCGGGACGGGCTCTTATTGCACAAATGGGAAAAGATATTCTAAAAAATAAGCCAAATGGTGTTATTACGGCTTTTGCACCGGTGCCTGATGCAGTACGTTTTTATACAATGGATTGCGGGTTTAAATATAATAAAAATTACACGTTGTCGATTGACAAAAACGGCATAGATAACCTATGCCGTTAATAAATTTTATATACCCCCAAGGGAATTCGAATCCCTGTCTACACCGTGAAAGGGTGTTGTCCTAGGCCTCTAGACGATGGGGGCATAGTACTTCTATTTCTTTTCGTTATAAACAAATAATCCTATTATATCATTTAATTTTGAAAGCTGTTTTTGATAGCTTGCACTTTGTTTTTCAAGATTTTTAATATTGCTTTTGTATTCTTGAATTGTATAGCTGCAATCTTTGATTGAGCTGTTTAAACAATCTCTTACCCTCTGGGCATCCTGAAGCACACTTTTCATAGGAATGCCAAGAGCTTCAATAGTTTGGCGGATAATCTGTGCGCCAACCTGCCTTGATACGCCTGACGGTAATTGTGAAATTAAACGTTTTAAAACATTTATATTATTTGGCATTTCAAATTCTTCGGTATCATCATCTGAATCAATTGTAAGTTTTAATTCAGGATTTTCATTTACATCATCTCTATCAACATTGAAAATTGATGATGTAAAGTCTGAAGAATTATCTTCAAAATTATTTTCATAAGATACTTCATTTTCACTAACAGGTGTGAATTCTATATTAACATTTTCTGTTACGTTATAATCTTCAACAGGAGCTTCTGCAACTGTATCAGTCTCTATGCCTTCATTTTGTTTTTTCAGGGCATCTGCTATTTTCTTTCCCATATTCTTTGGTAATTCATTTTCAGGCATTTTGAAACCCTTTCTTATTTAATCATAAGTCGTTATGTCCATTATAAATAAAAAATAAATTATTTCAACTATTAAAATTAAAAAATTTTTTTAGATTGTTTGCTTGGGTTACCCTTATATATTAAAAGGCCCCATATTGTTTATGGGACCAAGTGTGTTGTGTAACGCTTCGGGATTGTGTTGTTAGGTGTTGATAATGCTTTTAATTTTATGCAATCAAGTCTAATTTTTTGTTTGCACCTGTTTCATTTAAGCCTTTTTTAATGCTTTCAGCTCTTGAAGATACAAGAGGTGAATCTTTAAGAACGCCAACAAACCCTGTGAAAATTCCGTTTTCAACTAAGTTGTCATTTACTGCCTTCACGCCGTAGTTTGTTTGAACGCCTGCTCCAAAACTTATATTGCTTTTTAGTGTATTATTTACATTTGATATAGAATTTATTTTTAACATTTTCTTTTTCTATCCTTTTGTTTTTCTTTGCTTTTTAGTGTTTGTCTAACACTTTATTTTCTATACTTGTATTATGTACCTAAAAAAATTATTTGTCAACCCCTCTGTTACATTTTTTTATTTTCAAGCCATACTTGCCTTTAGGTACATTTTTCTAAAAATTCACCGCATTGTTTTATATAATATTGTCAAATGTACACTTTATTTTTGATTAAAAAATAAAACCCTATACTCACTATTTACCCACCCGGGTAATTGTGAACGTAAGGCATGTGTTGTTATATATAATTAAATCTTTTTCATACTTCCAGCTATTCTTAATTCCAGACAGTTTGGGTTGTTTTAGTAAAATAAAACACCCATTTTTTTATGCGTAAGTCAGTGCGATATTGACAATGCGATGAGCATTGGCAATTTAGCACTACGACGAATTTTGCGGTGCACAGGGCTCTGCTTGAGAAATGGAATCTTAAAAGACGACATGCTGCGTCTTTGTCCAAAATATCCTGAAATGTAAAGAGAAAGTTGCTTTATTCAAAAATTGTTTAATAAAATTCCAACAAAAAACCCTCCCAAATAATCTTCAGGAGGGTTTATTCATATATCTATAAAGCCTTACTTGTCAGCTTTTTCGGTTTCTTCTTCAGCCTTTTTGTCTTCTTCGGCTTTATTTTCAGCCTTGTCTTCACCAGCTTTTGCGAAGTTTAAAAATTCTCCAACAAGGTCTTTCTTTGCTTCCGGTGCAAAAAGTTTTGCATTGTCTACATGCACTTTTTCTTTGGTTTTCGGGTTTACCAAAAATACTGTGGGGAAACCTTCCACGCCATATTCCATCATAAGGGTCTGGTTTTCAGGGTAATCTGCATTTACATATGCAACAGCAAAGTTTTTCTTAATTTTTCTATCCTTTGTGATAGCGCCAAATGTGGGTGCAAATCTTTGGCAAAAACCGCACCAATCCGTGTAAAACCATACAATTACAGGTTTTTCCGTTTTCAGGGCTTTTTCCATATTCTGTCCTTTGTCATATTGTTTGGATATAACAACAGGTTTGCTTTGTTCTGTTAATGCATTTGTTTTATAAAGCGCCATTCCGCTTAATGCGGTTGCTATAATTGAAAGCACCAATGCTGTCATTGCAATTGCTGCAAATGCTTTCTTTTTAGCGCAATTTCCTTTGTTTTCATCTGCCATAATTGTTTTCTCCTATCTGTATTTGTTTCTATTATCCCCTATATCAATTATTTTTTCAAATGCTTTGGAATTGTAAAGGGATATAATCGGGGAAAACATTTCCCCTTGCTGCCAATCAGCCTTAAAATACCCTATAATTTCCCTTATGTCTTTAAAATCTAAATCGAAAACTTTGCTTATTAAAGGGATAAAATTCTTATATTCATTTGCCTTTTTGATTATTAAATTTGGCGAAACCTTGTCTGATGCCATTATATATTTTATACAATCCACTGCACCTTTAATTGTATCAAGGGAATTCACTTTTAAAATCTCATTAAATGTACCAAGGAACGGTATAATATATAATCCTGAATCTTTATCCATAAAAAATCCGACATTATACGGTTCTTTAGATGTTGAAAACCCGCCTGCCGCATTGTTTAAAAAATCATCATCGCCTTTAATTTCAAAAAATCCTGGTTCAATATTATTAATACAATATTTCCCCTTTTCAAGCTTTACCGCACTATCCGTTTCGATAATTCCGTTCAATTCTTTTAAAAGCCCGTCTGCAAGCGTATTTGAGGTTACAATTTCATCACATTCAAAATTTTCAATAAATTTTTTATAAAATTTTTCTACATTTGTTTTAATGTCTTTTAATTTTTCATCGTTGTACATAATTTGGGATTTCGGGTATTTAATCAGGCACTTTACAGCTTCAATATTTGCATTGTATTCCCGAAATTCTCCAAAGCATTCAAAAATCTCTAAAAGATAAAAAACACCGTCTGATTCTATCATCCTTGCCTTTATAAAGTCATAAAGCCCGATGCTCCTTAAGTTTACCATTTTAACAAGCGGAATAAGCTCAAAATCTTTTTCATTTGCAAGGCAGTATGCACTGTATGCGTTTTTTAAAATTTTATTTATCTTAAATATGGATATAAAGCTGTTTTTAAGGGCATTTATTATCTTTTTATTGCAATCGGGATTTTTTTGCATAAAATAATCCAAAACCCTTGTATTATTTTGCATTTTTTCATCCAAAACATACCCTATAAGGCAGTTTTCAATATCGGATTGTTTTTGGATATTTATATTATTTTTAGTTAAAAATTGTTCAAAATCTGCACTTAATGTTTCATCTTCAACCGCAAAATCAATCATTGTGCTGATATTTTGACTTATTAAATTCATAATTTCAGGGATTGGGGCCACTTTTTATATTCTCCTTAAATATATTAAATATTCTGTATTTCCCTGTTTTGCACCCTGTATCGGGGATTTTATAACTCCAAGGGTTTCAAGGGATAAAGATTTTGCAAATTCTTTTATATCGTCAATAATTTTGTTGTGTATTTTCTCATCCTTAACCACCCCACCCTTTTGTATCTGATGTTTTTCAGCCTCAAACTGCGGTTTTATTAAAAGCACCATTTCAGCCTCTTTAGAGGTAAAATTTAATACATTTTGAAGTACTTTTTTTATTGATATAAAAGATAAATCCATTGAAAGAAATTTTGGCATATCATTTTCAGCGGGTATGTTTTCGCCAAAAATTTCCTCTTCTGTACAGTTTTTAACGTTTGCCTTTTCTATCACCTTAACTTTTGTGTCAGAGCGCAGTTTCCAGGCTATCTGTCCGTATCCTACATCAACGGCGTATATAAATTTTGCCCCCTCTTGCAGCATACAATCAGTAAAACCGCCTGTGGAGGCGCCTATATCAATACAAATTTTATCCTTTAAATTAATTTTAAATTCATCAATTGCACCCTTTAGTTTCAGCCCTCCGCGTGAAACATAAGGCATAGTCTTGATTTCAAGCTTTACAGGGTGGTTTGGGTCAAAAAGCTTATCTTCATCATACATTTCCCCCGCCTTTGAAACCTTTATATCGTTAATTTTGACATTTCCTGCCAGAATATTCACCTGGGCAGAATTTTTAGAATCAAAATACCCTTGTTCAAATAAAATTAAATCAAGTCGTTTTTTCATCTTAACCCTGATTGCCCACTACGTATTTTTCCTCTTGAAGTGCAAGCCCTGAAATTTCGGCGGTTGAAAGACTCACTTTTTTTAGAGGGCCAATGGCCTCAAGCTCTATCATTTTGGGGGCCTCAGTGTTTTTTAAAAGTTCTTTTATATCTTCATAAACCGCTTTAGGATTTTCAAGATACAGTACAATCGGCGCCACGGAGCCTTTTAAGAATATTAAAAGGGAAGTTTTAGATTGTATATTTTGCTGATTTTGGCCGCTATTATATTGTGAGGACATTTATTATTCTCCTTTATCAAAATTAAACAAGGTACAGGCATTTTTTGTGGTCTGCCTTATAATATCTTCTGCCGCTATATCCTTTAAATCTGCAATTTGCTTTGCTATCAGGTTTAAATATTTTGGCGAATTCTCTTCTCCGCGAAAAGGATGCGGTGTAAGATACGGTGCATCTGTTTCTAAAAGCAGGTGCTCAAGCGGGATTTCGCGCACAATGTCTTTCATTTTTCTTGCATTTTTAAATGTTACAACCCCGCCTATCCCAAGGTACCAGCCTTCATTCACGCATTGCCGTGCAAATTCTAAAGACCCCGAAAAACAGTGCATAACAACATTCTTGCACTCTTCTTCCCTTAAAATATTAAACGTGTCAAGGTGTGCATCTCTATCATGCACTATAATCGGCAGATTAAGAGATTTTGCAATTTCAATCTGGGTTATAAAAGCTTTTTTTTGGGTTTCAACAAATGTTTTATCCCAATAGTAATCAAGCCCGATTTCGCCTATAGCAATGATTTTTGGGTGGTGTGCAAGCAGGCTCATTTTTTTTGCCGAAGCTTCATCAAATTTTAAAGCTTCAGACGGGTGCACGCCAAGTGCTCCGTACATGCAATCATATTTATCAATATATTCAATTATTGTATCAAATGTAGCAGGCTCAACGCCTGGTATGATCACCTTTTTCACCCCGGCCTCCAAAAAGGCCTCAATTTCTTTTTCGGGGTTTTTGAGCATATCAATGTGAGAGTGTGTATCTATCATAATTTTAGTATTTTAGCAAAATTTGATTTTTTTGTATAATATATTAAGAAAGAAAGTCGGCGGATAATCGCGCAAAATTTATTTTGTGAGGAAAGTCCGGACATCCAAAAAGGCGTGCCGCCCGGGAAAGCCGGGTGCGTGCGAGCGTGAGGACAGTGCCACAGAAAAGAAGAATGCTGTGCGCAGATACCCACAGACGGAAAATACCTGTGTGACAGGTTTATGTCAAAGTAAATCTTCAAATTCATACAGGAGTAAGGTTCTAGCGCATTCAGTGATTGTGCAACGGCGAGGTAAGAGCTCACCGCCTCATCCCGTAAGGGAAGAGGGCAAGGTAAACCCCGGCAGGATGCAAGTTTGAATTTGCAGCAGTGGTGCCTTTTCCCTTTTGTCTTATATAGTGCGGGTTTTCCCGCGTTAATAGGGGCAAAAGCTGCATAAGAAAACGCATTAGACAGATGATTATCTTAAAACAGAATCCGGCTTACTACCGGCTTTCTTTTTATGTATACAAAAATTAAAAAAATGGGTATTGAAAAGGTTACAAAATCAATACCCAAAGAAAAGTTGTTTATCAAATCTTAGTGAAGGTCGAATTGTGGCGCGACGCACCCCTATTCCAACTTATCCCAATATATACATACATATCCGCCTTGTCCGTTTCCGCCTTTACCCGGGTCTTTCCCTATATACCAGGCACCTC
>CAJTLG010000017.1 GCA_910577395.1 uncultured Vampirovibrio sp. | reverse complement strand
ACAAGGCAAAAAGGCAACCAGATAATTCTGGATTATGAAAAACAGGCGGCAGAGGTTAACCCCGGATATACAAATGAGCCCGCAGAAGGCGATTTAAGGCCAGGAAAACCCGCCGGCCTTATTCCGTATCCTAAAGGGTCAAAAAACTTTCTTCTGGCCTTTACAGACGGCCAAATTTTTTACTTTGATGCCGAATTACGGGCGCTGAAGGCGATTTATGATTTCAAGCAAAA
The DNA here is from genome assembly GCA_910577395.1 of uncultured Vampirovibrio sp. Lineage (GTDB taxonomy): Bacteria > Cyanobacteriota > Vampirovibrionia > Gastranaerophilales > Gastranaerophilaceae > MGBC122484. Next base: position 11,478 of record CAJTLG010000017.1, on the reverse strand, counting down.
AATTTTAAAATTTGCCTTTGAACATTTTTTGGACGGTGTTGTAATTTTGCCTGTAAAGTATACAGGTAGTGCAATTGACGGGGTTTATTTTAACCCGGACAGCACGCCGCAAGTGAGCGCCTTAGGATTTGCAAACCGTACTAAAGAGGGGATATATCCTACAGCGGTGTGCCAATATGCAAGCAGGCTGTGGATTTCAAGCGGCAGTACGGTCTATTATTCAGCACTGGGCACGTATAATGATTGGGATACAAGCCATGATGCAGGCTATATTTCAAATTTTCATTCCAGTACGGCGGAAATTCTTGCTATAAAGGAATATAGAGGCTCACTTGCATTTTACAAAGAGTACGAAGTGTTTTTATTGAGTGGAAATGACCCTGAAACCTTTGCCATTACAAAGTTTGCGGATAAGGGTGCACCGGGCCCGGGGTGTGTCATAACATGCAACAATAAACAGTATTTTTTCAATGATTGCGGGCTTTTTAGCCTATCATACGTCGGAGAATTATCCCAAATTGTAATGGGCACAAATTGTGCAAAAAATGTTGCAAAATTGTTCGAAAAGCTTGATAAAACACGCATTGTGGATACAATTATTCTGGCCTATGAAATCAAAAATCAAATATGGATTTTCCCGCCAATCCTTGGAGAGAAGGGGCAAAAGGAGGTCTGGATATACGATTACGGGCTTGACTGTTGGTTTATAAGGATTATACCGTATGAGATAACCGGTGCTGCCTGTGTTTGGGGCGAAATTTACACTATATGCCCTGAGAAAAATGTAATTTTTGTAGAAAACAAGGGTAACACATTTGCCTCAAAACCAATAAATTTCAGGTTTTCAACGCCATTTTTTAATTTTTCCAAGCCCACCGTCCCAAAAATTATTGAAGAGTTTGAAATCATCTGTGACGGCGCATCTGAGAATGATTTTGATTTTTCTGTCAGCAGTGATTATATAACAGAAAGCGTGACAGAGCCTGAAAATGTGCGCCTTGACCTGCCTAACGTGCTTGTATGGGAAGGAAAAGAGAACAATTTAAGCTCTACAATGTGGGCAGCACAAGGGGATAGCACATATGGCGCCATATGGAAAGATATTTTTCAGGAAAGTTTAAAATTAGATATATTTGAGGCCAATAAGTCTGTGCAGTTGCACTTTGAAGGAAACAGAGAAGGGCAAAATATTACTATTATTGGTTTTGAGTTTAAAGACATTCTTTTTGAGCAGTAGCTGAAAGGATTTAGAGGGATTTAACAATGAGTGATTTAAAAAAAGGCCCGGATAACGCGCCGGGTGCCGAATTTGAGAATTTTTTAAGATATGATAATTTCGGGCTTGATTACGCTGAAAGCCTGACAGAGGGGGATTTAAGACCCTATGTAATCAAAGATTACAAAAATGAAAATGAGGAAGAGGGATGAATTATTTTGAAATTTTCAATAAAGTGCTGCTAGAGCTTAATTACAGGGCAATACAGACGTTTGAAAACATTTATAAAAGTGAACACAAAAAGATTTTAGAGGCGATAAACCGTGTTAACAACGAGGTTTTAGCATCATACGAATGGCCTTTTTTAGAAAGGACAACCCTTTTAGATGTTATTGAAGGCGAAAACATATATACGCTGCCCTTTAGCGGCCCGATTAAATGTGTATACAGCGCAGATGCCTCTTATGAAAGCTATCTTGAGGATAGCAACCGTAAAAATCCTGTTTGGAAAAGGGTTTTATACACTCCGCACACGGAGGAGCTTTTATACAGCAGGCTTTTAGGGGAATATTACGCAGTGGCTGCCGGAAACAGCAGAGGCGCCGGCGGCGGGAAGATTATTTTTCAAAAACCCGCTTGTGACAAGGTTTATAGTATCACATACTACTCAAGAAACTTTGCCCTTGGGGAAAACGGGGATTTTAAAGAAAAATTAACCGCTGAAGGGGATGTATCAATTCTGCCAATGCCTTTTGCAGAGCACATTTTGGTATATGGCACATGCCTGAAAATCAAGGCTAATCCCTCTTATCCGAAGTTTGCTTTCTGGAACACAATGTATATACAGGCTTTGGCCAATTTGCGCCAAAAAAGCCCGCAAACAAAGGAATGCGAGCCTTTTATAAAACTTATATAGTCGTCCGGACAGACCCGTTGCGGGCTAAAACGCTGTGATATTAATACTTTGCGACTGATAAAAACTGAATTAAATAGTAAACAAAGGTCAAAAGCGCCACAAGGAACATAAAAGCGGTCAAGCTCTTTTGAAAATCAGCGAAAACAAGCGCCTTTTTCTGTTTTTTTGCCTCCTGGAATTCTTTAAACTCTTTATTAAAAGGCATTTCAGGCAATTTTGTTTCAAGATATTCTAAAACTTTTGAATATTTAATCTTAATCCAAAATTGGTAAGAATCAATATTTAACCACCATAACACCGATACAATCATTGCAAACCCTGTAGTAATAAGGATTGGCGCGTATGAAGGTGTCAAAGATATAAATAAATAGGCCATTAGCAGCAACACCAAATTTACCACCATATAAAAGCGGTTTGTCTGAAAATGCCTGTCAATATATTTTTCTTTTGCAAGGCTGTAGGCCTGATATTGCCCTAAAATCAGTTGTTTGTCGTCCATTGTAAACTCCTTTAAATCGCCCAATTATTATACAAAATTTTTTTACGGAATACAATATGCTAATTTTTACACTTAATAAAAATAACTTCAAAAACCTTGATTTTACGGCCTTTTGGCCCATTGTAAAACTGATGCTCCGGCACCGGCATAAACTTTTTGATGATGAATATTTAAATAGTGATACGCCTTTGCTGCAGCGGGTTTACGAGATTGTAGAGCATTATATACCTTATTTTTGGCTCTTTTTGGATAAAAAAACCGCTAAAACCCTTGGCTTTTGCTATCTTTACGATATTGTAACGGCTAAAAATACGATATACACCGCCTGTGCGACAATTTGTTTTGATAAAAGCGCCTATGGCCCCCGTGCGCAAAATGCGGCAAAAACCCTTTTAAATGCTTTATTTCAAGACTATAAAATCTACAAAATCAAAGCTGAATGCTATTCTCACAATATCCATATCCCTAATTTCCTTGTTAAACTTGGCTTTTGTAGGGAGGCAGTTTTAAAAAACGAAACAATAGTTAAAAACCAGCCTGAAAATATTGAAATCTGGAGCATTTTTAACCCTGCCCCGGGCTTTGTGCCGGGGAATTTTGAGAAATATTAATTTTTGTAACAATGAAAGGAAAAGCATATGACAACAAATGATATTGAAATCCAAAACCCCACCTATGAGAACTTTAAAGGGGAAATTTGGAGCAAAAAAATCAATGCCGGACTTGATAAGACCTGTGTTATGCTGCAGTGCGTAAACCGTGACTATCAGGCCGATGCAGACAAAGGAGCGCGCCAAATTAACATTATAACGCCAAAAGAGGTAAAAACCGGCACATATTCAGGCTCTATAAGCAGCTATGGCGCCGCCGAGAGTGATAAAGCACAGCTAAAACTCAATCAAAACATATATTTTGGCTTTAATGTCCCGGATATAGACCAGGCGCAATCCAACGTCGGTATTATGGATGCGATTGTTTCAAAGGCCAAAACCGCTGTGGAAAGCGCAATTGACGGCTATCTTTTCAATGAATATAAAAATGCAGCCACGACAAATGTAGCAGGCTCATCTGAAAGTGCCCTAACCCTAAATGCAGCAAACATTTACGCGCAATTTGTATCTTTAGCAAAAATGTTAAAAACTTCAGGCGCCATTACCCCGCAAAAGCGCGGCTGGGTTGTTATTCACCCGGATGTAGAAGAGCTTTTGCTGCTCTGTGATGAATTTACGGGCGCCGCAAATTTGGGTGACACAACGCTTTCAACAGGGTCCGTAGGTAAAATCGCAGGCCTTGAGGTGTTTGTAAGCAATAATGTGGGCAAAAACGCAGACGGCTATGTTATTTTAGCCGGTACAAAGGATGCAATTACATATGCCTCTCAAATCAGCAAAATCGAAACCCTGAGGGCGTTTAACTCCTTTGACACCATTGTAAGAGGGTTGTATACCTTTGGGGCACTTACGATTAACCCGTCTGCGCTTGCTGTAATCAAGGCCACGGTTGAATAAGGGAGGTTTTATGATGCATAATAACTGTAATTTGAACATTGAAGAGCATTTAAAGTATGTTGATACGCTTGTAAAGGCCGGAATTATTGATGATAACACCGGAAAATCAATAAAACAAAACATGACAGCGGAATTTTCGGCCCAACAGGCGCTCAAAACGGCAACCGGGGGGTTATATGCCCCTCAAAATGCCGCACAACCCGTACAGCCGCTTAATTTAGCGGATAGTGAGTTTTTGCGTGCGCGCGTGTGCCTGCTAAATTACCTTAAAAACCTTGATATAAGCCTTTCTGAGAGGGATTTAAAAGAAATTGAGGCGGTCGTGTTAGAGCTTGAAAAAGGCGCTATGCAAAGGCAATTGGCCAATTCAAATGAACTTGCCAAGGAGCGTCTGATTACGGGCGCCTTGAATGGAAATAGTTTAAAAACCGTGCCCGGCAAGACATTCACGCGTGAAGAAATTGCAAAAATGTCCACGGCGGAATTTATCAAAAATGAACCTGCGATTAATTATCAGCTGCAAAACGGGCTGATATAAGGACATAACATTACATAATATACATTATCATTACATTTCTATTAGTTATAAAACGGGGCTGAAAACCTTGTTACAAGACGTAGAGTATTTCATGCCCTGTTTTTAAAATGAAAAAATATGCTAAATTTTGCCTACATTCCCCCCTTAAAAAACAAGCTTAAAAAGACGCTGCAAGCAAATAAAAAGGGGCGTTTCCACCCCATTCGCATACTAGCCGAAGCATTAACAACACTTTTATAGTAGCACAAGCTTGCGCACCGGGGGGTGAATATTAAGAAATATTAAAGAAAGGATTTCATTGGGATGAAAGAAACTGAAAACGCCAGAATACAGCGGAAATTTCTGGATGAATATGCAAAAACACTGGATATAAAGGCCTCTGCACATGCTGCAGGATATAAAAAGCAGACAGGGATTGCAAATGCACTTAACTATCTGACCGGGGAGCGCGGCAAACGCGAATTAAAGGCCCACATATTGCGCAAAACCGGGCATTTAGAGGTAACAAAGGGGTATATTATTCTTTGCTACCTGCAAATCCTTGAATGGGCGTTATCTAAAGATGATGAGGGGAATATAAATGACTGTCCGCTTGCCTTACGGGCGCTTGACGGGCTTACAAAACAGTTTACAAACGGGTTTATAGCCACCGATGCTGCCACGAAAAGGGCGGATGAAAAAACGGAAATAAATTCCTCGATAGTCACCAATATAGCGGGTTTAGACCTTAATAAAATTTAATTTCAGGAGATTTATATGAAAAATATTGATATTAATACTCTAAATTGCTTGCCGGATAAGATTATGCGCCTTTTTAATACCCTAAATGATGAGCGCCGCGGGCAATTAGAGGATATTAACACGGTAAAACAACATATTTATAATACTTCAGGCCCAAAACAGGGGCAAAAAAATTTCAGACTGCCGGATATTTATGAACAGGCCCAAACCCTTAAAGCGCATATATTAGAGAGCCTTTCATCCCACCCGGAGGGTATGTTTGACGTATTTCCGCGGGATTTAAAGCACTCCGAAAATGCCGCAAAGCAAAAAACAATGCTTGTTTGCGCGCTTGAAAATATGAAAATGCCTGATAAACTTGAAATTATTGTAAACGATTTGATAGAATGCGGCGAAAGCATTATTTTTATTGGGTGGCAGAAGATTTTTAAAAAAATAAGAAAGGCCATGGGCAGGGGCGGGGAAATTGTCTTTATGCCTGAAAATAAGCTAATTTACGACGGCCCTGTGTTAAAGACAATTTCCCCTGAAGATTTTGTTTTTGACACTTCGGTTGATTTTGAACACGCAGCGAAGATTTATCGCTCTAAATGCACTCTGCACGAGGTTTTAGAGGATAAAAACAATAACTGTATAACCCCGGAAATTGCTGAAGAAATAAGGAATTTTTGCGTTCCGGGCCACGATACAACGCCAAAAAAGCTTAATATACTTGAATATTGGGGAGATATAACAACAGAAAACGGTGATATACTTAAAAATCAACTTGTTGTAATTGCTGAAAACCGCTTTGTGTTACGTTTTGAGGATAATCCGTATTTAAACTGCCCGTTTATTTATGGTAATTTAATTGAAAACCCTTATACGGGGCGCGGTATCAGCCCTTTGCGCGCCGCAATCGACCTGAATATGGCTGCTGACAGCATTTTAAACACACAATTAAAGGCATACTCTCTTGTGGTTAATCCGCCGTATTTGGCTCCAAAAGGGGCATTTCGGGGAGAGCAAACGGTAAAGCCGGGCAAAATCATTGAGTATGACGCATCACTATTGCCGCAAATGCCAACACCGCTTAACTTTAGCGGTGCATTGTGCGGGTGGGATTTTATAAAATATTTCAAATCCTCAATTGAAAGTACGACGGGCGTGTACAAGACTATGGCGGGCGAATTGGAGGCGCAAAACCGTACAGCTACTGAGCTTTCAATGACAGCAACCGGCCAAAGTGCCCGTTTAAATATGTTTTTGGACGTTATAAACCGCAAAATCATCGTCCCGGTTGTGCAAAAGACTGCAGAAACTGTTGCTAATTTTAAACTGGGCACTGAAAGCCTGTTATACCGGGTTTCTGATGAAATCCGCATGTTGGAAATCACTGATGATATACGTTTTGGGGATTATGTGTACAGGTATGGTGACCGTAAAGCCTCACTGGAGCGTAAATCCCGCCAAAGGGAACTTGTAAAACTCTTGGGAGAATTTGCAAATGTCGAGGAGCTTGCCTCAAAAATCAATTGGGCTGAGTGTTTTAGGCTTGCCCTAGCCAATTTAGGAATTGAAAATACCCAGTTGTACTTTAATGACAGCGATACAGGCGTGTAAAAACCCGGAAAGGACTACTATACAATGAAATATAGCTTATTAAAAAGTCAAAAAAAATTTTTGGAAGTGCCGCATAATCTGGAAATGGACGTCTGTGTTTATCAAGGCGGTTTCGGTTCAGGTAAAACGTGGGCAGGGTCTTTGCTTGGGCTACTTTTAGCATTGAAATTTCCGGGTATAACGGGCCTTGTCGGCGCGCAAACCTATGCTCTTGTAAGGGACACAACACTTTTAGCCTATTTTGAACATCTGGAAAATTTTGGAATGTTTGAAGGAAAAGACTATATTTTCAACAAGAGCGAGCAAAAAATTATTTTAAAAAACGGCTCTGTTATTATGTTTCGCCACTTTGATGAGCCAAATCGCCTGAAATCACTAAATTTGGGCTTTGTTGAGATAGAGGAAATGAGCGATATTCCTTATTCTACGTTTAAAATGCTGCTCGGGCGGATGCGCCAACACATCCGCCCGGAGTGGAAATCCTTTAAATACAGGCTTTTTGGGCATACTAATCCGGAAATACAAAAGGGATGGGTGTATAAGACATTTGCACAGCCTAAACACCCTAATTTCAGACTAATTCAGGCGCCCTCCACGGAAAATATCCACCTGCCGAAAGCCTACCTTGAAAATATGAAAAATTTATACGACCAAAATTACTATAATATCAATGTTTTAGGGCATTTTGGGGATTTTGGCGAAGGAAATTTAGTGGTAAAAAATTTTGATGAAAACAACGTCAAAACCCTTTGCTACAGAGGGGATTTACCCCTACATCTATCCTGTGATTTCAATGTAGACCCGATGTGCTGGATTTTAGCCTACAAAGATGCAGCCAGGGTCTATATTATAGACGAAATTGTACTTGAAAACACAACAACTGTAAGAGCTTGCGAGGAATTTTACCGCCGATATCCCATGCAGCGCGGCAAAATCATCATTAACGGCGATGCATCCGGCGACAACCGTTCCTGCACAAGCGAATACACGAATTATATATTAATGCGCCGGACGCTTTCCGAACTTGGCTATAGGTCTGTAGAGGTTGCTATAAGGACATTTAACCCGCCTGTCAAAAACAGAATTAATGCTTTTAACTGTCTTGTAAAAACCCAAAAAGGTTTACGCAGACTGTTTATTGACCCGAAATGTGAAAAACTTTTGTACAATATTAACAATTTAAGATACCGGGAAGGCACCTCTATAATTGATTTACCGCCATATTACAAGATTAAACAAGAACCCGAAAGTAAATTTTTGGGACACCCTTTTGATGCCGCAAGCTACCTTGCAGAGTACTATTTCCCGATAACCTTGGCTTAAAATACCTATTTTGCAAGGGTTTTTGGCAGTTACTTCATAAAAGTTAATGTTTATGTATTTATTTTAGTAGAAAGTAGTGTAAAATAATGGAAAATTCTGAAGTTTTAATACGATATTCACCTGTAATAATGCTGATTTTAGTCTATTTTATTCAGTTAAAAATTTTTGTAACCCCCCAGGAACTTGAAAAGAAACACCGGGAAATTTTACAGGAGGCGGAAAATCGCTTTGCCTCGCGCATTACGGTACATGACCTAAAGGATAGAATAACTGAAATAAAGGATAAAATAGATAAAATTTGTGATTATTTTTTCACAAATAATCAGTCATAGCGGGGTTAATGCTTTTTAAAAAAATTGAAGACCGGATTTTTGGCTTTCGCCTTAATCAGCTCTATTTGTGTCTTTAGAGCATTTATTTCATAATCTTTTTTCTTTAATTCCGCATTTAGCTCATGGTATTTTTCCTGCCAGAATTTTACATTTTCTCTTTCTTCATTTCTAAGAATTTCCAACTGCTTAAAACGCCCCGCTTCAAGTGCAAGTTCTTCTATTTTAGAAATAAGCCTCAATGTAATATCAGCAGAGGGTTTTGAGCCTTCTGGAGGTGTAATTTCCGGATATTCATCCTGAATTGCATCAGAAGTCCGGGTTTCCAGTATTTCCGCACTTATAAGTTGTTCGGAATTTTCAGGATTTTCCGACGTAATTGATGTATTTTTCACTGTAAACTGCTTTGCAGCCTTGTTTCTGCGGGATTTTAAATTAAAATTCTTGATTTCTTCCGCCTCTTTCCTGGAAATTACAATAATTTTTCCTCCAGGTGTTTCTATTGAACGAAGTTTTCCTTTGTCTATCCAGGAATATACCGAAGATTGACTTAATAAAAGGGTTTCCTGTGCCTCCTGAATTGTTAATTTTAGCTCATCCATATTATTTTCCTATATTTTTTAAATATTTCCTGTAATTTACTGGAAATTACACACCTCTGCAGAGGGAATATCGCCCTTGACAAATATTGTAGCATGTTTTAACATCCATGTGTAGAAGTTGTGAAGTTTTTGTGAAGTTTTAAACAAAAAATAGCCAGATTACAATGAAACCGGCACTTTTTGTAAAAAGGACATAAAAACAGCAGCAAATAATATACGGATTAAAACAAAAATGCAGGCGATGAATTTGCCCTACAGCTAACCGACAAGAAAATTTAAAAGGAATAAATTTCAGGCGCTCGCAGGTTTTTTGTAAGCTTTGAGGGGGGAAGAAATTCAAATTTTAAGGTAAAAATTATAAAAGAAAAAGTGCCTCAAACGAAGCACTCACACTACTTTTTTGAGTATAGCACATCTAAAAAATTATTGCAAGCACAATAAAGCGCAATTAAGCACAGTCAAGCGTAATAACATTGTGTTTACTATATGTAATTTTGGATTTAGCCGGGCAGATTTGTCCTTTTTGCTTACATTGTGCTGTTTTTGGGAGATGCTTTTTCTTTATAAACGGGTAAAACCGTTACAGTGTATAAATTACGGAGATTAGAAAAGGAAAAGAATATGCCGGAAACTAAGCAAACAGCAATGAATACGGTCACTACAAATGCTGATAACGAGCAAAAACGGGTTGTGGTGCTGAACATCACCCAATTTGAACTTACAAAAATCTTGTATTCAAGCGGTATTTTAGCCGAATGTGATTTGACACCGTCCGCAAAACTCTTTCTGTGGGCGCTTTGCAGCCATTATAACCCAAATAATGAAACAATGTTTCCATCCCAACAAACAGTTGCAAAAAAGCTTGGTATTAGCGAAAAATCTGCGCAACGGGCCGTAAAAGAGCTTAAAAATGCCGGCCTGATTGATTATGAAACAAAAAGGGTTAATCATTACGTTTTTGGGGCAAAATTTTTTGAATTGGTCAAAATGTCCGGGATGAAGGGTCAAAATGTCCGGGATGAAGGGGGTCAAAATGTCTTACTAACAAATAAAAAAGAAAAAAAAGAACAAACGGATTTTTCTTCTTTTGGTTTTAAAAAAGGCGGCAATTCAAATCAGGGATACCGTAAAAAACAGGAATATCAAGAGCAAAAACCTAAACGAATGGTTCCAAATGCAGAAGAGACAAAAAAATTACTTGAAGAAAGAGAAAAAATCCGCGCTATGGGCTTTAATCCGTATGAGTATAACCGGGAAGATGCGCTACAATGGTTAAAAACGATACCAAACTTTTGGCTTTTAAAGTCAAAATTGGCGGAATTTTTAGTGGAAAAGTATAAATTTAGTGAATTTCAGCACATTTTGAAAAATAAAAACGGCTAAAAGAATTTGTTGGAAATTATTGTAAAGTATTGTAAATTTTTTTCCGAAGTGAATTTTGCAATTAGCGTTAAATTCAAAAATAACAGTATTTTCCGGACTTTTTTAAAAGGCGTTATTTGAGTAATTTTACTCTCTGTACAAAAAAAATTGTTTTGATAAACTAAAAAGTAAGTTAAAACTGTAATGCCAAAAAATGATGTAACACTCACACAAGGCTTGAATTTTGGGGGTGTTAAACCCCTAAATTTCAGTCAAATTGGGATATTGGGCCGGTTAGAGTGCTTGAAATTCCCTTGAGGGTTGAATTTTAATGGTCGTAAAAAAAGGGAAAGAAATGGAATTAACGATTAAGCAGGAACAAATTTTATCACTTGCCGCAAAAGGTTTGAAAGACCAACTGATAGCGGAAACGCTTGGTATTTCTGTGCGGACGGTGCAAAATCATTTAGCCAGAATTTACACAAAAACACAGACAAACAACCGTGTCGGGGCGATTATGCTCTATATGAGCACAAAAATTGAGGTCGTAAAAAGGCATCAAAAGCACGGAAAAAGGCGAGGGTCCAAGAAACGACCCGCCCGCACGAGTGTTGTCAAAAAGGCGAAATAGCGCACTGCCCAAGGAATTAAGAAGATGAAATATTTTTATTATAATTTGCATGGCGGGCTAAATACGCAATTGACACCGATTTTAATGGGTGCAAATACCCAGAAGATATATTGGGCGGACGGTTACAATGTTGAACCCTATAAAAATCAAGGCGTGACAAGGCAAAAAGGCAACCAGATAATTCTGGATTATGAAAAACAGGCGGCAGAGG
>CAJTLG010000016.1 GCA_910577395.1 uncultured Vampirovibrio sp. | reverse complement strand
ATTAGACGGCAAAGATGCCTCATACAATAAAATAACAAAAGAAAGCATAGGAGGACGTGGAGGAACATCAGGCACAGGAACAAAAGGAGCCTGCGGAGGATTGTATGAAGAAGAAAACATATGTGAAGTATCAAATACAGATATAAAAAGAATAGAAGGAAAAGGCTTTACCTATGAAGACATAATAACCCCAACATCAAAGGACATACAAAACAACATCTACGGAACCTCATCAGCAGGAGGCGGTGGAGGAGGTTGGACAAGAGCCCTACCCCCCGGCAAAGGAGGTGACGGCATGCCGGGCTACATATGCGTATATTGGTATGGGGAATAATAATACTTCAAACCTAATATCGGGTTAACGTCCAATCTTCACTAAGTTTCAATAAAACAACTTTTCATTGAGGAGCCTTTTGTAACCTTTGGCTCCTCTTTTTTTATGTCATTTGGTTAAAATTAAGCTTGTATCTACACCTTTTTAACAAGTTCGCCCTTGCTTACCATTTTATGCCCCTTAATATAAACATAATCAGGGCGCTTTTTGTCTATAACGGCATTATAATCTTCATTATCGCTAAGCCAAAATACGTTAAAATCAGCGTCTTTACCTTCTTCAAGCGTACCTATAATATTATCAAGCCTTAAAATTTTTGCCGGGTATTTTGTTAAATATTCTATAACCTCAATTGGGCTTAAAATCGTACCATTTGGGCCTTTATTTACATATCTTACCTCATTTAAAAGGCTTAAGTCATCATTAAACGCAAGGCTGTTTGTTCCAAATCCGAATTTTTTCGGGAAATATTTTATAACCGTTTCAAAATCAAGCTTTTTATTGTGTAAATTATCGCTGACCCTTGGGCAGTATGCAAAAGAAACTGAATTTTCCTTTAAAATTTCTAAATCATCTTTTGAAAGGTAGTTGCCATACGTTGCAAGAACCCTCTTGTTTATGGCACCAAGTGCCTCAAGGTATACAACAGGGCTTACCCCTTCAATATTAGGGTCAAACTTTTTATGCCCCGTAAAGCTGTTTAATACATCCACATCGGAAAACCCGAATTTCAGCCAATCCATTTCATCCTGGCTTTCGGCTATCCTTATTGTCATTAGAATATTATTTTTTTTGCAGTATTTAACAAGTGTTTTAAATAATCTTTTATGTACAGAGCATACGCTGTGCGGGGCAACACCCACAAATGTGTTTTCGGATTTTTGTTTTAAAAGTTTATCAATCTTTTTTTGTATGGTGCGAAACTCTTCTTTTGAAGAATCCGGTGAATCGGAAAATAATTCAAAGAAAAGATATGTTTTAACAGGGATTTCATTTAAAACATCAAAATATTTACTCTCTTTTGAAAGCTGTGCTACGCATGTGGTGCCGTTTAAAAGGGATAATTCAAGACCTTTTTTAAATGAGTGAATTTTTTCATCCCGCCCAAGGCAGAAATATTCGCTTAAAAGGTTTGCAAGTCTGTAGATAAAGGAGTTTTTTTTCATCCCTGCAATAAAATAATGCTTTTTAAAATTGACAAAACTTTTTTTAACACAAGCTTTCAAGCCCTTAGATTTAACTTTGCCGATTTCTGTGTATTGAAGATGATTGTGCAAATTTATAAACCCGGGCGTTATAACAGCATTGCCAAAATCCTTGTGGTGCTTGACGTCTGTCTCATTAAAAGTTTCTTTTGAAACAATTTGCTGCACTTTCCCCTCATCCACAATCATCGTGGAATTTTCATACAAATTGCCGTCTGATGCTATTATCCATTTTGCGCTAAAGCCTTTGGACATCCGTTAAACCCCTGTTTTTGTAATTTGAAATATAAAACTAAATTATAATAAAATATCTATCTTTTGACAAGTTTTAAATTGGTGCTTAGCATATAAGTATTTAAAACTGCTATATTTATCCAAAAGATTATCTGCAACTGTGGCCTGTACCATACTGTATCAAAAAGCCCGTGTGCCATTGTTGAAATAATGGCTAAAATTACAGCAAATATTATAACTTTAGCATTTCTTGGGGTATCGGAATTTAAAAATATTTTAAATGCTTTGACTATTGCACATGTAATAAATAAAGCAAACAAAAGTAAGGCAAATATCCCGCTTTCAACCGCTATTTCAAGCGGAACACAATAAGACCCTAGCGCATCAAACCCTGTTTTCATATAAAGCCCGTAAATTTCCCTAAAATTTAGGTTTCCAAGGCCGATACCAAGGAACGGATTATCCTGAAACATATGCCATGCAGCCTCGTATACGTTCATTCTGAAGGATATAGAGGAATCTCCTCTGAAATGGAAAATTGAAACAAATCTGCGCGAAATAGAGGGTGTAAGTATAATTGCGGCAATACCAATGGCTAAAATGCCTGCTAAAAGGTTTTTGTAGCGTTTTTTAATATTTCGAAATCCGCCAAAAACAGCTTTTACATAGTGGTTTATGCACCAGGCAAACACTAAAAAGAAAGCTATAAGGCCAAGATACGCCCCGCGGCACCCTGTAAATATTATTGCAACAACATTTAATGCTAATAAGCCAGCAAACAGCAGTGTACGCCGCTTGTCGCGTTTTAGATAATTTATCGCAAAATATGCAAAAATGCTTGAAAGCCCTGTGATTAAATATCCGCCCAGTAAATTTGGGTTTGAAGGGTTTAATGTGCCAAAAGACCTTGAAAGCAGCTGGCTTTCACTTGTCATAGATGATGTATCCACCCACCCTGCAAGGGCTTCCACTCTGTTAAAATGTTGAAATACCGCAACAATGCTTTCATAAGACATAATTACCGCTATAAAAAGCACTGTGGGCAATATTTTCTTTTTATTGTTTAAAAAGAAATATACGCTTGAAAAATAAAACAGAAAATAGACTACATTCTTCAAAAATCCCTTAAGGCTTAGTATAAAAAGGCTGGAGCCGAATAATGACACAATAACAAACAAAAAATATAATATCAAAATAACGTCAAGCCCTGATATTTTAATGCTTTCGCCTTTTTTAAAAAGCATTTTAAAGATGTTTAATCCGCAAAAAATAAGTGCAAAAGCCCCTATAGTGCCGCTTGAAAGGCAGCAGGTTGAAAATATTGTAAGTATAAAAAATATCCAACATAAAAAATCAATATGACAAAAAAGCAGGCTGTCCCTAGCATACACCCCTGCGGATGAATTTTGTATACGGTATAAAAATTTATTGATATTTTCTAAAAATAAACTGTTAGTGAACATCCTGATTTTTATTCACCTGTTTTTCAATGTCACTGTTTACGGTATTTTCAGCCTTTTTTGAAACGGAAATATTTGATACAATGCCGTTCAATCTGTAATCAACACCCTCCAGAGTCACAGGCAGGCCGATTTTAATCTTGTTACCGCCCACAACAGCCCCGTCTTTGGTAATTTTAGCATCATCCTCAACAGTCACTAAAAAATCATAATTAAAAGGTGCGGTTAAGTCATCTATTACCTGATAACCTCTTTCCCCAACCGGCAAAATCACCTTTTTCCTGTCATAGTTTACGCTTGTAATTTTTAGCTTTGTGTATGGTACATTTCTGATTGTGATGAATGTTTCATCCCCAACCTCAAATGGCGAATTATTACTTGTTACAACCACGCCCCTAAAATATACCTCTATATCCACCTTTGTGCTTGCCTCAATTTGTTTGGATGAAGTTGCCCTTTTACCTAAGGCTGTCACTGCACCTATAATCAGTGCCAGAAGTATCACGGCAATTATTATTATATCAAGCGGTCTTAATTTTTTTACCAGTTTTAAAATATTTTCCACTTTTTAAATCTCCTTAATATTATTAAGTTCAGTTTTTAATTCATCCAAATTTGTAGTATGGCAGCCAAACTGCCTTATAACAATGCTTGCGGCAAGATTGCCTATTATCATTGCACATTTTGCACTAAATCCTGCACAAAGCGCAAGCGTAAACGCTGCAACTACAGTATCCCCGGCCCCTGTCACATCAAACACTTCCTTTTTATTAAACGCAGGGATTTTTGTACTTAATGGATTGCCTTCGGATTTTTTTTCAAACAGTACCATTCCCTTTTCACCGCGTGTAATGAGGGCATATTTTAGTTCAAGCCTTTTTATAAGCTCTTCACCTGCTTTTTCAAGGGTTTTTTCATCGTTTATAAAATACCCTAAAAACTTTTCACTGTCAGGCTGATTTGGAGTAATGGCAGTCACTCCGCGGTATTTTTCCATATCTTTTTGAATATCTGCCACAATTATTTTATTATGCCTTTTGGCTTCATCTATTGCAGTTTTTATAACATTTTCAGTTAAACACCCAAGGTGATAATCGGAAAGTATAATCCCGTCATATTTTGGCACAGCCTGTTTTATATTTTGAATAATCTTAGCCTCTATTTCAGCATTAATCGGGGTTTTGGTTTGTCTGTCAATTCTTACAATCTGTTGAGTGATACTTTGGCTGCAAGAGCCTGAAATACGTGTTTTGGTGGTGGTTTTGCGTGTGTTATCAACCACCATATAATCAGTGTTAATCCCTGCCTTATTTAAAGCTTCAATTAAAACTTTCCCGTAATAATCATTCCCTAAAACGCCAACTGCGCCCACTTTTCCGCCATTTATAGATGAAATATTATTTGCCGCATTTGATGCTGTACCTAAAATTATCTTGGTTTCACTGTGCTGCAAAATAAGAACCGGAGCCTCACGTGATATTCTCTCAGTTTGCCCGAACACCATTTCATCAATTGCAAAATCCCCTATAACAAGGATTTTAGGCTCTTTTAGTTTATCCAGATTTTTTAATATCTCACTCTTTTCCATAAAAAAATTCTATCACAAAAATCAAATTTTATTGGCAAACAAAAACTTTCAGGGTATTTTTATTAATAAAGATTTTTAAACGAGGTAAAAATGAAAATAAATAATATCCCTGCAAATACTGCATTTGGACGCGTAGTTAAAGTAAATTCTATTTCAAATCCTGCAAGGAAACGTGTTCCTGTGGATTCATCCACTTTTGAAATTTCAAAAGTCTTGAATGGCCAGGGTTCTGACAAATATGCTTTAAATGATAGAAAGAGAATCCGAAAGTTGTTTGAAAGGACTCTTGGGGATTATCATAGCGGTGATAAAGTTTTGATGCGAAAAATTGGCAAAGATGCATATATTGCATCAGGTGAAGATGCGCTCCAATACAGGGATTATATAAAACGGCAGGGCAAAAAGGCCGAAAAGCTTTCCCAAAAGCAAAGAGATAAATTTATTGCAAAATCTTATATAAATGCTGACAGGCGTTTGCTTGAAAATGTTGAAAATGGCTTAAATGGCAAGCCTGAAAGTGTTTTTGAGTTTAGCGTAAGAGGCTTTTATCCTGAAGACCGCACAACTGAGGAACTTCTCGGGCTTGAGCCTATTGATGTAAGGTTTGATAAAATTATCTATAAAACTGATAAACCCTATAACAATGATGATTTACGCCGCAGTGCGAACAGATATCTTGAAATTTCAATCTAATTTATATCGACAATAGAAATGCCGTCCCCGCCTTCATTTTGTTCTCCGGCCCTGAATTTTGCAACGTAAGGAGATTCGCCTAAATATGCGCGTATGGCGGATTTCAGCGCGCCTGTGCCGTGCCCGTGGATAACGGTAATTTCCCTTATGTTCTTTAAAGATGCCATATCAAGTCGTTTTTCAAGCACATCAAGTGCTTCATCAACCCTCATGCCCCTTAAATCCACTCTGGGGCTAAATTCAGCCGAACTATGAAAATCATCAAAGCTCACCTGTAATTTTTTAAGTGTTTTATTTGGCTTTTTATCAGTCATAGCAAGCTTTTCAGCCTTTATTTTGGTTTTAATAAGTCCCATTTGCACTTCGGCAAATCCCTTGTCATCAGGCAATTTTGTAATGGTTGCCACCTGGTTTATACCCTTTATAAGTACGTTTTGGCCGATTTTTGTTTCATTCCAGTTAATTGCCGTATACTTTTCTGAAATTTCATCCTCATCAGCCGTAAAATCAGTCCTTATTTGGTTTTCGAGCTTTGCAAGCCTTGCATAGGCACGGCGCGCAATTTTTTCGGATTTTTCTTTCCTTAATTCTTCAAGCACAGCCTTGATTTCAGCCCTTGCACTTTCAAGCTGCCCCTGGTGTTTTTTCTTAAAAGTATCTATGGTCTTTTTCTTGGCGGATTTAATCTCTTTAAGCCTTGTATCAAGTGCCTCTTCGGCCTCTTTAGCCGAAAGCCTTGATATTTCAGCCTCTTTAGTCTTTTGCACCATTTCCTGGTGGGTTTTGTGGATTTCATCAAACATTTGTGAGGCAGGGTCTTGGTTTTGGGCTAAAAAGTCTTTTGCATTTTCTATAATTTCAAAGGGCATATCAAGGTTTTTTGCAATATGCAGTGCATTTGACACCCCCGCTACCCCTAAAAGCAGCTTGTATGTAGGCTTTAGGGTGGTTGTGTCAAATTCCACACTGGCGTTTTTAAACCGCGGGTTCTGGTATTGCAGGATTTTTAATTCTCCAAGATGAGTAGTGGTAACGGTTAACACTTGTTTATCGGCCAGAAATTCAAGTATAGAGCGGGCAAGAGCCGCACCTTCTTCAGGGTCGGTGCCTGCACCCAGTTCATCAAACAGTACCAAATCCTTATCTGTGGCTGAATTCAGGATATTAACCACGTTAGATATGTGTGCAGAGAAGGTTGAGAGGGATTGTGCTATGCTCTGTTCCTCTGATATATCGGCATACACCCGTTTAAAGGGAAAAATTTTACAAAAAAGTGCCGGAATGTGCATTCCTGAAAAAGTCATAAGGGCAAGAAGCCCGACAGTCTTGAGTGTGACGGTCTTTCCTCCCGTGTTAGACCCTGTTATTACTAAAGAACAGGTGTTTTCATCTAAGTAAAAGTCGTTCGTAACAATGTTTTTACTCGTTTCAATCAGTAGAGGGTGCCTCATAGCCTGGATTTCAACCTGTTTTTTATCGGTAAGTTCAGCAGGGACACTTGATGTTGCAGCGGCATATTTTGCACGCGCGAAGATACAGTCTAAATCGGCTAAAACATCGGCTGCAAGCCGGATTTCATCCTTTAAACCGTGAAATTTTAAACTGAGGGCAAAAAGTATCTTTTCAATTTCTGCATTTATTTCTGTTTCAATCTGCCTAACCCTGTTGTGGAGCGGGATTAGAGCCTCAGGCTCAATAAAAAATGTCTGATTACTGGCTGAAACATCGTGCACAATGCCTTTCACCTTATTTTTATCGGATGCTTTTACCCCAAACACAGTCCTGCCGGCTCTTTTAGTGTATATAGTATCTTGCAAATGGGATACAAAATCAGCATTTCCTAAAAGCCCTGATATAGTGGCTTTCAGGTTATCATTAGTATCATTTAGTGCGTGTTTCAAGCGTTTCAGCTCTGTACTTGCATCATCTTTAACGCTTAAATCTGCATTTAAAACTCCTAAAACCTCATCTTCAAGGGCTTTTTCGGATATTAGTTTTTCTGAAAATTCAGCCTTTAAAAGGGGTGTATTTTCTGATTTTTGGAGGAAATTTTTTGTAATTCTTGAGGTTTTAAGTGTTTTTGCTAAATCCCAAATGTCTTGTGCCCCAAGCCTTTGCACGCGAAATATGCTTTCTGTGTCGCATATAAAATCTATCTGTATTCCGCCGCCTGTGTAGTTTTTGGTGTTTTCGTCATAGATTTTTCTTGCCTCTGTTACAAAATTGAGCTCTTTTTTTATTCTGTTAATATCACTAAACGGGCGCAGTGCAAGGCATTTAGCCTTACCTGACGGTGTGGACGCGTAATTAGAGCACAATTCAAGAACTTTATCAAGCTCTAATGCATATAAATATTTATCTTTACGGGTATTATTTTCCGTAAAATCTTGTCTTGACTGACTTTCAGGCATTCAAAATCCTAAATTTACTTATTAATTTTTGAATATTCACCCATTATTCTATCAAGACAAGCGTTTTTACTCAAGTCCCATTCGCGCTTGGTTACACGGATTACCTTAAATCCGCACCGCTCAATAATTGTCTGCTTTTTAGTATTGGTATAACGGCTTGGGGTCTTGTCTTCCACGCCGTCACACTCTACCGCAAGCTTGTTTAACAGTATATCTATTGATACTCCGCCGCATTCAACACCTGCTTTTGCGCTTGTTTCAAGCTTTTTCAGCTCCAAAAATACGTCTTCTTCAAATTCATTCTTAAATTTATTTGTATTTTTTGTTTCAAAAACTCTTTTTGTGTGCATAATATGTTCAAAATAATCCCTCAAAATCCCTTCAGGCAGGCTATTTGGGTCTTTTGAAATAAAGTTTATCATTAATTTTCTTGCCCTTGTTATTGCAACATTAAAGAGGTTCGGTTTTTGAAGGAATGTAAGGCTTTGGGAATGTGAATTCTCTGCAATTGTCCAAGACATAAGGATTATATCCCTTTCATCACCCTGAAATGTATGGGCTGTGCCTACTTCAATCTGATGTCTTTGAATAATTTCACCTGAAAAAGTTTTTAAAATGTCTTTTTTAATTAATTCCACCTGTCCTCTAAACGGGCTGATAACCCCTATAGATACAGGTTCATGGTTATTTTCCGCACCTGTTTTTTTATTGTCGGCTGCTATAATATCCTGCAGGCGCTTGATTATAGCCTCTGATTCTGCCATATTGCGTGTTATTTCAGTATCTACGCTGCCGTCAGCCACGTATTCAAGCTCTATCGGGCATTTTTGGTCAAAATACGGGCGCATAATTTTTATTCTGCCGCCATAGAATTCATTGCTTGAAAACTCAATAATAGGGCGGCTTGAGCGGAAATGTTCATCCAACAAAACGGGGGATGCTGAATAATAATTGGCTAAATCAAACATTGAATTGGTTCTAAACCGCCACATCAGCTGATATTTGTCATCTATATTGTATTGGTTCAGGAAAGATTGTTCTTTTGCCTTTTCTAAAAAGCTTAAATGGGCAAGCTGCTTGTCATCCCCCACTATAACGGCCTTTTTAGCCCTGTATAAAACGGGAAAACAGCTAGCTATATCGCATTGGGATGCTTCATCTATTATAACAACGTCAAATAGCCCGGGTTTCAAGGGCAGACTGTTTGAAATAGCGTATGTAGTGGTGCACCAACAGGGGAAGGCGTTTAAAAGCGGCTTAAAATCTTCCTTTTCAAGCAATCTGTCCTGTTGCGCGCGTTTTCTTGAAACAAGGGATTTAGAGTGTACAATGAGCCTCTGGCGTTTCTTTTGGTCTGATAACAGTTCTTTTAATGCTCCGCGGCGCCTGTTTCTTAAAATATCGATTGCAAGACGTTTTTGCTTGCCTTTAAGCGCTAAAATCCTCTTCATTATTTGATGAAGATTTCCTATTTTCATTATTTCATCTTCTATGGCACCAAGACTTGATAAAAGCCCTTCCGCATCAAGTTCATAGGATAATCTGCCCGTCAAATCGTTTAATTTAAGGGGTTTTTTATAGTTTAAAATCTTTTTAATTTTATTTATTTTCATATTGCAGGATATATTGAAAAATAACCCGCTTTTGCCCATACTGATTGCATTTTCAAGCTTTTTTAATATATCTTTTAATGTCTGTACATCTTCATACGCTAAATGCCCCTTAATATAGCGCATTTGGCCTATTGCATCCGTTACTTCTTTTGCCTCAGCCGCATTTTGGGCATATTTCTTTTCAAGTTTTATTATAGTTTCAACCGCATTTTCAAGACGTTTTATTTCCTCTAAAAGCGCCTTCATATCAGGCACATCCACCAATACGGCATCTGCGTATTCGCTGTCTAAATCCACCTTATTTGAAAGCAAATCTTCAAGCTTAAACATAAGCTGCTTTTGATAATTTGCCCTGCCTGCCCGAAGTGCAAGATATGGTGCACCAAGGTCATTAAGTCTTTCTGCCACAACATCAACCGCCTTATCCATACGGGAGGCTACAAGCACGGTTTTACCGTTTGCAATAAGGTGGGATACAAGGTTTACAATGGTTTGGGATTTTCCTGTACCCGGGGGGCCGTATACCGCAAGGAAATCATTCTGTTCAATTTTTCTTATAACATCTTCTTGCGAATCGCTGAGAGAAAGTGGCGTCACAGGGAAGAAATCCTTAATTTCAGGGTCTTTCAGTGGTATTTGTTTGCCCTTTGTGCTTAAATATTCTTCCTGAATAACATTTAAAGAAGTTTCTTTTATTGTACCTACCGGTTTTTCGCCTATTTGTAAAAGTTCATGTAATACTCCTGCAGTCACAGTTGGCCTTTTAGTTAAAATAACTGCCTGTTTTCTTTCTAAAGTAAGCTTTTCCACCTTTACCTTGGGTTTTTGTTTCATTGTTTCAATGGTGTCAAAATCTAATTCTTCAAGCTCTTCAAGGCTTTCAATGCTGTTAGAATAAAATTCTTCCGCGTTTATGGTATCAGTTTCCGAATTGTCCTCTAAAATCTGCGGCGTAGTTGAAATTTCAACATCAGGTACTACTGACTTTAATGTGGTTAAAAATATTTCCAGGCTGTCTTCATTTAGGGGAAGCTCCGGCACCACCTCTAAAAGCCCGGAAAGAAGTGCATCCACCTCTTCCTCTTCATCTTTTTTAATAAGCTGCGCTAATGCCCCTGTATTTAAAGACAGGATATCATCTTCCGCAGTGAGTTTTATGCTTTTACCTGTTCTTTCAAGCCTGCATGGTACATATAAAAGTGGTGTTAAAAATTCATTGTTTTTGCGGCTTTTTCCGTTTTTTCCAACCAAAAACATATATCCGTAAATTAAATATTTTTCTTTTTGGCTCATTTCAGACTGTACCATAAGCTCTGTAATAAGGCTGTCTGAACCATCCAGCATAATGGGTTTATCAAAGCTTGTAAAAAGTTCTTCTTCGCCGTTTAAAAACACCCATTTATTGTCTTTATCCCCTTTTAGGTTTCTGAATGTAGAGGATTTTACCTCTTCTCTTATACAATCGTGCAGATACTGGGAGATTTTTTTTATAAAACTACCTGTAAATGCTTGTGTTATAGCCTTTGGTACAGCTTGCAGCATAATATTTCCTTATTATTTAAAGATACTTATCCGTTTTGCTATTGTACCACTATATCTGCATTAAAGGGGTCATTTAAAAGGGGTAATTTTCTTAAACAATACCGGCCTTTACTGCTTTTACTGCCGCCTGCACCCTGTCTTTAACTGCAAGTTTTTCAAATATGCTGCTAACGTGTGCTTTGGTAGTATTTGCGCTAACCATCATCTTTTTGGCAATTTCAACATTGGATTCTCCTTTGGCCAAAAGCCCGAGCACTTTATATTCTTTTTCTGTAAGGATTGAATTGATTTCGTTATCATATAAATTATTAAAATCCGTTGTATTAGGCTTTATAGCTGCCTCTTTAGCTATCGAACCAAATCTTGGGTCAAACCAAAGCGCACCAAGATTTACCATTTTTATTACATCCAAAAGCCCTTGATAATCAGGTGTTTTCACGACATATGCTGATGCACCCGATGCAAGGCAGGCAATGGCTTCTTGTCTGCTTTCGTGGGATGTTGTAATTATTACCTTCACATCTTTATATTTATTTGTGATGATTTTTGTCGCTTCAATTCCGTTTATCCCGGGTAGGGCTAAATCCATAAGTACAATATTGCTTTGTCTTGTTTCAAGTGCTGAAATACAATCTTCAGCATTTTCAAAATCCCCTATAACGTCAAAAAAGCTATCTTGTTCAAGTGTCTTTTTGCAAGAAATTCTTAAAAGTAAATAATCTTCTACAATATAAACGGAAATTTTATCTTTTTTGCCGTCAATCATTTGTTGTTCCCTTTTCACTGACCTATTCTATATATTTAATGGGGTTTTTAAAACCTTTCTGTGATATTAAACTCAAGAAATGTAAAATTTGTCATAATGGCGGAGTTTTATTAAGATATTGTTACAAAATATACTAATACCCACTGCAGTTTATCATTAAATTTTTGTTTCAACCAGTGCTTATTTAGTATATATTTCTTTTTCAAGTTCCCTAAAATATTCTACACTTTCAAATAAATCTTCTTTGTTAAATATTTCAAAAGTAATCTGGGGGAAAAGCCGTATCTCTTTTAGTGTTTCAAGTATAGGTTTTATTTGAAGGCTGCCGTTTTTTAAAGAGCTGTGGGCATCTTCGTCCCCGAAATTATTATGAAAGTGCATATGGTGAAGCATAATACCATAATCTTTTATCCACTCCGTGACAGGGATATCCGAATGGATATTACAGTGGCCTATATCTATTGTAGCCTTCAGATTTGGGGAATTTACGGCTGCTATAATGTTTCTTATTAGTTCATTATCGCTTTCATGTACATTTTCTATTGTTGCAACAATTCCTTCCCTTTCAAAATGGGGGATGAACTCTTTATAAAATTCTAAAGACCGCATAAAAAAATTATCCCTGTATTGTTGCTGTTTAAGAAGGTTGTTAAAGCAGGTATGAAAAACAACGGTCTTTGCACCAAGCTCTGCCGCTATTTCAAAGCTTTGATAATATCTTTTAATTGAGGCTTCATAAATAAGCGGGTCTTTAGAGGGTATACAAAGGTTTGAAAAAAACCCATGCAGTGTTAAATCCCCATCCAGGTCTTTAACTGCATTTTTATAGGTATTAAGAGTTTCATCAAAATTGTCTTCTATTTCCTTCAATTTTCCAAATCTGCTGATTTCTAAACCTGTGCCAAGTTCGTTTGCTGTTTCAACAGCACCGTATATGTTGTGAAAATCAACCGTTGAAGATATGAAAATTTCGCTTTTATTTTTCATAACAATTAGATTATAATTTAAAAATAGGTTTATGTATATTATAGAGCTGTTTTTTAAAGTAAAAGAAGAAATCAAAAATAAAGGCGGTTTCAGACTGTTTTTAAAGGATATTTTTCACCCTGTAAAATCTGATATTGAAATTGATGACAGGGATGAAAAATGCGAGCATATATTTTCTGCAATTGATTCTACAAACACGGTTTTAGCTTGTGTGAAATGCGGGTATTTAATTCATTGTAAAAGCGATGAATTTAAAAAGAAAAATATTTTTGAAACAGAAGATTTTAAACAGTGACAGCCCGGTATACTTTATAAATCAGTCTTAAAAGTTTTTCATCCTTATTAAAGGCATCAATCATTTCTTTTTTAAGTTCATCCGGTGTTTTTACAATATCAAATGTAAAAAGTTCGCAAGGCTCCACATTAAGTGCCTGTAAAAGCCCTATAAATGTTTCATATGAAGGGTAAAATTTGCCGTTTTCAATATAGCTTATGTTTGGTGTATTAATATCTACCAGTTCAGCCAGTCTTTCTTGCGTTAAACCTCTTTTGTTTCTTATTTCTCTTATTCTTTTCCCAAGAAGTTTCTTCATATTGTCTTTCATGTTTTGCCCCCTGCTTGCCATTTTGCCCCAGAAGTGCAAATAAAATAATACTATTTATAGTATAAAAAGTACTTGAAATATATTATCCAATAGTATAATATATTGTTTAATTATATTTTTACTAAAAAAATATAATGCAAAGTATGATGAAAGGACTTAACTATGAAGAGTTTCAGCAGATTTCTAAATTTTTTATATAAATGGCAAGGCAGGCATGCTTTCTCCCTCGTCGAAATGCAAAGCGTAAGCCGGTGCGGGAGGCAAACGGCAATGAGCCGTGTGCCAAAGCACTACGATGGCGACGTAGGATGTAAGCCTTGTGAGTTTTGGGATAAAGATAAAGGCAAAACGAACAACAGGCGAAATACCTACAGGAGCCTTTTAGTGGGTTTTTCCCTCGTTGAAATGCTCATGGCATTGTTGGTTGCATCAGTTCTTTTAGCA
>CAJTLG010000015.1 GCA_910577395.1 uncultured Vampirovibrio sp. | reverse complement strand
AACTGTATCATTTGCAGTGTCATCACTTACCTGACCGCCGCCTGCACTTACTCCTGCATCAACACCGTCATTAGCGTCACCTGCTGCCGGTGAACCGCCGCCTGCATCATTATTGCCGCCATTATCTACTGCAGGAGGGGCATCATTGCCGCCATCATCCGATTCTGAGTTTCCAGTTCCAGTGCCGGTACTTACTCCAGTACTTACACTATCGTTGCCTTCATCATTACCGCCTGCTGCACCTGTTTCACATGTGCCGCTACCTGGTACCTCGCCTGTGCCGCCTGTTGGTTCACCTGTGCTTGTTGGCGGTGTGGGCTCACTTGTAGGTTGTTCTGTAGGAACGGTGGGATTAGGATTGCTTGTGGGAACACCTGTGCCTGTGTTGGTTGGAGGAATTGGAGGCATAGTATTTGTAGTTGTAGGAGGAGGGTTTGTACCTGTTTCTGTTGGAGGCTTTGTTCCCGTAGGTGTAGGACCGGTGCCTGTGCCGGTGGGAACACCTGTTCCTGTAGGTATACCTGTGCTGGTAGGGGTGCCAGTACTAGTCGGTATGCCCGTGCCGGTGGGAACGCCTGTATTAGAAGGAGTGCCAGTATTTACAGTTGTAGTTTTCTTCTTATTTTCTTTATAAGCTGCTGTACCAAATCTTACATACGTTTCAGAAACTTTATAAGTGACAGGATTACCGTTTGCATCTTTAAAGCGTACATTGCCTTTTTTATCATATAATTCAATGTCTTTTGCTTTATCTAAATCAACCTTGCCATATTTTTCAAGAAAATCATCAACGGAGCCGTTTGTCTTTTTAAGCAGTTGGTTGCGCACATACTTTGCGGCATCCTCAAGTGATTTGCCGTCATCCTTAGCATCGGCAAGCATTTCACTTATAGGCTTATCTAATTTAAGTGCTTTTTCATCAATTTCATAGCAACCGAACAATTCCAGTTCGCCGTTAATTTCTTGCATGGCGGCGTAAATATCATTGTTATCCTTAATGCTGTTTAACATATATGCATCAGCCAAACCTTGTGATGCCTGGTCTTTAATATTTAGAACTTCGTTACCGTCTTCATCTAAGCCTTTTAATACATCACCGGTTCTTGGGTCATATGCATATTTTAATATATCTTCAAGAGAATGTATGTCGGTTTTATCCGCAGTAGCAGGTAAGGCAAAATCGCTCAATTCCTTGCCTTCGGCAGAAGAACGCAATGAAAGCTGATAAGTTTCTTCACCTTGTTTATAGGTGTAATTACCCTTAAATTTGATATCATTTTCAAGCACATTATCGGGTAATTTTAGACCCATAGCAGTTTTCATTTCAAGCAATGCTTCGACTCTTGCATTATCATCAAGCGTTTCAAAACCCTTACCGGAACCTTTTTTATTAATGTATTCTTCAATTTTTTCTTTATTTTCAGGGTCGTTTGCTACCTGGAAAGCAATTGTATTTATGGCATTTTGATAATTTTTATCTTTTTTATCCAAGCCATACATATCTGCAATTGCATCTTCAACATTTTCGTATCTGTTTTCTACAAATCTTGCATCAGGGTCAAGGTTAGACACAATATTAACCTCAGTATTCGGTTTTTCGGTTGAATATTGTGTTTGAATAACCTCTGTATCTGCTATTTTGCTGCTGCCGGTTTTTGGTACCGGTAAATCAAATTTAGGTGCAATAATTTTAAATGGCTTTGTACCGGTAATATCATCACTATATAGGTTTAAGCTGGTTATTTGGTCGTATGTTAAATCTTTGATATTTTTTACTTGTTTATCAGCGGGTTTATCTTCGTTATATAAATCTAAAACTCTGTCCGCAAGTTCAGGATTAGATTGCATATATTCATCAACCAAATTGTGTTTTATACCGTCTAAATCCACTTTATCGGCATCTTCACCCAATATTTTATTAAAATCATATGCTTCATTAATAAAATCATCTAGTGTTACGCCGTCTTTTTTATCCATTAATGTCACTGTATGCACTTGGCCTTCAATAAATTTATTAGGCTCAATTGTCACATCCTTAGTGGTAGAGGTAAGATAGATATCATTTACTTCCTTATAGTTTTCTTTTGTGCCTGAAACGGTATTTTCCTCTTGGTAGGTTGACACTATGGTGTCAACTACGGATTTCATATTTTCAACCTGTTTATCGGTTACATTTTTTATTCCACGGTTTGATAAAAATTGTTTAATATCTTTGTCATCAATATTAAAGTCATCAAAATCAACCAAGCCGTCATCTTCAAAGGCCATCATAATATTTTCGGCCTCTTTTGCATCAATTCCGTCAAGGAAATTAACGTCTTTAAGCAATTTATTGTTGCCTGCCTTTAGGCCCTCACTTTTGTAGTCTGTTTTGTCAACATTTTGTTTGCTGTCAAAATCCCAATTTCCTGTTATTTTGATACCATCGTTCATTTTGTCACTCCTTATATTTTACCTAATAAAACTTTTTATCAGAAATTGTGTGGACAATTTTACCCAACATTCCCAAAAACTATATTTTGGTTATCGTTTTATAAAATATATTCTTTAGTATTTTTGATGTATTTTTTACAAAAATTTACATTCTGCCAATAGCTGTTTCTTGTTTTATCTTTTATTTTGTTATACATTTTATTTTGATACGACTTAATTTAGGAGTTATTTTATGGAAAGAAAATTAGTTGGAACCGGCGAAATGTTTAAAAAAGCTTTAGCCGGCAAGTATGCTATTGGTGCATACAATGTTAACAATATGGAAATTCTTCAAGGTATTGCTGAGGCTGCTGAAGAAACCAGGTCACCAATTATCCTTCAGGTTTCTGCAGGTGCCAGAAAATATGCTAATCAAACATATCTTATTAAATTAGTTGAGGCTGCTCTTGCCACTACTACAGTTCCAATAGCACTTCACCTTGACCACGGTGCTGATTTTGAAATTTGCAAAGCTTGTATCGATGGCGGTTTTTCTTCCGTTATGATTGATGGCAGCAGATTTCCTCTTGAAGAAAATATCGCTTTAACTAAAAAAGTTGTTGAATACGCCCATGAAAGAGGTGTTTCGGTTGAGGCTGAACTTGGTAAATTAGCAGGTGTTGAAGATGATGTTAAGGTTTCTGCTGCAGATTCAACTTATACAGACCCCGCTGAAGCTGTAAGATTTGTTAAGGAAACCGGTTGCGATTCTTTAGCTGTTGCTATTGGTACATCTCACGGTGCTTACAAATTTGCAGGTGAAGCAAAACTTGACTTTAAACGTCTGGAAGAAATTAAAAATGCATTAGCTGAAGCAGGCTTTCCTGATTATCCGCTTGTATTACACGGTTCTTCTTCAGTACCTCAAGACTTTGTTGCTAAATGTAATAAATTTGGCGGTAAGCTGCCTAACGCACAGGGTGTGCCTGAGGATATGTTAAATTATGCATCTAAACATGGTGTGGCAAAGATTAACATTGATACCGATTTAAGACTTGCTATGACATCAACTATTCGCGAGTTCTTTGTTGAACATCCTGAAAAATTTGACCCGAGAGAATATATGGGTCCGGGCAGAACTGCTGTTAAAGAAATGGTTATTCATAAAATGAAAGATGTTCTTGGCACAGCAGGACATGCAGACGATTAATTATTGAATTGCATAAAGAAAACCTAAAATGAGCCTTGTGTTTTTATAAGGCTCATTTTTAATTGTCAATACATCTTAAATAAAATAAATAAAATTTTACTTTACTAAATATTTCGAGATTTTCAAACTATCCTTATGGTATAAGTAAAGATATAAAGGACGGAAGATAAAATCTTAAAGGGGAAGTTCAATGAGTGAATACTTAAGCAAAGAAGAGATTAAACAATGGAGAAGTTCACTGGAGAAGATTACGCTTGAAGAGTACGCTAAAAGACTCGGAAAAGTATTAAAAGAAGAAAAACAAACACGTGATATTATTGATATAGTTTTATCTGACAGCAAGAAGAACGAAAATGTAAAAACCTTTTCATCTAAAATTATCAATCCCGCCCCTAAAGGTGTTGTTTCTGCAGCTGCAAAAAAGGTTATAAATCTGCAAAATAATCTTGTGCAAGAGCAAAAAAATGAAATTGATAAAAAGCAATTTACATTTAAAAAACCCCTTACTCAAAGAGAACAGGTTGTTCTTGATTATTTTCTTTCTAATACCGATAAAATTGTTTATGCAAAAGATTTAGCTAAAATTCTTGATTTGCCAACGGATTATGTATATAAATATATTAAAAATTTGAGAGCTAAAATTTCGGAAGATATACTTCAAAATGCCGTTAAAGGCGGTTATAAATTAACTATATAATTTGCCATGACTAAATATTGTATTTTATAATTCATAAATGGGTATCAATTATAAGGTTTTGGATAGTATTTCTAATGTGCTTGAATCGGATAATTATACCCATTTGAGCGAAAAGGAATTTTATCACAATATATTAACCAATCTTTCTCGGGAAATAAATTTTTTATTCGGCGGTGTATACTTTTTAGATGATACAACTTTTGTCCAAAAGGCCTTTTTGAATTTTAAAAATACTTCGGCTGTTAATACGGAATTATTTGATTTCAATGAAACTGATAATATTTTAAATTTTATAAATTCCAAGAGAAAAAAGACATTTTATGCGCAGCACTCTGATATTGCTGATTTTTTTGTTAAAAATTTTAGTACAAAAAATATACATTTTTTATTTTCAAAACTTGGGATTAAAAAATCATTATTCGGATTTTTGTTTCTTATGCGGAAAACACCGTTCAGTAACGATGAAATTGCCACAGTAAATGCTTATTTAAGCGCTTATTCGTATATAATTAAAGATTACGAACTAAACAAAGTTTATAAAACACAGCTTTCCATTCTACAGGAAGCCATAACTGATAAAGAAACAGCTTTAAAAACAATAGAAAAGCAAAATAAAAAACTTATTCAGGCTGATAGTGTAAAAACAAGTTTTCTTGCAAATGTTTCCCATGAACTCCGGACACCACTGAATGCGATAATAGGGTTTTCAGAAGTTCTTGCCAATCAAATAGTTGGTAAATTAAATAAAAAACAACTTGAATATGTCAAAGACATAAATCTGTCCTCCGTTCATTTATTGGGATTAATTAACAGTCTGCTAGATTTTTCTAAAATAGAATCCGGTTCAATGAAACTTAATTTGAGTGAATTTGATACACATATTGCAGTACAAGAAGTTATCAACATATTGAAACCACTACTTAATGCAAAAGAAATTGAAATTAAATATGACAACACTTGCGTTCAAAATATAAAAGCAGACTATCAAAAATTTCAGCAAATACTTTTTAATTTAATTGGTAATGCAATAAAATTTTCCGCCCAAAAAAGTAATATTTTGGTTAGAACTTACTTTGAGGGGGAATATTTTATATTGGAAGTTGAAGATTTCGGTATTGGTATAGATAAAAAATATCACAATTTTATTTTTAAAAAATTTACACAGATTGATAATATCTATACAAAAACAAATACATCTACCGGTCTTGGGCTTGCTATAACTAAAGAATATGTAAGACTGCATAAGGGTAAAATTTTTGTTGTATCAACTCCGGGTCTTGGCTCAACTTTTGTGGTAAAATTGAAACAAAAAAGGTTATAAAGAATAGAGGATAGACAGTATGCGAAGTTTCCGGAATATTTATAATGTTATCGATTCACTGGATATTAGCAACGGCTGGAAGAGAGTTTTTAAGAAAATTCAAGTTTCTTATTATCATAATTTTTATCAGGGAAAAGCTAATGATGTTCATTTTTGGCGTTACGGTCAAAATATAATGGCATTGAGCGCAGAAGACAGATTTAAATTTTTTACCAAGTTTAATTTCTTCGCGCTTGTTTTTGGCCCTCTATATTATATTGCAAAATTCATATTTCCAAAGGCAATTATTTTAATGTTAATAGAGTGTGGCATAATATACTATTCGTACTCAACATTTAATTCGCTTATCTTGCTTACCTGTATTTTGGTACATTTTTATGCAGCTGCTTTTGCCAATTTGGATTATTTTACTTGTAAGGTTTTAAATAATAAATATGTTAAAAATAGTCCGGAAATCCTGTCTGATGCAATTGATGAAAATTTTGCGCAAAGCGTATTAAAAGAACAAAGCTTAAGAGTGCCATTCGTTTCATTTGTTATATTTGGCCTGCTTTTTACCTCTTTTTTTGTATATTTAAAAGTTTCCCAGTATATTGAATACAAAAATATAATTAATCAAAAAAGCAGAATTTGCACAACAAAGACAAGTTGTTATAATACTCTTACAAAAACTGCTGCCAATATCAAGGGCAATGTGCCAAATATATATAAAGAATACTATAATATGGGTGCGGCGTATTACGAACTTGGCAATAAAAATAAAGCACTTGAAGCGCTTAATTATTCAATTGTAAAAAATAGCAGCTATTTGCCTTCTTATCTTTTGAAAGGTATTATTTTAACCGAGTTTAAACAATACAATATGGCGGCACAAACATATGAAAGCGCTGCAAAAATCTCTCCGCAGGGTGAAATATTTTATCTGCTTGGCAGCACCTATTATAAAGAGGGTAAATTTACAGAAGCTAAAGCTGCCTTTGAAAAATCTGTTCGTGCTTATCCAAACAGGGCAACTTATTGGGAGGCGCTTGCTTATACTAAAATATATCTTAAGGACGGTACCGGGGCAAAATCAGATTTAAATAATGCTATAAAGGCTCTTAAAAAAGATGGTGAAAGAAAAAATGCACATAAAATTGAACGTATTGAGACCTACATGCGAAATATAAGATAATTTATCTATCTAATATCTTTTTAACTTTAAAATTGGTACATACACCGCAATTTGAGCATTTAGTTTCGCAAGGAATAGTGGTTTGTACCAATTTGGCTTTTTCGTATTCGTTTTTAAACCACTCTTTATTTATACCGGTATCAATCATATCCCAAGGCAAGTTTTCATCATAGCTGTATTCTTTAGCGGTTTCATTAAAAATATCAAGACCGCATTCATTTGCAATGTTGTAGTATACATTATAATCTACATTTTCTTCCCAAGATTCAAGATAAGAACCATTTTTGTACAGTTCATATATAAAATCGCACAATCTCTCGTCGCCTCTTGTTAAAAAAGCTTCAAACTGTGAAATTACCGGATTATGGAAATTTAAGCGCACATTTTTCAAATGCGCCCCCTTGTTTCTAAGATAGGACATTTTTTCCTTTATGGTATCAGGGCTGTTTTGACCGCAAATACTAAACGGCGTAAACGGTTTTGGCACAAAAGTTGCAATAGAACAAGTGATTTTTGGCAGCTTAAAGCCATTTTCTTTGCATCTATGATTAATTTTTTCAAGCAATTCAATCAAGGCATCTAAATCTGAATATTCTTCAAAAGGTAAACCGATGATAAAATAAAACTTTATTCTATCCCAACCGTTTTCAACACTTGCAAGGGTAGCTGATATTATTTGCTCTTCACTAAGGTTTTTATTTATTATATCTCTCATCCTTTGGCTGCCGGCCTCAGGCGCTATTGTAACAGAGCCTTTTTTAACCCCATGTATTAATTGCCCAAGTTTTATTGAAAATCTATCAGCCCTCTGGCTTGGAAGTGAAACACTCACATCAGTGCCTTTAAAATGTGCATTTAATTCTTCTATAATTTCCTCAATTCTTCCGTGGTCATTGGATGATAGAGAAAGTAAGGAATATTCATCATATCCGGTGTTTTGTACATACTGTTTTGCTAAATTAATGATGTCCTCTTTTTTTCTTTCTCTTATAGGAAGATTTGTATGTGCACTCTGACAAAATCTGCAGAGCCGCCCGCATCCGCGCCTGATTTCAATTGTTGCCCTATCATGAACGCTTTGTGAATGTGGAATAGGGGATGTTACAGGATGATTTAAAATATTTAAATTCGATATTCTTTTCTTTACTTTACCGCGTGTTCTACTGTATACGGGTGAATACACCCCTTCGATTGTGCTTAATTTTTCTAATATTTCAGCCCGGGGTTTGTCTTTTAAGCCATTATAGGCTTCTGCAACTTCTAATATAACTTCTTCACCATCGCCAATTAAAAATAAATCAATAAAATTTGAAACTGGGTTTGGATTATAAGCACAAGGACCCCCGGCAAATATAATGGGGTCGTCATCCTTTCTTTCACTCGATAAAACCGGAATATTAGCCATCTCAAGCATTTTTAAAATAGTGGTGTAAGACATTTCATATTGAAGTGCAAATCCAATAAAATTAAATGCTTTTAATGGTTGCTTATTATCAAGCGAATACAATGTTTTGTTATATTTTTCAAGAAGTTCACAAAAATCTTTCTCTGGCGCATAAACCCTGTCAGCAAGCAGATTATCCTTATTATTTATAATATGATATAAAATTTTATGCCCAAAGTTGCTTATTCCGATTTCGTATTTATCCGGAAAAGCAAGTAATATTTTTGTTTCAGCCTTATTAAAATCCTTCTTAACGGATAAAAACTCCCCACCAATATATCTTGAAGGTCTTTCACAATTATAAAGTACAGGAGAATATTCATTCAAAAAGTTAACTAATTCACTGTTATTCATGCTAAATTATCCGGTGTATAGCTTTTAATTTGTATTATTTCGCCCAAAATTGTACCATTAATATGAGCTTTAAGAAACTTGTTCAACTCATGCTTAGGAACAAAATATTCATACAGATATACTTTTTCATTCTTTTCTCGCATAATAGAAATTGTATATTTTAAATTTTCAGCAAAATCTTCTAACGATTTTTTGTTAAAATTTATGCCATTAATATCTTTTTCAAGTTTAATATACTCAAAACCCAAAAAATTCCTAATTTCAGCCAACTTATTTTTGGCAGAAAAAACGGTACCTTTTGTTTTTCTGGGCTTAAAATGTTTAATTTTATCATCTTTTTCCATGATACTTATTAAACATTATTTTGTTAAATTACTCAAATATCTTAATAAACTTAAAGACTGTACATAAAAGTACAGTCCTTAAATAATTAAAGTTTTCAATAATGAAACTACGCTGCAGCTTGTGCAGGAGCTTGAGCTTGTTGCGGAAATTGCTGTATTTGCGCTTCCTGTGCATTTGTTTGAGTTTGAGCAGGCTGTTCAGCTGCGGCTTGAGGAGCCACTGGAGCAGGAGCACCAAATTTAGCTAATACTTCTTGTGCAGCTTGTTGTATTAACGGTTCAGGGTCATTTGCGGAATTTTGTAATACTGCTTGTATAGCGGCAGAATCTTCCGGTTTAGCCATATAAGATATAGCCTGAATGCCGGCAAGTCTTACCTCCGGGTTGGCATCAGTTTTTATTGCATTTTGTATTTCATTAAAACCAATCAGATTATCAGTTTTAAGCGGTGCAACTTCTGTGTTGCCTTGTGAAGCTAAATATGCATCCAGTTCATCTCTTTGATTTTTTTGAAGCATAGCAAGGGTAAACATGGCAATTATTTTATTTCTGTCAGCAGCTCTTTTTGGAGAATCCTGACCTGCAAGCTGTGTTTCTTCCGGTGTTAATTGCTCGCCCTTCATTGCCTTATTTAATACAGCTTGCTGTTCAGGGGTAGGACCTGCAAGTTGTGAATTGTCTGCACCGACTATAGCAGCAAGTCCGTTCATTATTTGTTCGTTAAGAACTTGTTGAGCAAGTGCAGGTTCGCCTTGGCTAAAGTTAGCTATTTCAGTTATAGCTTTTTCTTGTGCAGCGGCATCATTACTTTGTAGCGCAGAAACCAAACCGGCAACATCAATAGTTTGCGCAGGTTGGGCAGGTTGTTCAACTGCAACGGGTGCCGGAGCCGGTGTTGGAGCTACTGTCACTTGTGGGGCAGGAGCCGGAGTTTGTTGTGCCGGAACCTGTTCAATTGCCGGAGCTGGCATTTGCTGTGGCTGCGGAGTTATAATTTGCGGAGGAACTGTGTATACAGCTGGTTGCTCAACAGGATAGCCAGGGTATTGTATTGGTTGTGGCATACCATATCCCGGATATTGGGCCACAGGAGGCATTGGATATGGTACATATTGCTGTTGCGGCATACCATACAAGGAAGTCTGCGGATAATTATACATCTGGGCTGTATAATTAGGCTGCGCCGGTTGCGGTGAAGCATATGCCTTTGGTTCAAAAATTTGAATATTAACAGCATTTGCACTTGGCGTCCCCTGAGAATATGGTTGAGCATATTGTGGTTGTATCATCTTTATCTCCTTTGAAATATTATAACTGTTGTTATGCTTTCACTACTTAAAGTGTCGTAAATAATATTAATTGCCTAAAAAATCTTTTATTCTGATAAAAAATACTAAAATAAGTATTATTATTGGCTTTCAAGCATTTACAAATCTTAATAATTATTTATCAAGATAATCTTTCCTTTCAAATAAATTTGTTCCGTTTAAAATTGTATCAATTCCTAAAGATAGGCCTAAACCAATTAATGCAATAATTTTAGCCGGTTTTGATTTAGCAGTTAATCCAACTGCTCCAAATGCAACAGTAAAAATATTATTCCACACAGTTTTACCAAATCCTGATACGTATCCGCGGATTTTTCCGCCAAATTCAAGAATTCTATCTGATATATCCGCATTTGCTATAAAACTTTTTGTAGCATTATGTCTTGAACTTACGTATTCAAGTTTAGAAGCTCCGATTGAATCTCTTACGAACTTGTCAGTTCTGGCGGTTGCACCGCTATTTTTTGATACCCTTTTTCCGTTACTATGTGCCTCGAGGGCAATAGCGCTCATCCCAAGGGCAGATGCTATTTTGGTCCCTATACCTAGAGTATTCATCATTTAACCTCCGCTGCGGTATCCGGCACTTGAACTTTTTGTCCGGACATTTTTAATAATATTTGGGAGGCAAGTACGGAATCTTCGCCATACTCTAAATCAGTTCTGTTTTGAAGTTGTTTTAAGATGTCAATCGTTTCATTATTTCCGCCGGCATATCCCACATCCAGTGTTGTAAGACCAACGTATCTAACCGAAGCCTTCGGGTCTTTAATTACTTTGTTGAGGAGCGCACAAAGCGCCGGGTCATTTTTTCTTGTATCATCTTCTTTAAATCTTTCAAGAAGTTCCTTTGCAGCAGTTAATCTTATTTTTGGGTCTTGATTATTTAAATAATTTTCTAATGACTTGATGTAATCATCAGTCAGAATAACTTTTTCTTTCTTTTTTTCTTCTGTCTTCTTATTTTCTTCTTGTTTTGTTTCTGAAATATTAGATTTTTCTGTCTTGTTTTCCTCTTTGGAAATTACATTAAGTCCCGAACCTTGATTTATCGGTGCGTTATAATTGATAGGATAAGATACTGCAGGTGTTTGCCCTTGTGTACCGTACAAACTTGCATTTTGATATAGCGGCGCAACAGGCATTTGGCTTACTTGCGGAGCAGCATTTGCAGTAGGATTAAATATTTGAATATTAACAGCATTTGCACCCGATGTTGCCGGATACTGTTGGCATTGCTGATATTGAGTGTATTGAGGGTAAAATCCTGAAGTCATGTGTACAAAAATCCTTGCCTTATATATAAATAAAAGCCATGTCAATAAAAATAATGCTAAAACTGAGATAAATATTAAGAATTATTAACTTTATTAGCTAAAAATATTTGTGCTAAAATATTTTAAAACTATTAAGGAGTACTTTTGTAATGGAATTTGAGGAATTAAAACAGAAATACGAAATGGTAATAGGACTCGAGGTGCATGCCCAACTTAAAACGCAAAGTAAAATTTTTGGACGTGAAGGCTGTAAATTCGGCTGTGAACCTAATACCGAAACCGGAACCGTAACACTTGGCTTGCCCGGTGTATTGCCTGTTTTAAATAAAGCTGTTGTAGATATGGCAATTTTAACCGGTCTAGCACTAAATTGTGAAATTCCTTCCCGTTGCAAATTTGACAGAAAACAATATTTTTATCCGGACCTTCCGAAAGGATACCAAATTTCACAATATGATGAACCCATATGCGGCAAGGGCAGCATAAAAATTTCAAACAAAACAATAGGCATTACACGTGCCCACCTTGAAGAAGATGCAGGTAAACTTGTCCATGCCGGTTCTGCAGGAATATATGGCTCCTCTTATTCTCTTGTTGACTTAAACAGAGCAGGGACTCCGCTTCTTGAAATAGTATCCGAACCGGATATGAGAACATCCGACGAAGCTAGAGAATATATGGAAGAATTAAGAAATATATTAAGATACATAGGCGTTTGTGACGGAAACCTTGAAGAAGGCTCTATGCGCTGTGATGCCAATATCTCTATACGCCCCAAGGGACAAAAAGAATTTGGTACAAGGGCAGAAATAAAAAACGTAAATAGTTTTAGAGCGTTACAAAGAGCAATTGAATACGAATTTGAAAGACAAATTGAACTTGTTGAAAGAGGTGAAGAAGTTGTCCAGGAAACCAGACTCTGGGATGATAATAAAGGAATAACATCATCTATGCGCGGCAAAGAAGATGCGCATGACTACAGATATTTCCCCGAACCGGACTTAATGCCGCTTGAAATAAGCAGAGAATGGGTTGAAAAAATCCGAAACTCCATGCCTGAACTCCCTAATCAAAAGCTTCAAAGATATATCGAACTGGGTTTGAGTGAATATGATGCAAACGTTCTTGTTAATCAACTTGAAATGGCATTATTCTTTGATAAGGCAATAAAAGAAAATATAAACCCTAAAATTGCCTCAAACTTTATTATGGGCGAAATTGCAGCATTTTTAAAAGAAGAAAAAATAACAATAGAAAATTCAAAACTTTCTGTAGAAAATTTTGTAAAACTTTTAAAACTTCTTGAAAAAGGTACTATCTCAAATAATATAGCAAAATCACTTGTTATTGATATTCTTAAAAGCGGTGAAGATGCTGATGCTTTGGTTGAGAAAAAAGGATTAAGCGTTCTTTCAAATCCTGATGATTTATTACCCTTGGTACAAAAAGTTGTCTTGGATAATCCCGAACAAGTTGCAGCTTATAAGGGCGGCAGAGATAAATTATTTGGTTTCTTTGTTGGTCAAATAATGAAAGAAACTAAAGGAAGGGCAAATCCGCAACTTTTAAATGAACTTTTAAAGAAAGAACTGGAAAAATAAATATTTTTCTGATATTTTATAAAATATAAAAATATTGAACTTTTAAAATTTTATATGCCGAAATGGCGAAATTGGTAGACGCATCAGACTCAAAATCTGACGTAGGTCAAACTGCGTGCCGGTTCGAGTCCGGCTTTCGGCATATTTAAATTACTGTATCCAGACTTTTAATCACCGTTTCAGCTGCAGCTATTTCAGCTTTCCTGGCGGCGTTCTTAGTTTCAATATAGTTATAGTACACACTGGGTAAACTGTTAGCAGCATTAGGAAACTTTAATTTACTAAATTCTAAAATCCCTGCAATACATTGGCTCCCATCGTCAGGCTTTGCATCCTCATGTCGGCGTACTTTGTATTCAGGTGTATCGTTAATTAAAATCTCCTGAGGTTTTGCATCATCATTACGTGTAATTATTCCGTTAATTGGCCTTATTTCAAATGTGTCAAAACAACATTCCGCTTTTATATTCTTTAGCGCATCATAAAACTGATATGCTAAATCCAAATTGCCTTTTTGCGCCTCATCCTTTGCCTTATTGATACCGGATAATAAATAATCATTTTTAATAACATTTGCTCTAAATGCAGTATTTGGGTTGTTTTGTGTTGATAACATATTCTTCTTTCAATTTTCTTGCAGATATAAAAAGTTTCTAAATAATTATTTTTGCTTTTTATTTACACCCAAAACAAGAGAAAATAAAAGCCCCATTCCCATTAATACCGGATAATAAAGCCCCTTCATAATTGAGAATGAACTAATAGAAATAGAGGCAGCAAGACTTGTTGCTATTAATATCTGCGCACCATATGGAATGACCCCCTGTACGCAGCAGGATGTGGTATCTAAAAGACTGGCTGTTCTTCTTGGGTCTACCAAATATTTTTGGGATAGCTCCCGTGCAATGGGGCCCGCTGTAATTATTGCAACCGTATTATTTGCCGTGAAAAGATTAATTACACCAACCAAAAATACAATTCCAAATTCACAGGTTTTAGTGCCTTTAATAAAACATTGTGTTTTTTTAATTATGTAATTTATTCCGCCGTTATAGCGCACCATACACAACAAGCCGCCTGCTAAAAGCGCAACAATTAATGTATTTGCCATACTTGTGGTGCCGTCACCAATATAACTAAAAGCTTCCCAAATACTAAATAAGTTATAATGCAAACCAATTATTGTATTTAATATAATTCCTGCAAGCAATAAAAACATGACATTTACGCCAAAAATACCTGCTATTAAAAGCAAAATGTACGGTAATACTTTTATATAAGAAGAAATTTGCGGCGCCAAAACCACAGGAGCCTTAATACTAACAGCAGAAAAAACAGGGAGCATATACAGAAAAATACAAGTTAAAGCGGGCAGTATGACTATTTTTAAATTTGCAATCATCTTGTCACGCATTTCAACATTTTGCGTTCTTGTTGATGCAATAGTTGTATCTGAAATCAAAGAAAGATTATCACCAAACATGGCTCCGCCAACAGCTGCCCCTATAACAACGGCAGGATTAAAACCAAGATTTTGGGAAAGCGCAACGGCTATGGGTACAATAGCTGCAATAGTACCGCATGAAGTCCCGATTGCAAGAGAAATTAAAGCTGAAACCACAAAAATACCTGAAACCATAAATTTTGCAGGAATGAAATATTCGGCAATTTTTACCGCTGCATCAACCCCGCCCACGGCCTGTGCACTGGCAGTAAAGGCTCCGGCCAATATAAAAACCAGACACATTATCATTATGTCTTTATTTCCCATTCCAAGGGCAAAAATTTCAATCTTTTTAGCAAGTTTTTCCTTATGATTTAGTATTAAAGCAGTTGCAGAAGATATTATAAAGGCAACAGTCATAGGAATTTTTGAAAAATCCCGTGTTAATACAGAAAAACCAAAATAAAAAATTACAAAAACGACAAATGGTATCAATGCTTTAAAGCTTGATTCTCTCCAGGGTTTTGCCTCGCTGTTAGCAGTATACATAAAATTACCTTAAAAAAATAAATAAAATAAATTATACCCTAAAAACATCTTGCCGGTTAATTAAAAACTTTTTTAAAATAACTAAAATATTTCTATGAATACAGAAAATAACTTAACACCGACAGAAAAATTCCTTATTGCACTTGGATTTGATACTAAACTTGCTCCGGATAATTGGACAAAAGAACACACATACCATGGCATAGGAAATCACTGCTTTAAAAAATGGATATCAAATATATTGCCATGCGAACTTCTTGAAAGAAATTTGAAAGATACTGTAAATTCAATAGTTACACTTTGTGAATGCCATACTTTTTATGAAAAATTTCCTTCAGAGATAATTTCACCAAATTATGGAGACAATTGGGGCAGAAGCGCTAATTACATTGAAATCAACAACCGCGCAATAGCTGAAATGTACGGTGAAGAATGTAAAAATGGCATACTGTCATCAATCAAGCTGCTGCCTGCCATTTTTCCTTCGGCCAAAAGTTGGGCAAACTGTGTTATACTGTCGCAAATATTTCCAAATATTTATGGTGACGGATACAATAAAGCACCAAATGAAGAGAATTCTATTTATGGCATAAAATTTGGAGGCGGGTATTCAAATAATATAATTTGTACCGATATTGCAGATAAAATCTCTCCCGAAGAACAATTTAGAGCCTTTAATGATATGGCGCATTTTAGAGGAATAAAAACCGGTTTTAGGATTGTGATATCAGAAGGGCAAATGAAAGTATCAACCGGTGAAAATACCGATATTCCATTCAATTGGGATAATTATGAACACCAGGAGCTTTTCATAAACGAGTGTGTAAAACTTATGAAACTCGGATTTGAAGCTATGTTTATAGATTCGGCAAAGCATATCGGCGGATATGATTGTATCAATTACACCGGGGTCGGAAGACTTCCGAATTATCACCAGATGCAATACATCCTAAATGAAATCAGGACAAGAACCGGTTCATTCACTATAAGTTTTGTTGGCGAAAAAAGTACAGGAGACTTTGAAAGATACAAAAATCTTGGATTAACAGCAGGTACTACATTTGTTAACCCTGATGATTTTTATTCGGCGAAATATTGGTCAGAAGTTATGAAGTATAGCAGAAATTATGCACCGGGTGTTGAAGTATCAAATGATAATGACCCCGGCGGTGCAAGCTATGAAGAACGTCTTAACAGAATAAAAACATCACTCTTTGCAAGTGAATTTCCTTCAGACAAACTTCCCAGTTTTATGCAAATGCACGATATTTTCCCGCTGCGGTACGATACAAACACTCATCACCTGATGATGTGTAATCCTTCATATTCAACTGACGGCACCCCAAAAAGCCACTGGGAAAATCTTTTTACAAAAGATGACGGCAGGCATTATAATCACTGTGCCGGCGAAATTTTTGCCCATGCGCTTTGCCGATAAAATTTACAGCACAGCACCATTTGACGGATTTTCTTTTAATAATCTCATCTTCTTTCAATATAAAAGAAAATGAGATTATTACTGTTAAACATATTTTTTGCTTTTTTACTTTGAGGATAGTAGAATAGGTTTAAAGCATTGTTACTTTTGGAGGAGAGAAAAATATGAGTACAATACAAATTTCTCACGAAGTTGAGCAAATGTGCCCAATTGCGCGCGGCGTAAAGGGCGAACCTGCTCCAATCCCACAAGAAGGCGATTGGACAAAGGCTAAGAAAATTGAGGATATTTCAGGTTTAACCCATGGCTGCGGTTGCTGTGCGCCACAACAAGGTACTTGTAAATTAACCTTAAATGTTAAAAACGGTATAATACAAGAAGCGCTTGTTGAAACTCTTGGATGTTCCGGTATGACACATTCGGCTGCAATGGCAGGCGAAATTCTTCCCGGAAAAACTATCCTGGAAGCGCTTAATACGGACCTTGTTTGTGATGCCATAAATGTGGCAATGAGGGAATTATTCCTACAAATTGTTTACGGCAGAACACAAACGGCATTTTCCGAAAACGGACTTCCTGTCGGTGCTGGGCTTGAAGACCTTGGAAAAGGTTTAAGATCACAGGTTGGAACAATATTTTCAACAAAACAAAAAGGTCCAAGATATCTTGAAGTAGCGGAAGGCTATATTCTTGAACTTGGCCTTGATGCTAATGATGAAATTATTGGTTACAAGTTTGTGCATCTTGGAAAAATGATGGAACAAATCAAAAAAGGCGTTGACCCAAAAGAAGCTTTTGAAAAAAACATTGGTCAGTACGGCAGATTTGATGAAGCAGTTAAAAAAGTAGACCCAAGAAAAGAGTAGTAAAGGAAAATTGAGATATGATAAAATTTGAAGGACAAGATAGACGTCAGGCTAAACTTGATAAAATTTTAGCCGAATACGGCTTTAAATCCCTTGAAGATGTACAAGCTTTATGCCTTTCAAAGGGGATTAATGTAGAAGAAATTGTTAAA
This sequence comes from uncultured Vampirovibrio sp., assembly GCA_910577395.1. Taxonomy (GTDB): domain Bacteria; phylum Cyanobacteriota; class Vampirovibrionia; order Gastranaerophilales; family Gastranaerophilaceae; genus MGBC122484. Next base: position 21,571 of record CAJTLG010000015.1, on the reverse strand, counting down.
GGTATTCAGCCTATCGCTTTTGAAAATGCGGTTTGGGCATATACATTGGGTTGCGCCATTGCTATTAAAAAAGGCTGCACATCAGCAGCTGATGCTGCCGAAGCTATCGGTCTTGGATTACAAGCTTTTGCGGTACCGGGCTCAGTTGGCGATACAAGAAAGGTAGGTATAGGCCATGGTAATCTTGGTGCAATGCTTTTAAGAGAAGAAACTAAATGTTTCTGTTTCCTTGCAGGACATGAATCTTTTGCAGCTGCCGAAGGTGCAATTGGTATTGCAAGAAACGCCAATAAGGTAAGAAAAGAACCCTTGAGAGTTATTTTAAACGGTCTTGGTAAAGATGCCGCATATATTATCTCAAGAATAAACGGTTTCACACACGTTGAAACCCAATACGATTACAAAACCGGCAAATTAAACATCATTAAAGAAACTCCTTTTTCTACCGGTGAAAAATCTAAAGTAAAAGTGTACGGTGCCGATGATGTATCGGAAGGCGTTGCAATAATGATACAAGAAGGTGTTGACGTTTCTATTACAGGTAATTCAACTAATCCAACAAGGTTTCAACACCCTGTGGCAGGTACTTATAAAAAATGGTGCGGCGAAAATAACCGTAAATACTTCTCTGTTGCATCAGGTGGCGGTACAGGCAGAACACTTCATCCAGACAACGTTGCTGCAGGTCCTGCATCATACGGTATGACGGATACCATGGGCAGAATGCACGGTGATGCACAATTTGCAGGGTCATCATCAGTTCCCGCCCACGTTGAAATGATGGGCGTTATCGGTATGGGCAACAACCCTATGGTTGGTGCTACCGTTGCTGTGGCAGTTGCTGTAGAAAACGCCTCAAAATAAAAAACTATTCTCTAAATGAAAAAATCCCCGTTTTTTATCACGGGGATTTTTATTATGCAAAAATTGTTTATTTCTTTTCTGCCGCAATTATGGCTTTTTTCAATTTAATAATTCTATCGTATGATTCTTGAATTCTATCCGGCTTAATAAGCCCTTCGACAATGGCATTCTTTATAATCTTATTAATATCATCAACCAAATTTGGGTTGTAAGGGTGCCTGTTTGAAAACAGTAAAATATCATTACCGGCATTAATAGCCTGTATAACCGTTTCTTCTAAGTCGTAGTTATGTTTAATAGCCCCCATATCAAGGTCGTCCGTAATTACAACACCGTCAAAACCCAGCTCACTTCTTAAAATCCAACCAATGGTGTTATATGAAAGACTTGCAGGATATATTTCATCATAGTTTTTATTAAAAACATGGGATACCATAACCATTATAAGATTGTTTTTAAACATTAAATTCTTATACGGTAAAAGTTCAGCAGTCGTATGGGTTTCAGTTGCATCTGCAAAATTTAAATGAGTATCGGCAGCAACACTGCCATGACCCGGAAAATGCTTAAGCACAGTAACAATTGCTTTATCATAATGCGCATTTATTAATTCATTTGCAAAAAGTGCAACTTTTGCAGGGTCAGATGAGTAACTTCTTTCTTTTTTATGAAGTATGGAATTTTCATTTAAATCTAAATCAACACAAGGAGCAAAATTTAAGTTAAAAAGATTTCCGGCAAGAGTTTGTGCCATATTAGAATAGGTTTCTTGAACCTGCTTAATATCCATAGCGGCAACTTTGGATGCGGATGGAAAATCTTCAAAACCGTTTTTAGAATTTAAACGCTGTACTTGCCCGCCCTCCATATCTACGGCAATAAAAGGTCTGGCAGACATTCTTGACTTATAAACGATATCAGTCATATTGAATAAGCTTTGTTTATTTTTGATATTGTCTTCAAAAAATATAACCCCTGATATCTTGCCGTTGTTAAGCTCTTTTATAACATTTTTAAATCCGCGCGAAACAGTAGAATTGCCTTTAAAGCCAACTATAATCATCTGGCCTATCATTTCATCTAACGAGGCCTCTGCACAAAATGCCTGTCCGGAAAAAAACAATAAATAAATAGTTAAAAATAATGAAAATATTTTTTTCATACTAAACCCACAAATCACTGATTTATATAGTATAACATAAAAAAAGAGTTAATATGTTAAAAACGCCCTTGCTTGCGCACAACGGGCGTTTTTAACTTTATTCCATCTCTATTATTTTATTTAATATTAAGCTGCTTTTTCTTCTTTTTTCTCTTCTTTTAGTTCATCTTCTTCAGTTTTATCTTCGGTTGGAATATTTGCACCAACAACAATTGTTTCTTCGTTGTTTTCATCAGCCGGAGCGGTTTCATTTTCTGCTTGTGCTTCACGAATTTCTTCATAGAATTTAGCTGCTTCGCCTTCAGCTACAGTCTTTGCACTGTCACCAATGATATCAATTACTTCTTCTTTAAGTCCAAGGTTTTCCCAAGCTTGTTTAAGGGCTTCTCTTAGTTCTTTAACAGTTTGAGTGTATTGGTTGATAAATGCTACATGCTCTTGAAGTTCTTCGCTGCCTTCAACCGCAAATTCACCTTCTGCAGGCTCATTACCTGTTGCAGGAACTTTACCGTCTTTATCCGGGTCGTATACTATGTTTGCAGCAATACCATAGCGTTCAGCAAGCCATTCCTGGTCATCAAGCGTATTATAGCCTTTTAATTTACCGCTTGCAGTATTAAGTGAAAATGTTCCTTGCAAATCCTGGTCAATAACACCGTTTCCGTCGTTATCCGCATTAGTAATGCCTTCGTATTTGCCGTTTTTATCGTAAGATTTTAAATCAATTGAAAAATCACTGCCAAACATTGCAGAAATTGCTGCAGCATCCATTATTGTCTGCTTGCCGTCTTTACCGGTCATAACAAGGCCGATATTACTAGCTTTAAGCTCATTTAAATCAATTATGTTGTCATCATTTTTGTTTAATGCCTCCATAGCATCCCAGTTGCCTGTAGCACCAAGGAAATCAGAAGTTGTATTAAAACCGTCTGCATCCATAACTATAAAGTCAAACTGGTTGCCTTCAGCATCTTTAAAGCCGATAGGGTCACAGGATTTTGCTTGTTGTTCTGCAGCTTTAGCTGCATCTTCAGCTGCTTTTGCACTTTCATATTGTGATTCTTTAACGCTTATTTGAGATTCAAGGTCACTTACAGTAGTTGCCATACTTTTTAATGTATCCAAATGTATGTCAATTAAATCAATTTCGCTATTTGCAACAAATAAGCTTGAAACAATATCACCGAGTTCAGGTGCAAAACCGTTGATTTCATTTGCAACATTAGCTTGCAATTCATCTTGACTCATTTTTTCGCCGCTTTTGTTAGCGTTAACATAAGCCTCAACATTGCGTTTAATAGAGTTTTGAACTTCTTCTTCATATTGTTCTACTCTCTTATCTTGTTGTTCTGCAGCTTCGGTAATTTTCTTTTTAACATCTTCAGCTAATCTTTCAACTTCAGTTTCAATTTTTTCCATTTCTTCTAAAGTCTGAGCTTTTGTTTCATTTAAAGCATCAATTTCCTTTTGGATTTCTTCTGAAGATTTACCGTCTGCTGAAGTTGCGCCTTGAGCTTTTGCGGTTTCTGCAGTTTTATTAGTGCCGTTTAGCTGGTCTAATTCATTAGCACTTACTCTAACTTTAAATGTTTCGCCATTTGTTTCTTCAAAAAGCACCTCGTTACCGTTAACCGTATAATTTTTTAAACCGTCAGCTGCACCGTTACCGTTTTGTGTAGCATAATTTTGATAAATGTTATTTACTGCTGCGTTAATTGCCATTTGTAAATCCTTTCACTTCAAGTTACTTACTCTTTAATAAAAACAAATAAGTATATACGATTTCAATATTCATTATATATTTTACAAAACTTTACATTAAGACGAAAAGTCTTATAACTACGGCTTGTAATTTTTTACAATACTGTCATACGAAATCGTGCCATTGTCATATAAAAGTTGAATTTGATTAATATTGTAATCAACTATGGTGCTTAAAAGCTCTATTCTTGCATTATTTTTGATAGTTTGAGCCTGTATAACGTCAATCAATATACCTTCACCGGCATCCAGGCGCAATTCTGCAAGCTTAACACTATCTGAGGCATACTCTACTTGCCTTTTTGCTATTTCAATCCTGTCTTTTAAAATTTGTGCCTTATAATAATTTGCTATAATATCTTGTCTTATATTTCTTAAAAGTACCTCCAGCCTATGTGTTTGGGCATCAATTTGTGCCTGAATGCTATTAGCTTTTGTTATGGTGCCCACCCCAAGCCTTGAACCAATTGGTACATCAAGATACGCCCCAAGCACATTGTTCCCGTAAACACCTGCTCTTGCTGTACCTTGAAATTGACCCTGATATGTGATTCTGGGGCGCGGAACAAAATCGGTATAAACTTTATGCTTTTCCTCTTTCAAGGTTTTTATTTTATTTTCCTGTGCTTTTACATCATCACGCGAAAATTCAGCCACCCTGAAGAGTTCATCAACACCTAATGCCTCATCTATCAATACAAATGGTGTTACTTCATTTTCTATAGGAAAAAGATGCGTATTAACCTCTATTCCCATAATATTAGCAAGCTTTGCCTGATTTGTCCTAAAATTATTTAAAGCTGCCATTAAATTTTGTTCCGCAAGCGCCTGTTCACCTTTAGACCTGATGACATCAAACCTTGTACCAAGCCCGGCCTCCATAAGGGTTTGCGTAAGTTTTAACTGTGCTGTTCTTTCATAAAGGTTTTTAAGTTGAATTTCAATACTGATTTTTGCCCGCAAAAGCTCATAATAATCTCTAGCGGTTTCTAAAATTACTTCATCTTTTGTAAAATCGAGATTTTTTAAATTTGCACGTGCAGCCAGTTTTCTTGCTTTAGCTTCAAATATCTGTGAACCGCCCTTTGTAAGGTCATGTGTTACCTTTAAAGTGCCTGATAAAGCAAGCTCCTCTACGTGGTCCGGCACAACTCCGCCCACAAGAACTTGCCCGCTATAATATATACTATATCCTTCAAAATTTACTTCGGGCAGAAACTGGGCAAGAGCATTTCTGTAATCCCACCGAGAGCTTACATATTCTGAATTTGCAACTTTAATATTAAAGTTATTAAGAAGTGCTGTCCCTATACATTCATCCAAGCTTATCAATATTGGCGTTTCTTTAAAGTGTTCAACAATTTCTGCCTTCACGTCAACGTCTTTTTCCTTGGTACAACTGGCACAATAGGCATCAAGAGGTGAACTTGTATCTTCAACTAAGGATTTATGGGCCACTGCCTCAAAATTTTGAAGGCAAAAGAATATTATAAAAAATGTTATAATTACCCATCTTTTCATAATAAAGAGGGTAATAAAATTTTGATTAAAAAATAATACGCCCCCCGGCGGATACTTTATCGGCTAATACTTTTATGTTATCTTATGTATGTATCATAAGAACATAAGGGATAAAAATGACAAATTTTGATATTCAAGACCTGCAAAATCTTGCCACAACTTATGAAGCAAGAAAAAACGAAAATGAAATCTATAAATTTTGGGAAAATAATTCTTTTTTTAAAGCGGATAATTCTTCAAAAAAAGAACCTTATTCTATTGTGATACCTCCGCCAAATGTTACAGGCATACTTCATATGGGCCATGCTCTTGATGAAACATTGCAGGATATTTTAATCAGATACAACAGAATGCTGCAAAAAGAGGTTCTCTGGATGCCCGGATGCGACCATGCAGGCATTGCCACACAAAATGTTGTTGAAAAGCAGCTTGCAAAAGAAGGTAAAAACCGCCACGAACTTGGCAGAGATAAGTTTCTTGAAATCACCTGGGATTGGGCAAACGAACACAAGGATAAAATTCTTGAACAATGCAAAATATTAGGTGCAAGCTTTGACCTTTCAAGGAAAAGATTTACCCTTGATGAAGGTTGTTCCGAGGCCGTTAAAAAGGTTTTTGTTGACCTGTACAATAAAGGGCTTATTTATAAAGGAAGCTATATTGTAAACTGGTGCCCCAGATGCCAAAGCGCAATATCAGACATTGAAACGGAATACCAAACAGAAGACGGAAATTTATGGGAAATATCATACCCTCTAAAGGATGAAATGGGCGCAATAGTAATTGCAACCACACGTCCTGAAACAATGTTTGGCGATGTTGCTATTGCTGTTAACCCCAATGACTTCAAGTATAAAGATTTAATAGGCAAAAAATGCATTATTCCCCTTACAGGGAGGGAAATTCCTATTGTTGCGGATGAATATGTTGATAAATCCTTTGGCACAGGCGCATTAAAGATTACCCCGGCACATGACCCTAACGATTTTGAAGTAGGTAAACGCCATAAACTTCCGTTCATCAAAGTTATAGATGAGCAGGGTAAAATGATTGCACGAGCTGAAGTACCACAGGAGCTACACGGCAAAGACAGATACGAAGCACGCGAAAGAACTGTTGAATTATTAAAACTACAGCAGGCACTTGTTAAAATTACCCCACATGAACACAATGTAGGCAAGTGTCAAAGATGTAATACAACTATTGAACCGCTTTTATCAGAACAATGGTTTGTTAAAATGGAACCGCTTGCAAAACCTGCAATAGAGGCTGTTAAAAATGGCAGTATACAGTTTGTTCCAAAAAGGTGGGAAAAGAATTATTTAATGTGGATGGAAAATATCCGCGATTGGTGTATTTCTCGCCAATTATGGTGGGGTCACCAAATTCCTGCATATTATCATAATCAGACAGGCGAAATGGTGGTTGCAACCGAAAATCCCGACCCTGCAAATTATACACAGGATACCGATGTGCTTGACACTTGGTTTTCTTCGGGCTTGTGGCCGTTTTCTACAATGGGCTGGCCTGATGTCGATAGTGCCGATTATAAAAAATTCTACCCTACATCCGTTCTTGTAACAGGCTTTGATATTATATTCTTCTGGGTTGCAAGGATGATTACCATGGGGCTTGAATTCACAGGCAAGCCGCCATTTTCAACCGTATATATCCATGGCCTGATTAGGGATGAAGACGGGCAGAAAATGTCAAAATCAAAAGGCAATACTATAGACCCTGTTGAAATTATTGAAAAATACGGCTGTGATGCATTAAGGTTTACCCTTGCAAGCCTTTGCACATACGGCGGTCAGGATATCAAGCTTTCCGACGAGAGATTTGAATACGGCAGAAACTTTGCAAACAAAATCTGGAACGCCTCCCGTTTTGTTCTTATGAATTTAACAAAAACCGGTGATGATTTAAAACCTGATTTTGCAAACCTTTCCGCTACAGATAAATGGATTTTGAATGAACTTAATAATACGGCAAAACTTGTAAATGAAAATATTGAAAACTACAGAATAGGTGAAGTTGCCTCAATTTTGTATGAATTTTTCTGGAATTCATACTGCGATTGGTATGTAGAGCTTTCAAAGGTAGAAAAAAATGAGGCCGTTATGGTTTATGTGCTCGATATGACATTAAGGCTATTGCACCCTGTCATGCCGCATATAACAGAAAAAATCTGGCAGCTTATTCCGCAAAATAAAGACACTAAGGCCATAATGCTGTCTGAATTCCCCAAATACAATGAAAAATTCTCTTTCCCTGAGGCTAAAGAACAAATGGAGGCTTTGTTTGAGGCAACCAGGGGTATCAGAAATATAAGAAGTGAATTTAATGTTATACCTGGCGCCAAAATTAATATCCAGATTGTTGACGGTAAAAAATTATTCGGCACAGTTACAGAATATTTAAAACGCTTTGCAAAAGTTGATAACATTGAATTTTTGGATACAATGCCTTCAGACAAGCATTCTGCAAGCATTGTAGTAAATGATACAAAAATCATCGTTCCACTAAAGGGCATAATAAATATTGACGAAGAAATAGCGCGTCAAAATAAAAAACTTGAAAAACTTGATAATGAATTAAAATCCCTGGAAGGTAGAATTAATAATCCAAAATTTGTATCTTCTGCCCCTGCGGATGTTGTAAATTCAACAAAAGCAAGGATTGAAGAAATAAAATCGGAAAAAGAAAAAATCAGCGAACTTATCTGCAATTTTTCGAAATAAGCTTTTTAAGTTCATTTCTGTATTTTTTCTTGTTACGGCGTATTATTTTGTGTTCTGAATTTTCTTCATCGCAAAGTTCAAAATTCAAATCATCCAAAAAGCTGTCATATTCTTCCATAGCAAGCTGTGTTAAATTTTTGATATACTTTATCTTTTCACGCCTGCAGGAAGAATTTTCAGCCTCCTCATTTAATGCACTGCAACAGCACTTATATTCATAATCTATAGTCTTAAATTTTATAGAATACACTTCAAATAATATGTCAAAGATTTTCCGCCTTTCGCATTGGGGAGATAATTTTGCACTAAGTTTTTCATAATTGCACCTGAAAAAATCATTAAACGAACAATCCATAGAGCATAATGAATTTGCCATGACACTTTGCGAAATAAATAATAATAAAACAATAACAGAAATTCTAAACATATCAAAAACACGGTAACATAGGACTTTTTGAAAATATATTGCCGTATAGAATAATTTTTTAAAAATACAGTTGACTGGAAAATTTGTTCTTGCTATTGTAATTAATGTTGAAGGCTGATTTTAAGGCTCGAAACGATAGACAAACTGATAATTAAATATTTTTGCGCTAGTAGCTCAGCAGGTAGAGCACTCCCCTTTTAAGGGATAGGTCCCGCGTTCGAATCGCGGCTAGCGCAAATTTTTTATTTTAAATTAAAATTTATTGGCAAATTATTTTTTTTCCATGTTTTATATAATCCCACCCAAAATGGCATACAGTTTAGGATAAACACAGAGGATATTTAAGATGAGAATTACACCGATTTCTATGGCGTATAACCGTCAAAATTTAAGACCCCAAAATCAAAATTTAAAGCAAAATGTAAGTTTCGGGAATTTCGAAAATGACGAAATAAGGGAAGAGGCAAAAAGCACATGGTTAAATCCAGAAACTGATGATTTTAATTGTACGCGCGATGCTTTTGAATATCTTGACGCTACACCTTTTGTGACAATTAAAAAACGTAAAGGTATAGTATATGCCGTTATGAACAAAGATGTTACAGATAAACACGAATTTAAAGAAAGATTTGATAAAGTTTTCAAAAATTATCACGATGTTGCAATAGAAGTGGACGATGCCGCAATAGAGGCAGGGCTTACAAAATCTGAGCCTTATTTCTTAACCACCATTAAAGATGAGAATATGTCCCCAGGCAGACCAAACAAATTAGCCCGCAATCTGCATCAGGATTTATGGGCCGCCGAAGTGAACTATAAACATGAAAGCTCACCAAAAGAACCTGAATATGAAAAAAGCAATTGGGATATAATACTTGAACGCGGTTTGTATTAATTTATTAACTTTTATTTCAAATTGTATTAAAAATCCTATAAAATTGGCAATATATTTTATTCACCCGTTTTGTAAATTTAGAAAACAGGCTATTAACGCATACAAAAAGGGTTGGAAAATTTGTCATTTGCCATTAAAAATTTTAATATAAAAACAGGTAATATCGCCAATATCAAGGCTATCAGAAAAATAGCCGATTGCCATATCGGCGGCATATATAACAGCCTTTCAGAAAAAGTTTCCCAGGATTTTTTGCAAGTTCAGGGGAATAATGCTGTATATAAAAAGGCAAATTCCTTTATGGATACACTTACGTATCCTTTCATCAAAATGCCAAAAGAAATATTGAATAATATTGCTGAAAAATTCAATATTAAAAGCCTGTATAATAGTAAAATGCTTGTTAATTACAGACAGCAATGCGAAACAGAACAAACAGAAAGAGCCCTTAGGGGATTATTAAAACATGGTGAAATTTTTATAAAAAATGCTGCAGGTGATAAAACCCCGGAAGAGATAGAAAAAATATTGTGCAATAATACCTGCAGCAAGCCCTTTAAAGGAATTTGCGATGATGTAACGGATGAATTTTATAAACTGTTTGATAAAAACCTTGCCCCGGATGCTGCAAAATATAATACAACACATGAAAGAACCATTAATAAAGGCGTTTTGGCTTTAATCACAGCCACAATGATGGGAAATGATTTTTATAATAAATCAATTAAAAACGGTAAAACTGAAGAAGAGGCAAAGGCAGAGGCCAAAAGCAAAAAGACACAGGAATTACTGGAAAGCGGGCAGGAGGCTTTATCCCAATATTTCTTACTTGGCGCATTTTCAAGCTTTACAAATAATTCTACCTATGGTTCGCCAATTTTAAACACGGTGTTAAGCACGCTGTTTCGTATAACATCCCGCCTTTCTACAGGAAGACCTTTAACAAGGATGAAACCACCTGAAAAAATACCGGTTAAAACAATCACTATGACGGGCTTTATGAATGCTGCTAAAAACAATAAACCTGTTGAGCTTGAAGAGATTAAACCCGCCGAAACGCCAAAGGAAAACAAGAAACATCTGCTTTCCCTTAAAAATATTGTGCTTGCATGCTTAACCAGTATTGGGGCAGGCTTTGCAATGCGGTATGCTAAAAAAATACCCGGAGTTGATAAATTAAAAGAAACTGCTTTAAATATTAAACCTGTTAAAACTGTCGCAGACAAGGTTAGCAGTATCAAAGAAAGCTTCAAAAAGGCAACAATCGGGGAATTGTGGCTTGATGAAAAAGAAATAAACAAGTTTAAGGGTGTGCTAAGAAGATGCGAACTTGACGATGTTTTACAATATTTTGAAAATAAAATAGATAATGTTGAATTTATAAACGGCAAAAAATATATAGGGGAATATGAAAAGTTTATTAAAATCCCGTTAACAAATATTCAAATGTCCAAAAAAGAATTGCTTTTAACCCCCCTTGCCCCGTTAAGGATTGCTAAAGAAATAGCAGGTTATCCATACAAGCTTGTTAGTGCGGCACTTGAAGGCATCGGCCTGATAGAAAAAACGAAAAAGACAAAGCTTAGCAATGAATACAACCTTGTAAATACCATACTTGATTTTAAAAAGCAGGCTGCAAAATTTGACGGCAATATACGCACACAAGAATTTAAGCAACATTACGCAAAACATATTATGAATAATAAATGCAATGCTCTCAATGCCGAAACAAAATCTAACGTTAACAACTGCGATATCGGCAAATTAACGGCGCTGCTTGGATTATTTAGCAGTATTTATTTTTCAACAACAGATGATTACAACAGCACATTAAAACAAACCGGCGATGTTGAAAAAGCCAATAAAGATGCAAGATTAAGAGGTATAAATAAAATAATCAGAACATCTGTGCAGTGCGTATGTATGAGATTAAATGATTTATTTAAAATCTCTTACCAGAGCAGTTTAATTGGCGTTGCTACCGTTACTGCTGCATGTACAGTTTTAACCGACAGTGTTTCAAGGTTATTGAGCGGTATGCCGTTTAGAAAAATGAATAAAGAAGAACTTGAACAATACAACAAAAACAAAAAAGAAGGTGTCCTGAAAGGCTATTATCAAGCACTGGATAAATTAACGGATTAGCAACTTTTTTATAAAACAACTATAATAATTAAATGGAAGATTGTAAAAAAACAATTCAAGCCGCAATTGAATGCCACAAAAAAGGCGATTTTATAAATGCGGAAAAATTTTACCTTAAATTTTTAAATAAAAACCCCGCAGAAGCAAAAGCACACCACCTTTTAGGCGGTATGAATATGCAGGCCGGGAATTACCAAAAGGCTTTAAAATCACTTGAAACCGCCTATAAATTGGAAAAAAGCCTGCCAATAGAAAGTGACCTTGCACTGTGCTATTTTGAATTAAAAAACTATAATAACGCCTATCAGCACTTTAAAAAAATAGCCCCAAAAGCAAACAGCAGACTGATATACGAAAAAATAACGAAGTGCACCGAAAATTTAAACCTGCCTTTAGATAAACTTAAATATCAAATAAAAATTTTGGAATTTGATAAAAAAAATATACCCTTATTGCGTGAAATAACGGCACTTGCGCAGGATTTAGGAAAATTTAAAATTGCGGAAAAATACCTAAATAAACTTATTAAAATTTGCCCCGGGGATTTTATAGCATGGAATAATCTTGGCTTGGTATACGAATTTACATCCCGCTTTGATAAAGCGGAATGTGCCTACAGAAAAGCTTTTGAGCTTAAACCAAATATTGATGCCGCCTATAATTTATCTGTCCTTTTGAAGCGCATGCGAAGGTATGATGAGGCAATTGAGGTGATTAATCTTGCAGAGCAGCTTGAGCCTGAAAATCGCAAATTTGAATACACAAAAAGCACACTGTATCTTGCACAAAAGGATTTTAAAGCGGGATATAAAATGTATTCCGATTTTTTAAGGACAAAACAAGCTGAAAACATTAAAATATGGTGGAACGGCGAAGAAAACAAGACCGCAACCCTTGCCATATGCGCCACAGAAGGATTTGGGGATATTATAATGTTTTCAAGATATCTGAATTTAATTAACACCGCCAATTTTAAAAAGGTGATTTTAATCCTGCCAAAAACGCTCTATAGTCTGTATAAGTACAATTTTCCAAATTTCAACATTATTGAAATGGGGAGTACGGTTGAATATAATTATGCGACCACCCTGATAGAGCTGCCTCTCTTGTTTAACAAGGATTTTGAGCATATACCTGAAAATAGCGGATATTTAAAGGCAGAACCAGAACATATAAAAAAATGGGAAAGGCTTTTCCCGCATGACAAGCTGAATATCGGCATATTTTTCAGGGGAAACGCCGGTAATAAAAGGACTTTGCACAACAGAAATGTTAATTTTAGCCTTCTAAAGCCGATTTTAGACGTTAAAGGCACAAGATGTTTTTCCCTTCAGCCGGAAAATCAATACAGCAAAGAGTTTACAGGGCAAAACATAACAGATTTGTCAGATAAAATTTCAAATTTTTCAGACACAGCAGCAATCATAAAATGCCTGGATATAGTGATAACCATTGATTCTTCCGTTGCACACCTTGCAGGTGCCCTGGGTAAAAAAACCACCCTAATACTGCCGTGGTCTGCGGATTGGCGTTGGTTTGACGATACAAAAACCACACCTTGGTATAATTCAATTGAAATTTTTCGTCAAAAAACCGAAGGCGACTGGCCTTCGGTCATAAATGAAATTAAAAACACTCTTGAAAAAAATTAACCGTGATTTTGTTTTAAAGTAGCACATGCTATTGCAATTGCAATTTCTGCATCATCACCTGCTTTAAGTGCCTTCGGGGCAGCAGCTGCAGGTACTGCAACAGGGAAAACCTTGTTTAAATAAGCAATAACAGAGGCCATAATATTCATTGCAATAATCAAAATGCAAAGAAAAATAAAAACAGTTGAAAAGCCTATTAATAAAACCGTTCCGCCTAATTCTAAATTAGCTAAAGTTTCGGGACTCATATAAAAACTCCTAAATAAAATTACCAAACAAAATTATTTTATCAAAAACAAAAAATAAATCAAAATTATTACTGCAAATTCAACTCCAGCCTTGCTTGCAGGTAATCTATATACTGTTTTGCAAGCCTCGGGCTCCTGTTCCCTTTAGAGAGTGCAAAACTTTCAGCCCCCTTAAAAAGCTCGTCATCACTAATTGTCAGCCCTCTGTCGTTTTTAATTTCGCGCACAATTTCTAGATACTTATCCTTATTTGGTACGGTAAAAGTAACCGTAATACCGAACCTGTCTGAAAGAGAGACCGTTTCATCAATTGTATCAGCCAAGTGTATTTCATCCCCTTCGCGTGCCTTAAAGCTTTCTTTTACAAGGTGTCTGCGGTTTGATGTGGCGTAAATCACCATATTATCAGGCTGTTTAGCTAATGAACCCTCTAAAACAGCCTTCAGGGCACCAAAATTATCATCATTTTCATTAAAGGACAAATCATCAATAAAAATAATAAATTTCAAGGGAATTTCAACTATATCGCGCATCAGGGCATCCAGATGCACCAGATTTTCCTTATATACCTGGATTACACGCAAACCCTCTTTATGGTATTCATTCAAAATCGCTTTTACAGTGCTGGATTTGCCTGTACCCCTATCACCATATAGCAATACATTATTGAAAGGTTTATTTTTCATGAACCCCAAAGTATTGTCAACCACAATGGTTTGCTCTCTTTCGTAACGTTTCAAATCCGCTAAACGTACGCCATCACAATTTTTAATAGGCTCTAATTCAAGATTTGAATTGTATTTGAACGCTTTAAATTTCGCAAAAATACCTACACCATTGCTTTTATGATAGTTTACTATATTTTCAAAAGTCAATTTTTGTCCAAAATTATTAAAACACGCTAAAGAATCAATCATATCCTTATCGTAGGGATATTTAAAATACAATAAATCCTTAAATTCCGCACAATTTAAAGTTGCAAGACGAGTTAAAATATCGATATCACTGGCTGCCGCAGATTTTATTTCCCCATTTAAATTGTCACAAGAGCCTTTCGCGCACTCTAAAGTAAAATAATTATTGTCAAATAAGATTAAATCATTAATATATTTTGCCCAATCGCCTTGATATTCCTTGTTATAAAGGGTACTAATCATATCAGACCAAACAGGAATAATTTCCGTAAAATCTTGTTCATCCGCCATTAAATCAAGTATGCGTGCAAAATCAGATACTCCGCAAGCAGCCAAAACTCCTTTATACAGGGTTAAAGTACCAAATAACGCTCTAAAGTCTTCAATTTTCAACATTTTAACCTCACAATTTTCCTCAATTATAGCAAAAAATAGCCATTTGCACGCGCATTGTTATAATATTTGTTTATGGTAAAATCAGTGCATAAAAGGAAGTATCGGAGGATAAAATATTATGGTAAAAATTTATTATGCAGAAGATTGCAATCTGGATTTATTAAAAGGTAAAACCGTTGCCATTATCGGTTATGGCAGTCAAGGCCATGCACATGCTTTAAATTTACACGAAAGCGGCGTTAATGTTGTGGTTGGACTTTATAACGGTTCAAAATCCTGGGAAAAAGCCGAAAAGGCAGGTTTAAAAGTTGCAACAGTTGCAGAAGTTTCAAAAATGGCTGATATAATTATGATTCTGCTACCGGATGAAAAACAGGCAGAAATTTACAAAAACGAAATTGCACCGCACCTTACATCCGGCAAAACCCTTGCATTTGCGCATGGTTTCAATATTCACTTTGCTCAAATTGTTCCGCCCAAGGATGTTGATGTAATTATGGTTGCACCAAAAGGCCCCGGCCACACTGTTAGAAGCGAATATGTTGAAGGCAAAGGCGTTCCGTGTCTTGTTGCAATTCATCAAGATGCTACCGGCAAAGCCCTTCAAACCGGCCTTGCATATGCTGCAGGCATCGGCGGCGCAAGAGCAGGCGTTATTGAAACAACATTCAGAATTGAAACCGAAACCGACCTTTTTGGCGAACAAGCTGTTCTTTGCGGCGGCGTTACAGCCTTAATGCAGGCAGGTTTCGAAACCCTTGTAGAGGCCGGCTATGCCCCTGAAAATGCTTATTTTGAATGTATCCATGAAATGAAATTAATCGTTGACCTTATTTACCAGGGCGGTTTTGCAAAAATGCGTCATTCAATCTCTAATACCGCAGAGTTTGGCGATTATGAAATCGGAAAACGCATTATAACTGACGAAACCAAAAAAGAAATGAAAAAAGTTTTATCAGAAATCCAAGACGGTACATTTGCAAGCAAATGGATTGGCGAAAACAATAACGGTCTTGCACACTTCTTATCCACAAGGCGCCTAAAAGCTGAACATCAGCTTGAAGAAACAGGTAAAAAACTCAGAAAAATGTACTCTTGGAACGAAGAAGTATAAAAACAATACAATATGATAAATCGGCGCCATAAAACAATTTGGCGCCTTTTTTAAAATAAACGGAAGGAAAATTTATGATATTCGATAAACTTGAAAATGCAGAATTCTATTATAATTTATCCCCTAAAATTAAAGCAGGATTTGAATATATAAAATCTATGGATTGGAAAAACCTCTCCCTCGGTAGATACGAACTGAATGAAGATATTTACGCAAACCTGCAGGAATATGAAACAAAAAACCCTGATGAAGCTGAATTTGAAGTGCACAGAACCTATTATGACATCCAGTATGTGATATCAGGTGCAGAGGTTATGGGTTTTGGCAATCTTGAAGATTTCAAAGTTACAAAAGAATATGATAACGAAAAAGATGTAGCCTTCGGAGAATGCCCCTCATCAAACGTTCTGGTGCCTGAAGGATATTTTACATTCTTTTCCACAAAAGATGTCCATAAACCGTCTTTAAACGTCGCTAATGAAACAAAAAAAGTTAAAAAGGTAATTGTAAAAGTAAGAGTTTAAAAACCCGTGCCTTTATAAAAATTATATAAAATTGTCGGAGAAGGGAGTCGAACCCTCAAGGAATTACCCACATGAACCTGAATCATGCGCGTCTACCAATTTCGCCACTCCGACAAAATAACAATCAACTTATTAAATTTTCAATTAATGCGTCGGAGCACCGAAACAACCACGCTGCATAAATTATACCATAAGTAAAATTTTGTTAGAAAAAATTTTATACATAAAACTTAACCTGTCGTGCAATGAAAATTATACCCATAGCCAATAAATTATTATCGGTTTTAGTTTTCAAGGTTATAAAAATGTATAAAAATAATAAAATATTTACGCTGATTATAGCAATAATACTATGCTTTAATATACGCGCACCCCTGTTTGCTACCCCTGCACAGACAGCCGAAGGCGGGTGCAGATATCCTGATTATTGCAAAGAATATATAGGAAATGACCGCTTTGAAAAATTTAACCGCAAAATGTATAATTTTAACGCAAAGCTTAATAAATATGCCCTTCGCCCGATACACGTTATTTGGGCATCAATAATGCCAAAATATGGAATGGACAGGATACAAAGCGCGTATCATAATATTGAATACCCTAAAAGACTGGTAAGCACCTTACTGCAAAAAGATTTTAAAGCAGCAGGCACAGAAACCTTGCGGTTTTTAACCAACTCAACAATAGGGCTTGGCGGTATGTATGACCCTGCTAAAAAACTCTTTAAAATGGAAGCAAAAGAAGAGGATATAGACCAGGGCCTTGCCAAGTGCAAAATTAAAAGAGGACCATTCCTTGTACTGCCGGGCACAATGGGTACCACACCAAGGGCGCTTGCAGGAAGGTTAATTGAAACCGGCCTTGACCCCACAACATATATTGCAAGCCCCATTGCGGCACTTGTTAAAATGGGTATTTTTGTAAACAGAACATCGTTTATGCAGCCACTTAGCATCCTTTTAGAGAGGACTTATGCCGACCCGTATGATATAACAAGAAAATTGTACGGCATAGAAAGCTATATTAAACTTTCAAACCTCGACAGGAAAGATATTTTGGACGAAGAGGCAAAAATTTTAGAAGAAGTAACGGTAGAATCCGGCGAAGTATTAATGTCATCCAATGAAACCAAAGGAGAATTACTTTCGGAAAATACAAACGAGGAAGAGCTTATTACCAAAAAAGAGCCTGATTTATTAAACGTCAATGAGGATACCGAAGAAAAAAACGAAACAATCACAGAGGATGACAAAATAGCAACAAATGAAACACTTAAGGGTAAAGCTTATGCTGACGATAAACTGCTGCATGAGGCTATTCAAAATACACTTGATATAGAGCCTGATATTATTTTAGAAAATTACAATCCGCAAACACCGGTTGTTGATTCAATGAGGACAGCTTTATTCAGCTTACCCGGTATTGATGAATCTATCTGGAGTGAACTTTCTATATGGAACCGTTCTTTTTCAAAAAGGATAAGAACAAGCTCTGTAGAATTAACACCCGAAAGAGAAAAATACAAATTCAGATATATAATGCAAAGGGATAAATCTTCCCCGCTTGCTATAATCTACCCCTCAATTGGTGAAGGTATAATGTCACACCATTCCGTAGTATTGGCAAAATTATTTTATGATGCAGGATATTCCGTGGTCATTCAGGGAAGCCATTTTCATTGGGAATTTATAAAAAGCATGCCAAAAGACTATAAGCCCGGAATGCCCGAAGATGATATTAAAAGTTTAAGACTTGCAACAAAAAGCATTGTAGATAAAATTGAAAACAAATATGATACAAAAGTGCGCAAAAAAGTGCTGCTCGGAACATCATTCGGCGCCTTTACAACACTGTTTATGGCCGACAAAGAAGATAAAGAAAAATTGATTGGTATAGATAAATTTATATCAATAAATCCGCCCATAGAATTAATTTATGCCTTAAAAGAGCTTGATAAAAATAATGAAGAATGGAATAAAAATCCCTCTAACCTTAAACATAAAACTGCATGCACAGCAGCAAAAATCTTAAATTTATATAATCAAAAGGACGAAAAAGACTTTAAAATTGATACACTGCCATTTAGCGATTACGAAGGAAAACTTATAACGGGCTTTATTTTAAGACAAAAATTATCAGATTTAATTTATACAATGGAAAATACCAAAGATACCGATAAGGCCAAATTATACAGAACAATAAACAATACTAGTTTTGCAGACTACGCGCAAAAATATTTAGTAAAAAGCAGCGGAAAAAACGTGGATGATTTAAGCCATATGGCAAGCCTGCATTCCATTTCAGACTTTTTAAGAAAAAATAATAACTACAAAATCTATCACACGGTAGATGATTACCTTACAAATAAAAATCAGCTTGCACGATTAAAAGAATATACCGGAAAAAATACAGTATTAATCAGTAACGGCGGACACTTAGGTGAACTATACAGGGAAGAATTTATAAATCACTTCAAAAAAGAAATCGCACTAAATGAAACTGTAGAAACAACCACACCTGCTGCAACAGCAGAATAATATATTGCGAATAGATATGTATTGATAATAATATCACAAAATAAGAAAACAAAAAGACGGCTTTAAACCGTCTTTTTAATTGGCTGGGGCGGAAGGATTCGAACCTCCGGAATGCCTGGACCAAAACCAGGTGCCTTACCACTTGGCGACGCCCCATTAGCACCTATATCTTATTAAGAGCAAGCCCTAATGTCAAGTATTTATTTATCTGGTTCTTAAAACCTTTACTATTGCATCAATAAACATTAATGCTATTTCTTCAATATATTGCTGTGTCGTAAGACCATTAATAACTATATCAGCCATTTCCATAGTGGGGCGGATATATCTGAACGCAGTTTGGTTTACATCATGAAACTGCATATCAGCAGCTTTACCTATTTTGCCGCGCGTAACAGCACGTGCGTACCAACGTTCTTTTATAATTTCAAAAGGCGTATAAACATAAATTTTAACATCCACAATGTCGCGCATGCATTCATTTAAAACATATAAACCTTCATTAAGAATGATTTTGGCAGGTTTTTTGATAACACTGTCTTTTTTGCTTTCGCAAGTAACAAAATTATAATAAGGCGAATACACAGTTTCACCGTTTTTTAGCTTAACAAGATGCTCTTTCATAAGCTCTAAATCAATAGCATCAGGGGTATCGAAACTAAAACCGGTTTTGAACAATTCTTCATAACTGCCTGCAGCCTTTAATTCTTTGGATGCATCTTTATAATAATCATCACAGCAAATCACAGTATAGGCATTATCTGTGTCTGTTTTAATACAAGCCTTTGCAGTATTTTTTACAAGCGTTGTTTTGCCGGAGGCAGATTCACCTGCTATAGACATCAAAAATGTAGAATTTTGCTCTAAAATAGCTTTTCTGGCTATTTTGAATATAAAAGCCTCATTAATTCTTAAAATAAGCGGCTGTTTTTGCTGCTTATCATATGCAATAACTTCTCTGATATTTTCTAAAATCTTTGCAAGAAAAGGCATATTGTCTTTTACATCTTGAAAGTTTTGATTTTCCGGACTATTAATACTCATAAAAATATTCTAACACCAAAAATAATTTTAACAAAGTTATTCTTCAAAATTTAAAAATTCATCTTGTTTTCTTGCGGCTTTTTCAATTAAAGAATAAGCCATATAAGCACCTGTAGCAACAGCCTTAGGGTCCAAATCCGTTTTGTTTGCTATTTCAATAATAGCACTGTTCAACTCCGGATTTTCATCCTTAATATAATGTATCATAGATTTACGCCACCCGCTAACATCGGCAAGCATTTCGTTCAATATTTTATTAAATTCTTCAATATCAATCTCGGGTAGCATTACTTGATTTTATACTATTGGCAAGGTTTGTGTCAATTTTTGTGATAGAATTTTACCATGGATAAAAAAGAAACAGTGCTGGTTGGCATATCCGGCGGAGTTGATTCTGCTGTGTGCGCCTTAAAATTGAAACAAGCAGGTTACAATGTAATCGGTGCTATGATGAAGATTTATGACGGCGATATTAAAACTATTGCAAATTCCTGCTATGGTACTGATAAAAAGAAAGAAACAGAGGATGCAAAAGCTATATGCGCTAAAATAGGAATAGATTTTCATCTTATAGATTGCTCTAAAGAGTTTGACAAACTTGTATTTGAAACATTCAAAAACGAATATAAAAACGGAAGAACACCTAACCCATGTATACTGTGCAATCCTATTATAAAATTTGGCATTTTTCCTAAGCTTGCACGTGAAAAAGGAATAAATTTTGACAAATTTGCTACAGGCCACTATGCACGTATCGAATATGACAGAAATTTGGATAAATATCTCCTAAAACAAGGGGTAAATTTAAAAAAAGACCAGACATATTTTTTATACAGACTAACACAAGAAAAGCTCAAAAACATACTGTTTCCGCTTGGTTCAATGCAAAAAGAAAATGTCAGACAGCTTGCAAAAGAAAATGATTTAATTGTGCATGATAAAAGTGACAGCCAAGATTTTTATAAAGGCAACTATACAGAAATTATCAATGCTAAAAAAAACCCAGGGGATATTGTGCATATTGACGGCAAAATACTAGGAAGACATGAAGGGATTTTTAATTACACCGTAGGGCAGAGAAAAGGTCTTAAAATTGCCTACCCAAAACCACTTTATGTTGTTAAACTAAATCCTGAAAATAATGAAGTAATTGTCGGAGAAAAAGAATGCACTTTTTCAAAAAAACTTTTTGCAAAAGATTTGGTATGGACATATTTTACCGACAAAGACAATATGGAACAACAAATACCTGCAAGTGCTAAAATACGTTCAGCAGGAATAAAGTCTGAATGTACAATTTACCCTCAGGGAAATAATGTTATTGTAGAATTTAGCGAGCCCCAGAGTGCTATCACACCGGGGCAAGCTATAGTGTTTTATAAAGATGATATTGTGCTTGGCGGAGCTACAATAGAAACTGGTTTCTAATTGTTGCCGTCACCAACTTTTATCTCAGGGTTACCTTGCTTATCAACAGAAACATTGTTTGATTCTACATTTTTTACTTCAACTTTAGCTTCTGTTCTAGTTTCGGATGATGAACTTTCACTTGCAGCCGCAGCGCCTGCACCAACTGTATCATTTGCAGTGTCATCACTTACCTGACCGCCGCCTGCACTTACTCCT
>CAJTLG010000014.1 GCA_910577395.1 uncultured Vampirovibrio sp. | reverse complement strand
GTGCAAGGGCAGCCAACAACAATGATGCTACCAATAATGCCATGAGCATTTCAACCAAACTGAAAGCTGATTTTTTATTCTCCATATAAAAATTTCCCTTTTGAATAATACTTTACATGAAAATATTACATTATAATTCCATAAAATGCAATTTAAAATTAGATTTTATTAAAAAAATCTTATTTTAAAATAGTCAAAGTATAAAAATTTTATATCTACAATCTAAATAGCACAGCCGGGTAATAGTAATCTGGCCGCATGTTAGATATTCTTTAAATTAGGGCATTGGGGGTATATGGGCGTGGAAACAAAAATCACTGTTACTAAAGATTTAAAAATCCGACTTGGGCAGAGGGTGAAATTTTTTAGGAAAAAACGCTCCTTATCCCAGGAACAGCTTGCAGAGATGATTAATATGGAAACCAAAAGCCTATCCCGCATTGAATCAGGCCATAATTATCCTATGTATGAAAACCTTGTTTTAATTTCTTCCGCACTTGAAATTGAACCTTGGCAGCTTTATTTTACGGATGAAACCAAAAATCTTGATGTAATGAAAGATGAAATCATATCCGCTCTTGAAAAGGATGAAACTAAAATTCCTGCGGTATATCAATACCTTGCAACACTGAAATAGTAGACTGTTAAAGGGTTTCTCTTATTTTGTCTATTACAAAATCTTTCGCGCCTTTCTGGCTTTCAAAAATTTTTGCCGCATTTTGTACGGTTTTATTATAAAAATCTTTATCAGATAGCAACTTTTCTGTATATTGTTCAAATTCTGCCTGATTTTTAACCACACTTGCGGCACCCGATTTTGTTAAAAGTGAATAAATATCTTTAAAATTTTTAATAGAAGGGCCTGAAATAACGGGTTTTGAATAAATTACAGCCTCAAGCGGATTATGCCCCCCTGTATTGTTAAAGCTGCCGCCAATGAAGGCTATATCTGCTATTTTATACATTCTTGATAATTCACCAAGTGTATCAAGCAAAATGATATCATTTTCACCAAATGCAGCTCCTGCATTGGTATCAGACCTTAGCGCGTGTTTAAACCCTATTTCTTTTATAAGTGTTTCGACATCCTGTTTTCTTGTTAAATGCCTCGGAGCGATTATAAGTTTTAAATCGGGAAATTTGTTTTTTAAGTTTTTAAAAATTTTGAGAACAATTTCATCTTCACCCTTGTGGGTGCTGCCTGCAAGGAGAATACGCTCTTCTGCTTTATTAAAATTAATGGGGTTCGGGTTTTTTTGTATATCAAATTTCAGGTTTTTCATAACCTCTGTTTTATCGGCCCGTGCGCCCATTTGTATCATTTTTTGTCTGTCATCTTCACTTTGGGTGAAAATGCCTGTGTAGCAGGCAAATATATGTTTAAAAAACCACCCGAAATATTTATATGCCTTAAAAGAATCGTCTGAAATTCTGCCGTTTATTAAAAGCAGTGGGATATTTTTCTTTCTTGCATACATTGCAAAGCTTGGCCATAATTCGGTTTCTGCCATAAGAATAATATCGGGGCGGATTTTATCAAAAAATCTTTTAACACAATATGGCATATCAAAAGGGAAAAATGTTATATATTCTGCAATATTAGAGTATTTTTTATTTGCAATATCCTGCCCCGTTTTTGTGCCTGTTGTAATAACGATTTTATAATCTTTAAATGTTTCATGGGTTAGTTTTATAAGGTTTTCAAGGGCTATGACCTCCCCTACAGATACCCCGTGAAACATAATAATTTTCTCGCTCAAGGGTTTTTCAGGGTTAAAAAATCCGGCTTTTGCAAGGTATCCTTCCGTTGATTTGTCTGAAAGTTTTCTGAATATAAAATAAATTGGTGTTAAAACCAAAAGTAAAAAAGCACTGAAAAACTCTAAAATAAAAAATACAATATTCATAAATGAATTATATAATATAAAATCTTTGGAACAATAGGGTAAAATATGGTATTATCCGATGTATGGTTAAAGTTTCTGTAATTATACCTGCTTATAATGTTGAAAAATATATAAAAGAGTGTATCGGCTCATTTTTAAATCAGACATTTTCAGATTTTGAACTTATTCTTGTAGATGACGGGTCAAAAGATAAAACACTTGAAACCATAAAAACCTTTAATGATAATAGAATATTTGTTTATTCAATTGAAAATTCCGGCGCAGGGCAGGCGAGGAATTTTGGCCTTAATAAGGCAAAAGGCAAGTGGGTTGTGTTTTTTGACGGGGATGATTTTTGTAATAAAACCTTTCTTGAAAAAATGGTATCAAAGGCGGAAGGCACCGATTGCGATATAGTAATATGTGCAAGTGCAGAGTATATAGAAAAAAAGAAGAAAATTACCCGCCACAGAAAGGCGCATACTCTTGAATGGGCAGATGAGAAATTTTTAAATTTCACAGGGGATTTGCACCGGATTAATGGAATTGGCAAAAACCCGCTTATGGAATTTGTTGAACCTTGGAACAAGATTTATAAAAAAGATTTTCTTCTTTCAAATAATATAAAATTTCCTAAAATCTTATGCGCTGAAGACACCCCGTTTTCTTATGAAGCCCTAGTAAAAGCAGGTAAAATAAGCTTTGTAAAAGATGAGCTTGTTTATATAAGGCGAAGACCGAAATCTTTATCATTCAGCACAAATAAAAATTGGATAAACTATTTTTATGCTTACGAATTGGCTGATGATATTGTATTTGGATATAAATATTTTGATGAAATTAAGGAAACTTATTTTGAAAGGAAAATTAACACTTATAGATATTTTTATAAAAAAGCAGGGGTTTTAAATAAAATCCCCTACTTTTTAAAATTCTTAGCCGAAATTAAGAAAACAAATAAAATACTTAAATCTAATCGTTATAGTATTTTAAAAGCCCTTATTTAGTTTCCTTTACAGCTTCCTTAGGTGCAGGTTCGGCTGTAGTTTCTGTTTTAACTTCCTCTTTTGTTTCCGCTTTAACGGCATCTGTTGCAGCTTTTTCGCCAACAGCAGGTTGTTCGCTCTTAACTTCTATTTCAGGCTTAACAACATTAAAAATAGTTGTTGCAGCCTCTTCTTTGATAACAGTGGTTTCCACTGTTTTATCTGTTGTTGCGGCTTGAGCGGGCTTTTCTTCCACGGTTTTTACCGTATTTTCCGCAGCTGCTTCAGTTGTTTCTTTTGTGTCTTCTTTAGCTCCTTCAACAGTTTCTTTTGCTGTTTCATCGGTTACTGCAGCAGGTTCAACAACCCTTACTTCAATTGTGTCATTAATAATTTCTTTAACCACTTGTTTTTTAGGCCGTGCCGGTTGTTCAACAGCAGGCGTGGCCGGTTGTTCGGGTGCTGCTTTTTTAGAGCCGAATATTTTAGCATTGGCAATTGAGCAGCTGAAAACAAGGGCAAATATGAAACTTGCTACTTTAGTAAAATTCTTGTTCATAAAAACCTCCCTATCACGTTCTATAAACCCACCATACTATAAAATTTTTTTTAAAGTCATGCCGAATAGTTGAAATTGTTACAAACTTAATAAAACCGGCGCCTATATTTTAAAACAACTTATAGGGTGGATGTTATCTTTGTTTTAGGGCGAAATTATATACATTTTATGTGAGTATTTTTACTTTATTGTAAAAGAAAAATTAAAATCTAAAATAAAATTATAAATTAAATTTAAACTTTGTATTGCTTACGCTACTGCCTTTTAAAGGAATTAAGAAGGAGGAATTAAGTATGTCTTTTAACATACCCAATACTTTTGTTGCAGGTACAAAAGCCTGTGCTGATGAAGTTAATGAAAATTTTACATCCGTGCAGGATGAAATCAACAAATGTGCCCAAACACTGACCAAGATGCAGGAAACTCTTGATTATATCCAAAATGATATGTTGGAGGATTATGTATCAGAGGCTGAAATGATTGCAAAATCCCAAAAATCAAAATTTTCAATTAATTATGCAAATCTTGCACCTGACGGCATAACGCCGGATATTCTAAATGGTGAAGACAATATTTTAAGCTTTAAGGTTGGCGGGGAATATTCTGTTTTAATTATTACAAATGCTTTTGGGGATTCTGAAACATTTGAATATATTGAAAATGTGGATATTTCGGGATATGCAGACGGCACATATAATGTATTTATATCTATGAACGGTGAAGTTGAATTATTTGCAACAAGGATGTTCAGGTGCCCAAAAGAGCCTTCGGGTATTATTATAAACGATGTTTGGCTTAAAACCATAGAACCCTGGAGTTGTTTTAAATTCAACGGACTTTCCTGGGTTGATTATGACAGTGTTTTGATAGGTTCTGTTACGGTATCGGAGGGTAATATAACATCTGTTTCGAATAACGGTTTCAATACACAATATCTTGATTCGGATTGCATATTTTTAACAAAAACCGGCAGGAAAAATATATCCAAAAGATTTGAAACAGAGTGGTTTAATGTTGTTGAAAAAGGGACCTATAATTTTGAACACAATTTTAACATTGACCCCCTCCGTCTTAAAATCAGGCTTGTTGCAAAGGTAAAGGAGGATTTTGCAAATTTTCGGGCCGGGGATATTATTGAAACCGCTTATTCTAATTGGGCCGGTAATGAAGCTAATGCAGAAATTGGTTATATATTGAAATTTAATAAAACTTCCGTAACTCTGGGGGTTGGAAATAGCCCGTATCATTGTTGTAACGATTTTGGTTCCAACGGATACAGTCTACTGTTAAGGTCAAATCTTGAATACAAAATAATTGTCACAGAGGATGTTAACTAAAAATAAAAGGGAAAACTATGTTTAAAAAATTATTAATAAATAAATTAAAGAAAACATTTAATAAATTCGCCATACCTGCTGTATTATACGCAGAAAACCTTATAGGTTCAGGTTTTGGGGAAACAAAAAAGCAAATAGCACTCGATTTTATTATAAACAGGCTGCCCGTATGTCTTTTGCCGTTTCGTGGGATTATAGGAAAAATTCTTGCAGATTTACTTGATTTTGTAATAGAGGAAGGAGTAAAAAAGCTCCACTCTATGCAGAATAAAATACCTGAGGCACTTTAAGGTACAAATAAAGGGGAAAATAATGCTAAAAAGGATTATAATACATTGGACGGCAGGTACATATGCGCCAAACAGTGTTGAAAAAGAACGCTATCATTACCTTATAGGGTATGAAAGATTACCGGAAGAAAGAGGAGTTATCCACAGAGGGAAATACAGGCCCGAAGATAATATTGATTGTGCTGACGGTGAATACGCTGCGCATACGGGCGGCGGCAATACAGGCTCAATTGGTGTTGCAGTATGCGCCATGCTTGCATACAGAGATATTAAACATATAGGAAATTACCCAATTAAGCCTATTCAAATGGAAAAATGCTATGAGCTTTGTGCAATGCTTTGCAATAAATATAATATACAGATTTCTAAGAATACGGTTATGACACATTATGAATTTGGAAGGAAAAACCCTCATACAACAAGCAGGGGCAAGCCCGATATAATGTATCTTTCGTCAAATCCTTCTTTGCCTTCGGGCAAAATAGGGGAATTTATCAGAGGAAAGATAGAATGGTATATGCGAAAACAAACACACCACCCTATACCTATCTCTAAAACTCCATAAGTTTTTCAATTTTTTTGATTGAATTTAGCTTATCTGAGTCGGGTGATAAGAGTAATTTATTATTCTTGTCACCCTTTTTCTTTAAAATACCTTTTCTGTGTGAGAAAGTATCATAAGTAAATTTACCATGATAGCTGCCGATACCTGAAAGCCCCACGCCTCCAAACGGCAGATTATTATTTGCACCATGGAGTATGGTATCGTTTATGCATCCGCCCCCAAAGGATAATGATGTTATAAATTCATTTATTATATTTTCATCATTTGAAAAAATATAGGCAGCAAGCGGTTTTTCAAGTTTTTTTAATTTTTTAATAATATCATATGCATTTTCGTATGTGATTATTGGCAAAACCGGCCCGAATATTTCATTTTGCATAGCAGGGCTGTTAAAGATTTCATCATTATATTCACCTAAATCAAGCAGCGTGGGTGAAACATAAAGTCCGCACTCATCAATTTCGCCGCCGAAGATTATATTTTCGGATTCTGCTGTTACAATTTCTTTTAATTTTGTAAATTGTTTTTCATTGATTATTCTGCCAAAGTTCTCACTTTCCTGTGGAATTGGTCCTAATAGTTCTTTTGAAGCCTTTTTTAATTCTTCAATTAAATATTCTTTTGTATTGTTTTGCACAAGAAGATAATCAGGTGCAATACATGTTTGTCCTGAGTTTACCAATTTTCCCTGCATAATGCTTCTTGCTGCATTTTCAATATTTGCGCTTTGTTCAACAATGCAGGGGCTTTTTCCGCCAAGCTCTAGGGTTACCGGCGTCAAATTTCTGCTTGCAGCCTCAAGTATCTTTTTTCCGGTATATGGGCTTCCGGTAAAGAAGATATGGTCATATTTTTTATTTAAAAGTTCAAAATATAAAACAGTCTTTGGGTCAAGTACATAAACATACTCTCTTGCAAAGATACTGTTTATCATCTCCATTAAAATTTTTGTAGTGTATATAGTATCCGATGAAGGCTTTATAATTACCGTATTACCTGCTGCAATAGCACCTATAAGCGGAACTATTGAAAGCTGAAAAGGATAATTGAATGGCGAAATTATTAATGTATTTCCTAAGGGTTCATTTACAATAAAACTTTCAACTGTACCTAACGCGCCAAGGTAAAACGGTGTTTTAACCCTTTCAGGTGCTGCCCATTTTTTAAGGTTTCTTATTGCGTGGTTTAAATCTTCCAAAACCGGTAAAATTTCTGTTGTATGTGCTTCAAATTCAGGCTTTCTCAAGTCTTTATATACGGCACTTACGATTTTTTCTTTATAATTTGCGACGGCAGATTTTAAGATTTTCAGTTTTTCAATTCTGAAATCCACATCAAGCGTTGCGCCTGAATTAAAATACGTCTTTTGTTCGTCTAAAATTTCATCTAATTTAACAACCATATTATGATTTTAATTTGGCTGAAAAATTTTTCTATTCGCCGTTTGGCTTAAACCATTAAAAGGCAATAAGTTCATTAAACAGTTTTATTGAAAAACTGTCTGTCATCCCGGATATAAAATCAACAATTGCAATTTTAAAATCTTTAGGGTTATTTATATCATAAATTATTTTATTTATATATTTACTTGATTGCCTGTAATCACTGTCTGCCGCATTTGAATATTTTAAAAGCCAGTCTTTAAAATGTTCACATAAGAGCGGATAAAATTTTTCATCTTCTTTGAGTCTGTTTATTGAATTTTCACCGTCATAATACCTAAAAAGTCTGTTAAACAGTGTATTTATAATAAGGCTGGCATAATCTTCAAATGTTTTAAGCCTTGGGTGAGAATAAATATTTGTATAATTAAATTTCTTAATTGTACGCATAATTTCAAAATACTCTCTTGAAAAACAAAGCCCTTTATCCGGTGTTGAATTTTTGCATAAATCAATTATAAAAAGATGCACAAGAGATGTTGTATTTATATCTTTAAGCTTTTTACCCCCATAAAGCTCCTGCACTATGGTTTCAAGCTCAAGCTTTTGCTCTTCTTCAAGTATCTTTTTTGAAAGGGCATCTTCTATATCGCGCCCAAGATATGCTATTTTATCGGAAATTTTAACTACACACCCTTCATACGTGTAGCTTTGAAACTGATTGGCAGAGGCTATTGTTTCTAAATCTATAAAATCTTTCCTTGGTTTAAGGGCTGCTTCATCCACTTCTCCGCAGTGGCATATTATACCGTCCCTGACAGCATAAGAAAGGTTTAAATTCCTCTCGCATCCTTCATAATCAGGCATGGTTTCAATTTTATCAATAAACCTTAAGCTGTTTTTTTCATGCCAAAAATTGTTTGCAAGGTTATTATCTTTAACAATTTTATTTAAAATAACTTCCCCTGTGTGCCCAAAGGGCGAGTGTCCTAAATCATGCCCCACGGCAATTGCTCTTACAAGCCAGGGGTTGAACCCTAAAAATTCCGCAATTGTTTCGGCAACTGATGATACGTGGTTTACATGTTCTATCCTTGTGCATATATGGTCATTATTTGTATTAAAAAACACTTGCGTTTTATGCTTTAGACGCCTGTATGCATTAGAATATAAAATCCTGTGATAATCCCTTTCAAACGGGTTCCTTATATCTTCATCTTTTTTATATAAATCATCAAGTCTTAAGATGGCATTTTTGTAATCGGGATTATAATTAAACATCCCGCAGCCTTCAAATTTTTTAAAAGATTGCTTTATTGTGGAAGTTTGACTCATAAGTTTTCCTTTGATTGTTGGTAATTTTGTGCGCATTTAATATTATCATAAAAAACGCGGCATACAATTGTGCCGCGTTAATTTTAAACCATTCGTCGTATTTTGAAGTTTAAAAATGTCTTTTAATTAAACCGTCAAAACCTCTGCCATGGCGTGCTTCGTCTTTTGCCATTTCATGAACTGTATCATGGATTGCATCATATCCTAATTCTTTAGCTAATTTTGCAAGCTGTAATTTGCCTTCACAAGCGCCATATTCGGCATCAGCCCTTAGTTTTAGGTTCTCAAGCGTTGAAGGTGTAACCACTTCACCAAGCAATTCTGCAAATTTTGCAGCATGTTCAGCCTCTTCAAAGGCATATCTTTTGTATGCTTCAGCTACTTCGGGGTATCCTTCTCTGTCAGCCTGGCGGCTCATTGCAAGGTACATACCAACTTCTGTGCATTCACCCATAAAGTTAGCTTTTAAACCTTCAATTACCCTTGCGTCTACACCTTTTGCAACGCCAATTCTATGCTCATCCGCATAAGTTTTACCCTCTGATGACATAGCGTTAAAAGTTGTTGCATTACATAAAGGACATTTATCGGGTTGCTTGTCGGCTTCAACAGTGTAACCGCATACTGTGCATACATATTTTGTCATAATTTTATCCTCACTTTCTTAATTATTATTCTTGTATTTCAAACATGTCTTTGCCCACAGCACAAATCGGGCAAACATAATCATCCGGCAGTTGCTCGAAAGGCACATTATCATTTTCCGCAGGGTCATATACATACATACAAGCGGTGCAAACATATTTATCCATTATTCTCTCCTTTATTATTTAATTGCAAACTGTATTGTATGGGGCATGATATATTGTTGTCAAGTATTTTAAAAATCATTATACTGTAATTATTATGGCTATAGATTTATCCTATGATTATATAGCAGCCTTCAGAACGATTGATGAGGTTTTGCCTTATAAACAATATAATTCCGGTGCAAAGGTTGAAAATAATGCAATCTATTCAACTGAAAAAATCAACACCAATCCTGTTTTAAGGCTTGAATACGATATTTTAAACAGTGACGGTTTCGGTATCAAGAGAGGTTTTTATGAAATCCGTCCTGATGGTGATTATACATACCTTATGTTCATTCAATCCGGTAAAGTGAAGGCAAAAATCCCCGTAATATCGACAGAAAGTATATCCGAATACGGGCATGATTATGAATGGGCAGACAAAAAGAAAACCAAGGACACCCTAAATTCTAACCCTTCAAGAATTTCTGATGTTAATACCGTTGTTTTGCCTGATAAAATAACCCCGCCTCTAACAGAAAAACAGAAGAAAAAAAGAAAAAAGGATTTTAAAAAAGGTATAGACCCGCTTGAATACATACATTCAGAAGTAAAAATGCAGTATGATGAAACCCTTTTATCATATGTGATTATATGGGAAAAATACAATACACGGGTAATAGGGGTGCTTAAACTAAAGTAATTATCCTATAAAAAGATGATTTTCTTTATATTGAGTTATGTTACCTTAAATTAGTCACACGCAGTAGAGAGATATAATTTTTAAAAAGGATAAAAAGTATGGAAAAGATTTCCCCTCTTAGGGCAAGCTTAAAAGCCTTTGAACAATTTAAGGCTCAAAGAGCGCAAAAAAAACAGGAAAATACGGGCATTGGTGCAACAAATCCCTTTGGTCTTACATTTAAAGGCACTGTTTTACAAATGGATGTTTTTGAAACTCAGGCTAAAAATAATGCTAAATCTAATATATCATCAAATGCAAAAGAAACCCTTGCAAAAGCCGGCAAACTTACAGCCAGCGCTTGGGCTGCAACATTAAGCAGATTAAATTCAATTAAACAATCAATGATTTCTTTTGGTAACAGATTAAAAGAAAATACTGTAAGCACCTGGGACAAATTAAATAAAACAGAAATCAGCTTTACCGGATTATTCAGCAATTCTGTTTCAAGTTTGCGTTCCCGTTCGGTAAGCGAGCTTGAAAGTATGTTGCAAAATGAACTTGCAGCAATTTAGCGGGGAATAAGGAGTTACGTATATGTCATTAAAAAAAGTTAGTAATATTATTGAAGCATTAGGTAGACACGAAGATATTGATTCTATAAGGGTTTTAACAGAGCTTGGCACTAATCACCACTCTGATGAAGTACGCGAGCTTACATCGCGTGCATTAATTAAAAGAAATTCAAGAGAAGCGCTTGAAGTGGTTATCAGAAACAAAGGCAAGGGTATTAATGACCTTTCTGCACGTGTTGCAATGACTGCTATAAATGAGCTTTTGGCACTTAAAGAAAAAGAATGTGCAATGGAAATTTTAGAAGAAACCCTAAATTCTGAAACAGAACAAGAAGTGCAGGATACAGCCCGTTCCGTTAAGGCTTTGATGTCTTTCAGCTCATAAGACTTAAATAATGCTTTAAAATGCCCTTGTAATTTTACAGGGGCATTTTGCATATTTATAAAATTAGTCCGGCTGTATATAAATTTGTCAAAGAAGAAAAACATAATTGAATTTGCTCTTTGAAAACAGAAACTTTTTTGCTATTATTTTATTTCGAGGAGTAATTTTTAGGAAATTTTTTATGAAAAAGATATTTTTAATATGTTTTTGTGCGGCAGTTTATGCAGGCTTTTCGTTTATGCCTGTGTTTTCTGTGCAAAGTGATGATGTTAAAAACGAAGTAAACAGGGTGAAGCTTGAGGCAAAACAGAAGGTAGAACAAATTAAAGCAGAGGCAAGGGCTGCAAAAATGAAAGCAGAGGCAGATGCCAAGCAAGCAAAAATTGATGCGAAAAATGCCAAAATAAATGCGGCAAAAGAAGCAAAAAAGGCGGCTAAAACAGCGGAATTTAACGCTAAAATGGCGGATATAAAAGCAAAACATGATGCCGAAAGAGCAGCGGTAATTGAGGCTGCTGCGGCAAAAAAGAGCAAAACGGATGCGATCGCAAATGTAAAACTGTCAAAGATTGAAGAAAAAAGCAACAGGGCAATTACGGCACTCAGGATAAAATATGAAGGCAAGGACCCTGAAAATACTGTGAAAGCTGAAAAAATTGCAAATAAAAAGACAAAAACCAAACAAGAAAACAATATAGAGCCTGATAACAAAATTTTGCCCGTATCAGAGTTAAAACCTCATACAGTTAAAGAAACTGAAAAACCGCCTGTCATAAATTATGCGCATAATTATGAAGAGATGGATTTTGAAACAAAAAAGGCTGAAATTGTAAGTGTTTTGGAATTAACAGATGAACAGCAAGTAAAGGCTGAGAAAATCTATACAAAGGCAATAGAGAAAATAGCCGCTTTGAATAATCAAATCAATGATAAGCACCAAGAAGCAAAAATGGTAAAATTATCTAAAATAGATACAAAAACCCAACTGGCAAGGCTTGTTAAATTAAATGAAGAACTTGATATCCTGTATTATAAAAGGGATAAAATTCATAACGACGGTCTTAAAAAATTTGAAAAAATACTAAATAAAGAGCAAAAGAAAATCTGGCATGATATAAAAATCCGCGGTACAAGGTTTTTCCCGCCCATAGATGAAATAAAAAGCGACATAAAAACCCCGCCTGAAAACTAATATTCAAGGCGGGATTTAGACCTATCCGCGAGAGGATTCGAACCTCCGACATTCACCTTAGGAGGGTGACGTTCTATCCTGCTGAACTACGCGGACATATTTGTATTTTATCATTCTGAATTTGTTTCAGAATTTTTGCTATTCAATTTTCAACCTTTACAGGCTAGAACGTCACCAATGTGACATATTCTTTTAGCAAGCTTAACGCTTACTAAGTCCTGCACAAACTACGCGGACATAAGATGTTCCAATTATACCAATCACAAAAATTTAAATCAATCTAAATAAATTGCTGAATTGTTGAATGTAAAAAATTTGCCGCCGTAGTATACACTAAAAAATGAATATAAAATCTCTAAAACCTTGCGAAATAAAGGGTGTATCAGAAACCGGCAACGAAAAAATCTATACGTTAAAAGATTTTCTTGGCCGCACAACGGTTTTATATTTTTACCCAAATGACGGCACCCCGGGGTGTACAATTCAGGCTGGGGATTTTCGTGACAATATGAAATATTTAAGCCCCCTGTGCACTGTGGCAGGTGTCAACAGGGATACTATCCAAAGCCACAAAAAGTTTATGGAAAATGAAGAATTAAATTTTATTCTTCTTTCAGACCCTGATAAAAAATTGATTGATTTTTTTGGCGTTTGGGGTGAAAAGCCTGCCTACGGTATAGGCTTTATGGGGATTATAAGGTCAACATTTATAATTGACCCGTCAGGTGAAATTGTAAAATCTTGGTTTAATGTTTCCGTTGAAGGCCATGTGGATGAAATCCTTAGGACTTTAAAAGGCGGAATGTGAGTTATTCTTCCTCTATAACCGTGGGGTTGTTAACAAGTATGGTTTTTGTATTTGAGTCAAAATCTATATCCACATAGGTTTTTTTCAGATTATCTATATCTGCACCCATTAATTCAAACAACACCGGCGATAGTACTATACCATAGCTGTTTCCGATTTTTGTTACTTTCTTTTTCATAAAAAAATTATAACAAAATTAAAACACTGTTGTAATTTTGTGTATATGTTATATAATTAGTTTAACAAAGTTATAACAAAAGGAGAATATATGCAGGAAAAACCTTCTGAAAACGAAGCTTTAAAAGACAAACTCCTTGATATAGAGGCTCATATAATAAAAATAGAAACAATAAATAATATCCTTGAAACCTATACGGTAGAAAACAGCCCCGAATGTTCAATAATTTCAAGGCTGTTTTCAAAAGAACTTTATAAAATTACAAAGATTTTAAACCGCTAGCAGAAATATTCCCCGAATATTTTCATAGAGCAATAATCGCCGCACATTGTGCAGGGTTTTTCTTCTTTTAAATCCATATTATTAAACACGGATTTATCAAGCGCCATTTCCTTTTGGCCTTGCCAATCAAGGGCTTTTCTTGCAATACTCATCTTTTTATCCTGCTCAATTGCTTTTTTATTCCCTTTGGCCACATCTGCCGCGTGTGCTGCAATTTTAGATGCTATAATGCCTTCCCTTACTTCATCAACATCCGGTAAACCAAGATGTTCCGCAGGTGTTACATAGCATAAAAAGTCCGCTCCGTTTAAAGCTGCAAGCGTGCCGCCAATTGCTGATGTTATATGGTCATATCCCGGTGCAATATCTGTTACAAGCGGCCCAAGCACATAAAGGGGTGCATTATCCGTTAATTGTTTTATTGTCTGTATCATTGAAGGGATAAGGTTTAAAGGCACATGCCCCGGGCCCTCTACCATTGCCTGAACACCCGCCTCTTTTGCCCTTTTTACAAGCTCTCCAAGTATTATAGTTTCAGCCACCTGTGCTCTGTCCCCGGCATCTGCCCCGCACCCGGGTCTTAGCCCGTCACCAAGCGATAAAACCACATCATATCTTTTTACAATATTTAATAATTCATCATAATATTCATATAAGGGATTCTCTTTTCCTGTTGCTTTTATCCAGCAGGCAAGCATAGCACCGCCACGGGATACTATTCCCGTTGTTCTTCCTTGTTTTTCAAGCTGTTCAATTACAAATTTTGTAACCCCGCAGTGCACCGTGATAAAATCCACCCCATCCCTGCATTGTTTCTCAATATCAGAAAACAGTTTTTCTTTGCTTAATTTTGCAATATTTTTATACTCGTCTAATGCCTCTTTTCCCGCCTGATACATAGGCACTGTGCCTATAGGGAGCTTTGTTGATGCTATAATCTCTTTTCTGACTTCATCTATTCCTTTACCGGTTGAAAGGTCCATTAATACATCAGCACCGGTTTCTTCAATAATTTTAACCTTTTTGAGTTCATTTTCTAATCCGCTTTTTTCATTTGAAGTTCCGATGTTTGCATTAATTTTAACCGTAAGTCCTTGTCCTACACCCACAGGGATAGAATCTTTTCGTCCGTTGTTTTTCAGTATGACAATTGACCCGTCTGCCACACCTTGCCTTACAAACTCGGGCTCTACACCTTCGTTTTTAGCCACAATTTTCATCTCATCTGTTATAATGCCTTCTTTGGCATTCATTATCTGGGTTTTAACATCGGTTATCATAATTTTCTATCCTTCCCTATCAATATTATTAATGTTTTAAAGCTTTAATTTTATTTATTTCATCATTATTCAGGGTCTTAATTTCCCCTAAAAATTTAGCTGCAAAATACGTTTTAGCATAGGCCTGGATGCTCTCTAAGGCGTAAAATACTTCCTTCAGCGTTTTGGCACCTGCTACAAGCCCGTGATTTTGCATTAATACTGCATTGTGTCCTTCTTCAAAATATTTTCCTATTTCATCGGCAAGCTCTTTAGAGCTTGGAAGAGCATATTTTGCAGAAGGGATTGTGCCAAAATTATAGATAAATTCAGGCAGCATGGGCTCATTTATTTCTTTGTGGCACACCGCAAATGATGTTACATAAGGGCAGTGTATATGGATTATGGCCTCTATATCGGGTCTTTTTTTATAAATTTCTAGATGCATAAGTTTTTCGCTTGAGGGCTTAACATCGTTCAGCACTTGCCCTTCAGATGAAATTTCCGCTAAATCTATTCCCCTGATATCCCCAAGGCACACCCCTGATGCTGATAAGTAAATAGAATTACCGCATTTAACGGAAATATTTCCGCTTGTCCCGGGTACCATTTTCGCGCCGTATGCGCGTTTTGCCCAGTATAAAATATCATCAATTGAATTTCTGTTTTCCATAAAAACTATTGTACTAAAAACATATCTGTGGTTAAATAGCCGTAGCGCAAATTTTTTATTTTAATTTTTTGCGACTTCATTTTAAAGGATGTGAACTTTATCACTAACCAATGCCAAAGTAAAAATATAAAACTCGCCGTTCATGCGGGGTTTTGTTATGGTGTAAAAAGGGCTGTTGAAACCACAAAAAAATTAAAACTTCAAAACCGGGATAAAGAAATCTATGTCCTTGGTGAATTAATCCATAATGCTGATGTAATAAATGAATTGAACGCTCTTGGTATAAAAACCGTAGATGAATTGCCTGAAAATAACTGTGGCGGCAAAATTTGCGTAATAAGGAGCCATGGTGCGCCTTATAATGTTCTTGAGGATATTAAAAACAAAGGTTTTGAGCTTGTGGATTTGACCTGCCCGGACGTTAAAAAGGTGCAGGACAGGGCAGTGCAGCTTAGCAAAGAAGATTATTTTGTAATAATTTTAGGAAAAGAAGAGCACCCTGAGGTTATCGCCATTATGGCAAATGCACAAAAATTTGCCTCAAATAAAGAAAGGGTATATGTTGCAAAAAACCTTGATGCTCTGAAAAATATTGAAAACACAATCAAAAAAGAGCCTAAAATCGGTATTGTAATCCAGACCACACAAAGGATTGAATACCTCAAAGAGGTGCTTGATTATCTTGCTCCGCTTTCAAAAGAACTAAGGGTGATAAATACAATTTGCGCCTCAACATCATTGAGGCAAAATGAGGCAAGAAAACTTGCAAAAGAGTCTGATTTAATGGTGGTGGTAGGGTCTAAAAAAAGCGCAAACACCACACATCTTGCAGAAATTCTTGCCCCTATGTGCAAGACAATTCATATAGAGGACGATTTAGAGCTTGATAATTATAAAGACCTTCTCCAAGATGCCAAAAATATAGGCATTACAGCAGGGGCTTCCACTCCGGATTACATAATAAATAAGGTAATAGCAAAATTGAAAAGCATATAAACAGGCGCTTGCGACAAGCAAGCAACTGGAACACAACGATGGCGACGTAGGATGTGAGTGCACCGGCACGAAACACCCACAGGAGCCAAAAATACAAAATCAATAAACGAAAGGATAAATAACATGACCACAGAAGAAAAAATGACAGCTGAAGAATTTGAAAAAATGCTTCAGGATTCTTACACCTACAAATTGAACGTAGCAGACGTTGTAAAAGGCGTTGCCGTTAAAAAAGAAAAAGACGGATATTTAGTGGATATCGGTGCTAAAACAGAGGCTTTTCTGCCAATCAGAGAAGTTGTTAATTTCCCGGAACAAAACCCCGATGAACTAATCAAACTTTGGGAAGAAAAAGAGTTCTACGTTATGAAAGACGAAGAAGACGATGAAGTTGCTATGCTCTCTCTTAAAAAATTGTCTTGCGCTCAAGCATGGCAAGGGCTTAGTGAACTTAAAAACAATAATGAAAATGTTATGGCAAAGGTTGTATCCTCTGTTAAGGGCGGCTTAATTGCTGAAATTATGGGCCTTAGAGGTTTTATCCCGTCTTCCCAGTTAAGAACAGGTTCTCCCCTTGATACGCAAATCGGACAGGAAATTGAAGTTAAAATCTTAGAGGCTGACCCGAAAAGAAATAAACTTATCTTATCTCAAAGACAGGTTTACACCCAGCAAAGAGAACTTGTTGCCGATGAAGTTATATCAAGGCTTGCAGTTGACCAGGTTGTTGAAGGTGAAATCGTAAGAATTGCGGATTTCGGTGCATTTGTTGATATAGACGGTATTGACGGTCTTCTTCCGATATCAGAAATTAGTTGGGAAAGGATTAAACACCCTTCTGATGTTGTAACTTTAGGTCAAAAAATTGAAGTTAAAGTTATTAAAATTGATGAAGAACTTAAAAGAATTAGCCTTTCACTTAAAAGAATGGGCGCAAACCCTTGGGATGAAATCGTTGACAAACTTAAGGAAGGCGATATTATTGAAGGCACAATCAATAAAATCACATCTTTTGGTGCATTCATCAATATTTACCCGGGTGTCGAGGCTTTGCTTCCTTCATCAGAAATTTCTGAAGAGTTTGTAAATGTTCAAAATATGTTCTCTTTGGGGGATAAGGTTGAAGTTTTGATTAAGAAATTCACCCCGCAAGAACATCGTATCGGTTTGTCTATTAAGGACATTAAAGCGGCAAAAGAAGCCAAGGGCGAATAATTTGAAATTCGTAATCCAAAGAGTAAATAAGGCAGACGTTTCCATAGAAGGGAACGTCTGCTCTTCAATAAATAAAGGTCTTTTAGTCTTTTTCTGTGCTGAAAAAGATGATGAAAAGGGTGGTACATTTGGCGGTAAAGCCCTCAACTGCCAAGGTGTGCTTGAATATTATGCTGATAAAATTCTGAAATTAAGGATTTTTGAGGATGTGAACGGCAAAATGAATCGTTCTTTACTTGATATTGGCGGTGAAATACTTGTAGTCAGCCAGTTTACGCTTGCAGCATCTGTTAAAAAGGGTACCAGACCAAGCTTTGACAACGCTATGGAGCCTATAGCTGCTAAAAAAATGTATGAAAACTTTATCGAAACCCTGAAATCACGGGGTATTTCGGTTAAAACAGGTGTATTTGCTGCTGATATGCAGATTTCCCTTATAAATGACGGCCCGGTTACAATTATATTAGACTAAATATCGGTTTTGTAAAAATGTGCTAAAATATTCAAGCCATGAAGGATATATAATTCTTGAAACCATATATTTAAACCCGGGCATTATCCGGTTTAGATATAACAAAAACTTTTTATACAAAGATTTTATATGTACAAAACCCTTATAAAGCTTAAAGATTCAGGATAATTAAAAAACCTTATTTTGGAGTTCTCTTTTTTGTTGTAATTTTTCTAGCTCATCCATAACGACTAAATTATGCGCTCTGCCGAGAGGTGTGGAATAATTTTCAAACGCTTCAAATAGCTCTTCATCGGTCTTATTGGAAGATTTTATATAGCCTTCTTTGTTGTTGATATTATCGTCTATAACATCAAAATGCGGCGTATTTGAAAGCCGCCCTATAAAACCTTCTGTTTCACCCATATTATAATCAACAATATCTTTATATTTTAAATTGTATTTATCAAACAGTCCGTTATTGCCGGCATTTTCTAACTCGCGAAGTGCTTTCATAAAATCAAATTGTTCAATTTTTTCCGTGTTTATATTGCCATATTCAGTTAACAGGTTTTGAAATCTTTTTAATGTACCGCCCTTGTGGGCTATGTCTATAATTATGATTTTTCTGACATCATTGGCTGCATTATCCCCGGATATTTCTTTATATTCAAGATATTTCATAACTTTTTCAAGGTTTGGATAATCTTCAATATTTTTAACAACGCCGTTTGGGCAGTTTTTAGAGGGTATGTTTTTTAAAGAACTAACGGGTACAAAGGTAACATCACATCCTAAAAAATTAAGCGCGTTAGCTACCATATCAGGGCTGGTTCCTATGGAAACAAGCTTGTATCCTTCAGGATTTTTATTATCCAGGTATTCTTTTAATACCAGTGCAAATTTTGCAGCAGTTTCGGGTTTTAAATATTTGCAAACGTCATAATTTTTTTCTATTTCTTCTTTTGCCCTTCTAAGCACTGTCTCCCGGTCTTTTCCTAATGCCTTATATTGTTCTTTTGTCACTCTGCCGCTTTGTTTTAAAAATTTTTCTCCCTTATTTTGCATCTCAACCATAGCCTTGTACTGTCCAGCTTTTATATCAGCACAAGAGTAATCGTAGTTTCTTTTTGAGAGGCTTGCACCGGCAGGCTTTTGCAATTTATTTTGTTTAAAACTATACAAGTTATGTGAAACAGTGTTGATAATCATTTGGCTAAAAATTTTCCTTTGCTTATATATCAAGTAAAACGGATTGTAAAAATTGCATGTTGTACCTTATTTTCGGGCGATTTACTTAATAAAATTTAATACTTTTAAGCTAAATCATTTTTTGTATACAACTTTTTAAAAATAGTGTAATATTATAAAACTATGCTAGAAAAATTTACACAAAAAGCGATTGATATAGTCCAAAACGCACAAATTCAAGCCGGGAATTTTGGTTCTGATAAAGTATATTCAGAGCACATCCTGCTTGCCCTTGTGTTGAATGGAAAAGCGGTTGAGGCAAAGCTTATGGGGGCTGAAAGGATAAATCCCGACGACCTTATAAAGGCAATAAACAAAAAGATTTTTGTAAAGCAAAAGCCCAAAAAACGTGAGTATATCTCATTTTCAGCCAGTGCCAAAAGTATTTTGGAAAAATCCGTCGAAATTGCAAAAGAATATAATAATGCCCTGATAATGCCTGCCCACATTGCTTTGGCCATTTTCTTCTCTAAAAATTCGGGCGCATATGAGGTTTTAAAAGAATTTGATATTGATGAAGAAAAGATTGTAAATAACTTAGTGAGGCTGATAGAAAAAAATTCTGCAAAACGTTATTATCAGCACCCCGAAAAGGCGGAGCCGGAGCTCTTTGAAAAGAAAAATATAGATACGCTTCTTGCAAATGAACAGTCCGTAGCAAACCTTCTAAAGACAGCGCAGTCAAAGCTTACAGCCAGAGGTTATGAAATTCTTGGAACAGAGCAGATTATTCAGTCTATTCTGGATACCGAAGGGGCTGAAATTACTGCTATACTTGAAAAGTACGGTGTTTCAAAAGAAACCTTTAATAAAGAACTTGAAAATTTTGCAGACAGAAATGAAGAATATGGTGAAAGGCAGATAATATTTACCCCAAATGCCTTCAGGGCAATGCTTTCAAGCCTTGATACGGCACGCGAAATGGGCTCTGTAGAAATTCGCCCGGAGCACATAGTTTTAGGGATTTTAAAGGCTAAAACCGGCATTGCATATAGGATTTTTGAAAAATTGGCAGGGGAAAATCTGAATTTTGAAGAAAAGATTTTGAATGATATAAATTCTTCTTCATCCAATATACCTGAAACTCTTGCTATATTGCGATTTGCAAAAACAGAGGCAGCCAATTTTAATAAAAAAACACTTGGTACGGAAATGATTTTGCTCGGAATACTAAATGAGCAGCCGTCTGTAGCGTATAATGTCCTGAAAAAGCTTGGTATAACTTTA
Source organism: uncultured Vampirovibrio sp. (assembly GCA_910577395.1). Taxonomy (GTDB): domain Bacteria; phylum Cyanobacteriota; class Vampirovibrionia; order Gastranaerophilales; family Gastranaerophilaceae; genus MGBC122484. The sequence goes on along the minus strand of CAJTLG010000014.1, from coordinate 22,697 downwards.
AAAGATGCCAGAAAAGAGGTGGAAAACCTTGTGGGATACAGTGTTGAAGAAAATTCGACAGGGTTTGAATATTCTGCAAGGGCAAAAAGAATGCTTGATATAGCGTATGAGGCCGCAAAACGCCATGGGAAGCTTAAAATCGCCGCAGAGCATCTTTTGTATGCAATTACAAAACAGCCTGATTGCCTTGCTATGAAAGTATTAGAGGCACTAGGTACAGATGTGCTTGAAATAAAACAGGGGATTTTAGCCGAGTTAAGCAGCTAAAATGTTTTCAGGCAGCCGCTTTGGGCATCTAAAGTTTTAACTCCGGCTTTTGTGAATTCTACCACATAGCTTGTTTCTGCGCCTTCTGTGCGGGTTTCAAGGATGTGTCCTACGCCAAACTGTTGGTGGAATACCCTTGTACCTTCTCTAAATGTTCTAAAACTGCTCAAGGGTTGGTTATTCGCCGGTGCCTTGGCCTGTTCCTTGCATTTGGCAATGATATCCCGGATATTTACGTTTTCATTTTTTGCAAGCTCAGGGGTGCTCTTGTTCAAATTTTCACTGCTGGAATTTGCGAAATTTTCATTTTTTTGTTTTTTTACAACGAAATTTTTAGCCTCTGTTCTTTGCGGGGCCTGATTTTTAGGCTCATTTAACGAGTCAGAGCCCGTATTTTTGGACTTTTTTATCCTTGCAATGCTAGAAAGCAGTGACCCGCCCGGTTTTGACGCAGATGAAGAGCCGCTATTGCTTGCTGCAAGGTGCGTACCGCCATTTTTGCCGCCATATGGAGATGATTTTTTTCTAAAATCATCATTTTCACGCCCATAATCCTTGTAGTCATTGCCTTTCGAAATTTTAGAACCGCCCCACCCGTTGTTATATGCGGTTTTTACGTGTGCCTCATCCTCTTGCATAAGCTCTGCCGGGATTTCCTCTATAAACCTGCTTGGCGGGAAATATTTTATATCCCCCCAAACACGCCTTCTTTGCGCCCAGGTAAGGTGAAGCAGGTCTTTAGCGCGCGTAATCCCAACGTACATCAGCCTTCGCTCCTCTTCAAGTTCGCTAAGATTCTCATTCTGGCCGATTGTACGCGAATTCGGGAACATTCCCTCTTCTAGCCCTGAAAGGAACACAACCGGGAATTCAAGGCCCTTTGCGGCATGTAGGGTCATCAATGTTACGGATTTTTCATTATCCTTAACCTCGTCAATGTCAGACACAAGCGCCACCTGTGTTAAGAAGTTTCCAAGCGCCCCAAGGTCTTCTGCCTCTTCTTCAAAAGGGATTTCATCCAATTCAAATTCCCTTACAACGTTTATAAACTCCTGCAGGTTTTCAAGCCTGGACTGGTTTTCAACCGTATCTTCCGCCTTTAATTCGGCTATATAACCGCTATATGTAAGCGTGTGGCTTACAAACTCCGAAAGTTCCATTGTATGCTGCTTTTCGATGAGATTTTTAATCGTATCCCGGAATCCGGCTAAAAGCCCCTTGTGGCGTGCAGAAAAATCCTCCGAATTTTCTATATTTTCAAGTATTTCAAATATGCTTAAATCCTTGCTATCAGCTAATTCTGCAAGTTTTTTAACCGTGGTGTCGCCTATACCGCGTTTCGGCACATTGATAATACGCCTCAAGCTCTGATTATCATTGGTGTTGTAGATTAATTTAAGATAGGCTACAATATCCTTAATTTCTTTTCTTTCATAAAACCTTAAACCGCCCACAATCTTGTATGGCAGGGAATTTGACATCAATGCTTCCTCAATCCCGCGCGATTGGGCGTTTGTGCGGTATAAAACGGCCATATCCTCATACGGGGTGCCGCTGTTGAACAATTGGCGGATTTTTTTTGCAATATACAGGCTTTCTTCATAATCGGAATCCGCCTCATAGGTTAAAATAGGCTCTCCGGCACCTTTTATAGAATACAGGTTTTTATCAAGTCTCTCTGCATTGTTTGTTATCACTGCATTTGCAGCATTTAGGATATTTTCCGTGGAGCGGTAATTTTTTTCAAGTTTTATAAGCTTTGTATTTTCATAATCCTTCTGAAAGCCAAGTATAATCTTAAAATCCGCCCCTCTCCAACTGTAGATTGATTGGTCAACATCCCCTACTGCACACAGGCTTGTACCTTGGGTTTTTGCCTTCTCGTTATTGTATAACATTCTGATAAGCTTGTATTGTGCTTTGTTCGTGTCTTGAAACTCATCCGTGAGGATATGTTTAAACCTTCTTGCGTAATTTTCCCGAACCAAATCATTTTCTTCAAGCAAATTAACCGCAAGCATAAGCATATCGTCAAAATCCAGTGCATTGTTGATTGCAAGCTGTTTTTCGTATTCATAATAAACTTTTGAAATCTGCTCACTTCTGTGGTCACGGGCGGCCGTAGCATAGGCATAGGCATCCATAAGCTTGTTTTTGGCGTTTGAAATTATTGATTTTATAAGCTTGATTTCATAAATTTTTTCATCAAGGTTGAATTTTTTAATAGCGTTTTTTATAACGGTTTTTGTGTCTGTATCATCGTATATAACGTAGTTATTGCCCCATTTTCGGCCATCTTTTGTTTGATATTTATCAAGGTCGCGCCTCAAAATTCTGCCTGCAATATTATGAAATGTGCCAACCCACATCCTTTTTACGGTTTCTTCTCCAAGATAGGCGCTAAGCCTTGCGCTCATTTCTTTTGCGGCTTTGTTTGTAAATGTTACCGCTAAAATTTCAAACGGATTAACGCCGTTGTGCACCAGATTTGCTATTCTTGAGGTTAAAACCTTTGTTTTTCCGCTGCCGGCGCCTGCAAGCACCAAAATTGGCCCCTCAGGCTCCATGACAGCCTGGTTTTGCTCATTATTTAACCCCTTCAAAAACGCCAAATCCTGCATTGCTATTGTATTTCCCCGCTCCGTACAGTGTGTATTTTAAAATAAAAATAGTCAAAATTAAAAAAATATGCTATCATTATAATACAAAAAAATATTAAGGATTTATTTGATGAGCGAAAACAATAACGAACAACCCTCGATTATGGTCCCCCTGGACGATTTGGACAAAGTTTCGGAAGATGATATCGACAAAGTTGACACTCTGGCTCAGGAATTAGCTACTATAAGGCAATCAGCTAAAAGGATTGCAATCATTGGTTCAAGAAACCTTGCTATCACTCATCAGCAAATTATAGAAACACTTACAACCTCCCTTGTTATGCAGGGGAATACAATTATAACCTCAGGCGGCTCTTCAGGTACAAATGCTGCGGCTATCCGCGGGGCCATGAAAGCAAACCCTGAAAAATTAAAGGTTATTTTACCCCAAACTATAGGACAGCAGCCTTCAGATGTGCAGGACCAGCTTATCGGTGTGCCTAATATTATTGAACATCCTGACAGGGCAATGATGACATTAACTGATGCTTCCCGCATCTGCAACCGTGAAATTATTGATGAATGTCAGCAGTTGATTTGTTTTTTATCGCACACTTCAAATACGCTTCATAAGGCAGTTGAATTTGCCGAAGACCAACATAAAGTGGTGACAGTATTTTATTTAGATTGATTTAATTTTGTTTAAGCGTGCTAAAAAATATATTGCAAAATTTATAGAAACCATTTTACTTGACCGTTATGATAAAAGCGCCTATCATTCCCAATACGGGCAAGATTATTATATTTTAAGACATTTTAATTTTAAAAAAGAGGGATTTTTTATTGATATAGGGGCATTTGATGGTGTAACCTTCAGCAACACAAAAAGTCTTGAAGACCTTGGCTGGAAAGGTATATGCATAGAACCAAACCCTGATATGTATGAAAAAGTATGCTCGTCAAGAAAATGTGTTTCTTATAATGTTGCACTGACCCAAAAAGAAGAAGAAAAAGATTTTGTTAAAATCCAGGGTGCATGTGCCGTTTTAAGCGGCATTAAAGAAGAATATCACCCAAGCCACATTGAAAGAATTAAGACTGAAATCAATAAAGTGGGCGGAAACATCGATACAATAAAGGTTAAGGGTATTACATTTGACAGTCTTATGGCTGATTTTCAAGATATTAATACGATAGATTATATTTCAATTGATACCGAAGGAAATGAATTTAAAATTTTAAAATCAATTGATTTTTCTAAATATGATATAAGGGTACTGAGCATAGAAAACAACTACAAAGACCCTGAAATTCAAAGGTTTATGAAAAATGCCGGATATAAATGCGCAATAAGGCTAGGCTGTGACGAAATTTACATTAAAAATTGTTTTTAGTATAATACCCCTATAAAAGAATTTAAAGGGGATTTGCAAACTATGAGCGATAATGCCGTAAATAGTGCCTTTGGGGTTATCACCCAGATAATAGGGCCTGTTATTGACGTTGAATTTAAGGACGGCAATTTGCCTGAAATATATGATGCACTTGAAATTGATACCGAAAACGGCAAAACTGTGGTTGAGGTGCAGCAGCTTATGGGGCAAAATACTGTAAGAACTGTTGCAATGTCCTCTACTGACGGCTTAAAACGCGGTATGAATGTTAAAAATACAAATGAGCCCATTAAAATGCCTGTCGGCAAAGAAATTTTAGGGCGCATTTTAAACGTACTCGGGGAACCTGTTGACAATATGGGGGATGTGGGTGCAAAGGAATATTTGCCAATCCATAGGCCATCGCCAGAATTAACCGAACAAAATACAAAAGTTGAAATATTGGAAACCGGTATAAAAGCAATCGACCTTCTTATGCCATACCAAAAAGGTGGGAAAATCGGTCTTTTTGGCGGTGCGGGCGTAGGTAAAACCGTTTTGATTATGGAATTAATCCATAACATTGCACAAGAGCATAACGGTGTATCCGTGTTTGGCGGGGTCGGAGAAAGAACCCGCGAAGGAAATGACCTTTATAATGAAATGAAAGAATCAGGCGTATTGGATAAAGTGGCTCTTGTGTACGGCCAGATGAACGAACCCCCGGGTGCCCGTATGAGGGTTGGGCTTTCAACGCTAACTTGTGCAGAATACTTTAGGGATAACGCTAAACAGGATGTATTATTGTTTATTGATAATATTTTCAGATTTGTACAAGCAGGTTCCGAAGTTTCCGCATTATTGGGCAGAATGCCTTCAGCCGTTGGTTATCAGCCTACACTTGCGCAGGAAGTTGGCGAATTGCAGGAACGTATCACATCAACAAAGGATGGTTCAATTACCTCTGTTCAGGCGGTTTATGTGCCGGCAGATGACCTTACGGACCCTGCACCTGCAACAACATTTACCCACCTTGATGCAAGTACGGTTTTATCAAGAAACATAGCATCTTTAGGGATTTACCCGGCATGCGACCCTCTTGAATCAAATTCACGTGCACTGGACCCTAATATTGTAGGTGCTGAACATTATAGTATTGCTAAAAAAGTGCTTGAAATTCTTCAAAAATATAAGGATTTGCAGGATATTATCGCAATTTTGGGTATGGATGAACTATCTGAAGAAGATAAATTGACCGTAAACAGGGCAAGAAAAATCCAAAAATTTCTATCTCAGCCTTTCTTTGTGGCAGAACAGTTTTCAGGCACAAAAGGAAAATATGTAAAGCTTGAAGATTCCATTAAAGGCTTTAAGGAAATCATTGAAGGAAAGCACGATGATGTGCCCGAACAAGCTTTTTATATGGTGGGTACAATAGAAGATGTACTTGAAAAGGCGCGTGTCAGCCAATGTTAAAAAATAAAATAAATTTAAAGATTATAACTCAGCAAAAGGTGGTTTTTGAAAATGACATTGATGCCTTTTATACTACGGCACAAGATGGCAGGATAGGTATTTTGCCTAATCATACGCCTTTGGTTTGTGCGCTTGATATCGGGGTTACAAAAGTTGTTGCTAAGGATGCCGAGCCTGTATTTATTACTACAATAGGCGGGATTTTGCAGTTTAAGGATAACAGAGCAGTAATTTTAACAGACCTTGCGGAGCTTGGTGATGATATAGATGAGACAAGGGCGCATGCGGCCTATGAAAGGGCAAAAGCAAAGCTTGCAGCACATACTGAAAAAACAGAAATTTTAAGGGCGCAATTTGCGCTTGCAAAGGCTATAGCACGTATTACGGCTGCAAAAAGAGGCCATTAGCTTTATCTAAAGCATTCGGTTGCAACTTTTTTAAAGACATTATCCCGGGTATAGTCTTCCCAGTCTCTGAATTTGCCTTTCATTTCAAAATCGTAGTATCCTTGCACCTGGCTTTTATGAACATTGAATGAAGTTACCTCTAAATCTTTCACTTTTGTGCCGTTTAAAATACTTACATTATCTGCCCCTATAGCGGAATCTTTCATGGGGTGGATATACATATTTTGCGGTGTAATCATTGGCTGTGCGGGTCCCGGGGCCATCATTTGCTGGATTTTATCCTGTTCCTGCTGAAGTTTTGTTTTTCTTTCTGCCTCTTTTTTTGCTGTTACATGTTTATTATACATAGGCAGCAATAATCCGAGCGTTAATACAGAAAATCCTAAGCTTGCAAGTTCACATATCCCTCTGTATTTTGTAGCCTTCATACTGCCTGCAACTTCATCGAAAGATTTAACTTTAACATTTTTAATCCAGTTGCCAAATTTTGTCATCAAAGAAGCGTTGGCGGGGGCTTCTTTTACATAGTTCAACAATGGTGTTCCGGTTTTCTTTTCAATAAATGTTGCGGCAGCTTTTGAAGCGTAATCCCCAAGGAAATATAATCCGCTGAATGAGGCTATATCCCTTACAGTGCTTTCACGAAGCTCATTCGGGTCTTCGGAGGCTAGCATTCTTGAAGCAAAAGTGGCAGTTGCAATCCATCTGCATTGGTCAAGTGTCGGGAACATTCCTTTGAATTGGAACATGCCAAGAGTCGGCTTTTTCATCATTGAAAGAAGTGCAAGCCCTACTATAGAAAGGGCACACAGAGGTTTATTTCTGTTAAGTTTCTTTTGTTCTCCCGGTGTGAGTGTACGGTTTTCTTTTTCAAAATCCTTGTAGATTGGTGCACCGGTTTTTTGATATTTATGCCGCGTAATTGCTCTGTTTATATACTGCATAGACATTGCAAGCGGTATAACAATGGCAAGCCCCATAATGCTTTTTGTGTTTACCATTTTTTTGGCTGCATTAACAAAACCGTTTAAGTCTTTTCTTACGGTAGTAGAGGCAAATTTGCGGCCTAAATCTACCTGGTCCCTTAATAAATCAGCAAGGTTTGACCCGAAATTTTTACCGGCATCTTTAAACCTGATAGTTTCAACAGCCTCTGTTTGCCCTGCAATAATATCAAGGGCTTGCTTTATGCTGTTTTTTGTTTTCTTGCTGCCGATATTGGGGTTTGAAATAGCATCTGATAACAATTTAATTGCTTTTTCGCCTTCCTCTGTTTTTAATTTATCGGCAAAGCTTACCCAGGTTTTTCCTTTTAAACCTTCCAGATTTTCAAGGGTTTGACGTACAAAAATTTCATTCTCTTTTTCTACAACCTTTCCGCCCTTGGTCATTGCATCTTTATAAATATCTGATAAGGTATCAATGCTTTCAGAACCGGCCCAGGAAGTAATCATATTAATTCCCTGAAAATCTTTCATATAGTGGCCGTTAATAAGTTTTGCGGCACCAAGCACAAAAAAGCTTGGTGAAAGACAGTTTACAATTAATCCTGAAAACTCTCTTCTTGCGGTTTCTGCCCCTGCGGCAGGACCAAGCATGAATAAATCCGTAACACTTCTTGGGGCATTGGTTGCAACCGTATCAGTGAATGCCACGCCTATCATCGGTTTTTCATTAAAGGTTTTTAAAACGCTAACGGCAGCATCCAAACCGCCCTTAAAGCTTTGATTTTGAGATGCGGCGTTATTTAGATTTTCTCCCTTATCTGTTCCGATTTTATAATTAATTGCGCTTATTGCCATTAAGAATTTCCGTTAATTAATGTTTTATTGTGGTACTTTTTATAAACCTTCTAAAAGCAAAAAATTGCTAATAGATTGTGCAAACTGTTATCTAACTGTTACGTACGTAATATTACAAAAAACATGCACATTTTTCAAGCTTTTAGCAAAATTCTTTATGTATTCTTTATAAAATTTGTTTTAATTTTAAACTATTTTTTTCATATTACCCAATCAGGTAATATCCAAAAATTTATTTTATTATATGCTGTTATTAACTCACCAAATAACGAGGTACTGTTTTAAACGAGGTTAAAAAAATGTCAAGCACGCAAGCACAAAAGGATACAAACCTTTTGTATCAACATTCCGGTCTAAAAAATATAGACTTGGACAAACTTTCAACAAAACATGTTGAACTTTTAGAAATTCAAAACAAACTGTATTTTTACGGGAAAAGAACTAAAAATATAGTTTTAAAGGTATTGTATTCATTTGCCTTTTACTCTATGAAGTTCATTGTTTTTTTCGAAATAAATAAAGCATGCGTAAGCCGGTGCGATAATGAGCGCCGATAAGGCGGAAGTTAAGCACTACGGATTGCGTAAGCCGGTGCGACAACAAGCACCGTTAAAACCCGGCTAAGCACTGTGATTTCTTGATTTATGTTAGTTTGGAAATTGTTTAACTTAAAAAAAGGGATTAAGAATTTATTGTCGTACCAGGTAAACATAAGAATAATGCGCCCGGCAAAATAATATGTTACAATATAAATGCTCTATGCAGGTTGTAATTTTGTTCCTACATTTTTACTAAAAGGGAGAGCAAGCTCTTTAATTAAAAGATAATTGAAGTATACCTTGGGGTTTTACCCTTTTAAAGGAAACGGATTTATCGAGGCGCTCACCCACCTTGCTGATATTGGCAGGGTAACAAAATTTGCCTGTGTAGAGTTTTATTTTTTAAGTATCCAAATCCAACAGACACAGCGTTGCGGGTGCAAAACGGTATGCTCACTAAAGATATACAACTTTGGCAAATAGCGCACCGTAAAGGCAAGAGTACCCGGGTATGCGTTCGTGTTCAGAGAGCCATTGTTCAGGTAAAGTGACCAATAACTGCTGCCTGAAAGCGTATCTGCCCATATGTGGTACGGGTTGCAGTTGTCAGTGTTGCTCCACCCCAGGCCGGCGCCCTTACACTTGGCGACATTTACGCATCGCGGTGCGCCGTGTCGTGAGATTTTGAAGGATAAATTTTTGATTTTACAAAATAAACTTTGTAAAACGATTTGCAAATGAGCATTTTCATCATTAAATGACCTATCCTGACGATTTGAACTATGTCTTCTGCCAAAATCCTTAAATTCCGGCACTCTGACAATATATTAGGTTAATAATAAAACTTTGTGTTCTTGTTTGGCAAATATATTAAAATCCGCCTCTTTTTAAGGGGCGGATTAACCTTTTTGTATCAGCTAAACATTAATTTAATTGAGCGTAAACAGGGTTTTGAGCGATAACTTGTTCGATTGCTTTGCCTTGGCCGTTGTCTCTTGAGTTGATTTTAGCTATTTTGTTTTCTCTTTTTACAAGCGGGTGGTTTGAAGCAGCAACAAGAGCATCTTTTCTTACAAACGCATTCCAGGTAGCTGCCTCTTTAAGCCAAGCTCTTAATTCTTCCTGTTTTGTGTTTGTCATTGTGTGATGTTGGCTTTCATGAGCGATTAAGCAAGCGATTGCTTCAAGGGGGGCATCTTTGTGGATTTCATTGATGAATATTACAAGAGAACCGGCTTTTGTTTTTGTTGTGAAAGCTTCACAGTCGCCGCAGCCATATATATCAAGGTTTCTGAACATAACTCTGATTGGTTTGCCGGTATCATTTTGGCCTTTTAATATAGCGATAACATCTTTTTGACCTAAATCATTAAGCATATATAAAGAAGCTGCTATTCTTGTGTTTGCTGTGTTTGCAGCGAAATCATTTGCTTGGATTACATTTGCTTTTGAAAATAAAACAGTTAATGTTATGCAAAGTATTAAAAATAGTTTCTTCATCCCTTGAATCCTTTTATCATCCTTATGAAATATTTATCGGCAGATTTAATATTTACTTTAAGGTTTTTCTTATTATTGTTACATAAGTTAACATACTCCACCAAAACTGCCTGTTCGTGGGGCATAAAAAATTTAAAACAAGTTTAAAGTAGGAATGTGGAGTGGTATATATGCAAAGAGAAACATTTATCTTAGCATTATTTTTGCTTGCAATAGTTACTGTTAATCCTGCTGTATCCAAAGTTCAGGAAACTTTTTATATTACGGCGGAAGATATTATGAATACACAAGGCACGCCCCCTGATGTGACATTTTCAAGTAAAGTTTCAAGGGAAATAAAAACAATGGAAAAAAGGCATTTTTCCGGTGTTAATACCCATGATAGCGATAAATACAGAATAGCAAAGCTTGAAGAGCATTTGCTTGGAAGAACTTGGGAATTTTTGCCTGTGGATGAAAGAATGAGAAAATTAAAACTTGCAAGCCAAAGAAAAGTATTATCCGGTACTTCAATCCCTCTTTCTTTAAGGCGTGCAGGCTTTACCCCTAAAAGAATTGCAAACGATTCAACCCCTGTTTATGACGATGATAATAATGTAGGGCTTGTGGACGGATTTTTAAAACTGCTTGCACCTGATGCGTTTGAGGCTTATTCAAGGCATAAAAAACGCATGTATGAAAGATATGACCAGGAATAATCCATACTACGAGGCCAGTTTATCAATCATATTATAATATTTTGCAGACAAGCCTTCCTGTTTTTTCTTATTTTGATATTCTTCAAGCTCTTCTTTAGTTTTCTTGCCCATTGGCATACCGCTTAAAATTCTTGAAGTGGTATCTGTAAGGAATGTGCTCATTGCAACCACAATGCCTGCTTTTGCAATAGAGCTGTTATACTGTTTTCTGAATATGTTATTTAGTGAACCCAAAATGATTGTTTGAACGGACATCCTGATAAATTTATTTATGCCGCGCAGTCTTGCATCTTTTTCGGCCTCTTCTTTTGTGCTGCCGTTTCTGATTGAGGAATTAAATTCATCGTTCATATTGAACCACATACCGGTTAAGGTGCCTAATGTTGTTGCAATAACAGCAATTTTTGAATTATCACCTTTTCCTGCCGTTATATTGTTATTAGATGCAAGACGCATTCTTTTTGCATAATTGCCAAACAGCTCTTTTAATTTTTCATCATCACCTTTTGAAAGTTGTTCAAATTCAAGAAAACGCTTGTATATGCTTATAATGTTATACATATCTTCGGTTTTTTTATCGGGTTTGCGGGGTTCTTTGCCGGTTATTGCATGTTCAAGCTTTGTCGCTATTTTATATGGATACAAAGTAATTTCTTTTATAAATCTGAATGGTGCCAGGGCAAGTGAATATAAATCTTTTTTGCGCACTTCCGTTCTGTTTCCGCGAAGATTTATTCTTTTGTTAACTTTGCCAAGATAAATTGTGCCGTCAGGTTTTGTATGGTTTTTGATAACATTATCAATCTTGTGTGCAAGCTTTTCTTCCCCGCTTGAAGATAATATGGTGGACATTTTTTCAAGTTTTTCTTTTCTTGGCTGTATTTGTTCGGTTATTTTATTATTAAAACTTTTTATATATGGTTCTAATTTTTCGGCGATACTTTTTCCGTTTATCTTTATTTTATTGTTTAAGAGTTTTGAAATGTATCTGCCCGCAAACCTTAGTGTATAGCCGGTTGTTATGCTTGCCGCACAGAAAAGAAGAATATTCTTAAAGCTTAAAACAGGTTTCTTTTTGATATTGGGATTTTTTGCCTCTTCCTGCTTTTTATCGAGTATGCCTTTTGCATCATTTTCGTTAGCGGATTTTACAAATTCATTAATGGTTGGAATACCTGTATTTCTGTTTTGGGGCACTTCTATTCTGGTTATCTGCATACCGGATGTTTTTCTTGAAATAACCCTTGAAATAAGTCCTATGCCTGTGGTTAATAAAGCAGGCACCCAAGGCTTATTTGAATTTGCTGACTTTGAAAAACATGCAAGTATTGCAAACTGGGTCACGGCTTCAAAAATAGTTTCTTTTGCTTCCTGCCATTGCTTAAGATGCTGTTCTTTTTTTGCCTCCTCTTCTGTTTTATCTTTTTGAATAGCTTTATTATAAAAATCGTTTCCTAAAAATATTGCTGCCGTACCGCCTGATATAAGTCTTGCAGCAAATCTTTCTTTTTTAGTATCATAATCTGCCACTTTATCCCTCATTTTTTTGTTAAGGGAACTATTGAATTGTGTTGTTGTAAAATTGCGGGTTAAATCATAATATTCTTTTGATTCTTTATTTATTGGATGTTCTGGCTTTTTTGATATTGCACTTGCTGCATTTTTAGTATATTTTGCCCCGTTTTCATATATTCCCTGGAGCGCATGGATTTGGTTTTCAAGAAGGACATTTTCTCTGTGTCTTTGTAAAAATTTCGCATTATAAAGCCGTGAATTCGGGAATTTTTTTGCAAAAGTATCAATGACATCCAACGGCATACCAAAAAAAGTTTTTATACCCTCTGTAATCTTTTGCTTTACTGTATCATTCGGGATATATTTTACCCCGTCAATTTCTTTAACTATCCCTGTTGTTTTGTTTTCAACAGATACAATTAATTTATCCCACAAACCGTCCATCCCCTGGTTTGCAAGTTTTTGTACCATTTTGATATCATCAGGATTTGGTGTCTTTAAGCCATTAAAAGACACGCTGCTGTTGCTATTATGGTAATTTAAATTTGGGGCAATATTCATTAGAAAGCTATTCTTGCAAGTATACTATTCCACCCTGTACAAAGGCTGTAAAGGGTGGAATTTGCTATTATGTTAAGTAAAATTTACATGAGATTAGAATTTAATTAACAACTAAAACAGGCCATGGGTGGCAATGTAGTAATCACGTTCGTCTTCTTCCTCTCGTTTTAATGCCTCTCGTTCTTCTGTCGGCATAAGTGTATAACCGTTTTCAACCCGAAATTCTGCGGTTTCAATATGGTGTCGTATGTAATCACAAATATTGTTGGCGCCGCCTGGAGAAGATACATCAGCGTTGCCAAAACGTTTGTCATAATCTTTTGCAACACGGGTTGCATAATCGGCAGCCTCTTCGCTGTAGCCTTGTTCTTCCATATATTTATTTAAAGCCTTATAATTAAACCTTGCATTAACACGGCGGCTATCTTTTTTGCAATATAGTTCTACATAATCTAAATCTCTTAACAAGCGATAATTTCTTTTATCGTCCTCATCTACTTTGTGTTGAAAAGGCCAGAAACCGTATTGCGTAAGTAATCCCACTTGCATCATAAGTTCAGGGCTTGCCTGGCAAACTTTGTTTTCTGCAAACATGCCGAAACTTACCGTATCATTTGCAGGCCTTTCTTTAATAACGGTTGCACCCTTGTTATTGTTTTTTTGGATTGCATTGTAATTATTCGTCCTTATCGGGGATATACTTGCAATTTTCATATTTTCTGACCTCGTTATATATTTTAAGTGGGGCTCTGATTATAAAATGGATACAACTTGATTACAAGCATTGTAATAAAACTTTACATTATTTGGACTATCTTTTTTTAAGTCCGGATACCCTTGCAAGAAAAGTTTGCTCATTGTATTATATAAATTAAATCAGGAGAAAGTTATGAACCAAATTACAAAAATAGCATGGGAATTAAACGAAAAAACCCCTAACAGATATCAATTAGTATATGAATTAATAGAACTTGCCAAAAAACTTGTGGATGAATCACAAATGAAAAAAAACAAGGATGATTTCGGCTATGATTTTGAAGCATCCTATGATTCAAATATTAAAAAAGAAAAGCCCGTGCAGCATGCTATTATGGTAAAAGCTTCAGAATCTGATGACAGCGGCCTTGTAGGTTAGTCTGTTTGCCTGATATAGGTGTTAAATGCACTCAACTGTTGATTTTATAAATAAAAAAAACAATAATTTTAAACCGGATATCGCACTTGTGCTTGGTTCTGGTCTTGGAGAGTTTACAAAAAATCTAAACGGTATAACCATACCTTATTCTGATATACCAAACTTTAAAACGTCCACTGTTAAAGGTCATAACGGTTCTTTATTTTTTACGGAGCTTTTCAATAAAAGGCTTGTTGTAATGCAGGGCAGGCTGCATTTTTATGAGGGGTATAATCTGTCTGATATTACATACCCGATAAAGGTATTTAAAAATCTTGGTGTTAAAACCGTGATTTTAACCAATGCAGCAGGTTCTGTTAAAAAGGATTTAAAACCTTCTGATTTAATGCTGATTTCAGACCATATAAACTTTACTTCTAAGAATCCTCTTATTGGTCCCAATGATGATACTTTAGGGGAAAGATTCCCTGATATGTCCGATATTTATACCAAAAGCTTAAGAGATATTGTAAAACAATGTGCAAAAGAAACAGGGACTGACCTTAAAGAGGGTGTGTATATTATGACCACCGGCCCAAGCTATGAAACGCCTGCTGAGGTTAGAATGTTTAATATACTTGGGGCGGATGCTGTCGGTATGTCCACTGTGCCCGAGGCTATTGTTTCAAATTATTTGGGGCTTCAAACAATCGGCATAAGCCTTATTTCAAACTATGCAAGCGGCATATCTGATACAAAATTAAACCACGCGGAAGTGGTTGAAATGGGCAAAGTTGCCGCTTCAAAATTTACAAAATTAATTAATGCCATTATCGAAAAAATATAATAAAATATAGTCCTTAAGGGCTAAAGTTTTTAAACTTTCAGCCGATAATATAAATGCAAGGAAACTGCTGTTACTAGGGCTTTGAAAGGTAGAAACATGAGTGAACTACAATTTCAAAACGATATAAATCTTTTGACTGATATTTTGCCTCCTAAAATAAAAAGGCACATTCAGGAAGGAAGCCTTGATGATGCTATTGAAATAGTGCTTGATATTGGAAGAATTCCGGAAGTCCGTATGGGGAACGGGAAAATTGTTTATCTTGGCTCTGATACGGTTGTTTCGGATGATATAGAATTTATTGTTGAAAAAATTCCCGAATTTACATCAGATAACCGTTCCGGTTTAGCCGGGACTTTGCACAGGATTAGTGCCATAAGAAACCGCCAGGGTAAAATTATAGGCCTTACAATGCGTATTGGCCGCGTTATAACAGGTACAATTGCCTGTATTAAAGATTTTGTTATGCAAAACAAAAGCATTCTTTTCCTTGGGCGCCCGGGGGTGGGGAAAACTACCAAATTAAGAGAGATTTCCCGACTTGTTGCGGATGAAATAGGCAAAAGAGTTGTTGTTGTAGATACTTCAAATGAAATAGCAGGTGACGGGGATGTTGCTCACCCCGCAATAGGTAAGGCAAGACGTATGCAGGTTTCCCAACCGGAATTTCAAAAGGATGTAATGATTGAGGCTGTTGAAAATCATACTCCTGAGGTTATTGTGGTTGATGAAATCGGTACGGAGCTTGAAGCTGCCGCCGCAAGAACGATAGCGGAGCGTGGTGTTATGCTTATTGCTACAGCGCATGGTAATACTCTTGAAAACATTATCAAAAACCCGCAAATGTCTGATTTAGTGGGCGGAGTTAGCTCTGTTACTCTTGGGGATGATGAGGCAAAACACAGGGGCTGCCAAAAGACTGTCTTAGAGCGTGAAAAACAGCCTACATTCGATATAGTCATAGAAATTATTGACAGAAACACCCTTGCCGTTTATAAAAACACGGCAGAGGCTGTGGATTATATCCTTAGAGGTTGGCCCATTACGCCTGAAATAAGAAAAGTTGACCAAAATTACGAATTTAAAAACAATAAACCTGTCCAAGGTGCTGAAAACAACATTATGGACAAGGTTAACGAGCTTGATAATATGGCGGGAAGTGCGCAAAGTCCGCTCAATTTTTCATTCAACAGGCAAAAATACGTTGATGATGTTAAAAACCATAAGAAAGTCTATATATATGCAGTTTCAAGGTCTATTGTTGATAAAATAATTGAAAGGCTTGATATTAACGCCGAAATTGTGCGAAATGTGGAAGATGCTGATTTTGTAATTGCCCATAAAAACTTTGCTAAAGGCGGTACAAAGGTGCTTGCTGTTGCAAATGAATACAGGCTGCCCGTTTATTTTGTGCGGACAAATTCAATGTCGCAAATTCAAAAAGTGTTAAAAGATGCTCTGCATCTGACGCAAGAACAGGTTGTTAAACATAAATATACGGGCTATATGGATGAAACAGAACTTGCACTTGATGAGGCAAAAGCTGCCATAGCAAAGGTTATGGAAGGCGCAGAAACCGTTGAACTGCAGCCGCAGCCGCAGCATATAAGGAAAATCCAGCATGAATATGTTGAGGCAAACAACCTTTCATCCGTCAGTGAAGGTGAAGGAAACACAAGGCATTTAAGGATATTTAAGGATGAGCCTGTTTGATATAATTTTCAAAAAAGAAAGAAAAGCCAGGGTCTCAAAATCCGGGGTCGGCACAAGTGAAAATATTAACGGTATTTTTATAAAATATAAAAAACACCGGTTTTCAAAATATATTAAAATTACACCCAAAAATACCGGCGAGGTGCTTGTAACACTTCCTTGCCGTGTATCATATGCTGTTGCAAAGGAATTTGTTCTAAAAAACATGGATTGGATACAAAAAACAATTGCAACACAAAGTAAGACGGCACTCTCACCGGATATAATAGCCAAAAGAAGAAAACTTGCACATACAATCCTTCCTAAAAGACTTGAAGAACTTGCATTAAAATACGGGTTTAAATATGGTAAGGTGTTTATTAAAAACCAAAAAACAGTTTGGGGCAGCTGTTCATTTAAGAACAATATAAATTTAAACCTTAATCTTGTGGCCTTGGGGGATGAATATATTGATTATGTTTTGCTTCATGAACTTACCCACACTGTGCACAAAAACCATCAAAAGGCTTTTTATGAGCTTTTAGTAAAAAATATGCCAAATGCACTTGAAATTCAAAAAAAGCTTAAAAAAATTAAAATAGGCGCCCTCGGAATAACATCTTAAGGTAATATCACCGTTTATGCACTTTCCAAAAAGGAAGGGCCACAAAAATAAATGCTCCTGCTATATTTCCAAGGGTTACAGGTATCATATTTTTTATAAAGGCTGATAATGTTATCTGAAATCCGCCGGCTGTTAAAAGGTATTTCGATATTATTCCGCAGGGGATAAAAAACATATTGGCTACACAGTGTTCGTACCCTGCTATTATAAAAATTGAAATAGGAAACACTATCCCAAAGATTTTACCGGTAATATTTTTTGAACACTGTGCCATATACACTGCCATACATACAAGCCAGTTACAAAGTATTCCGCTTAAAAGGCAATTTGCATAGCTAAGGTTTACCTTATTGTGAGCTAAGGTATTTGCAATGGTTAAGTAGTCATTTGTGTGCGTTGTGCTGAACATAATAAGGGCTGTTGCAATCATAGCCCCGATAAAATTTCCGAAATATACAATAAACCAGTTTTTAAAAAGTTTGCGTGCAGTTATTTTCTTTTCAAGAAATGATAGTGTCATAAGTACATTGCCCGTAAAGAGCTCTGCTCCGGTAAGGGTTATCATAATAAGGCCCGTTGAAAACACAATACCTGCAAGGAATTTGCCAAACCCTATACTGACCCCAATTCTTACAAGCAGGCTTGAATAAGCCCCAAGTGCAATGAATGCACCTGCAAGTATTGAAAGAATAAGGGTTTTTGTACGCCGTCTTTGCGCTTTTATAATCCCTGTTTGTATAAGCTCATCTGCTGCTTCCTGTGTCATTTTGTTCCTTATTCTACAACATTAATCAATCCCGTATGGATATCAAAATAAGCCTTAGCTATTTTTAACCCCTCATTTTTGCAGGCATTTGCAATGATGTTTGATTTTACAAGCAGCCTGTGTTTGCACACTTCAAGATATTCTTTTGCAAGTGCATCGTAATCATCTAACCCCTTTTCATGTTTTACGGATTGCACCTGATATATAAGGTTTTCAAAACAATCGTTGTATAGGGGTGCATTCATTGCATATTTCATAACGCCGCAATCCTGATGCCCAAGTACAATCAAAAGTTTTATCTGGAGCTTTTTAACGGCATATTCTATGCTCTCAAGGACATTCGGGCCTATAGTGTTTCCTGCCGTACGCACGCAGAATAATTCCCCTAACCCCGTATCAAAAAGGATTTCGGGGCTTACCCTTGAATCAGAGCACCCAAGTACTATTGCATAAGGTTTTTGACCCGTTTCAAGGCTTTCTTTCATTGAATCAAAACAATAATTTTTAATTTCGGGCTTTCCTTCGATAAATTTTTTATTTCCTTCTAATAGGAAATTTAATGCCTCATCCGGCGTATCAAAGCTTAATTTTCTCAAATCTCAAACTCCAAAATGTATTTAAACATTATACTAAAATTTAACTATACTGTGCAAAGTGTCAATCTGCTCTTGAAATAACCCTGCTACAACCGTGCCTTCCGGGCAATTTTCGTTTGCAAACGGTATAAAAAGATTGTTTATATCCTCAAGCCGGCATGCCACATTTTCAGCATCAAGAAGTTTGCCCCTGAGGGTCGCAATTTCATTATCCATTATTCCTTCAATTTTTTCAGCGCACATAATATTTTCTCCTTAGATAATATGTAAATTGCTATTAATATTACTATTAAAATATATATTTTTATATATTTTGTAATAAAATAGTATCAAAACTTAATAAAAGTTATAATCTAAGAATGAGAAAAAAGATAATGAAACTCAGTTCAACAAGTGTCGGCGTTACGTTAAGCCCTGTTTTTCTTGAACTCTTAGGTATAAATCCCAAAGAGGCAAGCAATTATACGCTCGATATTTCTTTTAAGGATAATTCTCTAATCCTTAAAGACCCCGTTAAAACCGTGAATAAAGAAGATTAAAATAACAGCTTGGGAACAAGCCTAAAATTCAAAAACCTGTTTCTCTTGAAATGGAGGGATATTTTGGTAAAAAGACCATTAAAGATGCAAAGGGAACCGCAGAGCTTTAGCGATGCGTGTGAGCCTGTATCCGTCGGCGAAGCCGTTAGGTGACGTGAGGGCGGAGGAAGTTAAATTGCGGAGCACAAAAGACGACACCTTGCGTCTTTGTCCAAAATATCCTGTAATGAAAAGAGAACGTTTGCAGCCTGTTATATAATATCAAACCCCGTGTATTTGCGTAAAACTTCAGGGATTATAATATGCCCGTCCTCTGTTTGGAAATTTTCAAGTATTGCAGCAAACGTCCTGCCAACAGCAAGCCCTGAGCCGTTTAATGTGTGTACAAATTCGGTTTTACCGGTTTGCTTGTTTCTGTATCGGATATTTGCCCTTCTTGCCTGGAAATCCCCAAAGTTTGAACAGCTTGAAATTTCTTTGTAATTATTGTATGAGGGCAGCCACACTTCTAAATCATAGCATTTTTTAGCACTAAACCCAATGTCGCCCGTGCAAAGCTCCACCCTTCTAAACGGCAGATTTAAAAGCTCTAATACTCTTTCGGCGTTTAAAGTCAGTTTTTCGTGTTCTTCTTCGCTGGTTTCCGGAGTTGTTAATTTTACAAGCTCCACCTTGTTAAACTGGTGCAGTCTGATTAGGCCCCTTGTGTCTTTTCCGGCAGAACCCGCCTCGCGTCTAAAGCATGGCGTATATGCCGTCATATATTTAGGAAGGTCTTCTTCATTTAATATTTCATTTTGATAAATGTTTGTAACAGGCACTTCCGCTGTCGGTATCAGGAATAAATCCTCATCCACGCATTTAAACATATCTTCTTTAAACTTTGGAAGCTGTCCGGTACCTGTCATAGCAGCAGAATTTACAAGTATCGGCGGTAAAATCTCTTCGTATCCGTGCTCTTGAGTATGCACCTCTAAAAAGAAATTTATAATGGCACGCTCTAAGGCCGCCCCTTTGCCTCTATAAAGACTAAATCTTGTATGCGCAAGCTTTACGCCGCGTTCAAAATCCAATAACCCGAGATCTGCTCCTAAATCCCAATGCGGTTTTAATTCATAATCTTTTTTGGTCGGTTCACCCACTACTTTTTTTACTATATTAAAGGTTTCATCTGTCCCGATTGCAATATTTTCATCGGGTGTATTTGGTGTGCACAAAAGAAAATCTCTTTGTTTTGTGTCAAGCTCTGCCTGTTTTTCTTCCAATTCTTTGATTTCATCGGCCATTTCTTTTACTTCAGCCTGTAAAGTATCTGTATTTTGACCGGCTTTTTTCATCTCTCCAATGCTCTGTGACATGGTTTTTCTTTTGGCGCGAAGTTCATCTGCCTGAAATTGCAGCTTTCTTCTTTCATTATCAATCTCTAAAACCTCATTAATAGAAAGGTTTGGGTTTCTTCTTTTAAGCAGTTCATTGATTTTTTCAGGGTTTTCTCTGATTAATTTAATGTCAAGCATTGTCTTCTTCCTTACTATTTACAATTTTATCTATATAGCTTCTTAATTCTTTTATTTGTCTTGGTTTTAGAGATTTAAACTGTCCTTTTTTAAGCCCGGTTAAATCAATTGTACCATGGCGTATTCTTTTAAGCGAAATTACATTATGGCCTAAAAATTCAACCATTTTGCGGATTTGACGGTTCATTCCCTGATAAAGTGTCATCTCTAAAAGAGTTTCTTTGTTTGTTGTTTCTATCACCCGTACATCAGCGTATGCAATTTTTCCTTTTTCGATTTCTATTCCGCCTGCAAGTGTTTCAAGCTCTTTTTGGGTTAATTTTGCGTCCACGGTTACCCTGTAAAGTTTTGAAACTTTGATAGAGGGGTGGGTAAGTTCATAAATCAAATCTCCGTCATTTGTGAGGATAATAAGCCCGGAAGAATCCTTATCCAATCTGCCTACAGGTTTAAAGGTATGCATTTCATCGGGCAAAATATCATAAATTGTTTTTCTGCCCTTTTCATCATTTGAGGTTGTTATATAGCCTGCGGGCTTATAAAATTTAAAGTATTCATATTTTTTACTCTGCACAAGCTTGCCGTCCACCGTTACTTTATCCCTGCGGCGGATTTCATACCCTAAAAGGGTTACAATCTCTCCGTTAACCTTTACTTTGCCGCCGGTTACAAGCTCGTCAGCTTTTCGTCTTGATGCTATGCCTGATTGTGCTATATATTTATTAATCCTCATAGCCTGATTTTACCATAAAGGCAATCTTATTTGTGTGTTGGTTTTATAAATGTATGAAAATACCAATAATAAGTGTTAATACATATTTTAACAGTCCTTTTCAAGCACACCGAAATTTTTCAAATTTAGGATTGATACGCTCTTTGCCATACGACACAGTGTCTTTTGGGGCAATGAAAAAGAATGAAATAAACGGTATTGATTTACTTGTTGTAAATAAGTTTAAAGCACCTATTGAAAAGTTTCACTCAATAGAAGATTTTCACAATTGGTGCAATGAAAGAATTGCCGAAATAGAACATAAAAATTTTCCGGGCAGACAGGAAGATACTGAGTACAAAAGGGAGAATATTTTAAGCGAATGGGAATATTTGCTAAAACATGAAAGAAAATTTACACCTGCCCATAAATTGCTGATTTTAGATGAAATTACAAGAGATTTGAGTGAAAATACAGATATCCTCCCTCCTTCTCCAAACAAAGGTGTATTAGAAAGTACAATACATGAAATAGAAAACGCTGCAATAAAAAATAGAAAATGCCAGATTAGCTTTTTAAAATTGTATAATGAAAAAATGCAAAGTTCCTATACAAAAGAGCTTGGAAAAAATAAAACAGGTTGGATTGTAATTCCAAGTAAGGAAAGCGACTATAAACACTTTGAAAATAATGTTAGAAAATTAAATGCATTATCCTGTAAAACCTGGTGCACAAAGGATGCTGGTGATTGTGCAAAATTGGAAAATGATGATTTTCATATTTATCTTGAAAACGGTAAGCCAAAAATCGGTATGGTTTTTAAAGACGGCAAAATATCTGAAATTCAAGGTGAATTGAATGATTATAAAATCCCCGTGGATTATGTTGATACGGTTAAAAGATACATCAAAAAGAACAGACACCGCATAACAACAGATATTTATCAAAAAATCAAGGAAAGTGAAAGGCTGACTACAAGAATAGAGCAAATAAAAAAAGATTTAGAGTATGCAACCCCGATTGAAATTTTTAACTATTTTGAGTTTGAAACATCTGAAAATGAAGACGGTACATTTAATATATCCCACTATGAACAGCCGGATTTTGATATAAGCTTTAGCGATTTGGGTATTAATGAAAACAAGCTTATTGAAAATGTGAAAGAAATTCATTACGATGGTGATTTTAGAAATTCAAGAATAAAAGGATTCAAAAACCTTAAATTTATAGGCGGGGATGCTCTTTTTCATAATTCATCAATAGTTGATTTGGGCTCTCTTGAATATATAGCGGGTGATGCACATTTTGAAGGTTCAAATATAGTAAGTACCGGCAATCTTAAAACTGTAGATATTGACTTGCATATTTGGAATTCAAAGCTTAAAAATTTGGGAAATATTGAATGTATTGGCTGTGATGTTTATACTGATTCCAATTCTAAAATTTCAGAGGAAGAAATCAGAAAAGTTTGTTCCGGGGAAATTATTGAAATGTAGACACAAAAAAAGGGCGCTTAAGGTTACATAAAAAAGCGCCCGAAAAGTTGTTCAT
>CAJTLG010000013.1 GCA_910577395.1 uncultured Vampirovibrio sp. | reverse complement strand
TTTATTTGTTATATGGTGCTCGCTCAAAAGGGGCTCACATCCTACGTCGCAAAGCTAAAACCTCGTCGCAAATTAATAAGTTTAATTATGAGGCACAACACAAAAAAATAACCCGGGCGTTAAACCCGGGTTAAATGTATTCTTGTGTCTTAGATTATTTCCTAGCTCAGAAAATTTAATATTCCCTTGCAAGGTACACTATTGCGTACTTCGAAAATCCACTACACTTTGGCGCAGCTTTGGCCCCTGCGGGTATTTCGCACCGGTGTGCTCAATTATCCTACGTCGCCTATCAACAGTTTCGTTTCAGCCTTGCTCATCGCAAGTCTTAAACTACACTCTGGCGCAGCTTGCTTGTTTAACTACATTTTCAAGAGCTTCAAGAGCATCGGCCGGAAGTTTATCAAGGCCTGCTTTTTCAGTTTCTCTTGATTTAACAAACTCAATTCTATCCTGCATACGTTTAACAAATTGTTCTTTGTATTCAGAATTTGCAAAGCTTGCATTAAAGCCTTCAACATCCATAATTTCAATGTCTGAGAAACCTTCCCACTTATGGAAGTTTGCTGTGCCTTCAACGATTGCTTCAATAACGCCAAGTGTATGTTTAGGCTGTACTTTTGTGCCCATAAAGTCACCTGTGTTAAGGATATAGCAATCAACGCCGTCTTCAATCAGCTGTTTAAATCTTGTGTAATCCATTTCAAGAGGATAAACTCTGAACGGGTTAGCATAAGGTTCAACAACAAGAGCGTTCGGGTCAACGCCTTTAGCCAGTCTTTCAGCTGAAGAACGTTTTGTTGCAAGGGTTGCACCCATAGCAGAACCTAATGATGCACCTGACAATTTTAATACAGGAGGAATTGTCGGGTCTTTCATTAACCAGAAAATAGCGTTAATCGGCTGGTCAATTCTATCCACCCTGTTTGGTGACCATAGTTTTGATTTAACAGCACGTCCGTTACCGTTTCTGATATCTTCTGTTATTGAATATAATTTACCGTCAGCAGAGGCGATAACACCGGCGTTTTGTTGTGTAAGGATGTATTTATTGTCATCGCAGTTCATCGGATAGTCTGCAGTTTTGTCAAAGTATGCAGGCTCAAGAGCGATAGTATATTTATCATGAACGTTGATAATAAACGCATCATCATGAAGAACTGTAATATCATATTTGTTGTTGTGTTTAGCGTGGGTAATTGTTGATTTACCTGAACCTGAAAGGCCGAACACTGCAACCTGGAACGATTTGTCGTTTCCAAGATTATATCTTTTCATACCGCCGTGGCAAGAAGCGTAACCATTTCTTGCAGCACAACCCCAAGCAAGTGTTAATGTGCCTTTTTTGTGTTCGCCAAAGTATCTCATACCAAGGATAGCAGCACAATTGTGTTCAGGGTCAAAGAATGTTAAACCGTATGGAAAATCAGGATGTGTCCAATCCGGGTCAGAGAAAATGTACAAATCGCCTTCTGCAATTGGTCTTGAGTTTTCATACATATTAGAATACATTTCGTTAATGTATTGGAAGTTTAACATCCAAGAATACATAATATTTTCAAAACCTTCAGGAATTAAAAGGTGGGCTTTAACCATAAAGTCTTCTTCAAGACCCACAACAACTTCGGTTTTATACATTAATCTGTCACGTGTACCGTAAACTGCTTCACGAATAATCGGAAGAAGGTAGCCAAGGTCACATCCCGGTTCGCCTACTATTCTTCTTGCAGCGGCACAACGTCCAACAACAGTACCGTCATTGAATAACAATTGATTAGCACCTGCAGGAAGGCCTATTTTTTCAGGCTGATAAACGGGCATGCCGGTAAGTTCAACTGTACCGGGGCTGCTTAGGGCTAATTTGTAAGCTTCAGCAACAGTTTTAACAGGTTCTACGTTATTACCGAAGAAAGGTGCGGTAATTGTAGCTTTTGCAGCTGAATAAAGCTTTTTAAGCTCTTCTGAATTTGTAAAAAATTCTACTGTAGACATAAATTATCTCCTTTTTAAATTGTACGCAATACATTTAAATAAAGTTCATCATAGATATTAGCACAAAAACATTTTTTGTGTTAACATTTTTAGCGTAAAATGGAAATAAGAGGCAGAAAACACAAAAAAGAAACTGCCGGAGGTTTGAAATTATGACAACAACAATAGCTTACGAAGTAAAAGATATAAACTTGGCCGAACAAGGCAAAAAGAATATTGAATGGGCACAAAAAGATATGCCTGTTTTAGCAAATATTACGGAAAGATTTAAAAAAGAAAAACCGTTTGCAGGCCTTAGGCTGACTGCATGCGTGCATGTAACAAAAGAAACTGCAGCCCTTTGTATTGCAATGAAAGAAGGCGGTGCAGATGCTGTGCTTGCAGCCTCTAACCCATTATCAACACAGGATGATGTGGCGGCAGCTTTGGTAAAATATTGGGGCATTCCGGTGTTTGCAGTAGCCGGCGAAGATAAAGAAACCTATGCAAGGCACGTACAGGCTGCACTTGACCACAAGCCGCATTTGATTATTGATGACGGATGCGATTTAGTGGCAACCGTTCATAAAACAAGAAGGGATTTAATCCCGAATATCATTGGCTCAACAGAAGAAACCACAACAGGAATTATCAGGTTAGAGGCTATGGAAAAGGATGGCTCGCTTGAATTCCCGGCATTAGGGGTTAATTCAAGCCTTACAAAGCACCTTTACGATAACCGTTACGGCACCGGACAAAGTGCACTTGACGGGATTATCCGTACCACAAACATTTTAATTTCCGGAAAAACCTTTGTGGTTGCAGGTTACGGTTGGTGCGGCAAAGGGGCCGCAATGCGTGCAAGAGGTATGGGTGCAAATGTTATAGTAACAGAAGTTGACCCTCTAAAGGCACTTGAGGCTGTAATGGACGGCTTTAGGGTAATGCCTATTAAAGATGCCGCAAAAAAAGGAGATATTTTCCTTACCGTTACAGGGGATAAAAATGTTATAGATACAGAGCACCTTTTAAGTATGAAACACGGTGCTTTTGTATCAAACGCCGGGCATTTTGATGTCGAGGTAAATGTTAACGGGCTTAGAAAACACGTTAAAGAATACAAAAATATTCGCCCAAGCCTTGATGAGTGGGTTTTAGACAACGGTAAAAGTATTTATGTGCTTGCAGAAGGCCGTTTAATAAATTTAGTCGGTGCAGAAGGCCACCCTGCAAGCGTTATGGATATGAGCTTTGCAAATCAGGCACTTGGCATAGAATTTGTG
Organism: uncultured Vampirovibrio sp.; assembly: GCA_910577395.1. Classification (GTDB taxonomy): domain Bacteria; phylum Cyanobacteriota; class Vampirovibrionia; order Gastranaerophilales; family Gastranaerophilaceae; genus MGBC122484. Next base: position 43,140 of record CAJTLG010000013.1, on the reverse strand, counting down.
CTTAAAAACAAGGGCAAACTTCAAAACAAGCTGTACACCCTGCCAAGAGAGGTGGACGTGCAGATTGCAGAGATTAAATTAAAATCTATGGGGATTGAAATAGACAGGCTTACGGATGAGCAGGTTGAATACTTGAATTCATGGAAAAGCGGAACGTAAAAGATATAATTTCATATCTAGAGTGGCAAAGAATTCATCATAAAAGCCTCAAAACGCTTGCGCAAAGCTTATAGGGCTGAATTTGATGCGCCCTTTAAATACTCTTCCATACCGTCTGTTATGCCTTTTGCCACTATTTTTTGAAATTTCTTATTCGTAAGTTTTGCTCTTTCTTCAGGGTGGATTAAATACCCACATTCAACAAGGATACTTACAGGGTTCGTACTCCTTGTAACAGCAAAGGACCTGTTAAATACCCCATCATCCCTGAAACCGGTTTCTTTTACCAGATTTTTTTGCACAACATTTGCTAACATTTTGGCATTTTCATTGTAATAATATACCCCTGCACCGTGTTTTTTTTCATAATACTCAGGATTTGGAAGGGAATTTTGATGAATACTTATTAAAAAATCCGCCTTATTTTCTTTTGCAAAATCAACTCTGTCATACAAATCGGCATAAATGTCTTTGTGCCTTGTTAAAAATGTTTTTGCGCCTCTTTTTTTCAGGGACTTATTTAGCTGTTTTGTTATTTCAAGATTTACATCTTTTTCCTTGTAGCCGCCTGAAACTACCCCTGGCTCCCAACCGCCATGACCTGGGTCAAGCGCAATTTTCACACCTTTAAGCGGTTTTTTGCGGTTTATTTTGATAGGCTTTCTTATTTCAAAAACAAGTGCATTATCTTTCTTTTTAACATCATAACCATATACAGGTGCCGTATTTTTATAGTTAACGGTTAACACTCCCTGCGTATCAGGTAAGCTTTTTAATGACCAACTGAATTTGTCCTTGGTTTTTTTGTGCCGCACCTTTATATTTTTTTTGCAATCAGATACATTATAAAGCTTGAACTCAAGCCCGTTACCATTTTGATAAATTTTATACGGTGTCTGAATTGGGGTATTAATTTTTACAAAATAATTATTTTTATTTTGGTAAAATTTGATTTTTGAAAGACTGGACCCCCTTATTTCAGGAGTTGCTCCCTGCACTTCCACATATTTTTTCTCTATCCAGTATGGTTTATCAAGTCCTAAATCCACCTTATAAAATTTAGAGTTTTGTTCATCCGCAAAAAGCGAAATACCTTCCCTCAGATGCGTGAACCTTGCTGCATCAGCATTTGCCTTTTCCCTAACCGGGGCATAATTAAATGTGGTTTCTAAAACCGCATACTTTGAAATCCCGACCCCTTTAAACTCATCTGCCGCAGCCACAGGAATAAAAGACAATAATAATGTATATAAACCCAAAAACAAAAATCTTCTTTTCATAACGAAATATTAACAAAACATTTACTTATTATCAATTTTTTTTATTTACAGTTATTAAAATATACACAATGAGAATAACCCCGTATCAAAATTTATACAGACCGAATTTTAAAGGTGCAAACGTAAGTATTAATGCTTTTTCAGATACACACGGAAACCTTGAAAAACTTGACGGTTTTTATGAAAGCATGAAAGCAAACAGGGACGATTTATTTTTAGAGGATAAAAAAGGGAATAAAAATATTTTGCTTGTTGCAGGGGATTGGTTTATATCAGGCGCCACAACCGGATATCGTTCAGATATAAATGCCAATTCAAATGATTTTCAAATAAAATTTTTCAATAAATTTGCAGATAAAATGCGAAACCTAGGAAATAATGCCGCATATTTTATAGCCGGAAACCACGAAACAGACGGCGGAGAATTTGAATTTGCAAAGATTATAGATAAAATTAAGGCTAAAACCATAATTACAAATTTAGATTTTGAAAATTCACCGACACTTCAAAAACAAATTGATAAAGGCAAGATTGTAAGACAGGAAATTGTTGATATTGAGGATGACAAAAATCCGGATATTACCCACAAAATGCTCATTTTAGGTATCAGCCCCATTAATATGTCCTATTACAGAAAAGATATGCAGGGCGTAAACTTTATAAATAATCCGTTTAAAGCTGAAAAACTGACAACGGAAAAAGATTATAAAGAAACATTTAATGAAACAGTAAAATTGATTAAACAATTTAAAAAGAAAAACCCTAAAGGCCTTGTGGTTGTTGGCTGCCATACCGGAATGGATTTTGCTCAAAATCTTGCACAAAAAATGGGCAAAAAGAATATAAATGTAATACTTGACGCCCACATACATAAAGATACGGAAACCACCATAAACGGCGTAAAGATAATTGAGCTGTCACAAAATTTTGAAAAATATGCAAACGTTAAATTACACATTGACGATAACGGCAATGTTAAAGACAACACTGAACTTTCTATCCACAGACCGTTTAAGGAAGAACCTGAAAGAACAGGATTTTTTAGGAAATTTTATGACAAAATTTTTGCAAAAGATTTAGCCAAAGAATATAAAATAAAACCCGATAAGCCCGGGATTAAGACTTTATCGGATGAAAATGTAAGGGTTGAAAACAGCTATCTTGCAAATTTTATAACTGATTCTATACTAAATGAAATACAAAAAACTGACCCTGATGCAGATATTTTTGCACTAAATGCATCCTCCGTAAGGTCATCTTTGGAAACAGAAAACGCAGGCGGCGCCAACAATATGCAAATGCTTAATGTACTTGCAGGTATTGTACACAAGGATGCAGAATTATATAAAAACAAAGTTTCGGGCGAAATACTTATGGAACTTATCTTGGATAATCTTTTATTTAATGAGCCCAGAAACGAAAGAAAACCATTAATACATTATTCAGGCCTGGTTATCAACAGAGATTTAATCCTCCAAAAATACCATGACGGAGAAAGCTTTGAAAATTTAAGTAAATATGTATATGTTGAAAACTACGGCAGGTCTTTAGATTTGAATGCTGAATACACAATTGTAAATCCGCGAAAATATTTTATGAAATCCAAAAATCCTTTGATTAATAAAGAGCTTTTTAACAAGGCTGAAAAAATGAACCTGAATGCAAGAGATTTATTTGTTCAACACGTAAACAGATGCAAAGATAATCTTGATGTTAAATGCAACGAAAGAATTATAGATTAATGATGATGTCCTTTTGAATGTTCATCTTTAGAGCCTGCCTCATAGCCGCATTTAGCATAAATAAGAGCAAGTACTTTATCAAGCTGAATTTTTTGAAAGAAAGGTATTTTTGAAAGCGCGAGCACTGCAACTATATCATCCGTGTGCACGAGTAAATCAGACGGTTTGAATTTTCTTTGTTCGGAATCATCCTCTTTAAATATTTTTTTGCCCGCTATACCTGAAATTTTTGCCGCCAACGGAACACCGATACTAAGGCCAAGCACCACAGGCAAAGCTTTGCCAAATCCTTTATTCAACCCTTTTGATTCTAAAATTTTAAGTATACCTGCGGTACACAAAGTGGGTACGGTTATATTTGTCATTTCAAAAACAGCCTCTTTAATTTTTTCTTTTCGGTTTTCTTTATTTGTATCGGCAGTTAAACCGCCTGCAAGACCGCCTGCTATAGCACCCGCCGCAGTGGATAGAATTTTTTTAACGCTGTCTATTTCAAAATATTCGCCTATTTCTTTCAGCTTATCAAGCGCGCTCATATCCTTTATAGCTTTAAAATCAAGCTTTTTACCGGATACTTTATTTAAAAGAACAATAGGTAAAACAGCACCTATAACAGCCCCTAAAAGCGGTGCTGCATTTTTAAATTTGCCGGCTTTTTTAACATATTCAGTTTCAGCTGCACTAAAATTTTCTTTGTGGCTATGATTTGCCAGACTTTTGCACAAGGCACTGTTTGGGGTATGAAAATCCCTGAATGTATAAGTATTTACTATATTTTGGAGCGATGTTGTCTGCATTTTAGGCTAATTCAAATTAAAATTTTCCACACATTAATTAAACCATATGAAGAACAAAAATTGCCCTAAATCATGAACTTTTGCGCAATTTTTCTTTATAATTAATTGTTTTTATCTCAATTTTAAGATATTCTGGATATAAGTTATTTTTGAGGTATGTTTTTATGGAAGAGAATATTGGACTATTTGTCATAGACCTTAGCGAATGTGACAACACAGGTGAGATTATTAACAATGTTTCTTTGGCGCTTGAAATACCTAATGCTTCAGGCAGAGGAATTTCACTTAAGCTTAAAGACAACGTTTTAAACCAATCACAGATTTTAAGCATTAAATCTTTGATTGAAAGCTACAATTCCCAACTTGTAAATGTTGAAACAACATCTTTAATTACGCAAAACGCTTGTGAAAGCATGGGAATAAGGGTAAAACAAACAAAAGTGCAGAAAATACAAGAACAGGCTCCTGCTTTGCAGATTGAAAATGAACCTGAAACAAAACCGGAAAAAACAATGCCCGAACAAAAAGGTATTGAGCTTATGATAGAACCGGAGAATGTACAAAAAAACATACAGCAAGAGACCCCAAAACCTGCAGCCCCAAGGGTAGAAAATAAATTTGACGAACTGAAAAATGAAATACGAAATGAGGCCGCAAAGGGAAAATTTAATAAAAATACTGAGCCTGTTGAAACGGTGAATGAAACATCTTCTGCACCTGCAGCCCCTCAGCATGAAGAAATTGAAGACGGACTTAAAAGACAGGTTATCACTGTTTATAAAAAGGCAAGTGATGTTAATCTTCAGGATGAAGAGGACCTTGAAGAGGTTGATTTTTATGCCCCGCCGACAGATGACCCCGTAACAATTGATGATAAACAGACAATTTATGTTAATCAAACACTTAGAAGCGGCCAAACGCTTGAATTTGACGGCAATATAGTAATTATAGGCGATTGCCACCCGGGCTCTGAAATTAAAGCATCAGGCGATATCACCGTATGGGGAGTGCTTGGCTCAATTGCCCATGCCGGCTCCAAAGGAAATAGAAATGCTAAAATCAGGGCATTAAAAATGAACGCTGTACAGCTAAGAATAGCAAATTGCTATTCAAGACGCCCTGATAGCGGCAATATCCCCTATATTGTAAAATCCGCAATATTCACACCTGAAGAGGCAAGGATTGTGGATGATAATATTGTGTTGTTTAAAATGGCTAACCAATAGGAGTAAAGATATATGACAGGTTCCGTTATAGTAATTACATCAGGGAAGGGCGGGGTAGGTAAAACCACAACTTCCGCTAATATAGGCACCGCACTTGCAAAGGGCGGAAATAAAGTAGTATTAATTGATACAGATATCGGTCTTAGAAACTTAGACTTATTGCTTGGCCTTGAAAACCGCATAGTGTATACAATTGTGGATGTAGTTGAAGAAAGATGCAAATTAAAACAAGCCCTTGTAAAGGATAAGAAAAACCCTAACCTTTGTTTGCTTGCAGCGGCACAAACAAGGGATAAATCAGCAGTAAATGCCGACCAATTAAAGGAAATTTGCGAAACCCTTAAAAAAGATTTTGATTATATTCTTGTTGATTGCCCGGCAGGTATTGAACAAGGATTTCAAAATGCGGTTGCAGGGGCAAATGAGGCTATTGTTGTGACAACACCCGAGATGTCAGCTATTCGTGATGCGGATAGGATTATCGGCCTTTTAGAATCAAAAGAAGATGTTAAAAGATACAGATTGCTTGTAAACAGGGTAAGACCTAACCTTATCAAATCAAACGATATGATGAGTGTTGATGATGTTGTTGAAATATTATCAGCGGAACTTATCGGCATAATCCCTGAAGATACAGGCGTTATCACCTCTACAAACAAGGGTGAGCCTATTGTAAACGATGAAAAATCACTTGCAGGGCAGGCATACTTAAATGTTGCAAGAAGGATTAAAGGAGAAGATGTGCCTTTCCTTGATATAGACCAGCCAAAAAATATCATAGAAAAAATCAAAAAATTCTTTTCAAACGCTAAGAAAGCGAAGGCTGAATAATGAAAGATATTTTTCATGATTTATACAATAAGGTTTTAAGCTTTTTTACCGGCCCCGAAGAACCCATTGACCCTACAAAAGGGGTTGCCGTAAACAGATTAAAAACCGTGCTTTTGCAAGACAGGGCAGGATTTTCCGAGCGTGCCATACAAATGATGAGAGAAGAGCTTGTATCGGTTGTTTCAAAATATATGGAAATTGACGATGAAAATTTTCAACTGCAAATTGATGCCATGGATGATAAAACCGTGCTTGGATTAAGCATTCCTGTTGTGCGTGCAAAAACGGATGATGAGATTGATGCAACCATTAAAGAGCAGGATTTAAAAAACCAAAAGAAGGCTGAAGAAATAGTTAAAGAACTTGAAAATTTAATTAAAGAAAAGGCCATGGCTCTTGCTGACGGCGAAATAGATAATGACCTTATAGAACAGGCACAAAAAAATATCAAGGATAAAGAAGAGGCCGAAGAAGGAAATAAAGAAGAAATTAACCCTCTAAAAGATGAAACAAATGCTGAAAATTCCGAAGATAAGGATGTTTCAGAAGAGGGGGATGCTAAAAAAGCAGTGCCGCAAAAGACTTCCAAGAAGAAAAAATAACAAATTTTAACGCAAGACTTGAAAAACGGTAATGTTTTATTTAAGATAGCCTTACTTAAAGACAAAATTACAAGGAGATAAAAATGCAACTTATACTTAAAAAAGATGTACAAAATATTGGCGAAGTTGGCGATATAGTTAATGTTAAAGACGGATATGCAAGAAATTACCTTATCCCTAACAACCTTGCTGAAAAGGCGACAAAAGGCTCTCTTGATGCCAGAGAAAGAGATATGGCAAGAATTAAAGCCAAGGCTGAAAAACTTCACCAAGAGGCTCTTCAAACAGCAGAAAAAATCCAGGCGGCAGAAGTTATTGAACTTTCTGCAAAAGCAGGAGAATCAGGTAAATTATTTGGTACTATTACAACTAAAAAACTTGCTGAAGAAATCCTTGCAAAAACAGGTATTGAGGTTGACAGAAAAACCATTACTCTTGATAACCCAATTAACCATGTTGGAGATTTCAATATGACAATTAAGCTTTCTTCAAAGGTTAAAGCTCAATTAAGAGTGGCAGTTAGCGCATCTGAAACAATTAAAGAAGCAATTGTTGAAGAAGAAACCGAAACAGAAGAAGTGTAGAAATATATTATTAAAAAGTCTAAAACGCCCGAGGCATAAGGTCGAGGGCGTTTTTCATGCTTAAAAAAAGCAAGGATATTTGACACTAAAAAGCAACAAAATCCTTGCATGCTGAATTAAACTAAAAACCTTGTATATCTATACTTATTACCAGACTAAATATAAAAAATTTATAGCAATATTTTACCAGTTAAATAAAAATTAGCAATTTTTTAAAATAATATATTTTAAATAATCTTATTTATTTATACGCAGAAAATTCTTCCGATTCTTTTTCCCACTCTTCTCTCGGGATTTTTAGCGCATGGTTCCAGAATTTTTCAAGGGCATAAGTTTCTCTTTCATCATTGTACATAATATGCACAATCACATCCCCATAATCAAGCAAATTCCACCTGTTTTTAAGGTCATTTTCATCCCCGTTCGGAATACGGCCGAAAAGCTCTTTAATTTTTTCCCTAAGGCCTGATGTCAACCCTTTTACCTGTGTGGTAGATGAGGCTGATGCTATTACAAAATAATCCGATAATACACATACATTTGCCACATTCAAAACAAGGATATCGCTTGCTTTTCTGTCATCCAAAATCCTTGCGGCAGCTGCGGATAATTTTTTACTTGAAACCTCTTTTTCTATCATAAATTTCCTTAAACTTAAATATTACCTGTAGATGAATTTTTATCATTGTCTAGTGATTTAATATCAATAGTTTCGCCCTCTTCTGAATAGTTCAGGCGGTTATCGGTGCCTTCAATTTCAATATTTACTTCGCCGTCTATCATTTCAATATCATCTTTTGAATAATCTTTAATTTTGCCATCTTCAAGCTTTACACCAACAGTTTTTTTCAGAAAATTAAGCATTGCAACCTTGCCCAACCCGTCAGGCGTCATAACACCGGAACCAACAGGAGGCAAATGTTTTGCGGCCTCAAGATAATTAGAATACTCATAATTAAGACAACATAAAAGCCTTCCGCAAGAGCCTGTAATTTTCCCCGGTGTCATAGGTATACCCTGATCTTTTGCAAGCTTTGTATTAACAGATTCAAACTTTTTTAAAAAGCTGCAGCAGCAATACGCCTGCCCGCAAACCCCTATTCCTTGCAGGATGCTGGTTTCATCCCTAACACCTATATGTCTTAAATCTATTCTTACACGTTTAAATTCCTGGGTTAAATCTTTTAAAAGCTCCCTAAAATCAACCCTTTCAGGCGCTGTATAATAAAATGTGATTTTTTTCCTGTCAAATGTATACCTTGATTGGATAAGGTTCATTGAAAGTTTTCTTTTTTCCGCAAACTCTCTGCATTTATAAAGAGCCTGCACTTCAAGCTTTTTAATCTCTTCAAGCTCTGTTAAGTCCCGTGCATTCATTGTCCTTATAAAAGGCAGCGGTTCAGGTTTAAATTTTTCCCATTGGGTCGAAATTTCTGAATTTACAAGAAAAACTTTGTGAGCTTCTTCCCCTTTTTCTGTGCGCACAAGCACCATATCCCCATGGTTCAGCTTTATACCCTCACTTATTTTAAGCGGGTAAAATTGGTTTTTAATAATTCTTACAGCATATTTCATAAAAAATCCTATAAAACTATTATACAACAAATTGTTTTTATAATAAAATAAGAGAACTTATGAAACATGAGAACTTAACATTCAAGAAAAATGATGTAGAAAAGCTCCTTTTAAATTTAGGTTCTAACCCATACAGCCAAAAAAACAAGGACTTCAGATACACACTTTCTTTAATTTACGAGCTTATTGAAGAAGAATTTGCAGATACTTTTGATACTAAAAACCCTATTCTTAGAACAACGGATATAATCTTTGAAAACCGGGATAATAATGCAGAAATTTTTATTACACCTCCTTACAATTTCGATTATTATCTGAAATCAAAAGGCAGTTTGTATCGCCTTCGGGCAGAATATAAGGGGGATAAATACGGATACAATATCCCGCTTGATTTATTTTTTGAATATTTTACAGGATTAGCTGAAAATATAGAAATAACTGATGATCTAACTGAAAACTATAAATTTTATTTCTATCTTTCAACATTTGTAAAGAAAACCATTGAAAAATTAAATTTTATTCCTTCCGTTAAATTCAAAAAGGATACTTTTTCAATAATATGGGAACCTTATTTCAAAAATAAAGATTACCTCAATGCCTATTTAGAGATTATAAATAATGAGTTTATTGACCAAAATACAACCAAAAAACTTATCGAAAGGTATTTAAACTATTTAATATTTAATTTCTTAAATGTTAAACACTTTAAATTCAAAGATTTAAAATCCGCCCCTTATTTTGTAAAATCCGCCGTACATAAAAGAATGCTTAAAGGCAACGACCTTGGCGAGGATATACAAACCTGGCTTGATGAAATGAGCCTTGGCACCTATGATATTGTGCCTGTATTTAACATAGAAAAGCTTGAAAAAACAGGGGATGATGAAAAATTCCTGCTTAGAATATCCGCTAAAAATAAGCATACAGGCGAAACTTTAGACCTTGAAAACCTAAATGAAGCAGATAAAACAATAATTGAAAAACAAATAAACTGGGCCACAAAATATATTGAAGACCTTGAAGATACCACCATGGAGCTTGACCTTTCAGGCGTTTATAAGATGATAACCCAGATTACTTATTATCTTGCGCAGGCCGATATGGAGGTTAACCTTCCAAAAGGTATGGATAATATAATCATCCCAAGGGCCTCAATTAATGCAAGGGTTAAACAAAAAAGACTTAATGATATTAATGAAATTTTAAATATGTCTAATTCCTCTACAATATCTCTTGATGAAATTATGGATTTTTCAATTGAGGTGGCACTCGGGGATAATGAAAAAATTTCTGCGGAAGAATTTCAAAAACTTGCCGCAAACACAAACGGTCTAATTCAATACAAGGATAAATATATCCTTATCGATAAAGAAGAAACCGAAAAATTACTTGAAAGACTGAAGAAAAAGCCTGATTTTGTAATGAACAAAATGGAGCTTTTGCACCACAGCTTATCAGGCAAAATTGATGAATATGATTTTGATTATGATGAAGCCTTTGCAAAGGTTATAAGCAACTTTACAAAGGTTGAAGATATTAACCTGCCAAGCGCGCTTGACGGCACATTGAGGCCTTATCAGGAAGTAGGGTTCAGGTGGCTGTATACAAACGTTATGAAGGGCTTTGGCTGCTGTATAGCGGATGATATGGGTCTTGGTAAAACAATACAGGTAATAAGCCTCATTTTAAAACTTAAGGAAGAAAAGAAACTTAAAAAGCCTGTGGTTGTAATATGCCCCACAACCCTTCTTGGCAACTGGGAAAGGGAATTTCAAAACTTTGCCCCAAGTCTTGATGTATTCACATACCATGGGTTTAACAGAGAATTCAACATAGATTGTGATGTTATCTTAACCACATATGCAATTTTAAGAATTGATATTGAAGAGTTTAAAAAGCACAATTGGGATTTGGTGATTATTGATGAAGCACAAAATATCAAAAACCCGTCAACCTCCCAAACTCAGGCGGTAAAAGCAATTAAAGCCGATATGAAAATAGCAATGACAGGTACTCCGGTTGAAAACAGGCTTTCAGAATTATGGAGCATATTTGACTTTATAAATAAGGGATATCTGGGTTCTATCAACGATTTTGGCAAAAATTATTCTATACCTATTGAAAGATTTAAAGAAACCCAAAGAGCTCATAAGCTTCAAAAGGCAATTTCACCTTTTATGTTAAGGCGTTTAAAAACCGACAAAATGATTATCTCGGATTTGCCGGAAAAAGTGGTATTAGACGAATTTTGCTATCTTACAAAACCGCAGGCAGCCCTGTATGAAAGGGTTTTAAACCAATCAATGCAGGAAGTTCAATCCGCAAAAGAGGGTATAAACAGGCGGGGCGCTATCTTTAAGCTTATAACCTCCCTAAAACAGGTGTGCAACCACCCTTATCACTATTTAAAACACGGGGATATGGGAAGAAGCGCATCAGGCAAGACTGAAAAGCTTATGTCTATCCTTACAAACATTCTTGATAACGATGAAAAGGTGCTGATATTTACACAATATAAGGAAATGGGCGCGATTTTAGAAAAAATAATTGCTGATGAATTCAGCCAAAACCCGCTGTTTTTCCACGGTTCTTTGAATGTCAAAGCAAGAGAAGAGATGATTAAAGAATTTTCCGATAATATTCAAAGAAAAATTATGATATTATCCCTAAAAGCCGGCGGCTTGGGGCTGAACCTGACTTCGGCCAGCAATGTTATACACTATGATTTATGGTGGAACCCCGCGGTTGAAGACCAGGCCACAGACAGAACATACCGTATCGGGCAGGATAAAAACGTTATGGTACACAGGTTTATCACCCTTTCAACTTTTGAAGAAAAGATTGATAAAATAATTAAAGATAAGCGGGAACTGGCTGATGCTGCGGTATTTACCGGTGAAAAGATAATCACTGAATTAACTGATGAAGAAATTTATGAAATCTTTTCTCTGGCATAAAAAGGATATAAAATGAAGGATATAATCGGGTTTTGGGGGTATCCGCACCCTGAAATTATTAAAAAATATAAGCAAAATTACCCGGATGCAAAATGGATAGATTTGGATATAGACTTTAATTACCCTGAAATCAAGGTTTTGCCGGATGCGTACTGTGCGATTATCAAAAATATTTTTAATAATGCATTTTACCTAAAAGACAGGCTGATAAAGGTTTTAGCCCCTATCGGAAAGGATAAATGCGACAGCGCATTTTTTGCAGTCCAGATTTTAAAGGATTACGGCTTTGATATTGAAATATCAATATTTGAAGAAGGCCTAACTGATGATAAATCCGCCAATGGCAGGGATTTTAGCCTTATAGAAACCCCGATATCAAACAGCAGCCTGCCATTAAGGGAAAAAATCGAAAAAATTACTGCAAATATAATTGAAGAAAAAGATTATAGTAATCTGTCCAAATGTAAGGCAGAGTTTGGATTTTGGGGTGTACCGCCAAACGACCTCAGTATTTTAGAATTATTTCCTGATAATACCCGTGTTTTTGGCTGGACAAGATGTGTAGAGGCTAAAAGCCCTGCTGACATTGGATTAGAACTGTATGTGGAAAACGGCTTGCCGACAGTGTTTTTTGCACAGACATTTTGTGCTAAAAACCAACTTGCAAAATACCTTGCAGGGAAGCATAACGGCCTTTATATAGATATAGACGGTGTTCCGACCAATTCAATAAAGGCAAAAATTGAAGCATTTTTGAGGCTCAGGTAAGAAATGAAAAAATATTTTTTAGATGCAGGAACCACATGGAGCAAGATTTTAGAAATAACAGCAGATGTCAATACCGCTGCAGGTAAGGATTTTGAGGTACAAAAATCTTATAAAATAGTCCCCACAGCCACTTTAAAAGATTTAGACCTGGAATTTACGGCTGCCACGGGGCACAGCGCCGGTTTAAAAAATATAAAAAAATACGAAAATGAGGTTGTGGCCCTTGCAAAAGGTGCGGCAAAATGGCTTGAAAACGATGATATAGTGCTGGATTTGGGCAGCAGGGACATAAAATGGGTTAAATTTAAGGATAAGAAATTTTCCGATATGGATTGGAACACAAACTGCGCAAGCGCCACAGGGGCAACGATTGAGATGCTTTTAAAGTTTTATAATGTCAATATAAAAGAGCTTGCCCCGAGTGAAGAAAAATACCCTGTAACCTGCGGTATATTTGGTTTAGAGCGTATTATGGATGATGTTGCAAAAGGGATGGAGGCAAAAATTGCAATTTCAAAATTTATTGCAGGGATTGCATATAATGCATGGAATTTTACCAAAAACCCTGACAGGCTCTGTGTTTCAGGAGGTTTTTGCGAAAATGATTGCTTTATAAAATCTCTTCAAAAGCACTGTGAGGTGCAGATTTTAGGCAGATTTATTCTTGTTGACGGGCTTTATGAAGAGTGGAAAAAATCCTGTGGCAGTTTTTAATATATTTCCTTACCATATGTTAGGGCACTTGTGTGAAAAACGGGTTAGCTTGGAGTATACTCTATGCAGTTTGATTTTTGGAAAAAAGGGTTGTATAGCAGGCAGGGTATGGGGCAGAGGAGTATGAAACGAGAGAAATGGCGGAACCGCAAGGAATTGTAGGGTCATATAAAGGTGCAAGATATGCTATTATTGGGTTTAACTTGTATTTGAAAGCCGTTTGAGCAAAAATTTCTCTTTGCATTTCGGGATATTTTGGACAAAGACGCAATACGTCGTCTTTTGTGTTTCGCAATTTAACTTCCTCCGCCCTCACGACTCTTTAATGGTCTTTTTACCAAAATACCCCCCATTACAAGAGAGCCACGAAAGTATGATTTAGCAACACTTTCCCCGTTTTTACACGCTTGGGATACAGTGCCGGAGCCTATTTATGGCAAATCAGGCAAAATAATGACAGAAAAACAAGTGAAAGCCTTGTGTGGGAAGGAAAAAACCAAACTAATAAATCATTAACACCCTGTATAGTCCCGCCCTTGTTGGGTTAAACGGGAAAAATACCTGTAAAGCTGCAGTCTGCGAGGCTATATGGCGCCATTAAATGTTTGCGTTAATAAAATCTTTAATTTTTTCTATATCATCAGTGTTTGAAGTTTCAATATAAAATCTTAAAAGCGGCTCTGTGCCTGATTTTCGCATTAAGACCCAGCCTGTAGAATTTGAATTTTTATTTTCTAACAAGAACTTAACCCCGTCAGTTTTTATCGTTTCAAATACCCAAAAATCCGCAATATTATTGAATTTTGCAAATTTTTCCATAACAGCATTTTTTTCTTCGTCAGATTTTAATTTTATATCCACCCTATCCTGAAAAAATTCCTGCCCTGCAAATTCCAAAATTTCTTTTTTAAGTTCAAAAAGCGGCTTCTTTAAGGCGCAAACAGCCTCTAAAATCAATAGATTAGCAAATATACCGTCTTTTTCAGGGATATGAAGCCCTGTGCTTAAACCGCCGGAGTCTTCTCCTGCAAGGATTGCAGGGGTTTTCCTCATAGCTTCTGAAAGCCATTTAAACCCGACAGCCGTTGTAATTGTTTCAATGCCCAACTTTTCAGCTACAATATCCACAATCCCGCTTACACCAACAGTTTTCACCATTTTACCCTTTAAACCTTTAGAGTTCAGATATTTTAGTAAAATCGCCAATATAATGTTTGGGCTTATGTATTCGCCATTTTCATCCAAAATCCCGTATCTGTCTGCATCTCCGTCATTTGCAACCGTCAAAAACCCCTGTTTATGGTATTTCATAAATTTTGCCTTAGGTTCCGGCAAGCCGCCCCCGAAATTCGGGTCATGGTGCAGGTTTACACCTTCAAACGGTATATTATGCTTTTCTAAAAGCTTATCAAAATAACCGACAGATGCGCTGAAAAGCCCGTCATAGATAAGTTTTACGCCGCCCTGCCCGATTAAATTAAAATCAATGATTTTTTCAAGATGTTCAAAATAGGGGGCCGAGAAATCAGTTTTGATAATTTCCCCTAAAGCCTTGGTATCAGGCACTTTTGTATCTATTAAAGATACAATTTTATCTGTGATTTCTTTTGTTGCAGGCCCCCCGTAGTTTGGTATAAATTTAATCCCAAGGTATTCTTTCGGGTTGTGGGAGGCTGTAAACATAATAGCACCGGCACTTTCCGCCTCAGTCATGGCGGCATATGCAAGCACGGGGGTGGGTACAACTTTAGAACTTAATAACACCCTAAAACCAAGGCGGGAAAGGATATCTGCCGCAAATTCCGCAAATTTATCCGCCATAAACCTTGGGTCATAGCCAATAAGAAGAGTTTTGCCCTCATAAGCCCCTAAAACGTAGGCCCCTATTGCATTTGTAATCCTTTCAACATTATCAAATGTGAAATCGTCCGCTATAATGCCCCGAAAGCCGTCTGTACCGAATTGAATTTCCCTTGTTGCCATATTCACCTTAATCGTATTAAAATTATTATATGGATAATTTTATCAAAAAAATACTATATTTGGGGCCATCCGGGTCATATTCGCAAATTGCAATGGAAACCTTTAAAGAAAATCTGGGGCTAAAGCTGCGTGCAGAGGACATTTCTACAATCACAAAGGTAATCCAGCAAATTGACAGAGAAGAAAATGCAATTGCGGTTTTACCTATAGAAAATTCTATAGAGGGAATTGTAAGAGAAACCATTGATAAGCTGATAACAACCGATGAAAACCTGAAAATCCGCGCAGAGCTTACCATTCCGATTTCGCATTGTTTAATTTCAAAAGGCAAAAAAGAAGATATTGAAAATATTGTTTCTATGCCGCAGGCCCTTTCCCAGTGCCAGACCTATATTGCAAATAATTTTAGAAAAAATATTAATGTCGTAAGCGCAAGCTCAACTTCAGCCGCCACAAGCATGTTGGATGGGAAGGATGAAACCTGGGCCTCTATTGCAAACGAATTTTGTGCAAAATTGTATGATAAAAAGATTTTGGACAGAAACATAAATGATGTAAAAGACAATAAAACCCGCTTTATACTGCTATCTAAGGAAGATTTAAAAATTGTAAAACCACAAAGGACATCAATTGCTTTTTCTTGCAAAAATGAAAGCGGCAGTCTGTTAAAGGTTTTAGAGATTTTTTATAAACATAATTTAAATATGATATACCTTGAAAGCCGCCCTTCTAAGAAGGTTTTTGGTGAGTATATTTTCTTTGCGGATATTGATAAAGGGTATGATGAAATAGGGCATACGCTTGAAGATATAAGGAAAAAATGCGAATTCTACAGACTGCTTGGCAGCTATGGAGAGGTGTAGAAGGTTATGAGCAGGTTAAAAGAGCGGATTGAAAATTTTACAAAGGCGTATGAGATTTTTCAAAGTACCGTAAATGCTTATAATAGCGATAAATGCAATGTTGTTTATCATATGGCGTTGGTGCAATCTTTTGAAGTGTGTTTTGAGCTCGGGTGGAAGGTTTTAAAGGATTATCTTAATATAAAAGGAATTGAAGTATCCTATCCAAAAGAAGCAATTAAAGAGGCCTTCAACAAAGGCACTATTGAAAACGGGCAAATCTGGATTGATATGCTGAAAGACAGGAATGCAACAAGCCATGAATACAATATGGATAAGATTGACAAGGTTTTAGAAAAAATCAGCAAAGAATACTTTAAAGAATTGTGCCGGTTTAGAGAGCAAATAAGAGGTTTTGATGAATGATTTTAAACCCGGTTTTGGCCTGAAATTCGGGCTGTCGGATAGAACAGTGAAAGAGCTGATTGAATATTTTGAATCAAAGCCTGAAATAGAGAAGGTTTTAATATACGGTTCGCGCGCAAAGGGAAATTATAAAAACGGCTCTGATATAGATTTTGCGGTATGGATAGATGAAAAAAGCGGTAAAAGCGCGTATGATTTAAGGATAGAGGCAGAACTGGATGAGCTTGAAACACCGTATATGTTTGATGTTACGGATTATAATCATTTAAGCCATGAAGGGATGAAGGCAAGCATAGACAGAGACGGAAAGATGTTTTATGAGAAATATTAATCCTTTAAAATATGGTCAAATAAGTCTTTTGGTGTCATTTTAAGACCCAGAGCTATTTTTAAAAAAGTTTCAATTCTGAATTTATTCTTACCATTTTCTATATTTGATATCGTTTTTGCAGAAACATTACACAATTTTGCAAATTCTGAAAGTGTTTTTTTGCCCCGCAATTTCCTTATTTTATTTCCGATTAAAAATTTATCCATAATATTCCGATTATGAAATACAGTCGAATTTATGTATAGGACTGTCATTCCAGAAATTTCCTCTTGAAAAGCGGGTATAGTGTGGTATAATGGTTGATACAATGCTTTTAGATTTTGAACTTTGAAATTTTAATATGGGGATGTTTTGGATTTGACAGGGTGTTTATGTCATCTAGGCTGCGTGTCCGGAGGCAGTTCCGGTACAAAAAAGCAACTAAATTAAACGCTAATAACGTTGTTGATGCTAGAAATGCTTTTGGTGCAAGAGCACTAAAAGCTGCCTAAGAAGATTAGGTTAGCCACTCTATAAGCCCAACTTGCCGGTTTATAGGGTCCATTATGCAAGTACAGCGTGTGATTTTAGGTCAAGCACGTCAAGATTTTAACCTTGAAGGTTAGCTTTTCCTTTTAAAAAAGGCTTTGGCAGATTTTTAGGTTTACGGGTATTTTCCTTAAATTTGCCGAGATTAAAAATAGCCTACGCACGTAGAAGTTTATTTGGCGTCATTTTGGACGCGGGTTCGAAACCCGCCATCTCCAGATTATTTATATTAAACCTGAAAACTGTTTAGTAAAGCGGATTTTCAGAGTTCGATATTTTTATTTATATTTTTAAAAATTTTCATACAAAATTAAAACCCTTATAAATTAAGGGTTTTGTGAGTTCGATTCCCATTATCTGTTACTAAATTTTTGATTTTTCAATTATAATCGGGTGTTCGGTCGTATTGTATTGTGAATTATTTAATAATGTTTTTATATCGTTAATAGTTGCAGTGCATTTAGAACCGATAATAACTTTTGTAATAAAACCATCTAAAATTGGAATTTCACAATATTGACTAGGTTTGCCATTTTTTATATGAGACTTTATGCTTGAAATTTTAAATTCTTTATTATCTAAAATTTCAATTTTTTGTGTAGGATTTTTACAAAGAGGAGTATATAGGATTCTCCATTCATTTTCATCGCTGTAGGAAGGATTTTTACAAGTGTAAGCTACTTTTGATAAGTAATTAGCATAATTAAAGAAATTATTTTTATCTTTTATTGCTAACTTTAAAATATCTTTAATTGTCTTTTTCTGAATATTCTGGTTATAATTGACTTTCAAAAAAGCACAAGTATACAGACATATTGAACCTTCAGAATCTCTCATTGGTAAATCTCTTGTAATGGGTAAAATTTTTGGATTTATTTCAAAACACACACCTGTGTGTTTTACACCATAAGTATCCCATTTTCCGTTTTTATCTTTTAGTGTTGTAAAACAGACAGAATAAGCATCTTGTAAATTTATTCTTGTAATCGCCCTTACTGCATTTGCAATTTTATCTTGCGACAAATGCAATTGAGCAATTTGCGAATTTAATAATCTATAAAACCAAATTACTTCTTTAGTATCATTCATATTAAACAAAGATGTCAAATACATCTTTTTTGTAGAAACAATCTTGCAAAAAGAATCCAGACTTGTATAATGATATAATTTAGAGGGTTCTTTTGATGTAGGTGGGGTAACTCCAGAACCTGAACCTACAACACAGCAATAAGTATTTATTTCACCGTTTTCATTAAAACAATACATCCAATCAAACATTTTAGGTTCTGTATAACTATACAATATTACGCTCCTTATTATTGGCTTCCAAGTGTTTTTCTTCTATATTCTTCGTCAGCAATACTTACATTGAATGTGATTTCTTTTTTCATATAAAAATCATAAAATAAAATTGAACAAATTAAATAAATATTAAATGTTTTTATAAATTTTTATGGAATTAAAATCAATTTCAGAATAGTTTTTAAACATTTCAACTAAAACTCTTTTAATTTTTTCTTTAGAGTTCGATTGCATTCCCATAATGACCACCATTAAAATTCAATAATGCTAAACCTTTGTATATTTTGTGCATTCGCACATTTGAAACCAAGGGTCGCAAAGTACCCGCTGCTCTACCATATAAAATTGCACATTCTCCACCATATACAGCAGAGTGTTTGCCTAAAGCTGTCAAAAAAGGTATTATGGAAGTATATACCTATAGGAGATTATATTTGTTCAGTTTAGAATTTTATAAACAAAAAGAAGAAAAGATAGTTAAAATATATGCAGCAGTAAAAATTATCACCATTGCTATGGTTTTGCTTGCAATAATTTTTGTAAACCATATTTTAACAAAAGAGCGCAATTCAGCTAAAAAATATCTGGAACAAAGCGTTATGCAAACAGCTTCAAATTTAAGGGGCAGAATTGCAACATCCGTAAGTGAGTTAAATACCCTATCCGCAAAGCTTGCAGCCGGTGCACAACAATACAGTGATGAAGAAATTTCAAATTTCCTTGTTGGGCATATTGCAGACTATGATTTTCACAGGCTTGTTTTCGCTTATCCAAACGGAAAAACCATAAGATTTCAAAAAGACACAGGAAGACTGCAATCCACTGATTGGTCAAAGGATGAGCGCTTTTTAAGGGCAATATCAGGTACATCCGTTTTTGCCGAAACAAAACTGAGTGATGATATGCCGCAAAAATATGTAAATGAATTCGGCGTTCCGGTTCATGGTAAAGACGGTAAAATAAGCGGCGTTTTAGGCGCGCAGGTTTATGCCGATGAATATATGAAAATCTTAGGATTTAATAACTATAATAAACAAGGCTTTTCATATATTATAGACAAAGAAGGAAATTTCTTAATAAAACCCTTAAGGGACAGGGATAATACAAAAAATTTCTTTAACCGTAATATAAAATTTATCAACCATACTAAAGAAGAAATTTTAGGATATTTAGCAGAAGAAGATTTTGGTACATTTGCATTTAGATATAACGGACAGAAATATATAGCCTCTTTTGCAATGATTGATAATCCGGGGCGTTATGTAATGACAATGATACCGCTTAATGTTTTAATGCTCCATATAGATAAACTTTTAACCGGTCTTATTATGATTGTTGTATTTGTAAGTATTTTATTGCTTGTTCTTTTGTATTACAGCAATAATCTTTTAAGACGCCATGAAGAAATTGTATATGATATTGCCTTTACCGATAAAGTTACGGGCCATGATAATAAAAATAAATTTCTAATGAAGGCAAGGGATTTAATTGATAATAACCCCAATAAAAAATATGCAATGATTAGCGCCGAAATAACAAAGTTTAAAGCCATAAATGAACTTTTTGGCGTTGAAAATGCCGATAAAATATTAAAAGATTTTAGTAATCTGTTAGACAATAATTTATCGCAATACGGCACCTGTGCAAGGGACCACGCTTCAACATTTTTAGTGCTTTATGAATATGAGCGCGAAGAGTTTATTGTTAAATACTTTATAGACAAAATGCTTGATGATATTGCAATTTATAATAAAGAATCAATGCAAAAGATTGCAAAAGACACAGGTATCCTTTTAAATTCAAAGCTTAAATTATCTTTTGGAATATATTTGATTAATGATACAACAATCTCAATTGACCAAATGTGCGAAAGGGCAAACATTGCAAAACGCAGCATAGGCGATGATATCAAAACCGCCTGCAAATTTTATGATGACAATTTAAGGGCGCAAATCCTGCAGGAAAAAACTATTGAAGATGAAATGCATCAGGCACTTGAGGCAAATCATTTCCATATGTACCTGCAGCCAAAATTTTACCTTCAAACTAAAGAGCTTGCAGGAGCAGAGGCTTTAGTTAGATGGATACACCCTGAAAAAGGGTTAATACCGCCTATGAATTTTATCCCTCTTTTTGAAAAGAACGGTTTTGTAACCGAATTGGATAAATGTGTCTGGAGGCAAGCTTGTGAATTTTTATCCGCAAGAAAAAAGGAAGGCGCAAAACTATTCCCGATTTCTGTTAACGTATCAAGAATACATATGGAAAACGATAAATTTATTGATGAATTAATCCTGCTTACAAGAAAATACGGAATAGACCCAAAATATTTGGAATTAGAATTAACGGAAACTGCTTGTTTTAATAATGAAAAGCGTTTTGAAGAAACAATACATACATTAAAAGAGTTAGGATTTATTGTTTCAATGGATGATTTTGGTACAGGGTATTCTTCTTTAAATATGTTGAGAAATCTGCCTATTGATATCCTAAAACTTGACAGAGGATTTATTAAGGATACTATTGAAGATACCAAAGGTCAAATTGTTACTAAAAGCATAATTGAAATGGCAAATAAACTTAATATGGTAACAATTGCCGAAGGTATTGAAACAGAGGAACAGGCTGAATTCTTGAGAAATATTGGCTGTAAAATAGCCCAAGGGTTCCTTTACGGCAAACCTGTTGATATAGAAAGTTTTATAGAACTTTTTATGAAGAGGGTGCAAAAGGCATAGAAATACAGGGTTAGAATAATTTTTGGTAACTATATATAATTTTACACAAAAATATTATAAAAACAAGTTATGCCATAAAGTAGATATAGCAGCTATAATTCCACCTATAACCAATAAAGCAATATAAACTGCCATAATTGTAAGACAACCTTTTTTAACTTGCTTATTACATTTTTCAGCTTTTTTGTATTTTTCTGTAGTATCAATATGATTTTGTACATTCCAATGTATTGTATTTAATATCTTAAAAATTTCACTATCAACTTCTACAAGGCTTTTTTGACCGTCTTTCCAAGTTATACATAAGGTGTTTATTGAACCTATGCTACCCATAGAAGCACCCGCAATCAATCCTGCACTACCTAATAAAGCACCACCTACTATACCCCTTGCAAGGCTGCTTGAATTATCTTTTGATGTATCTTTATCTATAACCTCAATGCTTGTAATATTAGCTTCATTAACTATAACTTTGTTTATTTTAACAATAAAGAATAATTCACCGAAAAAAGATGTTCTAACAGGCAATCTAAGTATTTGACTCCCTTCATATAGTCCCGATAAAACCTTATTTTTAGCTTTTGCCATTTTTTACCTCACTTTAACTACAAAAAAATCATATCATAAATTTAAAATATATAAACACATGTATATATTGAATTATACCTATATTTTGTAATATCAATCTTACTGTAATATGAATATTACATGACACCATGTTTATATGGGCATACGCAAGTTAAGAAACCAAATAGGAAGAAAGGTAAAGGCGCTACGCCTTGAGCGTGGTTTATCGCAAGAAAAACTTTCTGAATGTGTTGATATGTCAAGAGAGCATATATCCTGTATTGAACGTGGAAAAAACTTAGCAAGTACAGAAACACTGTACTATTTAGCTAAGTTTTTTGAGATTGATATTAAAGAGTTTTTTAATTAGTTTTCGTTTGGGTTGTAGTCAAGGGCTTTTTCTATATTTTTGTTGAAATTACTTTTTTGTGCTTCCATATCTTCATTAAATTCTAATTCTAATTGTATGGGAGCACTACCATATTTCTGTTGAAAGAAAGCATCAAACTGTTCTTTTGATTTTGCTATTGACATTAAAGCAGTAACTTCATGTATTTGTTTTTTTAAATGTTCTTTACCTATATCAGGTGTTAAATTTTGATGCCATCTGTATCTATAATTGCCTTTTGCAGTTTTTCCTATATTTTCTTTGATTTTTTCCATAACACCCTTTGGCATTTGGTCATAAATGTATTTTGTGGTCAATTTACCTATAAAAGACGGTTTATTTTTAATATACTTAGGAATAAAAGGCAAATTCCATAAACGGAATATCTCTTTATAAAATTCATCAGTAAATGTTAATTGCCATTTTAAGATTTCGTCTGACACATAGGCAGTAAGTATTTTTTGTAGCTCATATCTTTCACGGTCATATTGGTACCCAGTGGCCTCATCAATAAGAGCTATGATGCCTACTCTTGCAAAACCTCTGATTAAAATTTCACATTGGTCTGCTATTATTTTTTGCCTAGGTGACAAAGGTATATTTTTTCTTGCTTCAAGAAAGGCGTCACAAATATCTGCTAAAATTGTTGCTTCATATCCATTTATCTTTTGAGAACCTTTATAACATATTGTTGGGTTATAATGGCCCTGCTCTTTATCCTTATAAATAAAGGCTTCTAGCGATTTTTGGTTTAAATATCTTTGTAATCTGGTCCCAGATTTTTGCTTTCCATCTTCTACTTCGTCAACCATTTTTAGAGCTTCTTGCATACCTCTACCAGATAAAACACGAGTGCCATCCTCAAGTACATAACAAGGTATGCCAAAATTACCCAATTTTATTTCACCTTCATATCTGATTTGTTTATTATTATCCATAAATTAACCCCCTATAAGTAGTTCTAACGCCCATATTTGAAAGTAACAAATTAAACCTACCACATTCACTAAACATTCTTGTATTGTATCTGAATACAAACTCATCCACATATTTTTGTAGGTGTTTTCTTGATGTAAAATGATAGATACCGATAATCCCACGTTTTAACAAAGACCAAAAGCCCTCAATCGTGTTTGTATATTTATCGCCATCAACGTATTGCCCTACATTGTGCTTAACTATTGAATGCTTATAAAGTCTTGAAATGCCTCTGTAACCCAACCATTCATCGGTATGTAAATGAGCTGTTTGCTTAATTCTTTCAACAATTTCAGCAGTCAAGGTTTCAGCCTGTACATCTTTTACGGTTTTAGCGTTTAATTTGCCTTGTCTTTCAACCATACCTATAACCGGGGTTTTATCTTTTGAACTTCTACCTTGTGAATTAGCAACCTTTTTATCAGTGTGCCTGTTTTTGTTTTTGCCGCCAATATATGTTTCATCAACTTCGACATTACCGTCTAAATCGTTATTGTTTTCAATACCAAAACATTTACGGATGCGTTGAAGCATAAACCATGCTGTTTTTTGTGTAACGTCAATATCTCTTGATAGTTGCAAGGAGCTTATACCTTTTTTATGAGATGTTACAAGCCAAATAGCAATGAACCACTTTTGAAGCTCAACTTTTGTATTATCAAACAAGGTGTTTGTTTTAACATTGAAATACTTACCGGTATTTCTGCAACGGTATTTACCGCCCTTGCATTTATAAACTTTTGAGTCTTTATCAAAAGGGCTAATAACAACACCGCCCCAGCGGAGCTCCTCAAGGTACTCTATGCAAGTTTGTTCATCTTTAAAGGTTTGTATAATTTCTATTATTGAATTAAAATCTTTGTTAATCATATAATGTTAATGCCTTTTCAACTTTACATTAACATTATAATACCGAAATTACACTAAGTCAATATATTTTTGTGTAAAATTATATATAGTTACCTAATTTTTTATTCTTCTTCCTCTGCTTTATTCATAAGATTGGTTTTAATTCCTGATAAAGGCCCGTTATTCGGGTTTTTAACAGCATTAAAATAATTCTTTGCAAAAACAAACGGGTATTTTGGCAGCCAGCTTAATTTTAAATAAATAGAAACAGCATCAGCCCCCTGCAAAAGCATTAAATTATCAATGGTTTGCTCATGTGCCGGTGAAATTGAAGAAAATATCTTTAAAAGATAATCGGTAAATGTTACCGCAGAATACCCTACAGCTACAGCAGGGTGCTCGGCCAGTTTTGTTACTATATAATTTTTGTTTGTTTTAATATTTTTCATATCTTCAGGCAATTTAAGCGTTTCAGCCTTTACCTGTTCTATTTCATACCATTGTCCAAGATATTTAAGGCGCATAATATTGGATTGGGGCATATAGATATCATCAAAAAGATTATCAAGTATCACCCTGCCTTTATAATCAATAAGGCCGTATTTATATTTTTTACAGGTTAAAAACATCCCGCCAAATAAAATATCAATAGTAGAATACTCCATAGGGAGCAATTCTTCGCCCTTTTCATTATACAGGGCATATTTTGAACCGTTTCCTATCCTTAAATATTTCCCAAGCAGTCTTGAAGTATGGCTATATTTTATCGGAACAAGAATTTTGCCGCCTTTATCTATAAGGCCAAACTTACCTCTTTTTTGTACAATATATGATGATGCGCCAAGCCCAATCAGCTTTTTATATTGCGGTTCAACAACAACATTACCGCCGGTATCTTTAAGACCCCACAGGCCTTTTTCATTTGTAAATGTTTTAACGGCTATATCTTCCGTAATTGCATAAGCCCCGCATTGAAATAACAGGGCGATAATAACGGTTAAAAAAATCTTCTTCATAAACCATATAATATCATAAAATCTATTGTGCTATTATTGTTTACGAAGAGGAAGATTAAGATGAAAAAGAGAATTTTAATAATTTTATCATCATGCATTGCCGTTTTGGCTGCAACATTGCTTTTATTATATTTTATAATAGCCCCTGCCATTGTTTCCAACCAAAAAATAATGAATGGTGTGTGCAAAACAATTAGCAAAAACTTGCCTGTTGATATAAAAATAGAAAATCCTAAACTAAAAACTTATATAAATTCTAATGTGGAATTTTCGGCAGATAAAATTATAATTTTACAGGATAATATAAGTCTTTTTGAAATTGATAATATAAAAACCGGAATTTCTTTTATAGGTTTGTTGAAAAAAAGGTTTGTTATTAATAATTTTGGTGCAGACTACATATATACAGATGCCAATAAACTTATTAAAGCATTTCCTGCAGATGAAAATACCGAAAATAAAGAAATCGATTTTAAGCTTGATTTATATAATTCAATTTTGGATTTAAAAAAAAGCCTTATTCTGTATTCACCAAAACCTGATTGCGTTATTAAGGTAACAGCTGATGATTTAAATATTGATAATACAAATAAAAAAGAACGGTACGTACACTTTAATATAGGCACAGAAATTAAGAATAAGAATAAAACACTAAGCTTTAAAATAAAGGATGATAACAAGGTTTTAATAAAAAACAAACACCTTTATATAGATGATTGCATTTTTAATATAAACAATTCAAACATTCATATTAACGCTGAAGGCTCTAACGAAAAGGGATTAAGCGCCAATGTTTCATCCAAGAAATTCGATATTAAAGATGCTGCAGATTTATTTGAAACGGATTTGGTTATTCCAAACGGCAGTGAAATACTCTCATTTTTTGATAAATTAAGCGGAAATTTTGATTTTGATATAAACCTTGCAAAAGAAGGTATGAATGGCAAAATTGTATTAAATAACGGGTATGTAAAAATTATCCCTTTAAATAATATGCCCTTAAATGTAAATGAAGGGGTTATTCAAATCACCCCAAATACTATTGATTTAAAGGATTTCAAAGGATATTACGGCAAAAATTCTTCAAATAAAGTAGCCTTATACGGTAATGTAAAAGATTATATGAAATCCGTTGAAACGGAAATTAATATTGATACAGCAGCGAATAATGAATTTGCAAAAGATTACCTTTCCCCGATTGCAGGTATACCGCTTGAAATAATAAAGACGAAAAATAAAACAAGTGCAAAGGCCGGCACAAAAATCATAGTAAAATCCATATACGATAAAATTGATATTATCTGGATGTCAAAACTTGCAAAAGGGGATGATATCCTGGTAGACGGTGCATCATTAACCCCTGTAACGTACGATAGGGCAGTAAAAGCTGATATGCACCTTGAAGGTAAATATTTTGATTTAAGGGAAGTAAATTATTATATAGCCGAAGAGCTTAAAAAAGGGTCCAAAGTAAAGCCTGTTGTCACATTAAGGGGCAGGTTTGATATAACAAAAGAAATCCCTGATATGAAAGCTTTCGGGTTTGAAATCCCAAATCCTCTGCCAAGCGAGTTTTTAAATATTCTTGCAGGACAAAAACTGTTTAAGGGCGGTGAATTTGCAGGAAAATTATATATAGTAAATGAAAATGAAAATCCCGTTATAAAAGGAAAAATAACCTCAAATAATATAAGAATACCTTCCCAGAGGGTTTTCATTAAAAAGGCAGATTTATTTACAGATAATGACACTATACACATAAAATCGGACGGAAGATTTAAACGTTCTGAATTTAAGTTTGCAGGGGATATTAAAAGCTCTATTAAATATCCTATAGTTATAAGAAATTTGGATTTTGAGCTTGATAAAATGAATCTTGAAAAGTTGATGAATTCATTCAATCAAACACCGCAAACTGATGTTGCCGTGAACAATGCAACCGATGAAACAAGCGAAAACCACGATGATAATGTTGTAACATTTGATACCAACAATATCATTATTGAGAAATGCGTGTTTAAACTTAAAGAAGGGTCTTACAAGGACATTAACTTTGGAAATCTTATCGCAAATTTAACCCTAAAAAACAATAATCTTGAATTGCACTCAAATAAATTTGATATAGCGGAAGGCATTTCAACAATAAAAGTATTGTGTGATTTAAACAAACACAAGTATTATCTGCGCCTTGGCGTAAAAGATGTTAATTCCGATACTATGACAACCACGCTTTTAAATCTGCCAAGGGAAATTTCAGGCAAGGCAAGCGGCCTTATTGAAATTAACACAGATGACAGTATGAAATTAAACGGACAAATAAAGTTTGCAATAAATAACGGCCAAATACAAAAAATAGGACTTGTTGAATATTTAATGAAATTTGCATCATTATTCAGAAATCCGCTTGTAATGATTAGCCCTTCAATATTTTCAGATATTGTAAACATCCCTGAAGGAAATTTTGATAAGATATCCGGAGAACTTTATATAGACAACAATTTTGTAAAACTGTTAAAAATAAAATCATCCTCCCCGCAATTAAGCAGCTACATTGTAGGGTGTTATAATCTTGATACAAGTGATGTAATTTTAAGAATTTACACTAAATTCAGCAGCAAAAATAAAGGTGCAGCAGGATTTTTAAGAAAATTTTCACTTAACAGTCTTGCAAACAGAATGCCTTTAAGCAGCAGAAATGATACTCATTATTATGCCTCAGAACTTAAAAATCTGCCGCCGATTGAGGCTGATGAAAAAGATTGTCAGGTATTTTTAACCTCAGTAGACGGAGATGTTGAACATAATAATTTCCTTTCATCCTTAAAGAAAATAAAATAACATTAACTTTTGTAAAATTTATCGAAAACTACCCATTCGGGTGATACACAACAGAGCATGGTTAATGTATTTATTAGACAGTTGGGCTAGTTAAGGCGGTTCAACTGTATGGCTATTAACACCAGGGTGATATAAAGGAAAAGAAAGATGAACAAGAAAATTTCAATTTGTGTGGTTGAAGATTATTTTTTAAAACATGCTGAGTATCAGCGTGGTTTTAAAGGAATTGATGATTTTGAAATTCACGGGGTCAAAAATGCTGAAGAATGTCTTGACGCACTCAATTCAGATGAAAACAGATTTAATGTTGTTTTAATGGATTTAATCCTGACCGGAATAAATGGCATTACCGCGACAAGAATGATAAAAGAAAAGTACAAAAATGTTAAAGTTATAATATACACTGTTCGTGATACGGAAGAAATTGTTCTTGCATGCGCCTCATCAGGGGCGGATGGGTATATTGTAAAAGATGACAATATAACTTATAAATCTTTGGCAGATATTATAATGGCAGTAAATTGCGGTGGCATGTGGTTTGATGAAAGGGTTTCACATATTATCAAATCTATGATTCCAAAACCTGTTTCCACGGAAAACTTTAATAATTTATACGGTGCAGGAGGTATAATAGGAAGCAGAAATTATATTAAATCTGTCTTAACGCAAAGAGAACTTGAGGCATTAATGTTAATGAGCGAAGGAAAATCAAACACAGAAATTGCAAAAATAATGATGGTAAGTGTCAATACTGCAAAAGCACATGTTGGAAACGTTTTAAGTAAACTATCCGTTGAAGACAGAGTACAGGCAGCAGTCAAAGCAGTAAAGGCAAGACTTGTCTAATGACATACAGATGATATAATGAATACACCTTATGTAAGAGTGCCGGGGCTCAAGGGTTTCCGGCAGAAAACAAAAGGTTCATATCGTCAGGCGAAATCATCAAAAATGATAAAAATCTACATTTGATAAGGTTTATATTATCAGATTAATATAATTCGCCAATAAATAAAGACACGGCACACCGCGTTGCTACGCACTGTACGGTAAGTGCAAGGGCGCTGCACCGGGGATAAGCGGAAACGCTGACAACTGCTACCCGCACGTTATATGGGGTTGGCAAGTAAGCGGCACTAACCCCGGGTCATTGCACTTTAACAACGGCGGAGTTGGCGAGAACACTAACTATGGCGTTACTCTTGCCTTTTCGGTGCGCTCCGCCGGGAGTGTTGTGTCTGCCTGGATGTGATACATTATACTTCTGTTTTTTGTAAAATATCTTCTGTTTCTTCCAAAACAGGATAAATTGGCAGACAAAAACCAAATGTGGAACCTTTATTTAATTCACTATCCACAAAAACCTTGCCTTTATGGTGCTTTTCAATGGTCACTTTTACAAGATGCAAACCTAAGCCCGTGCCTTTAATTGTATGGGTGTCATTTTCCACCCTGTAAAATCTGTCAAATATTTTTTCTATATGTTCTTTAGAAATGCCTATACCTTTATCCGAAACGGTTATTTCAATACTATCCGGCATTCTTGAAGATATTTTTGCACCAATATTAATTGCAGAATTTTCAGGAGCATATTTAATAGCATTGGTTACAAGGTTTGAAATTACTCTTTCAATGCTTTCTTCGTTATATAAAAGATTAGGGATTTCGCCTTCTTTTTCCACAACAAAATTTACCCCTTTTTCTTCTGCAAGTACCTTTAGGCCTGCAAGCGTATTTTCAAGGGTTTGCATAATATCGCCCTCTTGTTTTTCATACTTTGCATCAGATTGCAGTTTCGAAAAATCAAGAATGTCATTTACCATTTTATTAAGGCGAATAATTTCCTGGTTTATGACCCCGATAAATTCTTTTTGTTCTTCAAACTTAAATTCATTTCCAAAACTATACAGTGTATCTATATAACTTCTAAGGATAGTAACAGGGGTTCTGAGTTCATGGGAAACATTTGATATAAAATCACTCTTTAACTTATCAACTTCAGCTTCTTTTGTTATATCAATTAAAACAATGATATAACCAAGGTAATCGTGGGATTTTGAAAACATAGGAGAAATCACGGATTTAACTACCCTGCTGTTAACATTTACATTAAATTCAAGCGGTTTTTTTTCTATAATTTCAAGCGGGGTTTTTTTGAAAGTTTCAATTTCTTCCCTAAAACAGGGGCGGCCTTCCATATCAAGATACCCCAGAAATGAAACACCTGTAATTTCACCTGTTTTAACAGATAGAATGTTTTCCGCTATAGGGTTTACAAGTACAACTTTATCTTTGCTGTCACATACTACAACGCCGTTAGCTATACTCATAAGAACAGATTCAAACTTGTTTTTTTCTAAAGTAAGTTCTTCAATATTTTGTTCTTCATAACGGTGCAGCCTGGTTGACATATCGTTAAATGCACTAAAAAGCTCCTTAATTTCACCTGATGCATCTTTATATTCAAGTGTTGTACCGAATTTACCCCTGGAAATAGCTCTTACACCGTGGTGCAGGATAGATAATTCCCGCGTTATAAGAAATGTATTTATTAAAATAACGGTTGTAAATACTGCCCACACAAGAGTGAAAACTACAAACATTGAATTTTTAGTAGTTTTTGCAATTGAGGATGCCATTGTGGCATTAAGCCCTATTTCCGCAGTCCCCTGTATTTTCCCGTATTCATCTGTTATAGGGGCAGAAAGATTGGTTTTTGTGTGTTCCGCTCTTTCTTTAAAATCATCTGCAGAAGTAAATATAACATTACCTTTGCTATCTTTAAAAGAAATAAATGAAATATCGTTGTTGCTTTCAAGAATAGAGGCAGAGTATATTTTTAAGCTTTCAAATTTTTCCTCAACAGGTTTATTTTTAGTTATTTCATAACTTTGAATAGCAATAGTCTTGCCTAAAAGCTGCCCAAAATTTGCATAGCTTTCATACAATTTTTCCTGAATTTTTCCTATTGCAAAAACAGAAACTGCAATAATTAAAATGGTGGAAACCAAAAGCCCTGCTGTAATAAGCCTGTTTTGGGCAGTATTATCAAATTTAACCCCAAATTTCTTCATGACAATTGATATTATACCATAATTACCATGGTATAATATTTCCTATGACAAATCAGGGCAAGAAAATAATAAGTACAAATAAAAAAGCATTTCACGACTATATTGTTTTTGAAAAATATACGGCAGGAATAGTGCTATTTGGTACTGAAATAAAATCCATAAGAAAAGGGGCAGTTAATCTTAAAGACAGTTTTGCAAAAGTGGAAGATATGGAAGTTTGGCTGTATAATTGTCATATAAGCCCTTATGAGGGCGGAAACAGAAACAACCACGACCCTGAAAGAACAAGAAAACTTCTT
The DNA here is from genome assembly GCA_910577395.1 of uncultured Vampirovibrio sp. GTDB lineage: Bacteria > Cyanobacteriota > Vampirovibrionia > Gastranaerophilales > Gastranaerophilaceae > MGBC122484. The sequence continues at coordinate 11,746 of CAJTLG010000013.1, read as the reverse complement.
TTAAACAAAAAAGAGACTTTAAAAATTTTAGGAAAAGTAAAGCAAGACAGCTATACTATCGTGCCGCTTGAACTTTTTATTGAAAGAGGATTTGCAAAGCTTGAAATTGGACTTTGCAAGGGTAAAAAACTCCATGATAAAAGAGAGGCACTTAAAAAGAAAGATATACAAAGGGAAGTTGACAGATATAAATAGTTGACATAGAATGTACTACAATTGTAAACAATAAGGAATTAGAGAATATGGCTATAGAAAGAAGTGTTGCAAAAAGAGCAAATTGGTCTTCAGGTTTTGCCTTTATAATGGCAACATTAGGGTGTGCCGTAGGGTTAGGTAATATTTGGCGTTTCCCTTATGTTATGGGGCAAAACGGCGGCGCATTATTCCTTATTATGTATATTCTTTTAACCGTGTTTATATGCTCTGTTCCGCTTCTTTGCGAGCTTTTGCTTGGAAAACAAATGAGAAGGGGCGTTATAAGGTCTTATGAAAAAATCAATAAAAAATTCAGCATATTTGGTTGGTTATGTTTTATAACATCAATATTTATACCGTGTTTTTATTTTGTTGTGGGCGGCTGGACAGTAAATTATATACTGATTTACCTTGTAAATAATGTACCAACAGACCAAGCTGCATATTTTGCGCAATTTGCCGCAAGGCCCGTTATGCCACTTGTAATGGGAATAATATTTTTGGTTCTTTGCGCAGCATTCCCGTTTAGAGGTGTAAACAAGGGAATAGAGCGTGCAAACAATATCATAATGCCGCTTTTTATTGTAATGCTTATTTTCCTTGCAGGCATCGGACTTTTCTTACCAAATTCAATTGAAGGGTTAAAATTTATGTTTACCCCGGACCTTACAAAATTTACCTTTAGGACTGTATTAACAGCCCTGGGGCAGGCTCTTTTTACACTTAGTGTCGGAATGGGATGTCTCGTTACCTATGGTAGCTACCTTAAAAAAGACAATGATATTATTAAATCTTCAGGGTATTTAATACTAGGGAATACGATAATTGCAATACTTGCAGGAATTATGATTTTTCCTGCCGTATTTTCTTTTAATCTCGAACCAAGTGCCGGTGCCGGATTAGTATTTATCACGTTGCCTAAAGTATTTGCGGCAATACCTTTTGGGAATATATTTGGATTAATGTTTTTTGTATTGCTGTTTTTTGCGGCACTTACATCCGGTATAAGCCTTATGGAAGTGAGTATTGCAGCAATTTTAGAAAAATTTAAAATATCAAGAAAAATAGCCACCGTTATAATGTCTTTTATAATTTTGGTATTTATGCTGCCAACAACTTGGTCTTTCGGGCCTATCAGCGAATATAAACTGTTTAATATGACATTTTTTGAAATTATGGATTTTACGGCATCAAATATATTGTTACCGTTAAACACTATAATATTGTGCATTGTTGTAGGGTGGATATTAAAACCAAAAATGGAATATTTAACAAATAATGAAAAATTTTACAATGTATTTTGTTTCCTTCTAAAATTTATTGTTCCGCCTGTATTAATATTATTAATGCTGTTTGGCTTAGGATTAGTGTAAAATTATTTTTTTTACAGGTTTTACAGAGGGTATGAAAATATCCTCTGTAAGATTTTATAATGCTCCCAATGTTCCTGTATTTTTCAAAGGACAAATGTACGACGAAAGCAAAACCCCAAAAGCTGTCGTAAGAAATGAAATGCAGGATATTCCTTTTGATAAATCAGGCTTTTACACAAGCAATATTAAGCATAAACCAATTCTTGACGATAATACTTTTCAAATCAGGATGTGGGGATATGCGCCGCTTACGGAAGATAAAGAAGACAGGGCCGTAGTTTGGAATAAAAATATGCTTGATTTAACCTATAAAATTTCTGATATGATATCTGAAAATCAAAGTTTTGATAAAATTCTAAAAACTGCAGAATATGGCATAAATAAAATTAACGGACGTGATTACGGTAAAAGAGATTTGGATGAACGGTATTATCCGCTTGAAGAAGAGAATATAAGAGGGCAGGAATATTGGGATACATACAATAACTTTGAAGAATACGAAAAACCGGAAACTGTGGAAAGCTACTGGAAGGCACTGCATAATACCAACAAAAAAACTTTGCACAAACCAAAGGCAAATGAAGAATATAAGGATGCAAACACTTGTAAAATTATTGACAGAGAGTGGAGAAGAAAAATATACTACGGCAGAAACAAAGAAAAACCGTATTATAATTTAGAGCTTGCAAAAAGAGAATACAATAAATTAAAATTAATTAAACACCCGCATATAGGTGATATTAACCGTTCCTGCGCCACAATACAATGGCTGATAGCACAGGAATCACCATATGCCCACGGCAATGATTCTATTGCAAATGTTTTAACAAAGGCTATTTATCATTCTTACGGCATCAAAACAGGGCAGATAAAGGCAGGGCACAGTCTTGATTTTGAAGCATTTTACAGAGATTTGGATGATTATATAAAAATTTATCCTCATATGTTTGAGAATGAAACTGCTTTGTGTTACGAAAATTAAGATTTTAGCACTTTTTTAGAAAAAATATTTTTAATAATAATATATGATTTTAACTAACGAGGAAATAAATGGGCGAATATACGGTACAATCAGGCGATTCTTTATGGGCAATAGTAAAAAATAACTACAGCGGACTTTCAAATGCTCAGATTGCAGATAAAATAAATGAAATTGCAACTTTAAGCAATATATCCGACCCAAATAAAATCAGCGTAGGATTAAAGCTTATTCTGCCAGAAGTAACCAATGAGAATACCCTTGTAAGCACAGACCTTGAAGAAGACATTACTGAAGAAGAACCGGCAGTATCCAACAATACAAAGCAGGATATAACTGCCCAAAATAAAACTGGCAAAAGCCCAAAGGCAAGAATAGAAGAAATTCAAGACAAAAAGCCTGAACCCGTTTTGGATAAAGACGGAAATGTTGTTGCCAATATTAGATATTTTGAATCCGATAAAACAGGCTCTCTTACAGGACTTACCATTATGGTGAATTCAGGACATGGCGGGCAAAGTACATCTGATGGAATATTTGACCCGGGGGCTGTTGAAAACAAATCAGGATATGAAGAGTGGGCAATTAACTATGCCTACGCAGAAGAACTTGTTGAAAAAATTCTTAATGAAGGAGGGAATGTAGTATTTGCACAAGGTCACAAAGAAACTATGGCAAATGCCGTTATTGATTTTGCAAACACATACGGAAATGCTGATAACAGCAATTTAAGAGTTGTAAGTCTGCATTGTGATGCAACAGGTGAAAAAAGCACGACCGCAAGCGGGGTCACATACTATTATTATGAATCTGAAGAAAGCGGTAAATTTGCAAATAATCTTGCAAGTGCTGCACAAAAAGAGGGTTTAAATGTAAGAAATACATCGCAGCTTGAAAATAAATTGTGCCGGGTGGCGGAAGAACAAAATATTAACAGTGTGCTTATTGAAATGGGTTTTTTAAACAATACAGACGACCTGCACAATATAATTGAAGACGGTGATTTTCAAGATACTTTGCTTAATTCCATTGTAAAGGGGTTGGGATAATATACCCTAAAACTTAATTATGGATATAAAAGAAATAATTAATAACAAAAAAGCTTTTATGGATATTTTATTAATCGGTGATGAAAGTATGGCAATGATTAATAAATATTTAAACCGGTGCAGGCTTTTTGCCTTATATGACAACAAGGTTTTGGTTTCAATTTGCGCAGTACTGCCAGTTAATTTTGATACGGTTGAAATTAAAAACCTTGCCACTTATCCTGAATATCAAAACAGAGGATATGCTTCAAAATTAATTGAATTTGTATGTGAAAAATATAAAGGAGAATATAAGCATTTAATCCTTGGAACCGGGGAAAATAATGTTACTTTAAATTTTTATAAAAAACGCGGTTTTAAGGAATTTAAAAGAATAAAAAACTTTTTTATTGAAAATTACCCTAAACCTATTTTTGAAAACGGGAAACAATTTATAGATATGGTGTGTTTGTGTAAAAAATTATAAAAATCAAAAGAATTGTTTGCTAACGTTTACAATATGCTTTTGTTTTGTCAATTCACTCGCTTGGCTGTATTTATATAACATATTATATATTTCATCAATTTGTTTATAGGTTAAAAAGTTATCAATCATTTCATTTTGAATATCGTTTATAGTCTTTCTTAATTCGTTTCTGTATATTAAATAAGTTTTTGAATCAGATTTTCTTCTTATGTTCTTTAATTCGCATCTATCGGAAAATACAACGACGGAATATATTTTTACATTTTTATTGATTAATTTCTGCAAATAATCAATATGATATTGGTTTTGCATTATGGGTTAAAGAAGTGCTCTTTTTGGGTTTCGCCATATCCAATGTGTAAGGATTGCGTCCATTTTTTCTGAACTTCATCTCCAAATATCCAACCACTGTAGTTCTTGCTTTCAAACACAAAAATCACGCATTGAGATATCATGACAATATCAATTTCTGTTGTTTTACCATTATATGTTGGGATGTACAGATTAAACAAAAATTTTGCTTTTTCTAATTCTAAATATTTTAGAATTTCATATATCAAATATTCTCCATACGAACCAATATCACGTCCGATTGAGATAAATGGAGTTTTTGTAATCTTGTAATATGAACCGCTTTCATATAATTTTTTCTTATGTAAAAAATCAAATATTAAAAAGGCACTAATTAATATCGAAACAAGAACAACACATAATATTTCTACATTTTCCATTTGAAGATTATATCAGGAAAATTATAATCACAAAATCTTTGAATTAAAAAAGAGGCTATATGAAAGCCTCTTAGATTATTGGTGGAGGATAGGAGGCTCGAACTCCTGACCCCCTGCGTGCAAAGCAGGTGCTCTACCAACTGAGCTAATCCCCCGGGTTTATTAAATTTTCGGAACAACCAAAAACATATATTTAATTATCAATCAAGTGCCGATATTTATCAGCTACAAAAAATACTACCAAACACAAAAAAAATAATCAACTGTTTTTTAAAATAAAATTTTACAATTTAAATTCAAATAATACTTGCCATATATTAGACTAAATACCAATGAAAGAACTAGCTCTGTTGGCTATTATAATAATGTCAACACTTGAAAAGATTACTTCTGTTTCAGGCGCGCCCGGGAATTCCCGCTTAAGAAACTATAGATTAATAAAGGAAAGGAATAATATTATGCACGAAGATGAAAAAATGATGGATAAGGTTAAAGAAGGCTTCGAAAAAGCTAAAGATTTTGTTCATGATGCAAAAGAAAATGCAGAAGAAAAAATTCATGAGGGAATGGACAAGCTAGCTGATATGAAAGACGATGCCGTTGATAAAATAAAGGGCACAGGTGAAAATTTAAACGAACAGCTATGTGAAATGCTTGATAACACAGATGATAAACCTTATGTAAAAGAAGAATTCTGCAAAAGAGAACCCGATGAAATGATAATAACTGAAACTTATGAAGAATATACGGAAACGATGCCCGACAATAAAGAAAACGCAGCATAATTAAATAAAAATAGTCATCTTTCAAAATATTTCTTAAAAATACAGGAGCCTGCCAATCGGCGGGCCCTGCTTTGTCTTTTTTGCAAATTAAATAAAATTGTGTTAATCTTATCTTAACAAATTGCTGAATTAAGAATTTAGAAAGCTTGAATTAAACTATGAAACAAATATCAAACAGGGAAAGGCTTTACCCCTTAAAAAAGCTTGCCCAAATGTGGCTTAACGATTTTTTGCAAAATGAAAAAACATACCTTGAAATCTTAATACCAATGATTGTTTTGGAGGATTTTTCCAAATTTACAAAACAGGAAAATGAAATACTTTCAGAAATCAAAAATAACCTAACCAAAAATGAATGGAAAAACTTTAGAGCGCTTTTTCTTGGTGCAATCCATTCTCTTAAAATTGAAACTTATAATAAAGAAATTTTACTCAGGGCAGAAAACTGCATCTTAAACGATGATTTTAGCGGATTTGAAAAATTAAAATCAGAAAACCCTAATAATAAAAATCTGCTTAAAAATCTTAAATATAACTACAATGCAAAGCTTTCAAAATATATTAAAAATTTACGGGAAAATATTATAAAGCTTGGTTTTAAAAACTTTAACAATGCTCTTTTATTTTTTTACAAGCAGGCAAAAAATCTGCCGGATAAAGAAAAAGAAACACTGGGGCTGTTTTTAGAAGATATTGAAGATTTAATAAACATATTAAAAAACCGCGATTTCCCTGAAGCAGACAAGCATTTTTACACTAAAAAAATAATTACTAAACAGGAATATGAAAATCTTAAGAAAGAATATGTGCTTGAATATTTTAATAATGAAAAAATTGACGGCCAAAAGGCCCTTGCCATATCATCCGTATCTCCTAATGTCCTGTTAAAGGCACGGGCCGGTTCCGGCAAAACAAGCACTATTTGTTTAAAAACCATTTTTTTAATAGAAAAATACAATATAAACCCGGATGAAATATTAATTTTAGCCTTTAATAAAGAGGCAAAGGTTAAAATAAGAAAAGATTTATCAGAAAAATACGGCCTAAAAAATTATCTTACAGATTTTGAAAATGCAAAGACATTTCACAGTTTTGCAAAAAGCATTTGTGATGAAAAGAAAATAGCTGATGATAAAACCCGCACTATGTTTATAAACAAGGCTATAGATACTGTTTTAAGTGTTTCGGAATATAAAAAAGCGTTTTACAATTTTTATAAAACATCCCTTGATATTCCAATTAAACAGGAAATTAATATATCAAAGGATAAAAATGTCTGCTTTTTAAAAGATTTATCTCAAGTCACACTAAAGGGCGAAATTGTAAAATCCCATGGGGAAAAGTATATTGCGGATTATCTTTTTGAAAACGGTGTAGATTATGAATATGAAAAATGTATAATTTTTTCTAAAAGCGAAAAAGAGACTTTAAATATAGATGACGGGTGGAATGTATATCATCCTGATTTTTACATAACACAAGATGATAAAGAATTTTATCTTGAGCATTGGGGCGTGGATGAACAAATGCTTGAGCCCGGATATTTTGGAAAAAAGGGGGTTATAAGCGATATTTCAAAATATATAAAAAACATGCATATAAAACGAAGATATTTTAGGAAAAAGAATATCCCGCTTATTGAAACCTGGGCAAAACATTCTCAAATCAGGGATAATTTTGAAATTATACTTTATGAAACTTTAAAAAAATACGGTATTAAACTTAACAAAAAAACACCTGAAGAACTCTTTGAAACTATAAAAACCTTAAATATCAAAGCATTTTATAAAACGATTGAAGGTTTTATATCAACAATTAAAAAATCAAAATTTGATAATTTCTTTATCATAAGAAAACTTGAAGATAAAAATTTATCCGAAAGAACAAAAATATTTTTACATCTGGGGTACAAAATTTTTATTGAATACCAAAGATTATTAAAAGAAACCAATCTTGCCGATTTTGACGATTTAATAATCAATGCAACGGAAAAAATTATGCAATCGAAGGGCGAGGCTGAATTTAAAGTATTTCAAAACAAAAAACTAAAGGTGAAAGATATTAAATACCTTTTAATTGATGAATACCAGGATTTTTCAAAACTGTTTTTCGATTTAATATCTGCAATTAAATGTTTTAATCCAAAATTAAAAATCTTTGTAACAGGGGATGATTGGCAGGCAATAAACGGTTTTGCAGGCTCTGACCTTTATTATTTTAAAAATTTTAAAAAACTTTTTATGCATTCTGAAGTTTATAATCTTACAAGCAATTACCGCTCTTCTATTAAAATTATAGATACATCAAATACACTTATGGAGCTTGAAGGAGTTCCCTCAAAACCGGTATCCAAAAATGAAGGAGATATTTTAAAAATAAATGTTGATAAAACTTTTATAAATAAAGACTCTTCATCTGATTTAATATACGGGTTTAAAAAAGATTTCGGTAAATTAAAAGCAAGATATTTAAAAACCGTCCACAGGCTAATAAGGCTTAACCCTGATAAAAATTTTCTCATACTTTCAAGATTAAACCGTATTTCAGGCTCCAGCCTTGATTATGAATTTGCCCGCAAGCTTTTAAGGATGAAAACCGTTGATAAAAACAGGGTTAAAATAATGTCCATTCATAAATCAAAAGGTTTGGAGGCTGATATAGTGATAATTTTAAGAGCAATAAACGGCATAATCCCCTTTATACACCCGGATTATGAAATAATGACAGCGTTAAACAAAAGTTATGATGATATTTTGGATGAAGAAAAAAGGCTTTTTTATGTGGCACTTACCCGTGCAAAGGAAAAAATCTACATACTTACTGAAAGCAAGCAGGAAACTGTGTATCTTAAAAATCTAAATCTTAAGGAAATAAATTTCAGAGAGTTAAATTTTGAAGATTAAACAAGCAAAATAACCGCTAAAAAAGTTCAAGGCAGGTTCTCCACCGTCCGTCTTCACTGTCCGAATATAGAACGAACCTACCTTAACTAAATCTTACATAACCATTTCTAAGCCGATAAGTTCTTTTGTTTCTCTTACCATAAGCTTAGAATTTGCAGTCTTCACAATATAGATTGTATCGTTATCGTTTTGCTCTGCAACACGGATTTGAATACTTGGATTGAGCAGGGTAATCTTGCCAAAGTTTTGAATTACAAAGATTTCATCTTCAATATACCCTATAAGTGCTATACTGCCGTCATAATTAACAAGACATAAGCCCCTGTTTTCACCAAAACTTTCTGTTGCAAGCACATCAGCCTCATCATTCGTTTCTTCTTCGGCCACAGCCACAGCGGCACTTTCAGGCTTATATTCTTCGGTTTCGGATACTGCAGGCTCAATACCTGTATATGTATCGTAATTATCATTAACTATTATATCTTCCGCATCATTTGATACATTCTGCGGTGCCGCATTAAGCGCATTTAACGCACTCAGGCCGGCATATGGTTCCTGAACAGACTCTTCTTTTGCGGCCGATTTTTTATCCTTTTTATCCCTTACAAGTAGCAGAGCTATAATTAACAACAATATAATGCATATTCCAAGCAAAATATTGTCTGAAAGCTGCATTAAAACGCCTCTTAGCGCCTGTTTTATACGTTGTTTCTTTGTAAGTACGGGAATTTGTTCTTCATCAAATTCTCCGCCAAGCTCTGTCAGGCCTTGCTCTTTAGCCTCTTCTTCCATTGCAAGCTCATCTTCGGTGTTAAACTCATCAGTTTCAAGCACCTCTTCAAGGCTTGCAGTCGTTTCATCAACAGGTTTTACTATTTCCTGTTGTTTAACAGGCTCTTGAACTTTCGGTTTTGTCACAATTTCTATCTCGGTGCCTGTTGAATGTGCGGGTTTTTTAGTTATATTTTGAGGTGAAACAGGCTGTTGTACAGCAGCAACCTTCACGGGCTGTTTAACTTCTGCTTTAGGTTCAGGCTTTGCAGCGGTTTGTGCAGGTGCCGGCTTTACCGTATCAATTTTTACAGGTATATTTTTACCCGCAGCACCCTTGCTGTCAAATGCCCTGTCAAGCTGTGCCAGTTTTTTTGCATCCATATGCGGTTTTTGTGCAGATGCTGTTTTAACATTTGTTGTAAAAGTTACCGGTTTAGAAGTTGAAATATTAATTTTTGTATAACCGTTATTTAAATCCTGCCCCGCATAAGGAAATAATTTAACATCCACCCTGGAAACATCCCCGCTTGATGCTACGGATGTTATGGAATGATATGTCTCAGGAAGCAGCACATAATAGCTTGTATCAGATTTTTTAATAACTTTAACAGGCTCGCTGTATGGTTTTTGTGTATAAAGTTCTATATTATAATTTGCATCCCCGATTTTACTTACATCAACCTTCAAAAGATTATTTTTATAATCACCGTCTAATGCCATTGTATCAGCATTAAAGATGCCGCCTAATCCTAAAAGCATTGCTAAAATTATACCCAGGATGTATTTTCTCATTTCTTCTATCCCCTTTTTACATTGGATTTTTTATATTACAATTGATTATACTATGAATACAAAAAACTGGCAAAAAATCAATGGCTGACAAGATAAATTTAGGAATTAACACTTTGGAAAAAATATTTAAAACCGGCTTTGCAAGCTTGATTGCACGCCCAAATGTCGGAAAATCAACCCTTTTAAACAAAATTGCAGGGCAAAAAATCGCAATTACAAGCCCCGTTGCCCAAACCACAAGAAACCAAATTAAATGTATATATACGGATGATAATTCACAAATAATATTTATAGATACCCCGGGTATTCATAAACCCGTAAATAAACTCGGTGAATTTTTATCCGAAGAATCAAAATCTTCCCTTGAAGATACTGACCTTATCCTTTTCCTTGTTGATGCAGGGTGTCAGGCAGGTCCCGGGGACAGGTGGATTGTTGAAAATTATCTAAAAAATTCTAAACGCCCGATAATTATTGTTGCAAACAAAATTGACACAATATCAAAAAATAATAAACCAAAACTTGAGCTTAACATTATATCTTATAAGCAATTATTCAATGAAAATCTGCCCGTTATAAAAATCAGTGCAAAAACCGGTAAAAACATAAGAACTCTGCTTGAAAAAATTAAAGAATATCTGCCAGCAGGGGAAAAACTTTATCCGGATGAAGAAATAACCGACCAAAACCTGCGCGTTATAGTATCAGAAGTTATAAGGGAAAAAATTATCCTTAATACAAAAGATGAAATCCCCCATTCCGTAGCGGTAATTGTAGAAGACTACAAACAAACTGAAAAAATTGATAAAATCAAAGCACAAATTATAGTATCCGCTGAAAGCCAAAAGGGTATTATTATAGGTAAAAACGGCGCCCTTTTAAAAAAGATAGGGACTGAAGCCAGGCTTGAAATTGAAGATATTGCCCAAAATAAGGTATATTTAGAGCTTTTTGTTAAGGTTAAAAAGAACTGGCAAAAGGATGAAAAGGCATTGAAGGCACTTGGATATACCGTAACGGAATAGTTATGCCCTTACCTCAATTGCTTTTACAATTTTATACACTACCCTTTTTTTATCTATATCGAAATCCCGGACAGTATTAAAAATAGCTTCTTCAAGGTGTTTAGAGTTTTTTAGATAATCAACATCCAAATCAAAAATTTCACCCGGCGATATAGAAAATTCCTGCTGAATATTAATAATTGTTTGGGTTGAAGGCAGGCTTTTGCCGTTTTCAATATTTGAAAGGCTTGAGGGCTCTATGCCTATTTTTTCAGAAAAGGCTTCCTGGGTCATGTTTTTGCTCCACCTGATTTTTCTTATATTATCGCCCATTAATTTTTTTATATCTTTTTCGTCCATAATCATCCATTATTCTTAACCTTTAATATAAGGATATTCTCTTCCTGTATTAAATTTTCATAATGTAAACAATAAGTTTTAGTTGATTTTTAATGTAAACATTATTATAATATATTGTAGAGCTGAAAATTTAAGTTAAAAGTTGTTCTTAAGCTCAAATTGTTTATTAATTTATAGTGAGAAATTGTTTATGAAAAAAGCAAGCTTTCGTCACCCTGAATTCGTTTCAGGGTCTAAAAGGCAAGTAGCCTTTTCCCTTGTAGAAATGTTAATGGCATTGTTGGTAGCATCATTATTGTTGGCAGCATTGGCCCCTGTAATGACAAGGAAAATGA
>CAJTLG010000012.1 GCA_910577395.1 uncultured Vampirovibrio sp. | reverse complement strand
ATGCAGCCGACTTTGTTAACGGAGCCTGGCGGCCTACCGGCCCGTGCAATACCGGTCACTGCCAAAGTACTCTTGCCTTTTCGGTGCGCTGTGTCCTGGAAGAAACTCGGGTATTTAGCCCTTTCTCCGGCGGCGGAGGTTCATCAGGAACATTTGTAAGAGTTAATGTGCCGCAAAAAGTTATTGCAAGAGCGTTGGAATTCGGCGACGGCAGAATAGCATCAAACCCTGGCGCCGCCAGTCAGGGCGGCGCCGCCGGTACCGCATCTAATGTTAAGGGCGGTAATGGTAACAATGGCGGTGTATCAAAGGTTGCAATATATGATGCTAAAAATACTTTGATTTGGTCTTTGGAAGTGCCCGGCGGCAACGGCGGTAAAGGTGCGGATGCTGCAAATACAACGGACGGTGCTGCGGCAACTGCAACATCAAGCCCGAATTGTAAATATTATGATATGACTGACCCAAATTATAATGCCACTACGACAGGTCATGTGGTTTCATGTGCAAGCTTGCCGAACAGGGTGACGTTTGCTGCCGGTAAAAACGGCAGCGGCACGACAGGTGGTGCAAGCGCATGGCTTGAAACAAATAATGCTGCAGGCACAGGCGGTGCAGGCGGTAACGGTAAAACGTGTGATGACGGCAAGCCGCCCGTTTGTACAAAAGGTAATAATGGCTCTGCAGGCAGAATTCAGGTTAAACATACGCCTACGTATCCGGGTGTTGGCGGCGGAGGCGGCGGTGCCGGTAATATTATACATGTGACTAACTTTAGTGTTAATAAGGGCGAACTTATTAAGGTGACTGTTGGACATGGCGGCAACGGCGGTAACGGCGTTGCAAACGGCAGCGGCACGAACGGCCAGGACGGCGGCGCAAGTTTTATTACGCTGAAGAGCGGTACCACATATGGCGTGTATGGCGGCCAAGGCGGCAGAGGCGGTGTTAAGGGTAATCCAAGCACCAATACAAAGCCGATTGCCGGCAAAGGCGGTGTGGCACAAGGCTTGTATGACGGCACCAAGGTATCTTCCGACCATTACTTTAAAGGTGAGGCCGGCCAGGATGCCGAGCCACTACCGGATTCGTTTGAGGATTTATTGCAGTCCCCGGGCGGCCATGGCGGTATAAACCCTAAAATTTCTGGGTTAACTGCCGGAGGTACCTCTAATCCTATACCTTGCGGCGGCCTTAATAATAAAAAGAACATTAAGGTTAATGATGATTTGACCTGGGAGGGCGCAAGTTCGTGTTCCGGTGACAGCAACAAGCCTTTCCCTCTGACCAGAGAGGTGTTCACTAATAATTTCAGCTCAGATGTAATAAATAACTTTGTCATTGGTGCCACAGGCGGCGGCGGAGGCGCATGGATGCAAAGCGCAAGCACACCTGCCGAGAGCGGTGCCAAGGGCATGGGCGGTTATGTTTACATATACTTTGGCGACTGGTCATCAACCGGCGGCGGAGGGTCGTAACGATTTGGCCGGCAGGGATTTTAAGGTTACAGCCTGCCGGCCGGGACCAGTTTCGGTTCCGTGACACAAAAACAGATTTAAGATAAACAATTTCTCGAGGTACTTTTTCTAGTACCTCTTTTCTTTTGTGTGTTGGTGTGCTTGTCATTTTGTTGGGTTAAAACCCAACCTGCAATGCTATATTGCTCTTGCAATGGAAAGAGAAGTTGCAAAGCGCTGATAGTTTTCTGTTTTTAATAAACAATTTCTCGGGGTACTATTGTGTACCACTGAATATTACAGTATTTGCACAGCACAAATAAAAAGACAGTTTGTTTAATGTGCTAATAATATTTTAACTCATTTTATAAAACCGGCAACCTGTGCTTATATGGGAGTATTGTTTTCTTCTAAATTTCTGTTTTTTACAAGAAGGATTTTTGTAAAATCTTCATCTGATGCTGTAAACAGGGTTGTGGATTTTTCGCATATTTTTTTCCTCAGCCTGTATCCGTTAACGTGTTGTAACATGCCAAGATAACTGTTTATTTTATTTCTGAAATTAGTTAATTCTTCATCAGAAAAGCGGTCTTTGTTTCTTTCCCAACGTTTAATTGTATTAAAGGATTTTTTAATTATTGTGGTTCGAAGATACATTCTGTTGGGTTTTATAACATGCCCTACAAAATCAAATCCGCGGGATACCACGTTCATATTCTTTTTTCTTGGATTTAGCCTTAAATCGAGGTTTCTGTCCAAAAAATCATCCATCATAACATAGCAATAATTTAAATATTTCGGGTCTTTGTGCATTAAAAGTACATCATCTACATATCTGCAATAATATTTTATTTTTAAAGTATGTTTTACAAACTGGTCAAGCGGGTTTAGATAAACATTTGAAAAAAATTGGCTTGTAAGATTACCTATAGGCAAGCCTTTGTTATCAAGCGCATTAAATAAAGATTTGTGCTTGGGAAGGATTTCCCAGAGTTCTTTTCTGGATTTTATAAAAACATTTTTTCTTGGGTCATGATTTATAACCTGTTCTATTAAATCCATAATCCATTTTTCTTTTACGTATCTTCGGATTATTTCAACCAGTATTGTTTTATTTATGCTGTTAAAATAATTGCTGATATCAGCCTTCATATAATAGGCTTTTTCAGAATAATTTCTGCTTATGCGTTTTGCAAAATCTCTTGCGCGAAGTGCCCCTGCAAGCGTTCCGCGCCCGGGGATGCAGCTGAAGGTATCTTTTATAAAACGGTTTTCAAACCTTTCTTTTACCGCATTATAGATAAGGTGGTGCACTATTCTGTCCCTGAATGCGCCTGCCCAGACTTCACGTGGTTTTGGGTGGGTTACTACAAAGCAAATGCTTTTGCCTACCTCGTAAGTTCCGTTTTTAAGTTCATCATAAAGTTTGAACAGGTTTTTTTCCTGTTCAAACTCAAATTTCATAGACTGCATAGTGTTTCGTTTTCTTTTTCTGCAATCATAATAAGCATCAAAAAGCGATTGCATGGTTAATTCATGAAGCTTTATTTGGTCTATTTTATTTTTTATTATCTTTGGTTTTTCTTCATCCATTTTGCGGGTTTTCTATTGTGTACTATATAGGCTGCATAGATTCTGTTTTTTCTTTTTGTTCGTGCGGTGATTTTTCAGCCTCTTTAACAGAATGGTTTTTCCAACCGTTAAGTTGTTTTTCAATATCTTCAAGCATAAGGGCCAGTTCCATATATCTTTCTCTCGGGATATTTTTAAGCTCTGTTGCAAGACGTGTAAGAACGGTGATTTTTTGTAATTCATCAAGCAGATTTATAATAAAATCAACGCGTTCATAATCTTTTGCACTATTTGCCTTATAAATAAGAATTATAAAGCCTATAGTTGTGCTGTTTAGTTTTTCGCCGATTGTGTACCTGTAATCCCTTTGGAAATTTGAGGTTAATTGAGTGAGCTTTACAAGGAAATCAAAAGATTTTTTGTAAATGTTCAAATGAAGATACTGTGCCATAACATACCTACCTTTTTTCTTAGTTTAATCCAGCAATATTGTGCAGAGATATCCTCCCTGCTATTTTAAAACCAGGGTCTTTTTACCCGTTTTAGTTTTTTAGTTTAATCTTGAAAATTCAGCATATATTTTTCAGGAAAAAGGAGGAGGTGGGATTCGAACCCACGGTACGCTCGTCACGTACGACGGTTTTCAAGACCGCTCCGATAAACCGCTCTGGCACTCCTCCAGATGAAATTTATATTATACAAAAAATATTATTTTGTAAAGAGTTTTAATTTCCTGTGTTTAATTTTTTGATAACTTTTTGTGTTAAATCCACATTACCAAAGAACATAACTCTTGCATCCACAACGGCATCAACCTTGTTTTCAATGGCAACGGCTTTGATAGCACCTACAATGGCATCATCAATTTCTTTTTCTTTTTTAGCTTTGAATTTTTGAAGAGCATCTTGTTTTTGCGCAAGTTCTTTTGCAGCCTGGTCTTCAAATGCTTTCTTTTTAACGGCTGAATCTATTTTTTTAAATTCTTTTTCTTTGTCTAAAAGATACCTTTGCATTTCATTAGCTCTGTCTTCAATTTCGTTTTGCGCTGTTTTTGCTTTTGAATAGTTTTGCATAACCTCTCTGTAGTTAATGCTGCCTATTGTATCCGCAAAGGCCGGTGAAATCATCAACATTGTCAATAATGATGCTAAAATTTTATTTTTCATAAGTGCTCCTATTAGATTGTTTTCTATGTTAGAATTATAACAAAATCCGAAACTTTGGGCAAATTACAGTTAAGATGCTGGATAGTATTGATAGTCTTTATTGTTCCTTATATAATAGTATTATCGGATTTGGGGAAATAAACAATTTATGACTGAAAAAAAAGTAAAATCTTATACAAACCGTGCACCTAAGGAATATAATAAACTCAGGGCTTTTTTTCAGTGGCTAACATGTTCTGTGGTATATGGCGGTTATTACAGGGTCGCATGCGGTTTAAAAATATATGGTCGGGAAAATATACCCAAAAAAGGATTTTTTATAGTTGCATCAAATCACATGAGTGCTATTGACCCTTTTTTGGTTATTGCGGCGATTAAACGGCCGGTTGCTTATATGGCAAAGAAAGAATTGTTTGAAAAGCCTATAGCAAGATTTTTTCTTAATTTGCTTGGTGCCTTTGCTGTAAATAGGGAAAAACTCAGTGTTTCAACTATTAAGACTGCAATCGGTATCAAAAAAACAGACTGGGTTTTAGGTCTTTTTCCGCAAGGAACAAGAGAAACTGACGGAAATATGGAAAACATCTCCAGAGGCTTTGCAGGCCTTGCCAAAACTTTAAAATGTGATATTTTACCTGTTTCTATTTCAGGTGCCCTTAAAAAGGACAGAAAACCCTTTGAAAGCAATATTGTAATAAGGATTGGGAAGCCGATTCATTATAATGATGACACTAAGGAAATGATTAAGATTTGGAGCGATAAAATTATTAAATTATCGCAAGGAGAAACAGATGTCTGAAAACGGTTGCACCAAACCAAAAAAGAACTATGCAAAGAAAACAGCAAGGGATTTTAATATTCTTACAAAATTATATCAGTTTTATGCTTTATATATTTTGTTTATTCCGTTTTCTTTTTTATTTTATTCAATAAAACTTAGCAGAAATAATAATGCGCCAAAGACACCTTGTATAGTTGCACCAAATCATATTTCTTATTTCGACCCTTTTCTTGCAACTCTTGCATCGGGGCTTGGACTTGCATATATGGCAAAAAAAGAGCTTTTTGAGGCTTCGAATTATATTGCAAAAAATGTATCTAGGCTTGGCGGTTTTGCGGTTAATCGTGAAAAATTGGAAGTGGCAACCGTCAAATCAGCAAGAGAGGTTTTTAAGGCAAAATTCAGTTTGTGCATTTTCCCGCAGGGCGGAATTAGAAAAAATAAGAAAATAGAAACTATAAATAAAGGGTTTGTTGTTCTTGCAAAAATGGTTAAGGTTGATATTTTACCTGTTTCAATAACCGGTGTTGAACATTATAACTGGAACATATTTAAAAGGCAGAAAATAAATATTCAGGTGGGAAACCCCATTTCTTATCTTGATGATGAAGATGCTATTATTGAAAATTGGCGAAAACAGCTTGCTGATATGACAAATTATGAGCTTGTATAGTTTTTAAGCAAAAAATATTTTTCCTAGGGTTTATATGCATGTATTTTAGAATGCAAGCATCAATGTAATAATGACTAAAATTAATGCTACCAAAGTATTATCAACACTAACAAATCCTGATAAAATTCTTCCTGTTGCGATGATTGAAGTTGCAACTACGGCAGGTCGTGTCTATCAGGGGTATAAGCGCGGCGGTGAAGAAGAGGGCAGAGAAAGACTTCGGGAAGAAACTTCCACGGCCGTTTTTTGGCTTTTAGGGGTAAAGGTATTAAATTCTATTGGTGATTTTATTGGTGAAAAGATTGGCATTAAAAACCTTAATGTTGATGTAGGCAGGGACGAGCTTAGAGCACCTTATTTAAATATTCCTGATGCGTCAAGATTTAAAACGTGCGCTTATAAATTCGGAAAAATAATCGGAAGTGCAGCCATTGCAACGGCTTTAACAGGCTTTATTCTTCCTAAAGTTAATCATATGATAACAAATGCCTCAAGAAAGAAAAAAGGTTTAGAGCCTGTTGAAGATAATTTCATAAAAAGAAGGGGCGCAAATAAAGATGCGGCCTCTGAAAAATCAACAAGTCTGCCTGCTGTTTCAATGGCTGATTTTGTTGAAAAAGCAAAAAATAATGCTAAAAATCTTTCATTTAAGGGTGCTGCGGGATTTGCAAACGGTGCAATTAATTTAATGTCGGTTCTTTCGCACAATATCGAAAATACGACAGCCGGGCGTTTAATGTCGACTGATGCCGGTATGATTGCAGGCAGAGTGACAAACTCAAGGAATAAGTTTGAGGGTATGGAATTTTTATTTAGAGACACCGCCTCAATCTATTTTTATCTATTTGCCGCTCCTAATGCAGCAGCACTTCTTGGGAAAATGACAAATACGCCTTATGTACAGCCTGATGCACTTGAGGTGGTAAAAAATCATCTCATAAAATCTATCGGCTCTAACAGTCTTAATCCTGAGGAATTTAAAGCGCGTGCAAAGGTTGTTCCTGATAACATTGCAGAATTATTATCCAAAGTGCCTTTTAATAATAAGGGTGTGATTTCATTGGATGAATTTAATGCTGTAACAAAAGATATGTATAAAGAAACGGCGCTTAAAATGTCCGGTTTACAGCCTGATATGGGTGGCATTAAGCTGCTTTCAA
The DNA here is from genome assembly GCA_910577395.1 of uncultured Vampirovibrio sp. GTDB lineage: Bacteria > Cyanobacteriota > Vampirovibrionia > Gastranaerophilales > Gastranaerophilaceae > MGBC122484. The sequence continues at coordinate 42,985 of CAJTLG010000012.1, read as the reverse complement.
AACAACAGGCGGCAGATGTACTATCCGACGGTTGGATTTGTGACCCTGAATTTTTGAAGAATGCTGTAAATGCGGGAACATACGGCAAGGCACTCGATAAAAACAAATTTATCCCAAGAAAAGCTGTTGAAGATATTATTTCAAGTGTTGGCAAATTTACTGATAGTCTTATAGAAACCGCTAAAAATGGTAATAAATGTATCGATGCTAAATTTATTGAAGATTTTACAAAGAAAACCATGCGTACAAATCTTGCATTCAGGATTGCGGGTATGGTGTTTGCCGGATTTGGGCTTGCATATTTAATACCGAAACTTCAATATAAAATAACTGAAATAAGAACCGGCAGCACGCTGTTTCCAGGCACTGCCGATTATTCGGATACTGAAAATGTCAAAAATTAGTATTCTCTGTTTTCAATAGTGTATCTTATGGTAAGGATTACAGAGATTATTGCAGCTATACCTACAATGTCATAAACTATTCTTGTTGCGGTTGTACCTATACCAAAAACTGCCTCTACAAGGTTAAAATTAAAGAAGCCTATTAAACCCCAGTTTATGGCACCGATAACTATTAAGATATAGCATACGCCTTGAAGAACATTTAAGAATTTGTTCATTATTTTTCCTCCTTTGAATTATATCTATAGTTTTATAGGCTTTTTTATCTTTTTAAATTACCCGAAATGAGAGATTTGCTTTCTTAGATATTTTTAGCCGTGTGGTTAATTTAAGTTTTCTTTGGTTTGAATTTTAATCACCGTAAAACAAAAAGTATGAATGTATTTGAAGGGTTTATATGAAAAAAATATTATTATTGTCCTTTGTTCTGCTATTTTTCCTATCAGAATGTCTTGCTGATGTAATAAGCGGCAAGGTTAGGCAGGACGATAAGCTGTATGCACAAAACCAGGTAATAGATGCCCAAAACGGAAAACCTGTTGACAATGCAAGAGTTACCGTTCCCAGAAACGGCTATGAAACCTATAGTGATAAAGACGGCAGATTTGAACTTAATACAAAAATTGATAACACAACAGTTTTATCTGTTGAAAAAGAAGGGTTTCGTCCGTATTCTTTAACAATTGATAAAAATTCCTTAAATCAACCCTTGAAACTTGGAATTGAACGCTCTAAAAGCGGGGATATCCAACTTGAAACAGCCCTGCTTCACCTTGGGGATGATGTGTTTTCTGATAATTCCGCCAATTCATCAGAATTTCGGATACGCTCAGCAGGTACATTTATTACAAGAAACTTCAGAATGTCACCTGTTTCACAAAAAGAGGATGCCTTGCTTGTAATTGGTTCGGTTATCGGCCTTGACACAAAACTTGCCAAAGAAATGGGGCAAAATAAAATTGCAAGTGTATATTCAAGCCCTGCAGAGATATTTTTTAACGGGCAAAAAATAGGCGAATTAAATATTAACGGTGATAATCAGGAGATTTTAATTCCAAGAAATTTGATACATAAGGACAACGAAGTAACTATAAGGACGGGTAAAAATCTTTTTCAGCACGCCTACATTGATTATGATGACATAGAGATTACCAACTTAAGAATTGAAACCCGTGACAGACAGATGTATGCCGGAGGTTGGTAACAGATTGCTTGTTTAAGGGGTATTTTTAGGGTATAATCCTTTTATGTTTGAGCCTAAAAATACCTTAAAAAATATCGAGTGTTATTCAACGGATGAATTTTATCCTGATTGTAAACTAAAACTTGATTCTAATGAAAATGTTTTCGGTCCTTCTTTAAAGGTTATTGAGGCCTTTAGAAATATTGATTTAAGATGTTTTAATTTGTACCCATGCTATGGGGAAATGCTAAGTATCCTATCTGAAAAATTTGGCTTTGATAAAGATAATTTCTTGCTTACTAACGGGTGCGATGAAGCTATTAATATTGTTCTATCTGCATATCTTACTGAAAAAGACAGCATTTTGGCATATTGCCCCACATTCAGTATGCCCGATATTTATTCAAAAATTATAGGTGCCGTGTTTAAAAAGATTGACTATATTTCAAAATGGCAATTTTCAATTGAGGAGCTATTTTTAAATATTAAAAATGATACAAAAATTATTTATCTTGCAAGTCCTAATAATCCCACGGGTGATATTATCAAGCCTTCTGAAATCAGGAAGATTTTAGAAAAATGCAGAGATAAAATTATTCTTTTGGATTTAACATATGTAAACTACTCGGATTATTCTGAAAATGAATACTATTGTCTTGTAAAAGAGTTCAAAAATCTCATTTGTGTAAAATCTTTTTCAAAGGATTATGCGCTTGCGGGGCTTCGACTTGGCTTTATTCTTGCACAATCCGACTTTATATCCGAATTCAAAAAGGTTATTTCGCCTTACTCTGTTAATTCTATGGCTATTTTTGCAGGCATTAATGCTTTAAAAGATGATAAATATTTTTCTTCAGTTAAAGAAGAAGTTAATAAATCTAAGGCTTTTTTAACAGATGAGCTTAAAAAGCTTGGATTTGCGCCGTATAGCAGCCAGGCTAATTTTATTTTGGTTGATTTTGGTCCTAAGGTGGAATTTGCCTATAATAAACTTTTATCTTCAGGTATTATAGTTAGGAAATTTTCTTCCGGTGCCTTAAAATCCTGTTTAAGAATTAGCATACCATCTGTTGAAGATGCTAAAAAGATAATTGATGCGCTAAAACCAAGAAGTCTTCTTGTGTTTGATTTAGACGGTGTTGTATTTGATGTTTCAGGTTCTTACAGGTATGCTATCCAAAAAACATATGAGCATTTTGTGGGCACTGTGTGTGAACCTTGTCAAATGCAGGCGGCAAAAAATCTTGGCGGCCTTAGCAATGATTGGGATTTAACAAAATACCTATTGGATAAAAAAGGTATAAAAGTTGATTATTCAAAACTTGTTGAAATCTTTCAAAGCATATTTTATAACCCTGAAAAAACCGGTTCTAAGGGTGCTATTGATAATGAAAAAATTGTTCTCGGGTCTGAATTTTTTGAAAAACTTTCCGAAAAGTATGACCTTGCCGTATTTACCGGGCGTCCAAGAGAAGAGGCTTTTTATTCATTAAGAAAATTTGGTATTGATAAATATTTTAAATACTTTGTTTGCCTTGAAGATGTACCGTGCGGCAGGTCCAAGCCTTGTCCTGACGGGTTAAATAAAATCAAACAAAACTGTTATTATAACAATATATGCTTTTTTGGCGACACTGTAGATGATGCTAAGGCGGGATGTGATGCCGGTGTTTTAACTTACGGAATTATACCACCAAATGCGGCAGATGCGGAGAACACCGTTAAATCTCTTATGGATTTTGGTGCAGCAGATGTTATTAAAAGCGCGTGTGAAATTTTAGAGTACAATCTTTTTGAGGAAAAAACATGCAGATTAAAACAGTAAGAAATACAAATGAAACGGAAATTTCTTTAGAATTTAATTTAAGAGGTAATGGTGTGTATAAAATAAATACACCAATAAGTTTTTTTACTCATATGCTTGAGCAATTTAGCCACCATGGCGGCTTTGATATAATTTTAGATGCTAAAAGCCTGGATAATGATTTTCATCATATTGTAGAAGATGTTGCAATTGTTTTAGGTAACGCATTCAAGGAAGCGCTTGGCGATAAAAAAGGTATTTGCAGATATGCAAGCTTTTTTTTGCCAATGGATGATGCACTTTGTCACTGTGCACTTGATATATCAGGGCGTGCATTTTGCAAGTGCAGTTTTAATATAAAGGATGAAAAAACATCTGATTTTGAAACCGTGCTTTTGGTGCATTTTTACAATACTTTTGCGCAAAATGCAGGCATTACTCTTCATTTAAGACAAATTGACGGATATGACACACATCATATTATAGAGGCTTCTTTCAAATCTTTTGCAAGAGCTCTGAAGGCTGCCTGCAGCATAGATGCGACTAATAAAGATGTTCTGCCTTCAACAAAAGGTGTTTTATAAAATATACTTGCGTTTTTTTTATATTCTTGTGATAATGTTTTGGTAATTAAATACTAAATGGCAAGGTAGCTCAGTTGGTGAGAGCGCACGGCTCATACCCGTGAGGTCGAGAGTTCGAATCTCTCCCTTGCTATTTTTTATTGGCAGATGAAATTGTTAGTATAATGTATTAGGGACATTTGGATGACGGTATTTTATAAAATTATAGTGTATTAGGGACTTTTGGATGGCGAAGTTTTATAAAATATATAGAATTGACGGCGATTACCGCCGTTTTTTAGTGTTGAGATTTGCCGGTCAATTTTTGCACTTTTGTCTCATTTCCTGCACTCTTTTGCACTAAGTTTTAAAAAATTCTATTTAAAATAGCTCAAATACCCTGCCACATCGAAACTTCCCCGAGTGCAAAATAGTGCAACAAAGTGCAAGAATAATTTGTCTCACAAAATGAGATTTGGCGAATTGTCTTTGAGATTGGGATTTTAAACACAGTTCCACAATTTGTTATATAATACACTTTAGGAGAATACTGTTTTAATGGAAAATAATATAATAATTTATCAAACCCAAGATGGCAAAACAAAAATAGATGTAAAAATTGAAAATGAAACTGTCTGGCTTACCCAAAATCAAATGGTTGAATTATTTCAATCAAGCAAGGCAAACATTAGTGAACATATTTCCCATATTTTTGAAGAAGGCGAGCTGGATGAAAATTCAGTTGTTCGGAATTTCCGAATAACTGCCCAAGATGGCAAAAACTATAATACAAAGCATTACAACCTTGATGTTATAATCTCTGTCGGTTATCGTGTAAAATCTTTAAGAGGTACTCAATTTAGAATTTGGGCAACGCAAACCCTTAAAGAATATATAATTAAAGGGTTTGCCCTTAATGATGAATTATTAAAACAATCTGGTGGTGGTGGATACTGGAAAGAACTTTTAGAAAGAATAAGAGATATTCGCTCATCTGAAAAAGTTTTTTACAGGCAAATTTTAGATATTTATGCAACAAGTGTTGATTATAGCCCGAAAGCCGATGAAACAATAAAATTCTTTAAAGTTGTCCAAAACAAAATGCATTTTGCTGCCCACGGTCATACTGCAGCTGAAATTATATATTTAAGAGCAGATAGTGCTAAAGATAACATGGGATTAACCGTTTTTAAAGGCAACAAACCAAGAAAAGACGAAGTTATCGTAGCAAAAAACTATTTAGACGAAAAAGAATTAAATATTTTAAATAGAATTACATCGGCTTACCTAGAATTTGCTGAATTGCAAGCAATCAGACAAGTTCCAATGACAATGAAAGATTGGATTATAAAACTTGATGATTTTATAAAAATGACAGGGTCAGAATTACTTAAAAACTCAGGAACCATATCAAAACTTGAAGCTGAAAATAAAGCGTTAGCAGAGTATGCAAAATACAAAGAAACAACTAAAGACGAACTTTCAGAAGTTGAAAAACATTTTATAGAAAGCATAAAGCAGACGCAAAAGATTTTAGAGAAGAAAAATAAGAAATAGCTTGATAACTTCTTAATAATATTTTAAACAAAAACACTTGACTTTCCTTTAAACAAGAGTGATTAATGTGTATGCTAAGATAAAAGAAAGGAAAGTTATATAGAAAAATAAAAGATTTTTTAAATTTTATACAAATCAAGATACTGTACGATATATCTGGACTGCTTTTTCAGGTTTAAGAAGAGTTCCAATCTCTACTCTGAATATAATATTAATTACCTCCGTTTTGTAGTGTTGAGATTTGCGGGTCAATTATTGCTATAATGTATTAGAGGCTTTTGGATGGTGGTTTACATACCACAAACGTCCACATAATCGCCCTTTGAGGCGATTTTTTAGTGTTGAGATTTAGCGGTCTTTTTTTGCACTTTTGTCTCTATTCTTGCACTAAATTGCACCGCAAAACAGTCACCCTGAACTTGTTTCAGGGTCTATCCCCCACCACATCAACCTCTTCCCGAGTGCAAAACAGTGCAATAAAGTGCAAGAATAATTTGTCTCATAAATTAAGATGTGTTGAAATATCTCTGAGATTGAGACTTAGGACTTGATATTTTCCTCAACAAGAGCGATTAATGTGTGTGTAAGGAATTTTAATATGACATACGTACCCGAAAAAGCAAAGCAAATCGCACTTGCAAGGCTTGATTTAGTCCACAAATGGCTCGAGTTTCGCAGAAAATCGAATATCAAAATCCAAGCTGATTATGATTTTGTCAAATTGCACAATACGACGGATTCGCATTTGCGTCAGGTTTTGGGCAAAGTATCCAGAGGCTCGCTTCATCGCTGGAATGCAATGCTTGACGGTTCTGAAGACTACGAAAAACTTCTTCCGCAATACAGATATTCCAAAATCGGTGAGTTCAGAACCACTTTGACCGACGAAGAAATCAAAATCTTTATGGGTTTGCTTTTGCATCCAAATCGATTTTCTATTGGCAAAGCGACAGCCCTCACCAAATACAAATTAAAAGAGCAAGGACAGGATTTTATCCCTGCTGATGCAACTTTCCGACGTTATGCAAAATGGTTTAAGGCGAACAATTACGACAAATGGGTACTTGCCCGAGACGGCGAAAAAGCCTTGTCTGACAAGGTTGAGCCTTATATCAAACGCGACGTATCACTATTGGAGGCCGGTGATATTCTTGTCGCAGATGGGCACAAACTGGCATTTCAAGTGAAAAACCCATTCACGGGCAAGCCAAGTCGCGCGACTTTAGTAGGCTTTTTGGATTGGAAATCTACTGCCCTTGTGGGTTACGAGATTATGCTTGAAGAAAATACCCAGTGCATCGCATCTGCGCTTCGAAACGCAATAATAAACCTCGATATGGTGCCGAAAATCATTTATCAGGATAACGGCAGAGCTTTTAGAGCAAAATATTTCACAAATGACAAGGGATTTAGCGAACTCGGATTTCAAGGGCTTTATTCAAAACTCGGAATTGAAACGGTTTTCGCCCGACCTTATAACGCCAGAGCGAAAGTCATCGAGCGATTTTTCAAAGAGTTTCAAGAAGGTTTTGAAAAACTTATGCCAAGCTATGTTGGGAGTAATATCGCAAACAAACCGGCTTATCTGATGCGAAACGAAAAACTACACTCCGTGTGGCACAATGATTATGTGCCGACGATTGAAGAAACAATAAAAATGATTGACATGTGGCTGAATTTCAAAAATTCTCAAACCTGCCCCAATGCTCCAAACAAAACAATCGCCGAGGTTTTGGAAGAGCGAAAACGTCAAAACATAAACCCTGACACCCTTGACGATTTAATGCTTGCGACCGAGGTTAAAACAATTCAGCGAAACGGAGTCAGGTTCTTGGGTTGCGACTATTTTGACGAACGCCTTTACGGTTTCAAAAGCAAAGTGCTAATCAAATACAACCTTTTTGACCTCACAAAAATTAAAGTTTTTACACCGAAAGGCGAGTATTTATGCACAGCAGAGCGAGTGACCGAAACCCACCCAATGGCGAAATTATTGGGTGGTGTCAAAGACTATGAGGACTACAAACAAAAAATCGTTCGGCAAAAACAACTCAAAAAGAAAACTGTAAATGCAGTTAAAAACTACTTTTCGACCGAAGAAATAAAATATCTTGAAACCAAAATGGACGAAGAAATTTCACTACCCGTTCAAACCTCGTTCAAAGAGAGTTCAAATGCTGTTCAAAATCTATTTAAGAACAATTCACAAAAATATGAATACTTAATCAAACACGATTCAGAAAACCCTTGGATTGCAGAATTTAAACAAACAAAGGAGTACAAATTACTTTATGAATAGCGGCTTGCGAGCAGAGGGCCGAAGCGTGAGCGTGCCAGTTTAACGTGAGCAAGCCAAGAAAGGACAATATGAACAAAGTGTTTATAAGAACAAACAACGTCAAAAATTTTATCGGACTTGTAGAAAATCTGGCCAACAAACCAAAAAACATTCCTAAAATGGGACTTGTGTATGGCGAACCGGGACTCGGCAAAACGCAAACTGCCTTGTGGCTTGCGTGCAAATATGACGGGATTTATCTTCGAGCCTCGAACCTTATGACAGGCAGATGGCTTCTTGACGGGTTAATAAAAGAAATGGATGAATTGCCAAGATACTTGACTTCAGACAACTTCAACCTTGTGGTTAAAAAACTAAAAGCCAACCCGAAAGTGATTTTTATTGATGAAATCGATTACCTGATGAACAATTTTAAAACTGTTGAAATACTCAGGGATCTGCACGACGAGACCGATTGCCCGATTATTATGATTGGAATGGGTTTGGCGCACAGAAAACTCGAGCGATACAAACACCTTTATGATAGGTTTTCAGAGATTTTAAAATTTGAAACCTTTGGAGTGAGCGACATTGCTCAAATTGTAAATGAACTTTCACAAGTGCCGATATCTGCCGATGCGATTGAATATATCCATCAAAAACATAACCGCTTTAGGCAAATTGTTCAGCTGATAAATAAGCTCGAAACCCTTGCAAAAGAAAACAAACTGACCGAAATTAATATGGAGGTGATTAGACAAATTATATGAACATCGAGAAATTAGCAAAATATTTAAAAGAATTTACCCTTGATGAAATCGAAATGGTAGCTGAATGCGACGTCTCAGTAGAACTAGAAAAACTTATGTCTAGGGGCAAATTGTCGCTTGAGAACGGAATTTACAAATACCAAAATTTTGAAAATAATGTCGAATTTGCTGTATTTGCAAACTCCGAAGCTGAAAACAAAAATATAACTTTGAACTCTGTCTCGGAAATTTTTATGAAAGATTACGCAGAAAAATTCTGCAAACCCAATACAATAAAGACTTACACCGCGATTTTGAGAACAAATATAATCCCAATTTTAGGGAACAAAAAAGTCCGAGAGATATGTACAGAGGATATTAAACGGTTTTACACCATTTGCAAACGGCGTGGGATGGGCGAAAGACGTTTGAAAAATTCGCTTGCACTTTTGAACCAGATTTTAAAATACTGTAAACGAGAAAACCTCGCAAAAACCGATTGTGACTTTCAAGTGCGGCGACTGACAGATAAAAATAAATTTAGTATTAACAGAATAATCTTTGAGGAGAATATATAAATGGCAAAATTAAATAAATTAAAACAGGCTCAAAAGCTTTATGTGCAAGAAAATAAAACACTTGGCGAGATTGGAATGGAACTCGATTTGTCCCGCCGGACTTTGTTTTATTGGAAAAAGAAATACGATTGGGACAAACGAAAGTTTGAATACGAACACGAAAAAGATGCTTTCAGTCAAGAATTGCTTGAACTGGCAAGAAAAATGATGCGAAAACTGAACAACGATTTGGATAAAAATTCGCACACAAATCAATCCGAAATCTATTCTTTCATGAATATCCTAAAAAACATCCCGCTGCTCAAAGAATACGAAGCAACTGTTTCCCAATCCAAACCCAAACCACAAAACTTCCTCACCCCCGAACAAGTCCAAGAAATCGAAAGAGAAGTATTGGGGATGGAATAATTATTCAAGTTCGTACAATTTTAAATAAAGAAAAAGCTTTGCAGACTTGTTTTAAGATGTGTTATAATATGCTAATCTCTCAAAATAAAAGGAATTAAAATGATAAGTGTATTAGAACATTTATATAATTTAATGGTAACAGGAACACTAGGTGTTTTGTCTGCAAGTGCAGAGAAGTTTTTTAGTCAATTAATGTTAAATGATGATGAAAAAGACATTATAAAAGAATATTCATGTAAATTATTTTGGTGCACTGTCTTAGAATATTACATTGAAAATAAGATAGCACTCAATGATAAGGAAAAAATATTTCTTAAAAGGGCTGTTTTAGAAGTAAAAGATAAAGAATTAATGATTAAACTAAATAAATTTTTAAATAATATAAATAAAGAGGAAGCAAAGAAACTTTATAGAGATATTTATGAAGGAATTCCTAAAGATGTGATAAAGGATTTTGGTAACATAATGAATAAATTATCTAAATATAATAAAGTATAGAACTGTCCGCATTTTAATAAAGAGTCTAATATCAATGAATAGTTTAAAAGCAAAATTTAAAGATTTTTTAATAGAACGAGGTTATAAGGAGACAAGTTCTTCTGGAAAACAGAGTACTGTTTATGATTATCAAAAAAGAATAGACTTTGTTTGTGAAATTGAAAATATTACTTGGGATAAACTTGTGGATAAAATTGATTCTATAATAGAACAGTATAGTCCCAAAGGTATAAAGTCAGAGCTCGGGGCTAAGTCACACAATGCTGTTATATCTGCATTAAAACAATTTAAAAAATTTTTGACCAAAGAAAAAATTTTTGATAATGACAAAACTAGTCAAAAAAATAAATTGTCTAACCAATTTTTAAAAGTTGTATTAGATAAAGAAAAAATTCCATTTATTGAAAAAGGAAATTCTTTTTATGAAATTAACATTACTGATATAACATATCTTTTAAAATGTAGAACATATGATAAAAATTATACATTTGTTACAAAATCAGAAATACCTGATTTATCCCCAAGTATAATGATTGCTTTGGTCGAATGGATTAATGACAAACCTTCAAATTTATATTTTATACCGATGTCTGAGTGGAAAAGTCCAGACTTGACAATACTAAAAGACAGAAATTATGAAGGATTGAAATCAAAACCGGAATGGGGAATTGATATAAATCAAACAAATAAGCATGAGTTAAATCAATTTCTGGCAAATAAAATTATTAAATCCATTAAGGAGAAAGAAGACAAAAAAATTATTGAAGAAATTGACAATTGCGAAGCTGACATTAACAAAGAAACAGAAAAACAAGCTTTAGTAAAAATAAGAATGGGACATTCTGAACTTCGTAATAGAATACTTAACCATAAGAAAGAATGTGAAATTTGCGGAATTAAAAATAACAAATTATTGATTATTAGCCATATAAAACCTTGGGCAAAATCTGAAAACTTGGAAAAGCTTGATACAAACAATATTTTATTATTATGTTCAATGCATGATGCTTTATTTGATAAAGGTTTAATTTCTTTTGATGATAATGGTAAAATTTTAATTTCATCTGAGTTGGATGAAAAAGAACAAGCCTTGGTTAATATTAATGAAGATAGTTATATTAAAATAACTTCAGATAGGCAAATTGGATTTTTAAGATACCATAGAGAACATATTTTTATTAAATAATCACATTTTCTCAATATACCAATTAGAATTTCTAAAGTGATTAAAGTTCCAATGTAGTTTAATAAAGTTAAATTCCATTGAATTATCGTCTTTGAAGTTATATGAGTATTTGTTTAATTGTGTTTTGTGGTAACTTTCAAACGCGTTTTGAATTTCTTTAGCAAACTTTTTTCTAAATTCAGGATAAGTTATTTCTAAAGTTTCGCGGGTAAGTTTATTCTTCAGAATCATCAATTTCCTCCATCGGCACTATTTCATCAAGTTCGATGTGATATCGTTTCCCTTTTTTATCAACACAGGTTGCAAACCAAATGCTTCCATCAGCGAATTCGTTTCTCCAAGTTTTGATTAACAATCCGATTTCATTTGTTTGGCGGTTTAAAATCTTTGTTCCAAATAATAAATCTAATTTTTCAGTCATATTATGTTCCTTTCAAGCTACACAATTAATCACTCTTTTATCAAGAAGCATCAACTGTATAAACTTCAAATCGTATCGTTTTGACGCAAATATTTTTTGAATACCTTTTGAACGGTATTTGAATAAGAATTAAACACAGGTTCTTATTTATGAATAATTAATTCCAAAATATTGTATAGCTTTTAATTAATTAAAGATATATGTATTCACCGCAAGGTTTAAGTTCTAGCTTATTCGTTATAGTTGAATAATAAAGATCATAAAATTTTACATTTGTGCCACTTTTACTGTAATGTTTATTAATGATTTCAATGACCTTTCGTTTGTCTTCTGTACTAACTTTTCTTCCAAAAATAATTGCATCCAAATCTCTTATATCATAATTAGCAATCCTGTACTCTTTATTTTCATATGCAGGATAAAGCAAATCCCTTAAAATAATTCTCTGTTCTTGTTCGTATTCCCAATTTTTAGATTTTGTACAAATATATTCCCTTGCTTTTTTATGATAATTAAAGTACCATTCATTGTGATTTTTGTAATAATCTAAACAAGTGCTAAACTTTGTTCTATCATAATTACACAACCAAAATTCTTCTATAATTTTCTTGGGTAATCCTCCCAAAGAAGTGAAAAAATTAATTTCAGGATATTCATTTGAATAGTTAACATTTAATATTTCTAGATTATTAAATTTTTTGTATATTTCTTCGTTTGGATTATCATTGCAAGCTGAATTTAAGCTTAAATATTTTTTATTGTTTTCTGTTTTGATTTTGTATTTTAAACAGATTCCATTTTCACAATCAGCATAATTTGACCACATTGGTTCGTTTTGATAGCTGTTTGAAAAACAAGCAACGCAAAAATTGTTATACAATATCTTTTTAATATTTTTTAGATATATTTCAGGAAAATCAAAATTAAGAATACTTATATTATAAGTGTCTTTGTCTTTATGCATGTTATTTAAAATTGCTTTTGTTAATTTTCGCTCTCGTTCAAACTTGCATATTAAATCTACTTTTTCAGCTTGTTCTCCACTATTAGTAGCTTTAATTAAAGATGAATATTGTTTACTATATTTTAATTCTTCATAAATTTCCTTATGCTCTTTGTCTTTAAAAACATCTATTCCATAATCAAGCTTTTTAAATATTGAATCAATAACTAAATATGCATATGGATGAAGATGTTTCAATATAAATAAAATTTCATCGATGGAATATTTCTTGTTTGATAAAGCCATTTCTGAGGGTATATTTGCAATATCTATTGGATTGAAGAATTCATGGTATATGGACTTAAAAGTTGATTGCATTTCTGGTTTATTATTTATATCTGAGGCTAAAAATACTGGAAAATAATCGATATCTATTTTTTGCTTTCTGTTTCTAAAGTTTGTGTCATAATATACGCTTGATAAAGTATATAAATAGTGCTTAAAAAGTCCTCGAAAGGCAATCTCATCACCTTGCCATACGATATTCATATAATCTTCCATCTGGTCATTTAGTTCATCTGGTTTGGCAAAATAGATTTCAAGGTTTTCAAGTTCTTTGTATTCAAATAATTTATCTATTGAACGATATCTATATATGTGATTCATTTCATTTTGCATTTTGCAGCCTTAGTGTAAATTTATAATTCCATCAAATTGTCAGTCCAAAGCTCACATTGGGTCATAACGGTATTTACTGCGTCATCCTGACCTTCCGGAGGATAATTGTATTTTTTAAGCAATCTTTTAACCATCATCATCATTTTTGCATGTGCAAATTGTTTATTCTGCCAATCTACGGTTTTATTTTTACGCAAAGTGTCTGTTAATTCTTTGGTTAAAGTTATTAATTTATCACTTTGATAAAAATTTTTTATGCTCAATATTCCTAATTTGTCATGATTGCCCATTTAATTCCCCTAGTTATATATTAAACAATAAAACAAAAATTTAGCATATATAATCTTAAAAATTTTTAATTTGAGTTGTCGTATTCATCACTCAAAATCAGAATTAAATTGGGTTATTGTTCAATTTATAATAATTACTGTAAAAAGGATTTTTTACAAAAATTGAAAATCTATGTTCGGTTATTTGGTCATTTAATGTAATTATTTTGTTTTCAACTTTAAATTTACAAACGTTGAAGCAAAATTCGTCTTTCAATATATCTCTAGTTGGATATTTAGTTTCAAGGCAAAACTCATGTATGGATTTACAAAGTGTTAAATACAAATTTTCAGATTCTTTTGACAAATCTTTTGGAGTTAGTTTATTCTTTATATACAAAATTTCTACTTTTTGAATAACTTGATTAGTTCCTGTTGCAGAATATATTATATCATCAAATGAACGTATATTCATTTTTAAGAGTTTTTCTCCGTAATAATTACCATATCCTTCATCATACTCAATGTCTTTGTAATCATCTATTTTTAAATCAATTGAGCAAAAAAGATTCAATATTTTATTTATTTCGAAGCCCACACAAGAAGAATCATACTCAAAAAATGTTGTTCTATTTTTGTATTCAGTTATTAATTCATCAATTTTTGTAGTTTTATTCAAATAATTGCTTGAAGTAAGAAAAAATAAAAATTTGTTTAATTTCTCAAAATCTAATTTACAAAATTGGTATATTTTATAGACATATTTTAAATTTACAGGGATTTTAATGTCTTTTCTCCAGGATAGTCTTTTATATGCTTGATAATATTCAGCAAATGTTTTATTTACTAAACTAAATGGTAAAAACGCTACAGTGTATATGATTGGCAATACAAAGGTTTTTAAATTATCCTCCTGTAATAAGATATCAAAATTGTCAAATAATCGAAATACGGTATATATTAATATTCCAATTCCAATAATTGTCATTAGGCTATTTGCAAGTATGTATACGTTTTTATATTCATTTTTATTTTCAGAATACGAAGACATTAGTTGCAATATACATATTATTGGAATAATTATTAATAAAGACCATACCGGTAAGCAAATAATATTTGTTATAAATTCAAAAATGGCAGAAATAGAAATCACTTTCAATAAATAGTTTTTCATAGTATCTTGCCAATTTCGATTAGCTATGATGTCTTTGTATAAAACAAATCCAGATAACAAAAACCATAATATGCTATCTTTGAATAAAGATAAATTCCAAAATCCAATAATGTACAAGATAAATGTGATTATAGAAAAATATAAAAATAACTCAAACAACATAGCTTGAATTATTTTATTTTTTAGCAAAAATTCAGTAAAAATTTTTATTATACCTACAAAACATTCTCTCAAAGGTTTAAAAAGCACCAATAATAAAATCAGTAAAAGCAATATAGTAATCTCATTATTATTGAAAGAGGAAACAATGACATGTATTTCTTGATTCATATAGTCTCCGATTACTTAAATGTTTGAATTACGCCAACAATAAGTGAAGCTGCTGCAATCAACAATGCTGTTGCCGATACAATAATCGAAGCCCAAAATTGTTTTGTTGAGGATTTTTGATTTTCTTCTGTCATTTTAGCGATTTGTTTTACTGCTTCTGTGTTTTCGGACGTTAGACTGACAATGTTTTGAATACACTCAATATTAATTCTTGTAAGTTCTTTGACATCAGTCAGCGCTGATGTTTGTTTGTGTAATTCATTTAATTGTGTTTGGATTTGTCTTTCTTTCTCTGCTTGTTTATTCATCATTTCCATAGCAGAGCGAGCATTACAGGGGTGATTATACACTTGCATTCTCCTTAATTTTTTGTATCCCAAAAGGAACCCAATATTTAGATATTTCCATTAATTTATCATATACATTGTATGCAATAAATGAATCTTTATTGTTATCTAACTCTTTCAAAAAATTTATAATTTCTTGATTAGATAACAAATTATCATCATTAGTCGAAAAGGCCGATTGATATTTTAAAGTAAAATTATCAAATATTGAATGGTGCAAATCAAGCTCTTCATTGTACATTAAAGAATATTCGCCTTCGGTATTAATGGTTAAAAATTGTCTTAAAAATTTTATTGCATTCAATGCATTGGTAATGGTATCAATATATAATATATCTTTATAACACAAATAATAATCAATTAAAAAGTCTTTTATAAGTTCTTCAAAAGAATCTTGGTTGTTTTCCCAAATTGCATCGAGGATATTATAATTAACATCATCCCATTTTTGCCTTATTGTTGTTCGTTCGTAACATTTTAATAATACAATTGGCTGAATTGCTTTAAGAACTGAAAAACAGTTATTAATATAAGCGATAAATTCTGTCAATGCGATTGTAATCCCACTTGAGTGAGCTATATTATCCCTTTTGGATACATTATTGCCATGTAGTAGTTTTATTTCTTTTGGCAATATATTTCGCTGTATAGATTTTAGAATATTTTTTTCGCTTTCTTTGCCAAAATATGCAAATAATTCTATATTTAAATCATAATTATGTCCACTTTGGTTTATCACTTCATTTTTGTTAAAAGAATAATATTTTACCATTGATGTACTGACAACAAACATATATAGATAATGGAAAGAAAATAGTGCTAAATTATAGAAACCGTTACAAAAATGATAGATAAAGTCGTTGCGATATTTCTTAAGATATTTTTTGTCTTCGTCTAAACATGGAATATACTCATCTAATTCTTTAATTATTTCTTCAGCTGTCGAAAATTCTGTAAAATTATTCACAACTATTACCCCAGATTGATTGGATTTTTGTGTTGATTTTTTCTTGATGAAGTTCTATGAGTTTTTTGCATTCTTCAATGACTTTTTCTTCTTCTTTTATTTTTGAAACGATTTTTTCTTGCTCAATAATACTGGGTAAAGGTATGAGCATTTCTTTTAATTCCTTTACAGAAACGACATTTTGAATAGCTACACCAGACTGATTTCTAAAATATTTATTTTGATATACTTCTGATTCAAGTAGGTATTTTAAAAATAAATTATTTAAATTCTCTTTAGTAGTAAGTTTTAATAATGCTTGATTGATTATACCAACTTTATGATTATTAGGTACTATTGCAATTTTTCCCATTGTTCCAGAACAACTTACTAATAAATCCCCAGAATGTACAGTAAATCGTTTCATTTCTTGGTACTTCTGTTCATCAATAAAATATCTACCGAAATCAAAATCATTATTTATAGCATGGTATTGTTCATAAACCAAGTAACCTTCTTTGACAAAAATTTCTTTTTTTAAACTACCGCCAAAAGGACCCCTTATAAAATCACAAACATCGCCTAATTTTACTTTTTCCCATTCTGGGTTAATTGGCAAAGTTGGTTTCCAGTTGTCAATAACTTTTTGTGCTCCGTCGATTACCGCTTGATAACCATCAAGTTCTTTCACAATTTCTTCCTGAATTTCTAATGGAGGTAAAGGAATTTCAACGCACTTTACCGTATCAGATTTAAGATTTTTTACTGTTGAACCGACTGCATACTTTAAAAACTGCTGCTTTACGACTTCTGAACTTAGTATATGATATAAAAAGTCTTTGTTTAATTTAGGTGATATATCCTGTAATGCCAACCAACCATCGTGAATGCAAGCCGATATTTGCATAATATACGGACGTCCAAAGCTCATTGAATTTGATAGTATAAAATCACCTTTATTAACTTGTCGTGTTTTTGATAGACCTTCTGGTTTTATTTTTTCAGACGTTGAATAGATATATTTTGCATTCTCTTCAATATCGCCAATTTTTAACCAGTTTAGTCCGTTCGGACTATTAGTTATGTAATTTTGGATTGGTCGAGGAGAACCTCCACGAGCTATATTGCAAACATCGCCAAGTCTAACCATATCCCATTTACAATTAGAAAAATCTTGAGTAACTTTATACCTTGAAGCAGTAAGGTTGTATTCTTCATTTTCTGCAAGTTTTGATTTTTCAACAAGAGTTGCCATTTTTGAGTCTGCTAAAAACTCAATTTGAGAATTTATTGCATTTTGCCATTGATTTATTAACTCCAATGCTTTTGGTAAATCATTTTTATCTATCGGACGACGTTGAGCACCCAAATCAAATCCATCATTTTGTATTTCAACAAAAAGAACTTTATCAGTTTTCTTAGCAAGTTGTCTATCCATAAATAAAATTGAGGTTTTTACACCTGAATATGGTTGAAAAATTCCGCTTGGCAAACTAACAACAGCATACAGATATTTTTCATCGACAAGTTTTTTTCTAAGTTCCTTATATGCATTTGCACTTTGAAAAACTATGCCTTCAGGAACAATTACACCTGCCCTGCCTGTTGAGTTCAGATGTTCCATAATATAATCAACAAATAAAACTTCTGAACGGTTTGCTTTTACTCCAAATTTATTATGCGGCTGAATACCTCCTTTTGGAGTCATAAATGGAGGGTTTGCTAAAATACAATCGAAATAGTTTTCCCATCTTGTATCTTGAGTTAGTGTATCATATTCATAAATTTTAGGGTTTTTAAATTTATGCAAATACATATTTACAAGTGCAAGTTTAACCATATCTGGTGAAATATCATAGCCTTGAATATTTTCTGTCAGAGCAGTTCTTTCTTGCGGATTCAATGGTTGATTTGAATCTTGTGCGCATTTTTGAATAAATTTATACGCTGAAATCAAAAAGCCTGCAGTCCCACAAGCAGGATCAAGTATTGTATCTGTTTTAGTTGGTTTAACAATATCTACAATAAAATCAATAATGTGTCTCGGTGTTCTAAATTGTCCCGCGTCACCCTGTGAGCCCATAATAGAAAGTAAATATTCAAAGCCGTTACCAAGGTTTTCACTATTGCTATAAGATAAATCATTTATTTCTTTCAAGAATAAAGTTAAAGTTTGACCATCACGAAATGGCAAATATGCTCCCTTAAAAATATCTCTAAACAGTTTTGGAATTCTATCAGATAATTGCAATTTGTCTAAGGCTTCAGTATAAAGGTTCATTCTTGCCTCATTGCCTAATTGTTGAGACATGATTTTTGACCAGGCATATTCAGAAAGCTCTTCTACAAAAAATTGTCTTTCGCCTCCAAATCCAACAGACTCAATATCCATATCATCCATGAATTTATAAATCATCGCAATTGTGATTTGTTCTATTTGCGATTGAGGGTTCGGAATTTTACCAACCAGCACATCTCTTGCATTATCTATTGTTTTTCTGATATCTTTTGTAAGCATTTTCTCTCTCTTTTACATAAATTTGTTAATTGCAATATTATCTTTTATATAATCAGGCAATGAATCTCTATAGCCATTCAAATGTTTATAATCTTCAATTGTAAAACCTGCATAAAAATTCAGTTCCTGATATTTTTTCATGTCAATAATGTTTCTAAATTCGCCGCTTGTTACATAAGCTTTTATAAAGTTTTTAATATATGGAACATATTCAGATTCAGGTTTATAGATTGAAATATATTTATCACATTCATCTTCCAATAACTCATTTTGATTTTTAAATCTTGGAATAAAACCAAATGCTCTTTGCAGAACTTCAATCCATGACAGACGACGATCTAAATTTTCTGATTTTCTTAGTTTATCAAGAGTTACAAACAAATTCGGTTTGTTTTCGTATTTTTCTCTTGCAATATTCTCAGCTCTTTGCCAATCTTCATTATTAACTGCGCTTTTAATATCATCATCAGAAACAACAGTATCTTTAAATTGTTGGAACAATTCCCTATCAATTTTCATACCGTCTAAACCGATTTTTGTTTCTTTTAATTCTTTAAGTTTATCAGGATCAAAAATCTCAATTGTTTCAATTGGCGGAGTTTCTCCACCTCCGCATCCTGTGTTTCCGGATACTCTTGGAAGTTTTAATTGTTCATCATAATTAAAGTCATGCTCAAAATATTCACAATTTGCAAAGAAATCAAAAAGTTTAAAATGTTCTTTTTGCTTAAATTCAGTTGGCTTTGTTGTTGGATATTTAAAAGTATATTTTCTTGTCCCACGACCTTTTATCTGAACGAAATCGGTAGGTGAAAATATCGGTCGCATAAGTGCTAAATTCAACACATCTTGGCAATCATAACCGGTAGTCATCATCCCGACAGTTACACAAACTCTTGCTTTGCTTGTTTTATAATCGTCTAAAAATCTTGAATTTCCTGACAAATTATTGTTCGAGAATTGTTCAGTCATTTCTTGTGCGGTAGGGATACAAGAAGTTACCTGTTGAGCAAAATCCGAATTGTATTTTCCAGGCCATATTTGGTGAGCCATTGTATTTAATATTTGAACGATTTTTGCACAATGTGTCTGACTAACACAGAAAATAATAGTTTTTCCAAATTCCCCCGAAATAGGATCTTTTAAACCATTTTCCAATAAAGTTTTACAGAATTGAACATTTGTATTTTCTGAAAAGAACTTTTTTTCAAATTGTCTTGAAAAAACTTGTTCTGTAGTTTCTTCACCGTCATCGGTAATTTGTACTACAGAATATCCTTTTTCTGATAATAATTCGGTCGTAATATCGGTTCTGGCATCAACAACGAGTGGATTAATTAAAAAACCGTCTCTTACACCATCAAGCAAACTATATCTAAATGTAGGTTGACCGCTTTCGCAACCAAAAGTTTTATATGTATCTAATAAAATTCTACGTTCTAATGCTTTAGGGTCTTCAAATTTTAAAGATTTTACATCAACATTTTTTATATAATCTTTTGGAGTGGCAGTTAAACCCAGTTTATAGCCTATAAAATATTCAAATACTGCTCTTGAATTTCCGCCTATACATCTGTGAGATTCATCTGAAATTAAAAGGTCAAAATCCGTTGGCGAAAACAGTCTTTTATATCGGTCATCTACTAAAAGACTTTGTATGGTTGTGATAACTATTTCAGCTTTTCTCCAATCGTTTTTTGATTCTTTATAAATAACAGAAATATAATCTTTTAAATATTCATCAAAGTTCTTTTTCGCTTGGCGTTCAAGTTCAATTCTATCAACCAAAAATAAAACTCTTTTAGCATTCCCTGTTTTTAAAAATAGTTTGATAATGCCTGCTGAAGTTAATGTTTTACCGGTTCCTGTTGCCATTTCAAATAAGAATCTATTATTACCTTCTTTTGCAGATTTTTGTAATGCTTTAATTGCATTGATTTGGTAATCTCTTAATAATCTATATCCATTATCAAAGCAATATTTATCTCTTGTTGCTTCATTTATATAGTCAGGTTCTTGTAGCAAGTTTGGATTCTGCATTAATGCGACATATTCTTTTGTGATATTTTCCGAATGCAAAGACTTTGTATTCGGTTTAAACTCTAATCTTTGTTCTAAAGATTCTTGTGTTGGCATTGAGGTAATAATTTCCGGATTGCCAATTTCAATATCCCAAAGGTAGTGAATATTGCCATTTGAAAGAATTACAAAACGAATATTTTGGCTCATTGCATAAGCTCTTGCTTGCTCTTTGGCAAAAAGAGGATTAACATCTTCTCGTTTTGCTTCCAATACACACAATGGAAATCCTTTTGAATCAAGTAAAAGATAATCTAATAAACCTGTCTTGAATTTATCATCTCGCTTAATTTTTGTTGAATATTCTAAATCAACATTTGCTCGACCATTTTTGTCATCTAATAGTCGCCAAGCAGCTTCTTCTAACAGCTTATTTATCTTAATTCTTGCTTTTGCCTCTTTTTCACAACTCATAGAACACCATTTTAACCTAATATAGTAATGATATCATAAAATTAGTATCTTGCTTTAATTAAAAATTTATCTACAAATAAAAATTCCTATACACTTCATCAATGTCTTCTTGTTCGATGCCGATGTAGCGGAGGGTGATGGAAGGTGCGGAGTGGTTAAAGATTTTTTGTAGCATTACTATATCATCGTATTGTTGGTAAAAGTGGTAGCCGAAGGTTTTGCGTAAGGTATGTGTTCCGATTCTGCCCTTAATACCAACCGTTCGGGCGGCTTTATTTATGATTCGGTAGGCTTGGGCTCTATCGAGGCGGCAGTGTTTTTGTGTATAAAATAGAGGTCTTTCATCGGGTTTGTCTTTGACGAATTCTTCAATTTCAACTTTCAGGTTTTCGTTTATTGGAAATTTCTTATACTTGTTGGTTTTCTTTTCTCTTAGTTCTATGTAGTCTTTGTCTTTTACGTCTTTGACATCAAGTGAGAGAATGTCGGCTATTCTTAATCCGCTATTTATTCCGAAGCTGAAAAGCAGAGCGTTGCGTGGTTTTTTAGAAAGAATTCGCTTTATATTTTGGATATCTTCTATACTTTTTATCGGTTCGACAATATTCATTTGTACCTCAAGGTTTTGAGCCACAACATTAATGCCCTAAAAGAGAGAAGAAATAAAGCTGTACTATAAAATTACATACAATTAATATTGAAATATTTCAATACAACGTGAATGCTTTGATTGTATTTATGTTAAATTAAATAAAGTATAAAAAACAGAATGTATAACTATGGGTTTGGATATTAATTTTAATAGAATAAAAATAGCAGATGATTCTCGTCAAAATGGATTTGAGGAATTCTCTTGCCAAGTATTTTATCTTCAACAAGAAAATTTAAATATTCCATCGGATTCTATATATTATAGAAAAAGAGGTGCAGGCGGGGATGGTGGAGTGGAGGCATATTTTACTTTGCCCGATGGCAAAGAAATTGGTCTTCAGGCAAAATACTTTTTATCATTAGATGATTCTAAATGGTCACAAGTTAGACATTCATTAGAAAAAGCAAGAAAAACTCATCCGAATTTAACAAGATATATTATTTGTTTTCCTGTAGATTTAACTGATTCTCGCAAGAAAAATTGTACATCCAATCAAGACAAATTCAATGAGCTTGCAAATGACTTTAATGATATTGAAATAATATTTTGGGGGCATTCTCAATTAATTAGTTTTTTGGAAAATAGACCGGAATTAATACCTTTTTGGTTTGATGAAATAAAAATTAACCAAAATGACTTTATAAAAAATTTTGAAATTTTTAAAGACAATATAGGTAATCGTTATCAGCCCAATATTCATATAAATATAGAAAATTTTGATTATTTTGACTATTTGGAACAAAATAATTCTTTTACAAATAAACTAACGGAATGGCTTAACGACATTGACGATATTTGCAATTTAGTTATTCGGATTTCAAACCACGTAGATATAAATAATGAGGATATTAAAAAAGGAATAGTAGCTCAGTTTAAAGAGGTTTATTACAGCCTTGAATTTATTATTTGTAATTTAAGAAAAAATTTATTGTATGAAATTAATTTTGATAAACTCCAACTTGCAATTAATTATTTATTAGAAATGCTGTATGAATTGCCCGAAACACGCATTAATAAAAAAACTGCTGCATATGAATTGAGGGAGTTCATAAACGATAAGAGAAAAAGCTTGCAACTAATAAAAGATTTTTCCGATTTTATAAATAGTAAAAAAATTATAATAAACCAACAAAAGTTATTGTTTTTAAATGGCGATGGAGGAATGGGTAAAACACATCTTTTAGCATCTATTATTGACAGAAGGCTCGAAGAAGGTTTGATTTCTTTGATATTTGATTCTGGACAATTTGATACCAATACAAGCATTTGCGAAAACATAAAAAAATATTTTGGAGGTTTTAATTGCAGCGACAGTGATTTTTTTTCATCATTAAATACTCTTGCTTTTTTAAGCGGGCAACGAGGCGTCATATTTATTGATGGCTTAGATGAAAATTTGCAATGTAAAAATTGGCAGAAAAAAATTAATCATTTCATTAAAGAAATAGAAAAATATGAAAATCTGGCAGTTGCGATAAGTTATCGAACTGAATATGAAAATATTGTGCTGCCTGAAAAACTTATACAAAATAAAAATCTGTTTTGTACAGCTCCGGGCTTTACAGATGTACCGATTGAAAATTTATTAAAAATATTTAATAAATATGAAATCAATGTACCAACGATTGCTGCCCTTTATCCCGAATTTCATAATCCCTTATTCTTAACTCTATACTGTAACAGTATTTCTAATTATAATTTACCTGATAAAAAATCTTGTATATCAGGCTACGTGGACATTTTTATGAATTATTTAGATTCAATAAATCATAAAATATCAAATAAATTAGATTTGGATATTGGTGAAAATATTATACAGAAAATTTGTTTGGATATTGCAGACAAAATGCATGAACAAGGATTAAATTATATCGCCCTTAAAGAAGTAAAAAGTATCCTTGATGAATATTATTCTACCCAAAATTATTCTCAATCTTTATTTAAATCCATACTATCCGAAGGTATTATCCATAAATTTTATAAATATGACGATACTACCGAATATATAAGATTTTCATTTGGTAAACTCGGTGATTTTCTTTTAATAAGTTCAGCAATAACCAAAGAATTTGATGAAACAAATCCTTTAAAATCTTTTGGAAAGGGCAGTAGCCTTTATAAACTTGCACATGAATACATTAGACCAACTTTTATAGAAATACTAGCTATTCTAATTGCAGAAAAAACACAAGGAAAATATGAAATATTAGATATATTTGAAGATGAGGAAAATGAATTTGGTGATAATTTCAATCCATACACTGAATATTTTATAAAAAGCATTATTTATCGAAATGGAAACTCAGTAAGCAATAGAACACTGGAATTATTATTGAAATATTGTGAAGATGAAACAACTTTAATAGAAACATTGTTAAATATTGCTTTAAAGCCTAATTGTAAATATACTGCAAAAAATATGCATAAATACTTATTTAGCATGAGCCTTATTAATAGAGACTTATTTTGGTCATTGAATATAAGTCACATTTTTTCTTATGAAAATTCTAACATTATAAACAATATTATTAATTTTTGTTGGAGATGTGATGATTGTTTAAAAAATAACAAACATTCTATTGATTATGCATATATACTTAGTTGGTTTTTATCATCTTCAAATAGAGAATTAAGAGATAAGTCGACAAAATCATTGGTAAATTTGTTAAAATACAATTTGGAAATTGTACCAAATATTTTAAGAGAATTTCAAAATGTCAATGATTTGTATGTAAAAGAAAGATTATATTGTGCTGTTTATGGCGCTTGTTTATTGAATCAAAATGATAGTACAAAATATGAAATTATAAAAGAAATTACTAATGTAGTATATGAATTAAATTTTAAATATGAAGAACCCCCTGTTCACTTTTATTTAAGAGATTATGCCAAAAATATAATAGAATTTGGACTTTTATTGTGTAATAATTCGCAAATTGATGCCAATAAAATCAGACCACCATATAAAAGCAAATTTCCATATATTCCTACTCTAAAAACAATAAAAAAGATATATAATATTCAAGGCGAATATGGAACTTCTGAATGCCATCCTCTTTTACGGCAAGTGTATCGCTCTATAATGAGTACAATAGGCGATTTTGGCAACTATGTAATATCTTACAAAATGGATATGGTTGCGTCTAATGATAATTTGTATAATAAATATGCATTCAAGAAAAATGAAAATATGCTTTCTGAGAGGGCTAAACGATGGATATTAAAAAGAGTGGCTTCTTTGTGCGATTATAAAAAATTGCCTCAAGACTTCGAAGACAACAATACTTACAATGGAAGACAAAGAAATGTAATTGAAAGACTTGGAAAAAAATATCAATGGATAGCACTATATGAATTTTTAAGCTATGCGCTTGATAAATATGTTAATTGCGAATCAGTTTTTGGTTCAAATTATAAATATACTGATGCTATACAGATATCTAGAGATATAGATCCAACGTTAACTTCTAAAGAATTTTATGAAAAAAATACAAATTTTAAAAATTTATATAATGAATTTGTATCGCTAAATTTTACAGATGAACAATTAAAAGAATGGTGTCAAAGTAAAAATGTTCCAGATCCTACAAAGTTAATCAAACAACAAATAGGAAACAGACAGTTATTTAACTTAAGTAGTTTTTACATGTTTGTCTCCAAGTTTGATAAAGATTGCGCAAGTAATGATTTCATTGAATTTTATTGGTTTCTAAAAAGTTATATTGTAAATAAAGCCGATATTCAAAAAGTAGAGAAATTTTTTAATAATAAAACTTTTTATGGTAGATGGATGCCAGAAGAAACGCAGTATAGCGATATTTATCAATGTGAATATTCAATATTTAAATACATTGACTCGAAACATTTTGATTGGGTGGATGGAAATGAATTTCGCTCGTATAAACCAAATTTTAATATAAAAAAGTTAGCTGCTATATATTTCAATGATAGTGGCATGGATTGTAGCTATAATAATATACAGGATTTTTTAATACCATCCCCAGTTTTAATAAAAGAAATGGACTTAAAATATAGTGGCATTGATGGGTCGTACTTAGATAATAACAGAGAAATTATTACCATTAATCCCTATATATCCAACAAAGGTATTAATTCGCTGTTGGTTAACAGGGATAAATTTATACAATTTTTGAATAAGAATAATTACACTATTTTTTGGACTATTGGTGGTGAAAAATATATAAAGCAAGGAAAAGTAGATATATCAGGACTTTATTATTGGGACAATGGCATTCAAGGCAATCTTAGATTCTCAGAATTCGAATCATTTCCACGTTACAAATAAAACCAAAAGTTTCTATCTCAATCTCAAAAAATACAACATATCATTCAGGAAATGTGTAATTTCTGAGGCAGAATGATACACACCATTCCGGAAATGTGTAATTTCTGAGGCAGAATGATACACACCATTCTAATGTTGTGTTTTTGTACCTTAAAAGCTATATTGCATTTTGTACAATATATTATCTATATATTGACTTTTTAATAAAAATCGTATAATATATTATCCATGAATAAATTTCTTTTTAACTCAAAAACCCCAAATGATATTGCAAAAGAATTTGTTGAAAAGATTAAGCAGCAGAGAAAAATGCTTAAAATTTCGCAGGTCCAGCTTGCTGCAAAATCCGGTGTTAGTCTTGGCTCCATTAAAAGATTTGAGTCAAAATATGAAATTTCACTAAATTCGTTAATCAAAATTCTAATTGTTCTAAACCTAGAGAAAGATTTTGAAAACTTGTTTACGCAAAAAACCTACAATTCTATAGATGAGGTTATAAATGGAAAACTATAAATATTTAAAAGTATTTTATAATGATATTTTAGTTGGCACCCTTGCTAAAACGCCCGAAAGGGTTGTTGCATTTGAATACGATTTGGATTGGTTAAATAACGGATTTAGCATATCGCCTTTTAGTTTACCACTTATCAAGAAAGTTTTTATCCCCAAATATGAACCTTTTGACGGGTTATTTGGAGTTTTTAATGACAGTTTGCCTGATGGTTGGGGAAGATTACTTGTCGACAGGTTATTTTTGAAAAACAAAATAAATCCCGTTGAAATTGACAATCTCAACCGGCTTGCAGTTGTTCAGGAATCCGGCATGGGAGCTTTAACATACAAACCCGAACATAAATTTGAAACAGAAAATAATATTTCGGACTTTGATATTCTTGCACAGGAATGTTCAAAAATTTTAGAATCTCAGAATTCAGATAATTTAGATGAGCTTTTTCAACTTGGCGGTTCATCTGGCGGGGCAAGACCAAAGATTTTGACATCTATTGATAATGAAGATTGGATAATTAAATTTCCGTCATCAGTAGATCCTAAAAATATTGGTGAAAAAGAGTATCAATATTCACAATGCGCCAAAGATTGTGGAATTAAAATAACAGAAACCAAACTGTTTCCGTCGGAAATTTGTTCTGGTTATTTTGGGATAAAAAGATTTGATCGAAAAAATGACAAAAAAGTGCATATGGTATCAGTTAGTGGATTATTGGAAACAAGCCACAGGCTTCCTAATCTTGATTATAATTTGTTGATGAAACTTACGCTTGAAATTACAAGGAATTATGAAGATGTTGAACAATTGTATAGGTTAATGTGCTTCAACGTATTTGCTTACAATCGTGATGATCATTCAAAGAATTTTTCTTATCTTTATGACGACAATAGGAAAGAATGGCATTTGTCTCCTGCTTACGATTTAACTTATAGTTCTTCTTTTAACGGTGAACACGCGACAACAATAAATGGTGAAGGGAAAAATCCGGCCTTGGATGATATTTTGGCTGTTGCAAAAAATATAGGACTAAATGAAAAATTTTCAAAAGATATTGCATTAGATATTCAAGAAAAATGCAAAAAATTATTTGATTAATTTTATATTAATCACAATCTTAAAGCCTATTTAATCTTCATTTGACAGATTTAACCAAGTTAGTTGATTATACTTTTAGTTTCAATTTTTGTTTTGTTTTCTTTTAGATTTCCGCTGAATTTTACCCTGAAATATTTGGTTTCTTCCTTATTTGCCTCAATTGACGGCACTTTATCAAGTTTTTGAGCGTAATTTTTATAGGTATTTTCTGGTTTAAATAAAAATTTGACTATAAATTTTATAGGAACAAAAAGCACTTTTATTCCCTTTTGCGCATCTGCATTATATTTGCCAAACATTTTTAAGTCTGCTATATCATTTTTCAGGTCAAAATTTCCTTCAAGCAAGAAAGATAAGTACTTTTGTTGAGAAGTTAAAATTATATTTTTTAGCAAATAGTTATCCATATAAAAACTACCTTTAATATTTGCACTATAAATTTGTTCATCTTTCTTATCTTTCTTTTTTATTCTCAAAATATTTGAAATTTTAAATCTTTTTTTACCTTTTTTGAATAAAAATTCTTTGTCGCCAAGTTTTGGCAAATGCCCTTCTCGTATATTAAATGCTGCTCTTGCCTGGAAATTTTCAAGCTTGCCATAGGCCTTTATTCTTAGCCTTGCATTTGCTGTGCCTTTAACCTGCTCCGGCAGGTTAAATATTAAATCGGCCGCCTGATTTGAATCGATATTATCAGCATAAAAATCAACCTCGGATATTTTATTGTTAAAATTATACTTACCGTTTGCTGATAATGTACCCTTTGCGAAAGCCGTTTTTGAAGTTTTAAATTTAAAAATGTTATCAACAAGTGCGCCTTGTAATTTTACATTTCTGAGCACAATTCTGTTTTTTACAATGCTTTTAACAAGTATATTCCAGTTTTCAATTGTTAAATCTATATCAGGTATGAAACGCCGTTTATTTGTATATTTGTGTTTTTTAAATATGTATTTATTAAGCATTAAATCCATATCATAAATATAGACACTTTTTCCTGATTTTCCAAAGTTGTTTTTTCCGTGGATTTTGCAATCAAAAGTTTCTTTTAAGTATTTTCCTGTTGCATTAATATCTATAAAACTTTTATCAGCAATAATTTCTGCATTTTTGACGTAAAAATCTTTATGTGTAAAATCTTTTATGGTGAAGTTTCCGATAAGTTTTTTATCTTCAAAATCATAATGCAGGTCTCCTGCAAATTCGCCACCTGATATACAATTGTTAAAATAATTTGTTATCGATGAAGGTACATAGCTGTTTGTTTTGGCACTAAGGTGTTTTGGGCGAAAATGCTCGTTTATTTTTACAAATTTTCCTTCCCCGGTTAGTATTGTTTTGTATTTTTTCTCTTCAAGGATAGAATATGCATATTTCTGTATATCAAAAATATCGCCGTCTTTATTTGTATGTATATACAATTTTCTTGCATTGTTTCTTGAGCCAAGGTACGCTTTTTTATAGAAAATATCGGCATCTTTTTGTATATCAAGCAGATATTTAACATCAATAATTTTGTTTTGCACACTATAGTTAATTTTAATTCCTACATCATTTATTACATTGAAATTTTTTACATATTTAACCGAATGAGGAGTGATATTTGATTTGACCCTGCCGAATATTTCCTGATTCTGTTTAAATGCGTTGTTTATTTTTAATATGTGGCATGCCCTTTCTTCACCAAGGGTGCCGCAGCCTTTCGTGGTAATATTTTGTCCGTTATAATAAAAAATCGTTTCATCAAAGTGTACCGGTGTATTTTCTATAAGGGCCGGTGTCATTTTAGCATTAAGGTTTTTTGCTATTAATTTTCCTGCAAATTTTGAATTATGGATATATAAATCAGCATAAATTTCTGATGTGATTTCTTTGAATATGGCAATTTTATTTTCGGAATGTAATTTGCCCAATATTTTAAGGTGCCCGTTTTGGTAGTTTATATTATCTATAGAAAGGCGTAATTTGGTTTTTTTGTAGACCAGTCTTTCTATTTTGCTTTTGGTTGTGTTTGAGCTTAGAAATTTTGGCAGAATTATTTTTTTGCAAATATACCAGCCGCTTAAGAATAGCAATGTAAGCGTTAATAATATTATTGAAATTATTTTTGTGATTTTCATACTTTTACCATATCTTTTTTGAATATTCTTTTTTATAATACATAAAATTCTGTTTGTCTAAATCATGTATAAAGTATAGAAGTTGTTATTTTATCCGTTTTTTGTAATGAAATGTTAAATTGATATATACCTTCGCTTGAGATTATTTTTTTTAAGTTTTATAATAGTGCTCCCGCATGTAGTTATTAGGTTTAAAACAAAAATGAGAATTAATTCTATATCCCCGTATAATTTAAGGTCAAATACTTATTGCAAAAAAAATATTTCCAATGTTTCTTCACAAAAACAGTCTGCATCACAAAATATAAATTTTGGGTGGATTAGGGGAATGAACGCTGATAATGCGATTTTAACACTTAAAAACCCGGAAGACCCCGACAATAAAAAAGAATTTTTTGGTGAGCGCCATTTTGACGGTTATCTTGCATTGCAACAGACCCCGGTGCTTGAATTTACATATGATTATGACAAAAACAAATATATTAAATTTGGCGACCCGTGTCGTCTTGACGTAGTTTTTAGGCCGGCAGTCTTATATAAAGATACAGAGAAACAAAGAAAACGTGAGGATAAGATATTAAAAGGACTGTATAAAAAATTTGGTATCAAGCCCGGCAGAAATGAAATTCTTGGTGAATATAAAAAACTTGTAGAACTAGGTGAGTTTGTTGATAAAAAGTTGCCGATTTCTATTATTGATGGTGTGGTAGACCACCTTTACGGCTCCAGAGACGAGCATTATATTACGGTATTGGGCAAAGAGAAAAAAGGCGGATTTTTTAATCCCGGAAAAATAGTATCAAGAGAGCAATATATTTTAAAGCCGTATTTTCCTAAAATTATTGAACGGGAGGACGGCAAAATAGAAATTGACAGAACCCATGCAACAGATTTGCCCGAAGGCTTTGAATTTATAGGCGAGGGAAGATTGCCTATAAAACGCGGTCTTTTTTAACATTAGCTTGCGCTTTTTTATTAAAGGGGTATCATAGTACCGGAGGAAGTTAAAGCTATGTATAATCCCAAATCAAGTGAGGCTGAAGAGTTTATTTGTCATAATGAGGTTTTAGCCTCTTTGCAGTTTGCTGAAGAAAATAAAGATAATGTTGAAGTTGTTGATAAAATCCTTAAAAAGGCAAGACTCAAGAAAGGCTTAACTCACAGAGAGGCAGCCGTTTTGCTTGATTGCACTATTCCTGAAAAAGTTCAGGAGATTTATCAGCTTGCCCGGGAGATTAAACAAGATTATTACGGAAACAGAATTGTACTTTTTGCTCCGCTCTATCTTTCAAATTACTGTGTAAACGGTTGTGTTTATTGCCCTTATCATTTTGTTAATAAACATATACCGCGTATAAAACTAACACAGGAGCAAATACGCCGTGAAACAGAAGCTCTCCAGGATATGGGACATAAGCGTATTGCTATAGAGGCCGGTGAAGACCCGGTGAATAACCCTATAGAATATATTCTGGATTCTATAAAGACTATATATTCAGTTAAGCATAAAAACGGTTCCATAAGGCGCGTGAATGTTAATATTGCTGCTACTACTATTGAAAATTACAAAAAACTTCATGATGCGGGGATTGGCACATATATACTCTTTCAGGAAACTTACAACAAAGAAACTTATGAAAGATTGCATCCGACAGGCCCTAAACACAATTATAAATATCATACAGAGGCAATGGACAGGGCGATGCAGGCGGGTATTGATGATGTGAGCCTTGGTGTGCTGTTTGGGCTTGAGCTATACAGGTATGAGTTTTCAGCATTATTAATGCATGCTGAGCACCTTGAGGCAGCATATGGTGTAGGCCCGCATGCCATTAGTGTTCCAAGAATTAAGAAAGCAGATGATATTGACCCAAGCGCATTTGACAACGGTATAGATGATGATATATTTGCAAAAATTGTAGCCTGTATAAGAATTGCTGTTCCTTATACAGGTATGATAATTTCTACAAGAGAATCTGCTGAATGCAGAAAAAGACTGCTCGAGCTTGGTGTTTCACAAATCAGCGGCGGTTCCAAAACAAGTGTGGGCGGGTATTTCAATCCTGCACCGGAAGATGATAATTCTGCACAGTTTGATGTTTCTGACAGACGTCCATTGGATGATGTTATAAAGTGGCTTATAGAATTAGGATATCTGCCAAGTTTTTGCACCTCCTGCTATCGTCAAGGGCGTACCGGTGACAGATTTATGGAGATTTGCAAAAGTCAGCAAATTCATAATTACTGTCAGCCAAATGCCGTTATGACATTAAAAGAGTATCTTGAGGATTATGCTTCGGATGCTACAAAGGCTGCGGGCGAAAAGCTTTTGCCATTTGAGATTGATAAAATAACAGATGAAACGATACGTACAAAGGTTGTAGAGAATTTAAATAAAATTCATAATGGCGAAAGAGATTTTAAATTTTAAGGTTTAGAAAAACTTTTTGAATATGATATAAAATTTTCAAGTGTGCTGAGTGCTAAGCCGTTATCGATAGATGCTTTTGCAAGCTCTATACCTTCTTTTATTGTGTTTGCTTTTTTTGCAACATATATAATTAATGCTGCATTAAGTATTGCTATATCCCGTTTTGCACCGGCATCTTTTTTAATGAAAATATTTTTAATAATTTCGGAATTTTCTTTTGGGTTTCCGCCCTGAATATCTTTTAGCGGCGCTGTTTTTAATCCAAAATCGGCAGGATGAATTGTGTATGAAATAATTTCAGAATTTTTAATTTCCGCAATTGCAGTTTTGGTTGTAATTGATGCTTCATCTAATCCGTCAGCCCCATGGTATGTCATACCGTTCGTTATACCAAGATTTCTAAGCACCTCTGCTACCGGTCTTACCAGTTTTTCATCATAAACGCCAATCATTTGTGTTGATGTACATGCGGGATTTATCAGCGGGCCAAGTATATTAAACAAGGTTCTAAATCCTATTTCATGTCTTACATTTGCAACATATTTCATGCAAGGGTGATAATCAGGTGCAAAAAGGAAACAAATTCCTGTTTTCTTAAATATCTCAAGACTTTGGTCAGATTTTAAATTTATATCAACACCAAAGGCTTCTAAAACATCGGCAGCACCCGATTTACTGGATACGGAACGATTTCCGTGCTTTGCAATTTTACAGCCTGCACCTGCTGCTATAAATGCTGCCGCTGTTGTTATATTGAATGTTCCAGTACAATCCCCGCCAGTGCCCACAATATCAACAACTTCGGAACATTTTGTATCAATATGTATGCATTTATCTTGCATCACTTCTGCTGCAGCTGTAATTTCCTGCACTGTTTCACCCTTTATTCTTAGTGCGGTTAAGAAACTTGCTATTTGCGCATCGGTGGCCTTGCCTTCAGTAATCTGATTGATTACTGTTTGAGTTTCATTGAAATCAAGGTTGTCGCCTTCTATAATTTTTAAAATTGCATCAGTTATCATTTTAATACTACTATATTCCTCTAAACAGTTTATTTGAGGCCTATTTATTATACTACAAATTTTTTTGTTATATAATTTTACATGTGAATTTTGTTTTTGCCGATATAGCTCAGTTGGTAGAGCGGCGCATTCGTAATGCGTAGGTCAAGGGTTCAAGTCCCTTTATCGGCTTTTTTATCTTGGCATGGTTTTTTAAATTATTTTGTGATATTATTATTCGGCACCTTTTTATGTTAGTTAGAGGATTTTGCTGTTATGAAATTTAGAGAGATTAAAAATAACATATATTATTGCGGTTTAAATGATGTTGACCGTGTAATTTTTGATGAATTGATACCTTTAGAGCATGGTACAACATATAATTCTTATCTTATCAAGGGTGCTGAAAAAACTGCAATAATTGATACCATGTACCCGCCTTTTATTGAAAAATATTTAAACAATTTGGATGAAAATGACGTGAAAAACGTTGATTATATTATTGCAAACCATGGAGAGCAAGACCACACAGGTGCTATACCGGCACTTTTGGAGAAATTTTCAAATGCAAAAGTTGTAACTAATGCTACCTGTAAGAGCAATATTAAAGAAATGCTGCTTGTGGATGAAGAAAAGTTTATTACCGTAAAAGATGGTGATACGATTAATCTTGGCGGAAAAACACTTAAATTTATTTCCGCTCCCGGTGTGCATTGGCCTGATACAATGTTTACACATTTAATTGAGGATAATTTGCTTTTTACCTGTGATTTTTTGGGTGCTCATCTTCCTTTTGATGATTTGTACTCTGAAAATGATGAAAAATTGGTTGAATCTGCAAAAAGATATTATGCGGAAATTATGATGCCGTTTCGCATGTTGTGTAAAAAATATGCTGATTTGGTTGAAACAATTAGTCCGGATATGGTTTTGCCAAGCCATGGCCCGCTACATAATAAGCCTGAATTTATTTTGAATTTATATAAGGAATGGTCTTCTGATACTCCAAAAAATATGGTTTTAATACCTTATGTGTCTATGTATAAAAGTGTTGAAGAAATGGCATTTTATCTGAAAAAAAAGCTTGAAAGTAAAGGTGTCAACGCTGTTTGCTATGATGTAATTGAAGACGGTCTTGGTGATATTGCAATGTGCCTTGTTGATGCTGCAACAATTGTGTTGGGTGCCTCCATGGTGTTGGCTTCTCCGCATCCTGCTGCAGCTAATGTAGCGTATATTGCAAATCTTTTAAAACCTAAGGCTAAATTCGCATCTTTTATTGGCTCTTACGGTTGGGGCGGTAATTTATTTGACAAGCTTAGTGATATGTTGCCCAATTTAAAAGTACAGATTATTGAACCGGTTTTGGTTAAAGGAAAGCCAACCAATGCTAGTTTTGAGCTGCTTGATAAAATGGCTGAATCAATCTATGAGGCGCATAAGGAGGCTGGTATTAACTGATTGTCGATTGATTTAATAAAACTTTACGCATATTATAGCAATAAATTTTGTGTTTGTGTTTTATAAATAATGTAAGTGTTGTGTTGTAATTAATAGGTGTTTTATTGTGAAAATAGGTGCCATCCAAAATAGGATTAGCTTGGCTGCCCCCGCCTCTAAAACTGGGAATGTAAGCAAAAATTTAAAAGTTGATAATATATATTATGACAATGACGGTAGTTCATCATATTCCGTCTTGTCATTTACAGGTGCCGCTGCAGCTGCAAAAAATCCTTTAAGTATTACACATCTTGCAGCAGAAATGCCTGATTGGATTAAGGTTGGCGGCGTAGGCACCGTTGTTAATGATTATGCTGAAATGCCGGCCTGGATAGAAAAATTTAAGGAAAAATATCCCGAAATTAATGAGGCGCTAAAAACCAATCAGGCTGAAGTTAATATCATTGTTCCTTATTATAATGGAAATACTATTGCAAAAGAAAACTCGGTTCAGGTGCACACAATAAACGGTCAGCCGTATTTTATAAGCAATGATTTGTGGAAAAAGTATGCATATGACCCTGTTGGATTGAGTGAACACATAACTGACAATCCAAAACAGTATGCAAAATTAAATAAAGTCGCAAGTTCTACAATTAATTGGGGCATGCAAAAAGATGTTCCTGTGGAGCTTTATGAAATAGTCGATCATCCGCAGTTAACCGAATTAAATAAACGCCTCGGCGGAAATAAGGCTCACTTTTTTATGGAATTTACGCCGGAAGCTGCCCTTATGCCGACTGCATATGCAGATGGGTCTTATTCTTCTGTTCCTAAATCACCCAAAATGGATGCTGCGCAAAAAACACTTCCTGGTAACGGACTTCGCGGAATAGCCAAAGATGATGTAATTAAGAGTATTGACGGTCAATTTACACCGCAGGGTGTACCCTATATGCAGTTTTCAAAAGGTGCTGTAGAGCTTATTGAAAAAGCGGGTATTAATTCTAAAACCATTATTTTATCAGACTCCCAAGCCGCAATGGCTGCGGAATATGTTGCCCAATTGCAAAAAGAAGGCAGTGAATTTTGGAAAGACTGTAAAACTACCGGTGTACTTCATAATTTAGGCCCCGGATATTGTGGCGAAACTTCTGCAAAAAATATTGCACTTGCCATAATGTCTCCAGAACAAATCAAAGCCTCTACAGATACCTCTCTTTATAAGCAAGCTTGTCTAATGGGCAGAGAAGATGATTTTTGGAAACTTCTTATACCCGGCTTTATTGATGACAGGGGCAGCGCCAATCCTGTTTTATCCATTATGCACAATTGCATTCGTAAAGATACGGTTTCTGCAGGTTATGCTGAGGCTCTTGCAAATAATCCTGAAATTTCTTCCATATATTCCACTTGGGTTAAGCAATATAAAGATGGTAATGCAGGGGGTATATTGAATGGTCTTGATACGGCGGGTATTGCAGCCCATAAGCCGCTGCCGTTTAAATATTATACTCAGGATGTGAATATAGGTGATGTAGAATTTAACGGACTTGAACTTAAAGATAAAATAATTCAAGCTTTTAGAACTTACGATTCTCCTGATAAGATTACATATGAATCCATGCTTGAAGTTAAAAAGCATAACAAAAAGAGTTTACTTGAAAGGCTTGCGTATGCTGCTGACAGAGCTGAGCTTATAAGCGGGCTTGACGGTAAATCATGTGAAATATACGGTAGTATTGACCCTGCATTTGTTTCTGATGAAAAGACCACCTTGTTTGTTTCGTGGGGCAGGGGTGATTTTCAAAAGGGACATGACAACGTTATAAATGCTTGGTCTAAGTTTGCACAAACCAAAGAAGGCAAGAATGCTGTTCTTGTGCTTGGCGGTCAGCTTGATATGACACAAGATGAATCTAAAAAGATTGCCAAACTTGTAAATGAGGCTATTACCAATCCAAAATTAAGCGGGCGTATTGCTTTTGTTAACGGTTTTGCACC
Source organism: uncultured Vampirovibrio sp. (assembly GCA_910577395.1). GTDB lineage: Bacteria > Cyanobacteriota > Vampirovibrionia > Gastranaerophilales > Gastranaerophilaceae > MGBC122484. The sequence goes on along the minus strand of CAJTLG010000012.1, from coordinate 6,098 downwards.
GGGATATGCATTTTCAAGCGCTGCCGATTTTGCTGTATTCGGTTCCAGATTCGAACCTTGCGGACTTACTGACCCGGAGGCTTGGAAATACTATGCAAATACCATATTGCCAAATACACAAGGGTTTGCACAGAAAAACTTTGATTTACGCGATGCAGGTGATAGCGGTTTTGCATTTAAAACATACAATGAATTTTACCTTCCTCAAGAGAAACAAAATTTTGTTATTAATAAGTTTGCCCTCCTTGATAAAATTCCTGAAAATGAACTAAAAGATATTAAATCAAAACTTATAGAAATGTTTCCAAATAGTTGCGGTGAAGACGGAAATGATTTAAGTTTATTTGAAGATTTTGGAAAAAAATACAAGGATTTATATTCTAAAATTGAAAAAAAAATCTATGGTTCAGTTCCTGGGAACCTCTTAAAAGAATCAACCGAAAATGCACTTTTATCTTCAGATGAATATAAAGATTTAATTCGTAATTTCAGAGATAGAATCCAGGTTGATGAACTTTCTTTTGCAATGAAACGTGCCACTGCTGCAAATAAAGACACTGATGCAGCAAAACAGATATTTGAAAACCTGCTTAAGATTAACACTTCCTGGACCGGCAATGCTATGTTTAACAAAGAAGGTGTATCAAGCTCTGAACTTTATTTGACAAAACATATTATGGCTCCCGTTCCAAAAACTGTTAATCCGCTATTTAATTTTGATTCTGATATCTCTAAACACCCAGGTGTTACAGGTCTGTTTGGTGAATGTGATAATGTTGGAGCAGCTCTTAAAGAATGCGTTTCTGAGGCTGGGGACAGTTTTTCTACTACTATTAAAGAAAATTCCCAGGATAAAATCAAAACGCTTGGTGTGTCCGCATCTCAGGGCGGCCTAAAATCATTTGTTTCTAAAATTGCTAATAATATTGCTGATAAGAAACTGTTAGCAGTAATAACTGGTGTTGTTGCCATTTTTGGTACTGTTGCCTATCTTGACCATAAAGACAAGAAAAAAGCTGCCAAAATAGCTCCAAGTGCCGGTTTAAACACCGCTAATGACGTAAAATCTTCTTCCGGAGTAGTTTCTGCCGGCGTGGTTAGTGCGGATAACAAATTTGCATCTTATTTTAATGCATGATTAGCATAAAAAAATCGGGTGCGGTATAATCCTTGTCGTCTTATACCGCCAATCAGTATTATTAATAAACAACTTTTCGGGTGCTGATTGTAACCGATTTAATGTTTTTGCACTTTAATGTACAAAAATAAAAAATAATGCGCAATTGCACTATTTCTTGTAACCTTTAAGAATATTATAAGCATTTTTTAAAAATTTGCCAAGAAATTTCATTTGCAAATTTCAAGCACAAAATTAATATTATCATTATATTACTAATAGATATATATTGATAATACTCTAATGTTGTTTTAAGATTTTATCAATATATATCTAAACGAAATGTAGTGATAATATGAAATTAAATATTTTAAACCAAACCCTCTTTAATTGCCTTAACAGCTGCTTGTGTTCTGTCATCGACAAGCAATTTTTGAATTATATTGCAAACGTGTGCCTTGGATGTATGTTCGCTTATATTCAGAATTTTAGCGATTTCAAGGTTTGATTTACCGTCTACAACAAGTTTTAATACTTCATATTCTCTTTCGGTTAAATTTGAATGCTGAGCTTTAAAATTAGCTCTGGAGCAGCTTTTTTGCGGAATGACACATGCGGCTTGCGAATTTCTTAGTATATTTACGGCTTTCGGGTCAATCCATATTGCACCTTCGCTGATTGTTCTTACTATCATAACAAGGACTTCGCTGTTTATATCTTTTAATACGTATGCATTGGCACCCGCTTTTAAAGATTCCGTTACATCTGAATCCTTTATATGTGAAGTTAAAATTACAATTTTTGTATTAATGTTTTCGTCAGAAATTTTTTTTACTACATCTATTCCGCTAATATCTCCCAGAACCAAGTCCAGAATTGCTACATCCGGATGCTGATTTTTTATTTTTTCTACAGCTTCCTTTCCATTTTCAGCTTCAGATATTACACTCATATCCTCATGTTTTGAAAACAAGCTTTTGAGCCCTACTCTTATTAGTTTATGGTCATCTGCAAGTAAAATTCTTATTTTTTGTCCGGCATTTTGTGGGGCATTTATATCCGGTTTATTCTTAACACTGTTATACATCTGTTTCTCTCCTAAAACATTTGTATTTTATGAAAACAATATTAAAAATTCATTCCACAATGATTATTAAGAGTATATATTATTATTTATCTTACTATTTATATCATTTTTGCATATTAACCTGTCTTCTTACATAATATATATTATAGTTACATTTCGAAACGATATAAAATTGGGTTAAAATCCTCTTGTAATCGTTTTTATTATAAAAAATATTTTTTAGTTTTGGAGAGTACTAATAAAATATGATAATGGTACTATCATATTTTAAATATTTGCCACCAATATTTGCATAATCTATAATATATTTTGTGAAAACAGAAGTTAAAAATTATGATGTTGTAATCATTGGAGGGGGGCCGGCCGGAGTTTCATGTGCATACACTGCCGCAAAATCCGGTCTAAAGACTCTTCTTGTTGAAAAAAATAATTATTTGGGCGGTCAAATAACCGGGGCGCTTGTTGTGCCTGTTATGAAGAGCGCTTCTGATAATATCAATACAGATTTTTATAATGATTTGGTATGTTATGCAAAAAAATATGATGCAGTTATTACATACCAAGATGAAAATGACGGTTGGTTTAATCCGGTACTTTTAAAAATTGTTTTTGAAAAAATGCTTACTGATGTTGGTGTTGAAATTTTACTCGAAACTGAGTTTAAAAATTTTAATGCAAAAAAGGCAGGTAATAATAAAATTGTTAACACTATCGAATTTTATCATAAAACATTATCAATACATATCTATTCGAAATATTTTGTAGATGCAACAGGTGATGCAAATTTTTGTGAATTTTTAAATTGTGATTTTATTGATGATAAAGGTAAAATTCAGCCGTCTTCATTAAGATTTATTGTTTCAAATATAAATCTGGAAAAATTTTCTAATCAAATTTTGAAACTTGACAATGACAGAAATGTGACATCGGTTTGCAAGATTAAAAATGATATTCATTTATCAACTGCCTATACATTTGATAGTAATAAAAAATGGGGTCTTGCGCCGGTTTTTGAAGAGGCTTTAAAAAATAATGATTTAAAACCCATTGATACAGCATATTTTCAGGTTTTCACCCTTGCCAATATGCCGCATAGTCTTGCTTTTAATTGCCCGAGGCTTATAGATTATACAAATAATAATGCTTTTGCCGATACAGAATCCCTAATCGAAGGCCGTAAGGCTATCTTTAGAATATTTGCTTTTATGAAAAAATATTTTGAAGGTTTTGATGATGCCTTTATATCGCAAATTGCTGATATGACCGGTGTCAGGGTATCTAAACGTCCAAAAACCAAATATATATATAAGTTAGATGATATTGTATCAGGAAAAAACTTTGATAACCCCGTTCTTGCGGCAGATTATCCTGTTGATATACATTCTAATGAGAAAAATTCTTCAATTCTTCATATGGTAAAAAAGTATTATTTGCCTATTGAAAGTCTGATTAGCGCTGATTTTGATAATCTTTTTGTTGCCGGCAGAAATGTCGGTGCTGAGTTTGAAGCGCAAGCTGCCCTTAGAATACAAAAAAGCTGCATGTCTATGGGTGTGGGTGTAGCAAAATATATCAGAAATTTGGTTAAAGCTTAATGTTAACTTTTGTAAAAATTATCTTTGCATGCCGTTTTTACTGGCAAAAATTTTCATTTAGGCTATTTTCATAAGTGTTGTATAGATATTTAAATACTTTTATATACTGGGAAGGATAATATGAGGACCAATTTTTCTGTTAATTCGTTTAAAACTCAACAATATACAAATAAATTGCCTGTTAATACAAATCATTTGGCTGCTAAAAATTTCGGTTTACCGCATGATACTTTTGTTCAATCTAATTTTGTTTCTGAACCTACATTTTCAGGCAAAATGAACAAGAAAGTTGCGGGTGGTGTAGCAGCAGCTTTACTTGCTTTAGGTAGTTTATTTAGTTGCAATAGTACGAATGATGTTAAGGAAGCTGATACCGATAAACCGGTTGACGATGTTAAACCTATTGAAGAAGTTGTTACGGTGCCCGAACCGAAAATTGATATTCCTGTTGATAACAGGGCTGAAATAGACACTATATTTGAAGATTATAATTTAATTAACAACGTTCATTCACCATATAAATGGGTTACTTTTAATCCGGAAGTTACCGAACAAACTATAATTACTCCGGGTGAGGCCAATTTACAGGAAAATAGAAACAATAAAAAAGTTGCATCTACCATAAGGGAAATAATCAGTAAGGATTATCCTCTTGAAGTTGCCTTTGAAAAAGCAAAAGTTGATATAAGCGGTATTAATGATGCCTCTATTGACGGTGCTTTTCATAATACTATTGATGAATTACTCCAATCTAACCCGAAATTGGCGGCAGCTGTTTATAATATTAATGGTGTTGAAACCCGTGAGGACTTAGCTAAACTTGCTGATGATAAAGGTGTTAGTTACTATGATTTGGTTGCTGATACTGTATTATCTGAGTTTGACGGATATAAAGATTTAGACATAGTTCTTCCAAAGTTTTCCATGCCTTTGATTAGTCTTGACAAAACCGATTATTCTGATGTTGATTTTGATATAACTATGTATAGTTCGGATGTTAATCGCATCAGTATAGATAATAAAAAATCTGCTGATGAGCTTGGCGACGATGAATTCAATAGTTTTCCAACAGCAGTAGCTAATAACTTTGATTTAAATACCAACGATAGCAGGTTTGATGAAATTATAAATAAATTTGCTTTTGTTGTGGCGAACAATCCTGAAAATATTGATGCTTTAGGTGAAGAAGCCAGAGCTCTTTCCGATAATGGCAGGAAAGACTTACTTCTTTCTATGGACAAAATAGATAATCTTTATATCCCTAGTAGAATTCTTATTGGTAATGTTGGTAAACCGGGTGAAAATGATAGACTTGCCGACACACATATTTATCAGGTTTCACCATCTTCATTATTTGAAGGTGAAAAACTTAATGGCAATACCATAAAACTTGAACTCCCTGCCAGTGTTGATTTTGATAATCTTCCCATTGATTATTTGGGTAATTTAGACAGTGTGTTAAAATTCTATACTGTCCCCGGTAGGGATTTACCTATGTCATTTATGAATAATAATGGTGATTTTGAAATTAATTTGCCTTCCGAAGGGGATAAGGATTTTGCAATAAGTTCACAATCAAACTTTATTACTAATAATATTGGTATATTTACCGCACTTCAGACGATTGATAACAAACTTGAGATGTTTGGTGCTTTTGATGTTGTTGATGAACAAATGCAAGAAATTATTGCAGAAGAAATTGATATCCAAAAAGATATTCTTACTGAAGATGCCGACCCGCAACTACTGTATGCTTCTGTTCGCAATAGCATAATTAAAGAATATGCGGACGGTGATTTTGAGAAATTCTTAGCTGATTTTTGCGAGCTAAATTTTGATAGAGCATTAAATATCGAATTTTATGACCCGGAAACCGGAGAATTGAGGTTTAAAAATACTGACGGTTCTCCTGTAACAGTTAACATTAGTGAGTTTTATGTTAATTTTCCTCCCGCTAAAGTTAACAAACCAAACCGAACTGTTGTTACTGATAAGCCAATAGATACCCCTACAGATAATAATACTGTAACTTCAGACCCAAGCGGTGATCCAACAGATGACCCAACTACGGACCCTACTGGTGATCCGACATCTGATCCAACAAAGGATCCTACAAAAGACCCAACGAAGGATCCAACCAAGGATCCTACAAAGGACCCAACGGGCCCCACAAAAGAGCCTACAAAAGAACCAACTGGCACAGGAACGGGAACAGGGACAGGAACTTCGACCGGTACAGGTACTGGCACAGGTGTTCCCACAAGCAATCCTAATCCCACCGTTCCTACAGAACAACCTA
>CAJTLG010000011.1 GCA_910577395.1 uncultured Vampirovibrio sp. | reverse complement strand
CACTTGAAAAAGCCATTAGTGATGATTTTTCATTCTTAAGCGGACAAGACAGACTCTTAAGTAAACTTGACAGTGCAGCCGCTTATGCTGAATATGCTAAAAGGGAAGAAATTAGCAAAGAAGATGTACTCCAGGCAAAACTTACTGCCCTTAAAGCTGCAACAAGCGACCATCTTGGTACAGATGAAAAAGTATTAAATAATATAATTGCCAATATGAGCAGCACCGAATTAAACGAATTTATTCAATATTGTAAAAACAATGGTGTTGATGTCACAAGTGTTGTTAAAGCAGAAACAAGTTTTGAAAACAAAAAAATGTTGCTTGAAAAAATTGAACATGCAAATCCCGATAAAACCTTTAATAACGATATTAGCGCCTCCACCAATTCTGGTGAAAATGCACGAACAGAAGAACAGCTTCGTGAACAAATTGCTATAACGAGAGCACAAGCCCTTCATGCGGCAATGGATAGGGCAGGAACTAAAGAAGATATAGTGAGCGATATCGTAAATAACGTCAAAGGTCAAGATTTGGTTGATGTTATGAATGAATATGAGGCACTATTTGGCGAAACACTTGAAAAAGCCATTAGTGATGATTTTTCATTCTTAAGCGGACAAGACAGACTTTTAAGTAAACTTGACAGTGCAGCTGCTTATGCTGAATATGCTAAAAGGGAAGAAGTAACTGAAGAAAAGCTACGTACAATTCAACTCCAAGCATTTAAAACAGCGACTGTTGACCGTCTTGGTACAGATGAAAAAATTGTATATCAGATGCTGCAAAATGGCAGTATGAGTAATGCCGATATTATGGCGCTGAATAATGCCTTAGTCGCTGACGGAACAAGTCTTGTAAAAATAATCAAAGATGAATTTATGGGTGATGACCTTAATAACAGCACTATGAATGCATTGCTTGATACACTAAAAAGACTTGGAATTGAATAGATTTTTATTTGACTTAATTTAATGGCCGGGTAAGATAATTCTCTTTGCCCGGTCATTGTCATATTTTAATCTTTTTTGTAAATAAATGTAACAGATTTTATCATTTCTGAAATTCAATACTTCATATATACTTTATATATATGAAAGGTAATAATTGCAGGAAATTAAAATGACATCAGCAGAAAACATATCAAAAATTTCAATTGCAAACAGTACAAAATCATCCGGCAAAGCCGCTGGTTCAAAAAAAATTGATACCGCACCGGAAGACCTGGGCCTTGGTATTGTTGAAGAAACAGCTAAAGCTGCCGCTGATGCTGCAAGAAATGCTGCAAAAGAACTTCAGGCGGAAAACAAAACTATTAAAAGCGGCATTAAAGCACTTGCAAATGCTGCAACCAAAATTGCAAATAAACTTTTAAAGCTTGAAGATAAAATCAATGAAACTGATACTACAAAATATGAACAAGAAGTAAAACAGTTACAAGCACAGCAAAAAGAGTATCAAAATGATATTAAAGATGCTCAACAACAGATTACGGTAAACAATCAAGCTGCCCAAGAAGCAGAAGAAAAAGCTGAAATTGAAGACAAAAAAGCGGAAGATGCTAAAAAAGAGGCAGAAGAAAAAGCTGAAATTGAAACTAAAGAACAAGAAACTATTATTGCAAAAGAAAATAAAGAAACCGCAGATAATGATATTCAAGCATCAGAGACTGCAGAAGAAACCGAATTACCCGCCGATAATGAAACTGAAACGGTACAAGAGGTTGAAGATGAAACATCAAGAGAAATAACTGAAATTGAAGATGAAAATCAGGGTATAACCGATGAAACAGAAATTGAAGAACCTTTTATTCCTGTTGACACTATCCTCCCACCCTTAACAGAAGAAACTGAATTACCCGAAGAAATAATCACACAACCTGAAATAGAAGAAATTATACAGGAAGAAACAAATACTTATTATGACAACATTGTTGAAGAAACTCCTGTTATCGGCGAAGAATTTAATGCCAATGATTTAGCCCAGGAAATAGAGGCAGCTGAAATAGTTGAAGCTGTACAAACATATGAGGAAATAGGTGTTGCAGTTGATGCTGAAACGCTTGTAAAGGCAACAGTTACAGAATTAGATGCCATTGTTGAAACTGCAGTTGTACAAGAAGTGTTAAAAACAACTGCTACCGGAAAGAAAATGGGCGCCACTGCAAATATAAAGACCAAAAAAGAAATGAAAGAAAATAAAGAGGCAGTGGACGATTTTCAAGCTAATTTTATAACCTTACAGAGCTATTACAATGCAAATGATGTATACAATGTTGCAGCTGAAGGTTTTATAACACTTGCAAATGAAATGTATACAAATCTTACCCAAGGTGCTACATATGATACATCAAAACTGAATGAGGCAAGCAGCACAGCTGTTAATCTGACATCAACAATTCAAAGCGATGTCGCAAACGGAACTTTTGCAATCCAGGATACAGACGGACAATACGAAGAAATAAAAAATGAAGCAACTGATGCATTATGCAGAGCACAAGATGCTGTTGGCGAAAACAATGAAAACAAGAGCTTAAATGAGCTTGAGGCAGAATTTTTGACTGTTACATCAAATTATAGAAACGCAACTGCTGATAGCGAAAAACAAGACACAATAACAAAATTGTCAGAAATTATCGCTAAAGCAGGCACAATAGAAGAAAACCCAGAAAGCAAAATCAATATGGATGAAAGATTGGTCGTAACCCTTTAATTTATTAAATAATATTAAAACAAAAGCCCGAATAATTCGGGCTTTTTTGCTGCTTTACACCTTTGGGAAAAATTTGTATAATTATTAGAATAAATATGTAAGGAGTTTTTGATGGAAAATTTAAAAGTTGCTATTGGCTGTGACCATGGTGGTTATCACCTTAAAGAAAAAATAAAAGAATATTTAGAGGTTCATAATATTGAACACAAGGATTTTGGTATATATATTAAAGAAGCAAGCGATTATCCGGATATTGCAAAAGAAGTTGCCGCCGCCGTTGTTTCAGGTGAATTTGACAGAGGTATTCTTATATGCGGTACCGGCCTTGGAATGAGTATTACTGCAAACAAAACTAAGGGTATCAGAGCCACTGCTATAGAAAACACTTATTCTGCAAGAGTTTCAAGGGCGCATAATAATTCAAACATTCTTTGTCTTGGCGAAAGGGTAATTGGGGATTATCTTGCGCTTGATATCGTTGATATTTGGCTAAAGACAGGATTTGAAGGCGGCAGACACAAAAAACGTATAGATATGATTGAGTAAACATTTTAAGTAAGGCGGGTGTTTGTTAAAAAAAATTTTGGTGCTAAACTAAAATTAACGAATTAGTAATCCGATTTTAAGGAAGTTTATAAATGTTTGAAAGATTTACCGAAAAAGCAATCAGGGTAATAATGCTTGCTCAGGAAGAGGCAAGGCGCCTCGGGCATAATTTTGTAGGTACTGAGCAAGTATTGCTTGGTTTAATAGGCGAAGGTTCCGGTGTTGCTGCAAAAACGTTGAAGTCCATGGGTGTAAATATCAAAGACGCAAGAGCTCAGGTTGAAAAAATTATAGGCAGGGGTTCAGGGTTTGTTGCAGTTGAAATACCTTTTACTCCAAGGGCAAAAAAAGTTCTTGAATTATCTTGGGATGAGGCAAGACAGCTTGGGCATAATTATATCGGCACGGAGCATTTGCTTTTAGGTCTGATTAGAGAAGGTGAAGGCGTTGCTGCAAAAGTTCTTGAAAACCTTGGTGTAGATTTAAATAAATGCAGAAGTAATGTTATAAAACTTCTTGGAGAAACACGCACCGGTCAGGGCGGGCAGCAGGCAACGACAACCGGAGCACCGCAATCTAAAGCTAAAACGCCAAGCCTTGATGAATTCGGTACGGATTTAACGCTTGCCGCACAAGAACAAAGGCTTGACCCTGTTGTCGGCAGAGAAAAAGAAATTGAACGTGTTATACAAATTCTTGCACGCCGTACAAAAAATAATCCGATACTAATTGGCGAACCTGGTGTTGGTAAAACTGCTATAGCTCAAGGTCTTGCAATGAAAATTATTGATTGCGAAGTACCTGATATACTGGAAAATAAAAAAATTATCCAGTTGGATATGGGCCTTTTAGTTGCAGGCACCAAATACAGGGGTGAATTTGAAGAACGTCTTAAAAAAATTATGGATGAAATTCGTCAGGCAGGTAATGTTATCCTTGTAATTGATGAAATGCATACACTTATCGGCGCAGGTGCCGCAGAAGGCGCCATTGATGCTGCAAACATCTTAAAACCTGCATTATCGAGGGGCGAAATACAAGTTATAGGTGCTACCACGCTTGATGAATACAGAAAACATATAGAAAAAGATTCCGCGTTAGAAAGACGTTTTCAAATGGTACTTGTAGAACAGCCTTCTATTGAAGAAACCATTCAAATAATTAAGGGTCTAAAATCCAAATATGAAGACCACCATAAGCTGTTTATTTCAGATGAGGCCATTGTGGCTGCCACAGAACTTTCAAGTAAATTTATAACCGAAAGATTTCTGCCGGATAAAGCAATTGACCTTATTGATGAGGCTGCCTCAAAGGTGCGTTTAAATGTTTCAAGTTTGCCGCCCGAAGGTAAAGAACTTGAAAAAGAATTAAAAGCTACCATTAAAGAAAAAGAAGATGCCATAAGAAATCAGGAGTTTGAAAAAGCGTCCGATTTAAGAGATTTAGAGGCTCAAATAAAAGATAAAATAAGAGAATATCAGGATGCCTGGAAAAATACACAGGATGCAAACAAGCCCACTGTCGGCGTAGATGAAGTTGCTGCTGTTGTATCAACCATTACGGGTATACCTGTTACAAAAATAACCGAGGGCGAATCCGAAAGATTATTAAAACTGGAAGAAACCCTTCATGACAGGGTTATTGGGCAAAATGAGGCCGTTGTTGCATTATCTAAGGCAATCAGGCGTGCACGTGTCGGTTTAAAATCACCAAACAGACCCATAGGTAGTTTTATATTCTCCGGACCTACGGGGGTAGGTAAAACCGAGCTTGCAAAAGCGCTTGCAGAGGCCGTGTTTGGTTCTGAAGACAATATCGTAAGAATTGATATGTCTGAATTTATGGAAAAACATACGACTTCAAAACTTATAGGCTCCCCTCCGGGTTACGTTGGGTATGATGATGGCGGACATATGACTGAAATCATAAGGAAAAAGCCTTATTCTGTTGTTCTGTTTGACGAAATTGAAAAAGCACACCCGGATGTATTTAATATTATGCTGCAAATTCTTGATGACGGACGTTTAACTGATTCTAAGGGGCGTCTTGTAAACTTTAAAAATACAATTATCATAATGACATCAAATGTAGGTGCCAGTATGATAACAAGCACACAAAAGCTTGGTTTTTCAGTTTCACAGGATTCTAAAAAAGATAAATATGAAAAACTCAAAGATACCGTTATGGAAGAAATGAAAAAATCTTTCAGGCCTGAGTTTTTAAATCGTATTGATGATATCATTGTGTTTGCACATCTTAGTCAGGATGAAATCAGACAGATTGTTGACCTTATGCTTAAAGACCTGTTTAAACGCCTTGATGAAAGAGAGCTTAAGATTGAGGTTGGAAACGATGTCAAAGACTATCTTGCAAAAGAAGGCTATAACGAAGCTTATGGTGCAAGGCCCTTAAGGCGCGTTATTCAAAAGAAAATTGAAGATGTGCTTGCTGAAGAAATTCTGACAGGAAAATATCAGGCAAACGATACTCTTGTTATGAAAATGGATGAAGATAAAATAGTAATTGAAAAGAAAAGCTAAATAGCAAGTTTTTATATTCACTGTTTTTATACAAGTGACTTAGCATACAGGATAAACCATGAAAATTACCACCAATTATTCCGTTCCGAATTTCAAGGGATTAACAGTCGATGTACCAAGTTCCGATATATTACGTGAACGATTTAAAAATCCCAATAAAGATATTTCTGAAGAAGCGCATGAAGCATATAATGGTCTGCGATATTTATCAGATGCTGCTGCTGATATATATGTCAAATACGACGAGGAAAATGATGAGTATATTGTAAAAGAAGCAATGACGCCTGGACAAACAGTGTTGGGCACCCTTATTTCCTCCGGTGATGACCTTGTTGAAACAATGCAAGAGGCTATAAGAATATTAAGCGGCGACGGATATATTAAAGTTGATACTAAATATAAAAATTGATAAAATACGGAGAGGTGTCCGAGTGGTTTAAGGTGCAGACCTGGAACGTCTGTGTGGGGGCGACTCCACCGAGGGTTCGAATCCCTCCCTTTCCGAATTTTTTATTTTATTTAATAAATCTTTCATGTAATTTTGCTAAAAATAAATTTGCCGAAGGGGAAAATACCTGATTTTTTTTCCACACTATGTCAATCCCCGATTCAAGCTTTGGCCTTAGCGGTCTAAAACAAAGTTCACTTTCCTTTGATGTATCTACAAGCTTATCTATGGTTACGGCATATCCAAGCCCTGCTTTTACCATGACTGCTGCATTATATACAAGATTAAATGTTGCAACAATATTCAGGCTTTCAAAATTTCCCTCAAACCAATCTAAAAATCCGCTGTCTTTTGAATATTTAGGAGACATTTGTCTGGATGCAAGAATGGGAAGGTTTATTAAATCTTTTGGCTCAATAAACTCTTTTCTTGCAAGGGTACAGTCTTTTTTCATAATCACACCCCAAACGTCTTTTTTTGGCAATGTTATATAATCATATTTTGAAATATCAATTGGCTGAATTAAAAGCCCGAAATCCAAAAATCCTCTGTCTAATTTTTCTGTCACATCTTCAGCGTTTCCTGAATAAATATGGCATTTTACTTTAGGATACTCCCGGTTTATTTCTTTTAAAATCTCCGCAACGTATTTCATTGAATCAGTTTCGCCGCCGCCTATATAAATATTGCCGCTTATCGTATCTGAAATGGATTGAAATTCCGCTTCGGTTTTTTCAACCATATCTATTATTTCTTGCGCCCGTTTTTTTAATATTATTCCTTCGGGTGTAAGGCTGATTTTATGCCTGCCTCTTACAAAAAGCTTTTGTTTTAATTCTTTTTCAAGGTCCTGCAGCTGTCTTGTTAGGGTAGGCTGTGTTAAATGCAGTGCATTAGCAGCACCCGTAATAGAGCCTTCTTTTGTAACAGCTAAAAAATATTTCAAAACTCTTATTTCCATAGTTTTATGGTAAAAAAATAAATTATGCCTGTCAAGCATTTCTTATTATTTAATATAAGTATTTGCTATTTTATAAATATCATAAATAATAAATATGTCAGTAAAACAAACTTTGCAGGTAAAAATAATGGAAATATTAAAAGTTAACACTAAAGACGGGCTTGAGCTTAAAGGGGCAATATTTGGCAAAGCTTTCCACGATACAGTAGTTATTATGCTTAGCGGTATATGTTCAAATGTTTTTCAAAACGAACTACTGTATTCAACAGGTAAATTACTGGAAGAAAACGGTATCGCAACAATTATAGCCCACACCCGCGATTCTTTTTCCTGTTTTGCGTATACCGATATTTCAACACAAAAACAGAAAATAACCGGGACCTTTGATGATGAATTTGAAAAGGTTTATGAGGATGTTGACGCCTATGTTCAGTATGCAAAAAACGCAGGGTATAAAAATATAATACTTGCAGGCCATTCCCTTGGTTCAAACAAAATCATACATTACCTTGGAAACACAAAAGATGATTGTATTGATTATTTTATAGTATCTTCCCCGGTTGATATTATGCATTGGTGGAATGTTATGCCAAATATTGAGATGTGCCATAATATGGCAAAAGAATGGATTGAAACAGGCCGCGGCGAAGATATATTACCGTTTTTATTCGGCGGCTTTTCCCCTATGAAGGCAAAAACTGTTATAGGATTTTTTGATGCAGACAATCTTAAAAATTGCCCGGTTATAAGTAAAAAAGGTGAAATTAAATCTTTGTATAACATAAAACCGAACGGTTCGTTTATTATAGGTTCAAAAGATTCTGTTACGGGCGATAGCCCAAAAGCCTTTATGGAACAGATTAATATGTGGACTAAAAATCCCGGCAAAAATCTAGTGATAGAGGCAGAGGGTGCAAGTCATATATTTTACGGAAAACATGATATTTACGCAAAAATCGTTTTGGACTGTATCAAGAACCATTACCAGACATATATAAAATATGAAACGAGGCTATAATGAAATTAAGTTATTTTTTAGATTATGTAAATTCAGGCAGGCCGGTAGAAAATAATTCAGATATCCATAAAATGTTCCATAAATTATCCCGGGAAGCATTAAAAATTACATCAAAAATCAACAATAAATACAATTCGCCTGAAAAAATAAGAAAATTATTTTCAAAATTAACAGGTACAAATATTGATAGCACCTTTACCTTGTTTCCGCCTTTTTATACAGATTGCGGAAAAAACATTAAAATAGGAAAAAATGTATTTATAAATGCGTGCTGCAAATTTCAAGACCAGGGCGGGATAATAATTGGGGACGGTGCTCTTATCGGTCATAATGTCACAATTGCCACGATTAATCATAATTTTAACCCTAAAGATAGAGGCTCGATGAGCCTACTGCCTGTAACAATAATGGAAAATGTATGGATAGGCTCTGACAGCACTATTCTCCCGGGCGTTACCATAGGCAGCGGAGCAATAATAGGCGCTGGGAGTGTTGTTACAAAAGATATTCCAAAAAACACAATCTACGCCGGCAACCCGGCAAGATTTATAAAAAATGTTAATCAATAAGGAGTTAAATATGTTCAAAAAAATGCTTTTATTTTATTTTACATTTTTATTATTTTTAGGAGGCACAACAATGACAATAGCAAAAGACAATTGGGACAAAGTTTTTACCAAAAGCGATAAGGTCGAAATTAAAAAAGTGACCTTTAAAAACAGGTACGGAATAACACTTGCGGGTGATTTGTATACACCAAAAAATTTGCCCAAAACCATACTTGGAGCAATAGCAGTAAGCGGCCCTTTCGGTGCGGTAAAAGAACAAGCCTCCGGCCTATATGCGCAAAAAATGGCAGAAAGAGGCTTTGTAACCTTGGCTTTTGACCCTTCTTACACCGGTGAAAGCAGCGGAGAGCCAAGACACGTTGCCTCACCGGATATAAACACGGAAGACTTCAGTGCTGCGGTAGATTTTTTAAGCAATTTACCCTATGTTGATTCAGAAAAGATAGGTATTATCGGCATTTGCGGATTTGGCGGCATGGGGCTAAATGCTGCTGCAATGGATACAAGAATTAAAGCTACCGTAACTTCAACAATGTATGATATGTCAAGGGTTAATGCAAACGGTTATTTTGATTCAATGGATGAGAAAGCCCGTTATGAGCTAAGAAAAACATTAAACAATCAGAGAACGGAAGATTTTAAAAACGGAACGTTTGCGCCCGGTTCAGGTCTGCCTGAAAAATTAACCGGTGAAGAGCCGCAATTTGTAAAAGATTATTGGGATTATTACAAAACAAAGCGCGGATTTCACAAACGCTCAATAAATTCAAACAACAATTGGAATATGACATCTTCCCTGTCTTTTATGACTATGCCAATACTGGCCTACAGCAGTGAAATACAAAGTGCAGCATTAATGCTTCATGGGGAAAACGCCCACAGTAAGTATTTTAGCGAAGATGCTTTTAAAAAACTAAAGGGTGAAAATAAAGAATTATTAATTATTAAAGACGCAAATCATACAGATTTATATGATAACCTTGAAAAAATACCGTTTGATAAGATAACAGAATTTTTTAATAACAATTTAAAATAAATTTTTAATCTACAAAATTAAAAGAGGCTCTAAAAAGCCTCTTTTTTTAAAATATGGGCCTGGTGGGACTCGAACCCACGACCAAAAGATTAAGAGTCTCCTGCGCTACCAACTGCGCTACAGGCCCGGAATTTTATTCACCTGCGCTACCCCTCTTGTAAAACGTGACATTTAGTCACCTTTTACTTCGGCAGAGTGCTACAGGCCCGGATTAAGCGTAAACCCGTATTGTTAAATTTAATAAATGTGCAATATTTCCGGCGGTAACGGGATTTTGCAATTCTATTGCAAACACCAGACATGGCATCCCGTTCAAATCCCGTATTATTAAATTTGATAAATGTGCAATATTTCCGGCGGTAACGGGACTTTGCAATTCTATTGCAAACACCAGACATGGCATCCCGTTCAAATCCCGTATTATTAAATTTGATAAATGTGCAATATTTCCGGCGGTAACGGGATTTGAACCCGTGTCAACAGAATGAGAATCTGCTATCCTGACCCCTAGACGATACCGCTACAGGTAAAATTATTCTAACATAAAAACATTCTTTTCAACAAAAACTTATATAACAAGAATATTGTGTTTCACATATAATAACTTTTAGCTGGCGTTAAACCTTAAAAAGGAAAGAATAATGGAAGAAACACTGCTTTTGTTTGTTGCAAAATTTAACGAATATTTGTCAAACTATATTTTGGTGATATTACTCACCGGTGTTGGATTATGGTATACAATCAAGACAAGATTTGTCCAGATAAGGTGTTTTAATGAAGGCTTAAAAAACGTATTTGGCGGAATAAATATATTTGATAAAACCCAGGAAAAAAGTATGACCTCTTTCCAGGCTTTATCTACAGCAGTTGCAGCCCAGGTTGGAACAGGCAATATTGTTGGTGCCTCCGGCGCAATTTTGGTTGGCGGCCCCGGGGCAATATTTTGGATGTGGGTTATTGCATTTTTTGGCATGGCAACCATATATGCAGAAGCCACGCTTGCTATTAAAACAAGAATTACAGACACCAAGGGCAACATCAAAGGCGGCCCGGTATATTATATAACCGCCGCATTTAAAGGCAGGTTCGGAAAGTTTTTAGCAGGTTTTTTTGCACTTGCAATTATTTTAGCTCTCGGTTTTATGGGATGTATGGTGCAATCTAATTCTATTGCATGCTGCATGCAGACAGCCTTTGGCATTCAGCCCTGGATTATAGGAGTATTACTTGTTATAGTGTGCGGAATAATTTTTGCAGGCGGCATAAAGCGCCTGGCTGCCGTAGTTGAGAAAATTGTCCCGCTAATGGCGGCACTATTTATAATAGGCGGTATTATTATCTTGATTGCCCGAATTACATATATACCGGAAACACTAGGAATGATTTTTAAATATGCTTTTGCGCCGCAGGCGATTTTAGGCGGCAGTTTTGGCCACGCACTTAAGGCTGCAATAAGCCAGGGGGCAAAACGCGGTTTATTTTCAAATGAAGCCGGCATGGGCTCTACCCCGCATGCCCATGCTCTTGCAAATGTATCAAATCCGCACATACAAGGCACCGTTGCAATGATTGGCGTATTTATTGATACCTTTGTTATACTTACCTTAAATGCACTTATTGTTATTTCAACCCTGTATACAAGCGGCGGTGTGCTTTCAAATGGCTATACAGAAGTTGTCATGGAAGTATTAAACAAAACAAATTTAGTACAAACAGCCTTCGGCAGCGTGTTTGGAAATTCCCTGGGTTCTATATTTGTTGCTGTATGCTTATTGTTTTTTGCATTTTCTACCATTTTAAGCTGGAATTTATTTGGGAAAATCAATGTTGCTTATCTTTTTGGAGCCAAAAATCCTACCATAGCAACCACAATCTACACAATAATAGCGCTTGGTTTTATTATGCTTGGCAGCCTGGTTTCAAGCGATTTTGTATGGGAACTGACTGATATGTTTAATAATCTAATGGTAATTCCAAACGCCATAGCGCTATTTGCCCTTACAGGGACGGTAACAACAATTTTAAAACACCATAAAGCCAATAAATAAAAACTCCCGGACATGGATTCGAACCACGATTGAATGATCCAGAGTCATCCGTCCTGCCGTTAGACGATCCGGGAATAAATACTAAAAGAGAGCCTTATGCCCTCTTTTTTGAAAAACTCCTCAGGTTGGACTCGAACCAACAACCTACCGGTTAACAGCCGGTTGCTCCGCCATTGAGCTACTGAGGAATATCTGTATCAGGTGAACCTGACAAAATTTATTATAACAATAAAACTATTTTTTGCAAGAGATTTTAATCAAATAATCATTCAAGTTCATTATTTTAAAATAATAAATACCGGAGGGGTTTAATGCTGTCTTAAAAAATGCTATAATTATCAAATCTTGATATAAAGGAGAAAACCATGTGTAAAAAAGACAGTTCTATATGTTTTGCATTCGGAATTTTAGCAGGCATAGTGGGCGGAATAGCTGCAGGGCTTTTATATGCGCCAAAGCCCGGCAAAGAATTTCGTGACGATATTAAAAAAACCGTAATTGATGTGGCAGAAAAATATTCGCCTGAAATTCAAAAAGCAAAAAAACAGGCTATAGATATAATTCAAAGCTCAAAATGCAAGATAGAGGCTGAATACAGAAACTTTTTAGATAATATGAAGGCCCAAAAACTTGCTAATGCAAAAAATATTGAAACAGATGTATATAATATGTAATTTATAAAAGAGGTGAAAGATGGATTCTACGGTGCAAATCGGTTTAATAGTATTAATTTACACAACAGCTATTCTGTTAGTTTTAATAACCATATTTTTAATAAAACTAATACATACATCCACCCGGCTTGCAAAGACTTTATCTAAAACCTCTGAAATGATAAATACCGAACTGGAGCCGACCTTAAAAGAATTAAAGGAGGCTCTGGGGTCTGTAAATTCTATGGCAAAAAGTGCCAATACCCAAATGGAAAGGGTAAGAGATACATTTGATAAAGTTATGTGCGTACCGTTTATGGTAGGGCAGAAAATGCGCGGTCTCTTTTCCGGCCTGAAAGAAGGACTTTCAGCGGGTATTAAATTATTTAGAAAATAAAAAGAAAGGAATAAAATATGTCAGTAGGAAAATTTGTAGTAGGGTTTGTTGTAGGCGGCATTGTAGGTTCTGTTATAGGTGTATTACTTGCCCCGCAATCAGGCGAAGAAACCCGTGAACAACTTGCAAAAACAACTAAAGATGCGGTAAATAAAGCATCATCCGCAGTTAAAGAAATTCAGGAAAAAACCGATACAATGGTTTCTGAAGTTCAAAAGAAAGGCGAAGAAATTATTGATAGAATTCAAGGCCTTATAAATAAACAAAAAGAGGGCCAAGTATAAATTAATTATAACTGATTTTAAAACACCTCCGACAAATATTTTTGAGGAGGTGTTTTTTAATATCAAAACAGCTTACAGACACTATTTGTCTGATGTTACAGCGTGTATAAAAGCTAAAACCACTGCCAAGAGCAGTCTTATAACAGATTTGAATACAAAAAATGATAAGCTTTTTTGTACGGGCGAAATTGCACCTGTCTAAAAATAAGATATACTGCCGGTTTTTGTCATCCGAGTGCGTTATTTTCTTTTAAAAAAATTTAAAATTTTAAAAATGCGGGTAGTACAATGGTTTTTAAGAATTAAATATGTTCAAATCCTCTTTATTATAGCGTTTAAGGTTATTCAAAATTTCTTCATCAGTTATCCCGACTGACTTTGCGGTGTTTTTTAAAAGCTCAAGCCCAAGGGCAGGCTTTAAGCGGCTTTTTTCCAGGAATTTTAAAATAATTTTTACGCCATTTAAGTTAACAGAAAGGGCGTTTGTCAAGTATAGCACGATTTTCACACGTTCAAAATCTTCGTCAGTATAGCCTCTTCTATTGGTATCAGAGCGTTTTGGGCATAAAATTCCTTCCCTGTCATAGCCTCTTAAAGTTTGTATGTTGACACGAATTTTACGTGCAAATTCGCCAATTTTATAGAGTTTTTCTTTTTCCGTGTTTTTGTCTATGTTTTTATCCTGCATTTTTAAATTTCCCCAAACAGGTCATAATCTGAAAAATCGGTAACTTTGACATCCCAAATATCCCCCGGTACAAGGACTTTGGAGGTTTCTGCATAAACAAGTCCGTCAACATCGGGCGCATCCCTATAGCTTCTTAACACAGCAAGCCCGTCTTCCCTTATCTGTTCTACTATACAGGGGATTGATGCACCCACAAACGCCTTGTTGATTGAATTTGAGATATTTTTTTGCAATTTTAAAATTTTATTTTTGCGCACTTTTTTCACCCTTGCGGGGATTTGCGGTTTTAGTGCATAGGCGTATGTATCTTTCTCTCTTGAAAATTCAAACACGCCAAGCCTGTCAAACCGGGCCTTTTCGACAAAATTGTACAAATGATTAAAATACTCTTCGGTTTCTGTCGGATAACCCGTAATTAGCGTGGTTCTGAGGCAAAGGCCATTTATTTTTGAACGCAGTTTTTCGATAAAAGCCAATTGGTCAATAGCAGGACGTCTCATAGCCTTTAAAACTTCCGGATGCGAATGCTGCAGCGGAATATCAACGTATTTAACAACTTTATCAAGTTTTGCAATTGCATCAATTAATTCATCATTAAAATTGGTGGGATAAGTGTATAAAACCCTTATCCAGCTTAGGTTTTCAATATTATTAAGTTTATGTAAAAGCTCTGCAAGCATGGGTTTTTTATACAAATCCACACCATAGCTTGAAGTATCCTGCGCAATAAGTATAATTTCCGAAACACCTTTATTTACAAGGTTTTTAGCTTCATTTATTATGCTATCTATCGGTCTTGAAACATAAGGGCCGCGTAATTTCGGTATTACGCAATAACCGCAAGCATAATCACACCCTTCGGCAATTTTTATATAAGAACTTGAACCCACCGTAATCTGCACCCTGTCAATATTTTCCGGGTATTTGCAGACAGGATTTTTTGAAACTAAAAATCTTTTAGAGTCATTGCATTTTGCGCCTTCAATCAATTCAACAATTTTATCAACATCAGATGTACCTATAAAGCCAACAGCCTCCGGCAGCAAGGTTTTTAGCTCTTCACCGTGTTTTTGGGGCAAGCAACCTGCTATTATTACTTTTTTCCCGTTGGATATCATATTAAAAATGCTTGAAACACTTTCCTTTTCTGCATCATGGATGAATGAACAAGTATTTACTATTACAAATTCCACATCATTTTCAAAAGGGTCAAGAGTAACGCTATAGCCTTTTTTTACCAGTGCACCAAGCATAAGTTCAGTATCTATAAGGTTTTTGGCACATCCGTGATGTATAATGGCTATTTTTCCTGTCATAATCAATTTTTCCTTTCAAAAATACGAACAAAATTAACACTATCAGCAGGATTTGAAGCAATTACATATTTGAAAACATATTTATTTTCAATTATTTGGCAAAATTTATTCCCAAAATCATTACACATAAAGCTTTTACCGTAATCCCCATAATGCCTTGACAGTATCAGCAGGTATTTTGGCTGATTATTTATAAACCGGTTAATAAGGTACTCTTCGCCATATGCATCAAAATCAAGCGGGGTAAAACTTGTGTTGAAATACGGATAATCTTTTTTAAGTGCAAAATTCAACAATAGCCCCTCCGGCAGTGATACAAAGGTATTATCAGAGCCAAGATTTTTATCCAGAAAATCAATTGCTTGATTTAAATAGCCGCCCATGCTCTCTGTTGTGTAAAAAGTACCTGCAGGGGTTTTAACAGGGGTATTTTTTGTGTAGAAAATTAATGAATTGCCAAATAAGAATAAAAATACCGACACAGCCATAATCATGCACAATGCACTTGATAAAAGGCCTTTACAATTTTTAAATATTGAGGATAAGATTAAACAACAAGATAAAACAATAAATGGTATATAGAACGTACCATAAAGCTCATGAAACAGGCCAAATAAGGATTTTAGAGAAAACAGCAAAGAAAATATAATGACTGTATATTTATTTATGCACTCATCTGCGACAACAACTGCGAAGGAATTTTTAAGCTTTTTTATAAGAAAAATTCCGCAATTTAAAATTGTAAAAAATGCTATTAAAAGCGGCAGATATAAAAATACATATCTGAAAAAGCATATATAGATAACAATTGCACCAATAACAGAAATCAAACACAGGGCGGTGATTTTAAGTACATGATTTTTTATCTTTAAGGCAAATAGCCCTAAGACAGCACTTAGTACAAAAACTACAGCAGCACCTAAAAACTGCGGAACAAACATAAATGTTTTTTTAATATTAAAAAAATAGCCTGTACAAACACCGTAAAAATACTGCAATGAAGGCGAATGTGCCATATTTGAAATCATCTTAAAATTGAATATTAAATCGTTAAATGTAACTTTTTGAAAGAAAACTACCAAAAACAATGCCATAGGTGGCATCAAAAAAGACAAAACTGTGTTTAGAGATATTTTAAAAGAAAGATTTTTTCTGCATAAGAACATTAAAACGGGCAGTACAACAAGGCACGGTATAAAATCTAATTTTGATAATACACAAAGCGAGAGAAAGATTGCCGATAAATATAGATATAACGATTTTTTGCAATCAACAAATTTAATAAGAAAATAAAGATGAAAAACAGCAAAAACAAGTGCATAAACTATAGCATATGAATACGGAAATATAAAATTTGAAATAGATGATGAAAAAATACAACAAAACAATACTAACAAAGATATCAAAAATGCCGACAGCGCACCCAGAAAACGCCTTGCAAGCTTGAAATATACAAGAAGGAAGATAAAGGATAAAAATGCACCAATTCCCCATACAACATTAAAGTTTGCCCCGAAAATTTTTAACACAATGGCATTTAGATAATACGGCACAGGGCCATAGATACAGATGATATCTTTAAATAAAATCTTATCCAGATATCCCATAGCATAAGGTATATAGGCTTCTCTTCCGCAATCAATAACAGGGTCGCCAAATTTACCCCAATATAAAAACAGAAAAATAATATAAACAAGCACTAAAAGTGCAAAGTACAAATTCTTTTTCAAAACTTCCATATAAAAAATTCTAGTGAAAATCCGATAAAAAAGCAATTATTTAAGCAGCGGTGTTTTTATATATTTAAAGACACAAAAAGGAGAAGGCAAAAATTATGTCTTATTTGCCAAACAGTATCGAAAGATGTGCACCAATCATAGGTTTTGACCCGTATGCCTTTATAATGGATAAAGAAAGCAATCTGACCCCCGGTGCAATAGCACCAATGGCACCTGACAGTTTTGAAACACAGGGCGGCAATAAAACAAATAAAACAAATGCCGAAAAACCAAAGAAAAATGGCGTCGCAAAAATAATCAATGTTGCAAAATTTACTGCGGCAGCTGTTACGGTGGGCGCATTTGCTGTTTGTTTTAAAAAGTGCGGAAACGGGATAAGAAAATTATTTAATTTACCGCAAAAGCAAATGCCAAAAGCATTACAAACCTGTGTAGATTTTTTAAAGAATAAAGTTTATGAGCCTGCAAAAAGTGCCGCTACAGGATTAATTGATAAAATAATAAAGAAACCTTAAAAAATTGCCAATCAAAATAAAAACATTATCATATAAATTATGGGCAATGTCTTATTAAAGCTTTTTATATGCACGTTTCTTTGCATATTTTTCTGCCACAGCACGCATGCTGCGGATGATATGACCGATTTTGATTATGATTTTATAGATAATGCATTTTCAAACCCAAACCCCAGCACAAATAAACAATTTGAAGAGGTTATGAAGCAATATGAGAACCGCGAGCCCACAGGCATTTTTTATAAAATGCGCAAATTTTTTAACAGGGATAATCCCGAATTTGATACAACATTTAAAAAACAATACGAAAACCCAAATAATCAACCGCTAAGAATAAAAGATGCACCCGCAGACAAACCCTCAATCACTATAGGTGCCGATTTTTATGATTCTACAGGCAAAACACTTGAGGCCGGGCACTACCAGGCTGATTTTAAGCAAGGATACGGCAACAATAATAATATGTATACAATTAGTCTTTTGCAGGGCAACACAAGGGTTGCAGATATTAAAGCAATACCTTATCAGGACGATTGGGAAACACCTGCCGTAGTGTATTGCAGAACGGAAAATGTGCACGAAAACCTTATCAGGATTATTTATTCCAACCTTGATATTACAATTTTAGGCTATATAAAGCTTAAGCCTTAATTTCGGCTGACTCATGGATTTTTAGCTGCCTGTTTTTATTTTTCTGACCGACAGCAGCGTTTATTAGGCCCATAAATAACGGGTGCGGGTCTTCCGGTCTTGATTTAAATTCCGGATGAAACTGACAAGCCACAAACCAATCATTTTTAGGGTACTCAACCATTTCAGCCAAAAGACCGTCGGGCGAAGTGCCTGAAAATATTAAACCTGCCTCTTCGATTTGTTTTTTGTATTCATTATTTACTTCATAACGGTGACGGTGGCGTTCTGAAATTATTTTTGTACCATAGGCCGCCTGGGCTTTAGAGCCTTCTTTTAAGTGACAAGGATAAGCACCAAGCCTCATTGTGCCGCCATAGCCCGCAACACCCTTTTGTTCAATCATAAGGTCAATAACAGGGTATTTTGTGCCTTCCGCAAATTCAGTACTGTTTGCATTTTCAAGGCCGAGCACATTTCTTGCATATTCTATAACAGCACATTGCATACCAAGACACAAACCTAAAAACGGCAGATTGTTTTCTCTTGCGTATCTTATAACATTTAATTTGCCTTCAATACCACGCACCCCAAAACCGCCCGGCACCACGAGGGCATCAACGTCGGCAAGCATTTCTTTAGCATCTTCCATTGTATGACATTTTTCTGAGGCCAGCCATTTGATTTCAATTTTACATTCATGTTTAAGACCGGCATGCTTTAAAGATTCAACCACCGAAATATATGCATCATTCAAATCGGTATATTTTCCTGCCAAAGCCACCCTGAGGGTTTCTTTTGGGTGTTTTATTTTATATACAAGTTTCTCCCAATTTGAAATATCAGGCGTTTTGTCTTCCATTTGAAGTTGATTTAAAATAACGCCTGCAAGGTTTTGAGCTTCAAGTGCAAGAGGAACTTCATAAATTGACGCCATATCACGACATTCAATAACGCAATCCTTTCTTACCGAACAAAACAGTGCTATCTTTTCCTTTTCGGTTTTCGGTATTTCTTGTTGTGTCCTGCAGACAAGCACCTCAGGCTGTATACCGTAGCTTCTTAGTGTATAAACACTATGTTGAGAAGGTTTTGTTTTCAATTCGCCCGATGTCGGAAGATAAGGAAGCAGGGTAACATGGATAGAAAGCGAATTTCCAAGACCTTCTTCAGCCCTGAATTGCCTTATAGCCTCAATAAAAGGTAAGCTTTCAATGTCACCTATTGTCCCGCCAATTTCAGCAATTAAGAAATCGGATTCAAACTGTTTTGCAGCCTTTTGTATTCTTGCCTTTATTTCATTTGTGATATGAGGGATGGTTTGCACCGTAGCACCAAGATATTCACCGCGGCGTTCTTTATTGATAACAGTTTGATAAACGCTGCCTGATGTTACGTTATTTATCTGGTGAAGGGAAGTATTGGTAAACCGTTCATAATGTCCTAAATCAAGGTCAGTTTCAGCGCCGTCATCGGTAACAAAAACTTCACCGTGTTGAAAAGGGCTCATCGTACCGGGGTCTACATTTATATATGGGTCAAATTTTTGAATAGTTACGGAATACCCTCTTGCCCTTAAAAGTCTGCCAAGACTGGCAGCCACAATACCTTTTCCAAGTGAACTTACAACACCGCCCGTTATAAAAATATACTTTGTCATCTTACTTTCCTTAACTTCCCCAAAATAAATTTAAAGTCCCCAAATTAATTGATTTTAGGGACTTTGAAAAAATCGCTTTCAACATCGGGAGCATTTGCCATAAGTTCCTCTCTCGTTTGTTCATAAATCGGAACATCCTCCCGCATGACATTTGAAAAATCTATCGAATGGTTCATAGGTTCAACACCGGTGGTATCCACTTCATTCATCATTTCAACATATTTTAAAATATCGCCAAGCTGTCGTGCAAATTTGGGCTTATCTTCTTCTTCAATTTCAAGCCTGGCAAGCTTTGCAACATGCTCAACGTCTTTAATCTCAATCATAATATAATCCTTAAAAAACCTTATCTACAATTAAACAAAAAACCTGAAAAATTGTAAATAGAATGTAAAGAATGTATAAAAGAAACAGGAATGAGATATAATTAGGAAATGGAAAAAGTTAACGTCCTGATAGTTGAAGACCACGCCCTTACGCGCTTTGCATTATGCGCCTCGCTTAAAGATACTGATTTTATAGGTGAAATTTACGAGGCTAAAGAGGTCTATGAGGCTTATGATATCCTTTTAAATCATAAAACAGATGTGGTTTTAATGGATTTAGGCTTACCCGGAATTGACGGAATAACCGCAACAGAAGAAATAACAAAAAAATACCCTGATATTAAAATCATTGTTATTACCTCACACAGCGAGGAAAAAGAGGTGCAAAAATGTCTACAGGCCGGAATAAGCGCATATTGTTCAAAAGATATTAAACCGGATAAACTTATAAATCTGATTAAAGATGTAATATCAGGCGCTGTATGGTTTGATTCAAATGTTGCAAAATACGTTTTAAATATGACAAAACAAAGAAAAGAAGAATTCAAAAAAGAAAGCACATACAACCTTACCAGTAAAGAAATGCTTGTTCTTGGTTTACTTTCTGAGGGTAATTCAAATCTTGATATTGCAAAAAAATTAAACATATCCGTAAATACTACCAAGGTACATGTATGCAGTATTTTGCAAAAGCTTTCGGTTGATGACAGAACACAGGCTGCAGTGAAAGCTTTAAAGGAAAATATAACAGGGTAAATATATGAACAGCAATTCTGCCTTAGGAAATATTTTGCTTATAGATGATAATCCAAAGCTCATCAGGGATGTACTTCCGATGTATGGATACCACACGGAAAGCGCTGTAGACGGGGTGCAGGGATTAGAATTTTTAGAAAAAAATTATAAAAATATTGACCTTGTGCTGCTTGATATCATGATGCCGAAAATGGACGGGTGGGAAACTTTAAAAAAAATCAGGGAAAATAAGAATTTTAATACAATACCAGTTATAATGCTTACTGCCGTAGATGAAGATTATAAACAAATTTCAGGATTGAAAATAGGCGCAGATGATTACATTATAAAACCCTTTGTATTACCCAATCTGCTTGCAAGAATTGAAGCTTTAATAAGGCGTTCCAATTGGAACAAGGACAAAAAAACTATCAATACGGTTTCTGCAAAAACAAGCGAAAACATTGCAAAATTAACACAAAGAGAACTTGAAATTTTAAAAATGGTAAGCGCAGGTGCCACAAATGCGGATATAGCAGAAAAACTTTTTGTAAAAGAAGTGACTATAAAAACGCATTTAAACAGTATCTATAAAAAACTTAATGTTGAAAACAGGGTGCAGGCGGTACTTCTGGCTATTGAAACCGATATTATAAAAAATTAATTATTTTAAGCACTTCACATGTGAATAAAAATATGGCAAAATAAGATAGCTAAATATTTATAAGGAAAAATAAATGAGCATATCTAAAGAAGAATGGATTGAATTAATATTAAATGACAAAGAAACATATAGTGCAAAAAGGGCTGAAAATACAGAGGATTTGGACTTAAGTGAGGCTGAGCTTTCTGTTTCCGATTTAAGTCACATTGATTTATCAAATATTGATTTTAGCGGGGCAAACTTTGTAGAATCGACCATAACCGATGTTGATTTTTCGAACTGCGATTTTACAAGCACTGATTTTTCAAGATGCAAAATTGAAGAATGCAACTTTACTGGCTGTACGCTTAACGGTACAAATTTTAGCTATGCAGCTTTGAATTTTTGTAATTTTAATGAAGCGGATATGGCGGGCTGTGTTTTAAATGAAGCGGAACTTACGGATTCAGATTTTGCAACAAGCGAAAATTTAAGTGCCTGCCGTTTTGATGAAGGAACTATTTGGCCCGACAGTGAAAAATTACCCGAAGATTTTGATTCAACATATAATTATGATTTATCTTCACTGCAGGACGAAGAAGAAAATTCTACTGCTGCTGATTATGAATATTAGCAAACAGATAATTTTTATGCTATAAAGTTATTATGTTTAAGAAACTGACGGTAACAATACTTTTGATGGGTGTATTTTTGCCGGGGAAATCGTATAGCGAGGAGATTTTACTGCAAGACACCGGAAGGCATCAACTTGAGCTTGATAATCAGGTCAAAACCCTTAAGGGAAGTCTTTTTGTAAATAATTCAGAAAACGCACAAATTATTGTTAACAAGCAGCAGGAAGCCGATAGCGAAGATTTGGAGCATATTTGGACAGGAACAGTTAACAGCAATCCTCTCATTAAATTTACTTTGCAAAAACTTGCAATACCCGAAGAAGAAAGACGCGTGCATTCATCCCTTCTTGCAAGAAGTATGAGTGCAATTATAAGCGGAGCCTCTATGCTGCCCTCTTTTATGGGAATGAATTACGGCATACAATCCGCCTCTTTTGCATCTGCAAGGCTTGCACATAACCTTTTAAATAAAAAAAATACAAAACTTTTACAAGAATCGCCATTAACAGACACAGAGGCAATTGAACTTGCAGGGCTTATTGAAGATTTACAAAGCGAAATAGTTACAACATACTATTGCTATAAACACACTCTTTCTGCCCTGAAAGAAACGCGTGCAGAGCTTATTTTATTAAATAAAAACTATTCCGATGCAATTAAAAGCGGCGACACTCTTGAAATAACTGTTTCAAGTGCAAGGTGGGAAGAAAAACAAATAGAAGAGCTTAAACTCAAACAAGAGGCAAAAAGATATTATTTAATGCTCCAAAGACTTGCAGGCAAAGATACGGTTGATAATTTAAATGTTGCGGTATATAACCTTGATACATTAAATGTAAATTCAAATGATATAGATTTTTCTAAAAAGGAAATACAGATAAAGACACCATGAAACAAAAATTATTAAAATTTTTTATAGCAGTATTTTTACTTGTTTTTCAAACGGGAAAATCTTATTGTGCAATAAACTATGATAATTTTGCCCCGGCCGGATTTTCAAACAGGGCAGGCATTGGAAACGGAATTGAGGCAAAAAAAGATATTCAGGCAAAAAATAAAAAAAAACCTGCAAAAATGGAAAACATTAATAATTCCGCAAGTTCTAAACCTTTAACTTATGCTGACCTAAGCCTAAAAATGATATCAAAAGATGTTATAGGCGAAATGGATGTTGAATCACCTGAAATTCTTTCGGATTTAAGTATTTTATACAATAGTGCCGTACAAAAAAGCGAAACCATACAGTATGCCATATATAAGCTTTCTAGTCCGGATGCCGATAAACCAAGTGAAAGCACCATAAAAAGAATTTTAAAACCGATAGCAAGTTTTTCAAGCATAGCAGGTACTGCACTTTCAGCCAATCCTTATATGGCAAGCGGAGCCCTTATAGGCGGCGGTTTATTGAATGCATTTACAACAGGCGACAAAGAGGCCAATTATAAATTTACAAAAGTAAATGATGCCGATATGGTGCTTTTAGTAAGAAAAATTGACGAACTGCAAAAAAATCTTTTAAACAACTATATGAACTATCGGGCGCAAAAAGAACTTTTGGCACTTTCTATGCAAAATCTTGAAAACAGAAGAAATATTTATAATTCTCTGCAGGCAAATAAATCCGCCATAAGCAGGGAACAGCTGATTGTTGCGGATACGTTCTACAGAAATGCGCAAAATGCTGCAAAAAAAGCGCAATCGGAATATAATCTGAGCCGTGTAATTCTGGAAAACCTTGCAGGTAAGGATGCACTAAGAGAAATTGAAAATAAAAATTAATTTCTCTTAACTTTTATAATCCAAGTTATTGGGCTGTTAAAACCTCCAAGTGCGGTATTAATATCAGGGAGTGCATCTATTTCATCACCTAATGCTTTTCTTAATTCTTCATATTGTGAGCCCTCAAGCACACGCCCGTCAAGAGGCTCCCAACCTGAAGGATAATTGTCACCATACCATGCAACAATAACACCTACGGGCGTTGCATCTATAACCTGAATAGAGGTTCTGTCCGGTTCGGATTTTTTTGTAGTCATAACAGGTGTCATAACCGCAAGCATTATAGATACAACTACAAGGGCCACCATAATTTCAAGCAAAGAAAAGGCTTTGGTTTTTTTAACAATATTTTTCATACAAAGATTTCCTGTTTAAATTATCTTAAAATAAAAAATTAATTCAGTACAAAATGAATAATAGTTTAAATAAAAATTCAATACAAGCCCTGTTTTAATCTTAAATTTTGCATATAAAGATTTTGCGCCCCATATGCCCTTAAATATGCAAGTATAGCACCGCCGGTTTCTTCCGTAGGGTCAAAATATTTTGATACAGGATTATTTATTTGTTTATGAAGCATCTTGCATAAAGGCCCAAATGCATCCGGCACAAGAGTTTTTCTGTATATACCGGATAACATAACCTGTATGTCAGGAGAATTTGTATCGTTAAATTTTGAAAGATAAGGATAAATTTTATCAAGCCCCCTAACACCCATATCAATCATTCTATCAATGGTATACATAATTTCAAGAGTTTCTTCTTCGCTACCGGGATTTTTAAGGTGTTCAATTAAATGCGGCAATGCATTTTTACTGTCAGATACAAGAGCATTTACGCGCGCCTCATTAAAAACGCAGTAGTTTCTACCTTCATCGGGTTTTTTAACACCCGAACCAATGGTCTTTAAATTTACAAACATTTGAGGAGAAATATTGTTTATATACATTTTTAAAACTTCCTGTTCTTATGAATAAACAAACGGCGGCCCGTTTTTAATCTCGAATAAAATATTATCAGCCATTGCTTTTAATTCTGCTTTTGAGGCGCCTGAATTTAATTTTGTATCAAATTCCTGCATTAAGGGGGTAATGGCACTTTCTTTTTTTGCCTTAAAATTTCTGATTTCAGTATCAACAAGGCGTTTTTTTAAATCAATTTCCGTATTGTTATTCTCTTTTAATACGGCAACATCCTTTATGGCATCAATACTTTCTTTTAATACCCAACCTGCTGCACCTGTTGCAGTTATAGCAGAGAATATGTATCTTGCAAATTTATTTTCAGGGTGAGTTATGACATCATAGATATACCCTTTAGCTTGGTCTATATAAATATAAAACTGCGTACCTTCTTTTCCCCCCATTGCAGGGTCAGCCTGAACATAAAACTTATCGCCCAATTTTATTTTATAAATATCATCACTGATTTCATCCGTTACCTTTGAAATTTCATTTGCACCAAAACCCAATTTTTCAAATACATTTTTAATTCTTTCGGGTGATGCCTCAATTGATACAAGTTTACATTTAAGTTCATCAACTTTTTGCTTTTTAACGGTTTCATCCGCAATACCGCTAATTCCTGAAACTAAAGTCTTTATGGATTGTTCAATTTTTTCTTTATTTACTTTTGCAGCCTCTTCTCTAATCCTTGCAGCCTGACCCATATTTGAAAATACCTTTCTACCGCCAAGAAGCATAATTAAAAGTGTACCGCCCAAAACCGAGGCAAGGGCTGCCGGGGAATTTTTAAATTTGTCATAAAAATTTCTTACCCTCTCTTTGAATTCAGGTTTGCTATATTCATTATCAGGAGTATTGTTGCTGTTACCCCGAAATCCCAAAAAATTAGTAAAGACAGGCGGCAGGCTGCTTAGGGCATTATTTTGCGCACCAAAATTCGGTCTTTTATTATCAAGCTTTGATTTAAAGTATTTAGATTTCTCGGAAAGCTCTTGCCTAATTACATCCAGCTTGCCTGAAAAAGATTGGGTTTCAATCTCTATTGATTTTTCTTCAAAATCTTTTTTGATATCAGCCTCTTGTTTTTTTGTCCACACTTTTCTTATCCCGTCCACAAGAGTTTTTCCGACAAGAGTAAGCGCACTCATTGCAAAGACACCAAGGAGGGCAAGCGCATTTTTAGCATTGGGTTCACTGACAAGCATATAAACTGCAAAATATTCCTCACTTCTAAGGTTAAAGTTTTTCCCGAGAGTTGGTAATTTCAATCCTGTCGGGACATTTCCGGGTTTTAATAATTTTTGTGATTTTACATACGAGCGGCTGAGCGCAAGGGCTAAACCGGTTGCAAGTAGTGCACTTGCCGCATACGGCAGGGAACTTTTTAAAAGGGAATTTTTATTGTCGGTCTGTTTGGCTGTTAAAATATTTTTATCAGCAATGGGATTTGGAATAAAATCATCAGAAATAAACAAACCCGAATTTGTATCTTCAGCGGTTGAATTAGCTGAACCCGTATTTTTTATATAAGTATTTACAAGTACACCTTGCAAGGTTTTATTCATTTGTGCTTTTTGCAAGTTACTATTTTGCTTATATAAATCCGACTGATTTTTAGCGGATTTATTCTGGCTGACCGGTGATATGCTCATCTTTTTCTTTTCTTTCCATTCCTGCTAATTTTATTAAAAATTCCTTAATTGAAACAACATCTTTTGCCTTAAAAACTGCAAGCTCCGTGCTCACTCTTTCATCTTCTTCAAAATTATCTTCCTCAAAAAGTCCAAAAATATTTAAAATCTTATAAACTTTTTTAGTAAACTTTTTGAATGTTTCAGATACTTTTTCTTTTATAAAGTTTTTAATTTCACCAAATACACTTGCAAGCTTTTCTGCTACAATATATATTTCCCGTTGCATATTTTGTAAAAATTTTCCTATATCACTAACAAAATTAGGGAAATTTACAATAAAATTCATTATCGGTTTAAGAATATTATTCACAGTGGCTGCAAACATACCTTTTAAAGGGGTTGGCAAAATATTTTCGATTTTGCTTAGTGTATTTAGCAACTTTTCTGTCATTTGAGCAAGCATTTTTTGAGTATTAGCCAAAAATTCCGCTTGTCTTTGCATAGCATTTTCAGCTTGCATTTCCCTTCTTTCGGCAGCTTTCATACGTGTCCAGATAGCGTAGCATTGCGCATAGGACATCTCATTTTTTGGCTGCGTGTCGGCTTTTTTGGTTTTACCACCCCCGCCACCCATGCCGCTACATATCGGACAAGCACCAGGGGCTGCCCCATGGGGACAGGTTTGCACACTATTAGATGTAACGGGACTAATGGACATTAAAAAATCTGCTCATACTTTCTCTTTTGTCATTTAAGATAAGGGAGCCAAAGCAGATACATGTTAGTCAAGCCTACCTCCCGGTAATTCCGCGGGAAAATAAACATTTGAAGCTTTCCGACTGTAACGGCTGCGGCCCAGTTAAGGATTTACACCTTATTTCCTCGTGATTTAAGTTATATTTGATATAACATACACAATAAAACCCGTCAATTTTAAATTTTGCATTTTTGTAAAAATTAGCCCACTGGTGTATTTATAATGCTAATATGTTATTGAACAATTTAATTTTAATATCGTTATAGCTTATAAGATGAAATATATAAAATCAATATTTTTAATAATAATTTTTTTACTTGTAAATGCACCCGTCTTCTCAATTGAGGATATTAAAGAAGGTGACATCTTAACATTGGATGAATGTATTGAGCTTGCGATTAAAAACAACCCAAATGTGCAAATATCTAAAAACAACGTAAAGCTGCAAGAAAGCAAAATTGGCCAGGCAAAATCAGACTATTTCCCTTCAATTGGTGCAAGCGGCGGATACACAGGTAATAGCGCCCTAAATAATACAGGATTGACTTCAAACTATGATTATTACTACACGGCAGGAGTCAGCCTCAGGCAGTTAATATTTAATTTTGGCAAAACCAATACGTATATTAAAATGCATAAATTTAACAAGATTGCATCACAATTTGATTTAGATTATATAATTTTAAAAACAGCATATGACGTAAAAAATGCCTACTACAGTGTGCTTGCTTCACGCGCAAAAGTGGATGTTGCAAAATCTAATCTTGAAATAAATGAAAGACAATATGCCCAAATCAAGGCATTCTTTGAAGAAGGTTTAAAATCAAGAATTGACTTTGTAAATGCAGAAGTAAATTTAAGCAACTCTAAAATTGAACTTATAGCGGCAGAAACTGATTACGAAAACACCCTTGTAAAATTAAATAACGCAATGTATATTGCATATGCGCCGGTTTATTCCATAAAAAACACTGAAACATTTAACCTTGCAAAAGATTGGACGGATGTAAAATTTTTAAATATCGGAGATTATAAAAAACTTGAAGAAGAAATAAATTCCAAAGATATTGAACCGCTAAATTATACAACGCCAAAATTGTCTTCATCTGTTGAAAAGACAGACATACTTGAAGATTATGTATTTAAACCGTTTGGTCTGACTTTTGAAGAGGCACTTGATAGCGCAAAGGAAAAAAGGCCCGATTTTAAATCTTATCTTGCCGCTAAAGAGGCCATGGAGGAGGCCTTAAAATATGCAAAACGGGAATATTTACCGGAAATAAGCATAAATGCCGGATACACATGGAGAGAATCTGATGCGCCAACAACAAACGGTTTCAATTATGGCGCCACACTTGATGTTTCATCAGTTAATTTTTTAAAGACAAAACACAAAATCGATGAAGCAAATACACAGCTTGATACAGCAATAGAAAATATTAATCTGATTGAAAAAAATATATTTTTTGAAGTACAGGATGCCTATATAAATATGGTACAGCTTGAAAAACAAATACCTTTGTATAAAAACAGGGTTTATCAGGCACTGGAAAATTTTGAGCTTGCAGACGGCAGATATGGAGCAGGATTATCTAATTTTATTGAGCTCCAGGATGCAAGAAATCAGTATCTAAATTCCCAACAGGAATACATACAGACAATATACAATTACAATATTGCAAAAGCAAAACTTGAAGTTGCAATGGGGGAAACACAATGAAGAAAAAAATAATTATTGCAATATTAATATGCCTTGCATTTTTTGCCCTTTTGGGTCATTTGGCTGCAAAAAAGAAAGGTGTTCAAGGCTATATAACAGAACCGCTTGAAAAAAGGACAATAACACAAATTGTAGAAGCTTCAGGTACGATAAACCCTGTCCAGACAGTAAGTATCGGCTCACAGGTATCAGGCCAGATAAGCGCAATTTATGTGGATTACAATTCCGAGGTCAAAAAAGGACAACTGCTTGCAGAAATTGACACATCATTGTTTGAAGCACAGGTAAATCAGGCAAAAGCAAGTATAGATAATGCAAGGGCAAATCTGGCCAAAATTCAAGCAACAACAGCCAATGACAAATTAACCCTGACAAGATATAGAAACCTTTATAAAAAAGGCTATATTGCAAAAAGCGAACTTGACTTAGCTGAAAGCACATATCAGGCAGATGTTGCCCAGGTACGCGCAGCACAGGCACAAATTAACCAAGCGCTTGCAAGCTATTCAACGGCAGAATCAAACTTAAGGTACACAAAAATTACATCCCCGGTAGACGGAGTTGTAATTTCACGTGCCGTAGATGTCGGACAAACAGTGGCCGCAAGCTTTCAAACTCCGGAATTATTTTCTGTTGCACAAGATTTAACACAGATGCAAATAGAGGCAAGTGTTTCTGAGGCAGATATCGGCAAGGTTAAAAAAGACCAAATTGTTGAATACACGCTTGACGGTTACCCGGATGAAACATTTAGCGGCAAAGTAAGTCAGGTAAGGATTTCGCCTACAACCGTTTCAAATGTAGTAACTTATGGTGTTATTATAGATGTTGAAAACGATGATTTAAAACTAATCCCCGGAATGACAGCAAATGTTTCAATAATAACTTCAAAAAAAGAAGATATTTTATGCGCAGCAAATTCTGCCCTAAAATTTACCCCAAATACTGACGGTAAAGGAGAAAAATACGATAAACAAGGTATTTGGCTGCTTGTAGACAACAAGCCCACAAGGATAGAAATTCAAACCGGCGTTAGCGATGAAGGATATACGGAAATAATTTCAGATACTCTAAAATCCGGAGATAAAACAATAGTTTCAATTAACAGCGGCAAAAAAGAAAATAAAAGAAAAGGCGGAATGCCGCCAAGGATGTTTTAAAATGTCATTAATTAAGGCTGAAAATATAGTAAAGACATACATTACCGGCAGCGGCGAAGATTGTACATTTTACGCCTTAAAAGGAGTGTCACTTACTATTGAAAAAGGTGAATTTGTAGCCATAATGGGTGCCTCGGGCTCCGGTAAATCTACTTTTATGAATATCATAGGCTGCCTTGATAAACCAACATCCGGAAATTACTATCTGGACGGTGAAAATATTGTAAACACAAGACTTGATAAACTTTCAGAAGTAAGAAATGTAAAACTGGGATTTGTATTTCAGGGATTTAATCTTATTTCAAGAACATCTGCGCTTGAAAATGTTGAGCTGCCAATGATTTATAAAGGTTTACCTGCAAAAGAAAGAAAAGAACGCGCAATGGAGGCTCTGAAGATTGTAGGATTAACAGGTAAAGAGCAAAATATGCCAAGCCAACTTTCCGGCGGACAACAGCAAAGAGTTGCAATAGCCCGGGCTATTGTTAATGATGCACCGGTAATTTTAGCAGATGAGCCAACCGGAAATCTTGATACAAAAACAAGCTATGAAGTTATGGATTTTTTTGTAAATCTGAACGAAAATATGGGGAAAACAATTGTCCTTGTTACCCATGAAGATGATATAGCACAATATTGCAAACGCACAGTAAGATTTAAAGACGGTAATATCATCAATGACAGCCTGAATACGAAGCGCGCAAAAACCACAGGAGAATATAGATGATAGATTTTTCTTCCACCTTTAAAATGGCACTTGTGTCACTTAAGGTTAACAAAATGCGCTCTATTCTTACAAGCCTTGGCATTATCATCGGTGTAAGCGCTGTTATTATTATGCTTGCAGTAGGGCAAGGAGCAAGCGTTAAAATACAAAAAGACATGTCATCTATGGGCAGCAATCTTTTAATGGTAGCATCAGCTTCTGTTACATCCGGCGGTGTCAGAATGGGTCAAGGAACAAAACCAAGCCTTACATTGAAAGATACTTACGCAATAGAGAAAAACTGTCCGTCAGTAGGGTATGTTGCCCCATATTCAAGCGAGGCAAAACAAGTAACATATGGCAATCAAAACTGGTCCACAAACATTACGGGTACAACTGCCAATTACATGCTTATAAGGGATTGGAACATAAGTATGGGGCGGAATTTATCCGATGAAGATATTTCAAATATGTCTAAAGTCGCAATCCTTGGCAACACTGTTGCAAACGAGCTTTTTGGCGACCTTGACCCTATTGGAAAAACTATAAGGATAGGCGGTATACCATTTAAGGTTATAGGCTTATTGGAAAGCAAGGGACAAAACTCTATGGGCAGGGACCAGGATGATTTTGTAATGATACCTATAACAACAGGCCAAAAGAAAGTTTTCGGTACAAATTTCCCTGGTACTGTTAGCATGATAAATGTTAAAGCCAAAAATGCAGATGCTATTTTAAGTGCCGAAACTGAAATTACAGAGCTTTTAAGAACAAGACATAAAATAGGTAAAAAACAAGAAGACGATTTTCAGGTAAGAAATTTAACCCAGATGATGGAAACCATGAAAGCTACGGTCAAAACAATGTCTGTTTTACTCGGGTCAATTGCAGGTGTATCGTTACTTGTTGGCGGGATAGGTATTATGAACATCATGCTTGTTTCTGTTACTGAAAGAACAAAAGAAATCGGTATCAGAATGGCAATAGGCGCAAAGTCAAGCGATATAAGGATACAATTTTTAATTGAAAGTCTTTTGTTATCCGTTATTGGAGGTATTATAGGCCTTCTTGCCGGTATTTTTGGCTCTAAGCTTGTTGAAATATTTGGCTCAATGACTGTGTATATCAGCAGTTTTTCTATTATCTTATCATTAGGATTTTCCGGGATAATAGGGGTAGCATTTGGATATTACCCTGCATACAAAGCTTCATTATTAAATCCCATTGATGCACTTAGATATGAATAACCTTTTGATAATAAAAAAATAAAGTCCCGTATAAATACCTTACACAGGACTTTAAGGTCAAAAAGGGTGAAAATTGTGCTGAGCCGTAAAATACATAAAGTACATTATCTTGCGACTCAAATATGCATACTGTCAACAGTCTCTCGTGTCTTAAATGTTTCTCTAAACCTCTGACTGGAACTCCATTATCACGCATAAAATTTTAAATGCAAGTGTTTGGTCTTAAATTATTTACATAAATTAACATATAAAAAGCCTCTAATCAAAGAGGCTTTAAAGTATGCTCCAGACCAGACTTGAACTGGTACGAGGTTTGACCCTCATTGGATTTTAAGTCCAACGTGTCTACCGATTCCACCACTGGAGCGAAATAATCTACATGTAAATTTTATTATAAAAAGAAAAACTGTCTAGTGCTTTTCAATTAATTCATTTATTTCATTGACCATAACCTCAGGGTCAACACCATGAACTTTGGCACCGGCCTCAAGGTTTTCAAACCTTGCAGCAGCACAACCAATGCACCCCAGACCATATTTTGCAAAAACTTCTAAGCTTTCAGGATATTGCTGAACAATATCAATAATCCCCATATCTTTAGTTACTTTTCCCATAATTAATTGCCTTTATACTTTGTATCATTAAACATTATACTATGAAATATTCAAATAAAACAAATATGTTTGATTTAAACAACACAATAGGGCTTTATGGCGCCTTAAAAAATATACGCCGCATGGAATTCAGTTTTGAGCCTATTGGTCTGATTCAAAATTTTTATTTATTAATTTTTCAAAATCTGAAGGCTTAATATCTTTTATAAAATTTTTAAATTCCATTGCTTCTTCTTCATCTTTTTGAGAATCCACAGAAACAGCGCCGTTTAATAATACATTAGACGTTACAAAAATTGAAATATCGGCCCTTATTGCAATTGCAATAGCATCAGAAGGCCTTGCATCAAGCTGAACTTCAGAACCTTTATTATCTTTAAGATAAAGTGTTGAAAAATAAGTTTGCTCATCAACATCATTTATTTCAACCCTATCCAGAGCGAAACCTGTTGCTTCTATTAAATTTATAAACAAATCATGGGTCATGGGGCGGGATGATGGTATATTTTCTATTTTTCTTATTATAGAACTTGCTTCGGCAGAGCCAATCCAAATGGGAAGCGCACGTCTGTTTTCTAAATCATTTAAAACAACAATAGGAGAGCCGCTTCTTGTATCAAGCGCAATGCCCATAACTCTCATTTCTATCATAATATATAACTCCTATAACAATAGAAATATTATACTATAACAAAACAAAAAATATCCCGTACTTTAAAACAAGGTACGGGATATTTGCTAAAATTATTCTCTATTCAATAGCATTTTGATATTCTTCGTATGTTTCAAGATATAATTTTTCAATTTCATCCGATGTCATTTCTTTACCCTGAACGGTAACCTTGCCTGTGGAAAGTGAATTTACCCAAGCCTGATGATACAGATTCACTTTTCTTTCAAGAATTTCAATTTGCGGATTGCAGCCGTTATCGTTATTGCTTTCAGTTGTTTCATCCGGTTCAAGATAACTGTTTGTATCGTCAATTTTTTCAAGTTTATCTAAAATATATTCACTATCAAAGCCTGAAGCCTGCGCAATTGCAGAGTCACTATCATCGGTTGTATCCAAAGACTTTAGCACATCTGAAAGATTGGCACCAGTTTGCTGTTTAAAGTATCTTTCAAAAGCTATAAACTCTTCTTCATTTCCGTCTTGAAGTAATTGCTCCAATTCCGCGTTGAGTTCATTAGCATAGCTTGCAGCCTCATTTGCTGCAGCTTCATTAAGTTTTTTCGTATCTTTTGAGTCTGAAACCGCAGTGCATATACCGCCTATAAGGCCTGCAATACCACCAACAATTGCACTTGGAATTGCGCCAACCCCAAGAAAACCGACGCCTATCGCTGCACCGCCTGCAGCACCTGCAGCAGCTCCTTTTAAAGAAGTAGCAAGCCCGTCTGTAAACTTATAATCAGCTTCTTTAGTATATCTTGCTTCACCGGTTTTATTGATTAGATTTATTAGTTTATCAAACTTAAATTTAACAGATTCGTTATTTAAAAGTTTATTGACAGCTTCGCTTTTTTCTTTATCAACCACCTGTCCGGTGTAGGGGTCTACAGTTTCATTTACGTTTAGGTTGCCTGAATTATTATATGAACCGTTGCCAATTTGAGAAGCTTGTTGCTTATTTAAAATACTTTCACAATTTTTTGTGAAATTATCAATACATTGGTCGGCAATATTTCCGGCCTGTTTATTACCACTGCCCAATGTATTATTACCGGATGTTTCATCATCATCCGTAGGAGTTATAACCAAGGTATCACCGGTATAATCAAATGTCACACCAAGAGAGTCACTGGTCCATATAGTCCCGCCTTTAGTGTCACGGTCTTGTTTTATATTAAAGTTTCCATTGTCATCAACATAAATACTGTAGCCGTTTTGGTTTAACACCTCAACGGAAGGTGCGGCAATATTGCTCAAACCTGATGTACTATATAATCCTGCAGTATGGGCAATTGCAAACCCCTGCGTCCTTGCTACCTCAGCAGCTTTCATAGGATTGTATGTATTCATGTTCTCTCCTAAATGGTTTATTTCCTCGTACATAAATAAAGTATTTTTGTGAATAAAAATTGCGTAAAAAATATATACTTATTTAGATAATGCAGACAGCAGAAGTATTTCGGAGGTTAATATTTCTTAATAAAAATATTCCATGCACCTTAAATGAATTTATGCTAATATAACTGCTATGCTAAAAGGTCCGTTTTTAAGTAAAGATTTTATAGGCGCTGTCAAAGATTTTAATGACGCAAATATTGTGATGCTTGGCATGCCATATGACGGTACCGTTACAAATCGTCCCGGAACAAGATTTGCACCGCAGTCTATAAGACTTGAAAGCGTAGGAATTGAAACATACTCTCCTGTTTTTAATAAAAATTTAGAAGACTGCAAATTCTATGATACCGGTGATTTAGAACTGCCGTTTGGCAATGCCGCAAGGGCGCTTGATATAATAGAAGAAAATACCGCTTGCATTTATTCTAAAGGCAAAAAAATTCTTGGAATTGGCGGAGAGCACCTGGTAACGCTTGCAGAAATAAAGGCTGTTTTAAAATATTATAAAAATATTGCGGTTATTCAGTTTGATGCACATACGGATTTAAGAGAGGAATATCTGGGCGAAACATTAACACACTCAGGTGTTATGAAACAAATTGCAAATATAATCGGCTTTGAAAATATAGCACAAATCGGCATACGTTCAGGCGAAAAAGAAGAATTTGAGCTTATGAAAAAACATTCTACACTCAAATTTAGCCATAACGAACTGGATAAATTTAGAGATAAAAATATATTTATAACAATAGACCTTGATGCGCTTGACCCCTCCGTTATGAGCGGAGTTGGTACCCCGGAAGCCGGAGGATTAAGCTATAATGAGCTTTTAGGGTGGTTAAAATATTTAAAAGACTTTAATATTATAGGGGTTGATGTTGTAGAACTTGCACCTGATATTGATGCAACCAAAAATTCAACAGCAGCAGCTTGCAAACTTATCAGGGAATGTTTAATGCTCCTTTAAAATTCTGTTAACAAGTGCCTTTGCACTGTTTGCTAAATCTTCAACCGTTCCTGAATTATCAATAATATAATCAGCATGCTTTATTTTGATATCCTCCGGCATTTGTGCCTTAATGCGCTTAACAGCTTCACTTTCGCTAAACCCGTTTCTTGCAATAAGCCTCTTAAGCCTGATTGTTTCATCTGCACTGATAAATATGATTTTATCAAAATATTTATCAAAACCGGCCTCATAAAGCAGGGGGGCGCTTACAAAAACAAACCGCTCATTCTTATTTTTTATAAAAAAATCTTCCATTTTTTCATAAATTAAAGGGTAAATAAAATTTTCAAGTTTTGCTTTTAATGATAAATTATTAAAAATAATATCAGCAATATCCTGCTTTATAGTTGTATTAAATTTTTTTAACAAAAATTCTTTAAATTCAACACTGTTTTCATACAAAAAATTTGTAACATGATCAAGACACAAAACCTTAAAACCAAAGCTTTTTAAGTATTCTTCAAATAAGCTTTTGCCCGATGCTATATTACCTGTTATTGCAATTTTTAGCATATATTCATTTTACATTAAAATGGTAGTATAATCTAATAATAAATATTTAACAGAGATTTATGGGGGAAAATAAAAATGACATCAAATCCTATGACAAACGACAGGATTTATGAGGGGGTTGTTGTATCCGACCAACCTATGACAGTTGCGGGTGCTGTAAACAAGACATTAATCCTTCTTTCCATTGTTGTTGCAGTATCAGCATACACTTGGTATCTTGCCGTTACCGGCTTTGGAGATAAGTTGCATGGACTTATGATGATTGGTGCTATTGCGGGTCTTATTCTGGCGATAATTGCTGCCTTTAAACCGCAACATTCAAAAGTTTTAAGTATAGCATATGCTGCCTGTGAGGGTCTTGTTCTGGGCGGAATTTCCGCAGTATTCAATGCGGTATACCCTGGCATTGTAATCCAGGCTATTATGGGCACATTTATTGCAATGTTTGTTGTTTTGATGCTTTTCAAGGCAAAAATTATACAAGCAACTGAAACATTTAGGGCGGTAATTATAGCTTCAACTGCCGCTATAGCAATATGCTATGGTATTTCGCTTATTATGAATTTATTATTCCATAATGCAGCACTTAGTAACGCTATTAATTCAAGCGGTACCGTGGGTCTTATTATATCAGCTGTTGTAATAGTAATTGCAAGCTTAAACCTTATTCTTGATTTCGATTTTATAGAAAGAGGGGTAAGAAATTGCGCACCAAAATATTTAGAATGGTACGGCGCATTGAGCCTGCTTATAACCCTAATATGGCTGTATCTTGAAATTTTAAGACTGCTTGCAAAATTAAACAGCAGAAGATAGGAAATAAAGACTTTAAAAAGTGAAAATCTGGAATATAAAAACAGAAAAAAAAGATTCAATACTAAAATCCCTCTTGATATCAAGAGGGATTATTGAAAATGAACAAGAAGAAGAGTTTTTGAACCCGCTAGAAAACAATCTTTCAAACCCATATATTTTTGCCGATATGAAGAAGGCAAAGAAGAGGATAATATCCGCCATTGAAAAGCAAGAGCTTATTTTAATTTGGGGTGATTTTGATGCGGACGGGGTAACTTCTACCGCCATTCTTTACAAAACTCTTAAAGAGCTTGGGGCAAATTTTGATTATATAATCCCTGAAAGAGAGAAAATGGGACATGGCATTAATACAAAATTTTTGCTGCCATATATTGCAAAGAAAAAACCAAAAGTACTAATAACCGTGGATTGCGGCATATCAAATGAAAAAGAAATTGCTCTTGTTAAAAATTTTGGCATTGATGTAATTTTAACTGACCACCACAAGGCACCGGACATACTCCCCGAGGCATATGCCATAATCAACCCTAAAG
This sequence comes from uncultured Vampirovibrio sp., assembly GCA_910577395.1. Classification (GTDB taxonomy): domain Bacteria; phylum Cyanobacteriota; class Vampirovibrionia; order Gastranaerophilales; family Gastranaerophilaceae; genus MGBC122484. The sequence continues at coordinate 16,314 of CAJTLG010000011.1, read as the reverse complement.
CGCCAAATTCCCTTGATGAAAAATTAAGCATTACAGAAATTAAAAAAGTTTCAGAGCTTGCGGGTGCAGGCGTAGCACATAAACTTGCCTCAGCTCTGCTTGAAGATAACAATAATCAAATACTTAAAGATGAAATTCTTGTATTAGCCGCCGTCGGTACAATAGCGGATGTTGTACCGCTATTGTATGAAAACAGAACAATAGCTGCTAAAGGTCTTGATTTAATTAATAGCGGAGTACACAAGGGAATTAATCTTTTATTTGCCGCAAACAGCAAAGATGGCAAAGCAAAAGACATATCAAGCTACGATGCGGCATTTATTTTAGCACCAAGAATTAACGCCGCAGGCAGGCTTGCAACAGCGGATTCTGCATTCAGGCTTTTAACACAAGAGGACGATACAGCATTAAAAACCGCGCTAAAAGAACTTGACAGCTATAACAGAATAAGACAAAATCTTTGTGACAAAATTTATCAAGAAGCACTGGATGAAATAAGCAAAGATAAGGACTTTAAAAAGCAGCGTGCAATTATCTTGTACAGTGAAGATTGGCACCTGGGTGTAACAGGTATTGTGGCATCAAAATTAGTTGAAAAATTTAACAAACCCGTCTTTATGGTTACAAAAGATGATGAAGATATGGCAAGGTGCTCAATCAGGGGCACAAAAGAATACAATATTGCAGAAATTTTAAATGAAAATGCAGAGCTTTTTACTGGCGGTTTTGGCGGACATGCACTTGCAGGCGGATTTTCTTTTGAATTAAATAAAATACCGTTTGAAAAAGTTAAGAGTGTAATTTTAGAAACATTTAATTCTAAAGATGAAATTAAAACATCCGCCCCAAGCCTTGATGTGGATATGATTATTGAGGCTGAAGATATTAATGAAGAACTTATTGAAATAATCAAGAAATTAGAACCAACCGGGCAGGATAACCCAAGTCCGATTTTTGGAATTAAAGATATAAGTCTTATTTCAAAAAAAACAATGGGCAAAGAAAATAATCATATATCTTTTAAGGGCAAAAAAGATGGGGTTGAACTAAACTGTATATGGTGGCGCCACAGTGAAATCCCTGTCGCAGCGGGTGAAAAATTTGATTTAGCATTTGAGCCAAAAATAAATGTTTTTAATAACGAAACATCCATAAGGCTTTATACTGCTGATTTTAAACCGGAAAACAATGTGCCGTTGTGCAGCAATATAAAATTTTATGACCACAGAATGAAAAAAGATATTTTAAAAAATATTGAAGAATACATTAAAAGGCCAAACATTGATATAGATATATATGCAAAAAAAATAAATACAAAAACGCTATTAAAAGAATATCTGGACATTTGTGCAAAAATTCAAAATGATGAATTTAGTGCAGCTGATATTATGTTTTTTGATTATCCTTCAAATATTGATGAATTTATAGATATTATTAAAAACAAAAACGGTAAAATTCATCTGATGAAAGAAGAATATTATGAAAATATTGAAGATTACATAAAACAGCTGATTGGAATATTAAAATATGCAAGCAACAATAAAAACGGTGAAATTTCCATTTTAACGCTTGCTGAAATTACAGGAACAAGTGAAATTTTTATACAATCGGCACTTGAGATTTTAGAAGAATTTAACTCTATTGAAATACTTGATGTTGATAAAATAAATTTTATAACCCCGCCTCATTTTGATGATTTTTACAAAAGCCCCGGCTTTGAAACACTCAAAAATGAGTTTGATGCCATAATTGAATTTAAAAAATATATCGCCCAAAGTTCTTTGGACGATATAGAAAAACTTATTGCCATAACATATTAATCAATATTGCTATTTAACATTCTTTTCATTTTATCAATATTTTTCATCTTTTTTTGTAACATTCTGTACTCTTTTTTTAATGTAGAAAGTTCCGCCTTCTTGGTGCTGACTTCTATTGTTTTTTCATCAACTTTTGTTTTACAAACAGAAAGCTGCTCTCTTACATCCACCTGGGCAGATTCAAGATTATTTACCGCACTTTTAAACTTTTCATTTGAAAGGGATTCTGACACAGGCTTTGTTTCTGTGGCATTTACTTCACCGGTAAGCGGTTTTTCTTCAGGCACGGGCTGAACATTAATTGTTTCTGCAGTATTGTCTGAAAATACAGCCTCATCAGCCATAACTGCACCGCTGCAGCAGTTAAATACAAAAGCCAAAAGCAACAGAGCTTTGAAGGTTATTAATTTGTGCATATTTTCTCCTTTTTATAAGACGTCATAATATTATCGTACAAGGAAAAAATGCACCCTGTCAAGCGTCGTACACCAATAGGATTAAATATCTTCAATCCAAATTGCGTTCACAGGGCACACAAGTGCCGCATCGATACAATCCTGTTCATTGCCGTCAATTTGAGAATCATTAACATGTGCTACCACATCAACAGAAAAAACATCTGAATTTATAGCCTCACATGCTCCACATGCAACACAGCCGTCCATTATACAAACATTCATTATAAAATCTCCTATCACTATTTACTAAGGAAATTTTATTGAACCCATGCAAAAAATAAATCCGCCAAAAAAGCACCATGGCAGGCAATTTTTATCAGGATGTCTTTTCTAAAAATCTTTTGCACTGTAATTTTATATCATACCCTAAAATAGCGCCCAGAATAAAATCCTCATACGGGCTTAGGCTGCATAGCGGCACCACGAAAATCTTTTTTACAACATCAATACATTCTTTATTTCCAAAAAATACATTGATTTTAGAATTATCAATATCTTGCACGGAAAAAGGAATATTTTCCTTTTCAAGCCTTGATACAATTTTACCTTTTAAAGAATTTTCACACGTTACAAGCGCAACAGGTTTGGTGCCCTTTAAAACCTCATAAAGGTATGTATTAAAAACTCTCATCATCTCTTCCTCAAGCTATATAAGAAAAAGACGATACTTAGTGTTTTTTGTTCCGAAAAAGTACTCTTAAACCTGCTTTAAAATAATTTTTAAACTCAGCAAAAGTCCTTATACTAAACAACATCATTAAAATATACGGAATTCTTATATAGTATTCTTTTACGGCTTGCTTGTGAAGTTCAAAAACTCTTTCTTTTGTAAGGTGATGCGTATTAACACTCGGGTAAAAATAAGGCATATCGTAATTTAAACTGCCGAGGTTATGTTCTTTTATATAATCGTAAAACCTTGTCCCGCAAAGGGCTGTAGCTGTATAATAGCTTACAAAGTGCGTATTCAGTTTTTTTGAAAAATTAATGGTTTCTCTTGCGGTTTCCTCACTCTCCCAAGGAAGCCCCAAAACATAATATGCATAAACCTTTATACCCTTTTTCTTAAAAAGTTTTACGGTATTTTTTATATCATCAAGGGTAATTTTTTTACCCATTTTATCAAGCATATACTGTGAACCACTCTCTACCCCTATTGATACAAGCTTACATCCCGCTTTTTTCATTAATTCAACAGTATTACAATCTGCAGTATCGGCGCGCGAATTTGTAGAAAAAGTAATCTTTAGTCCTGATTTAATTATAAGATTACAAAGGCTGTGCACCCATTCCTTATCAAGATTAAAAATATCAGACCAGAAGATAAAATTTTTAATATTATATTTTTCATAACATTCCCTGATTTCACCAAGAATATTTTCAGGACTTCTGTATCTGACTTTTGCACCCGATACAGGGGTTGCAAGACAGAAGAAACAATGAAAGGGGCAGCCTCTTGAAACCTTTATAACAGCCTGCACTTCCCCTGTATCGGGGCGTCTGTATAAATTGTTATCAACCAAATCTCTTGCAGGATATGGCAGATTATCAAGCTCATTATTGAACGGACGTTTTTCATTTATTTGTATTGCACCACCAGGCATTTTGTATGCTGTACCTAAAATTTCAGATAAAGACCAGCCCGATAAAATCTCTTTAAGCGTTAGCTCGGCCTCACCCATAATTGCAATATCAAGCGCAGGAAAATCATTAAGGGTTTCTTTTGCTAACGTATTAAAATGTGCACCTTTAGCTATGGTTATAATTTTAGGAAACTTTTCTTTAACCTTTTCAAGTATTGATAAATCATTATTAATTGTCGGTGTTGCAGCATTTAACACAAGATAATCAGGCTTAAATTCGGCAATATCTTTAATAACATCATCTACCGTTTCACCTTTAAGGGAATAATCTTTAATTTTAGGTTCAAATCCTTCTTCTCTTGCAATTGATGCTAAATACATCAAATCGGAAGGCGGCAACGGCGGTATGACAATCAAATCATCAGTCGGCTGCTGACACCTGTCCTCCCTGTTCATAACCGGGGCGGGCGGATATATTAAAAAAACCTTGCCTTTATTATTTTCCATTAATTTTTCCTTGCCTTCATTCTTTTGTTTAGTGTATATCTTATGATTTTATTTAAAATATTTTTAGGGATAAACCTTGATAATGAGGCAAATTTAGCATCTTTTCCTACAATATATGACGATGAGGGTCTTTTAGCACAAATTGCTTTAAAAATTACCCTTGCAACATCGTTGGGAAACAAGCCTTTTTTAGAATTCGCTTTTGCATTATTTAAAAGAAAATTGCCGATTTCTTTATATTTGCCCTCAAAATTATTAAAATTATCCTTATTAATATCAATGCAATATTGCCAGAATTTAGTTCTTACAACACCGGGTTTTATTGAAACACATTTTATCCCCGTTTCAATTTCAAATGCATTTAATAAAATATCACCTGCAGCCTTTGCAGCACAGTATGGTGATATAAACGGAAATACACCAAAAGATGCCATTGATGAAAGATTAATCACCTTTGAATTTTTATCCAAATATGGTGATATTAATTTTAAAAGCCTTACAAGACCAAATACCGAAACGTCAAATTGATATTTTAAATCATTAATATTCATGCATTCGACAGGAGAAGTTATTGCAACACCTGCAAAATTAACAACGGCATCAAATTTAATATCCTTAATTTTATCTAAAAACCGTTCAATAGAATTTTCATCACAGATATCTAAAACGACATAAACAAGTTTACTGTTTTCAGAAAAAAACTCTTTCCTGCATGCCGCATAAACATTAAAACCCCTATCCAAAAGAATAGTAATCAGGCTTTTTGCTATATCCGAATTAGCTCCCACCAGTAAAACATTTTTCATATAGTAAAATTTACCGTAATTTTTGTTTTTTGTCTTACTTTTTACAATTTGACACACAAACGGTAAATATGGTAAAGATAAGGTATGGAAGAGAATTTAGACATTATTACCATTGGGGAAGGATTAATAGAGTTATCTACATCTACTTCTCTTAAAAACAGCGGTTGTTTTGATAAATATTACGGCGGCGATACTTTGGTGAGTGCTATTGCAGCTCTTCGAAGCGGTTCAAGTGTCGGCTATATCACAAAAATAGGTAATGACAGTTTTGGCGAATATTTACTTGATGCCTGGCAGGGCGAAGGCCTTGATTCAAGCCATGTGAAACTTACAAAAGGTAAAAACGGCGTTTATTTTGCCGGCTGTAACCAAAACGATAACAACAAACGCGAATACCAATACTACAGACAAAAAACCGCTGCAACAACCCTTTCTGTTGATGATATAAATTTTGATTATATTAAAAAAGCAAAACTTGTCTATGCAACAGGATTTGTTCAAAGCTTATCTTTAAGTGTCAGAGAAGCTGTCAATGAAGTATTTAAATTTGCAAAAGAAAACGATATTTTGACTGCTTATGACCCAAATTGCCAAAAAAATAACACCAATGAAGAAGAGGCACTTGAAAACTTCAATATGATTAGCGATTATATCGATATTATGTTTATTGAAACAAAAGATGCAAAAATTTTATTTGGCACAGAAAGCGTTGATATGCTTATAACAAGACTTTCAGACCTTGCAATTAAAACGGTTGTCGTGAAAGATGAAATCAACGGTGTTACAATTTATGAAAATAATGATACCGTTAACATAAAACCTGTGGATTTTGAAATGATAGATTATACAGGTGTTTCCAATGCTTTTAACGGAGCATTTTTAAGCAAATATTTAAACGGAATAACGGCATACAATGCAGGAAAGTATGCAAGCGCCCTATGTATGCTGCAGATGCAAAACATAGGTGCCGTAAAATCAATTCCCTGCAAAGAAGTAGTAGAAGAATATTGTGGTAAAATTTATGGGTAAAAGAGTATTAATTTCAGGTTATATAGGTTTTCAAAATTTTGGCGATGATGCTATATTGGGGCTGCTTGTTAAGTATTTAAAACGGCAAAATTGCAATGTAACAGCATTTTCATCCGACCCTGAAAGTACAAAAAGGGTATTTAAAATTAACGCGTTAAATTATATGAACCCGCTCCAAATCCTTTGGGGTGTATTTGATACGAACGTTTTAATAAGCGGCGGAGGCAGCCTGATACAAAACGGCACCGGGTCTTTAAGCCTTTTATACTATCTTTTTATAATTTTTCTTGCAAAACTGCTTGGTAAAAAAGTTATAATATTTGCCCAAGGCATAGGGCCAATTTATGGCAAAGGATACCAATGGATTGCAAAAAAAATATTAAAAGGGTGTGATTTAATTATGGTGAGAGATATATTCTCTCAGAGGATTTTAAAGAAATGGGGTATTAATTCAAGATTTGTAATTGACCCTGTTTGGGATTTAAAATGCCCGCCAAGAGATACTATGGGCTGCGTTGGCGTACAGCTTAGAAATTACAGATTTTTGCACCCCACATTGCTTAAAGAGCTTGCAAGGTATATTGGCATATACTTTGGAGATAGAAAAATCAAAATTTTCTCATTCCAAAATTCCCAAGATTCAAACCTTGCATACCAACTTGAATATTGGTTAAAGGCTCAAAATTCCGATATGGCGGTGGAGGTTATTGTGCCAACATCCCACAGGCAGCTTTTAGAAGAGTTTTCTCATCTTGAATATCTTTTTGCAATGAGATACCACGCTGTACTTATTGCTCTTAAAATGGGTATAAAAGTGCTGCCGATTTCTTATGATGTCAAGGTTAAAAACCTGGCAGATGAATTTAATATCCCATATATGGAAGCTTGCGAAGAGAATGATTATTATGCATACATAAGAGATTTAAAAAATTATACGGAAGATGAATACTTTGAAAATAGAAGAAACGAATCTTTTAATTGGGAAGTATTAAATAAATATATTAAATAAAAAAGAAGGCAAAACAGATGATTATTCCAAGTATAGACCTTATGGACGGCAAGGCCGTTCAACTAAGACAAGGTAAAGAAAAAGTTTTAGAAAAAGAAAATGTTATAGAGCTTGCAAAATATTATGCAAGATTTGGTGAAATTGCAGTAATAGACCTTGATGCCGCCATGGGCACCGGCAAAGATAACGAAGAAATTATTCAACAAATATGTAAAGTTGCAGAATGCCGCATAGGGGGCGGAATAAGAACCATTGAAAAAGCAAAAAAAATACTTTCATTTGGTGCTAAAAAAATTATAATAGGAACTGCAGCAAATGAGGATTTCTTATCAAAACTACCGAAGGACAGGGTTATAGTTGCAATTGATTCAAGAAACGGAAAAATCACCGTGGACGGGTGGCAGACAGATACAGAAGTTTCAACACAAACCCATGTGCAAAGGTTTGGCAATTTCTGTTCAGGATTTTTATACACAATAGTTGAAAAAGAAGGCATGCTTCAAGGGACAAATATTGAGGCGTTTAAACAAATAAGAAAAATAACAAATAAACCCATTGTTGCAGCGGGCGGCATCACAACCATAGAGGAAATTCAGGAATTAGAAAAAATGGACATTTCCTGTCAGCTTGGCATGTCAATTTATACAGGAAAAATAAATCTTGAAGAAGCATTTTGTGCCTGTCTTGACTTTAAAAAAATGAAAGACGGTTTAATCCCCACTATTGTGCAAGATAAAGATACAAAACAGGTTTTAATGCTTGCATATTCAAATAAAGAATCGGTATTAAAATCATTAACTACAGGCAAGGCCACCTATTTTAGCCGCTCAAGGAACAAGCTTTGGACAAAAGGTGAAACATCCGGCCACACACAAGAGCTTGTAAGTGCAAAATTTGACTGTGACAGGGATACAATTCTATACAAAGTAAAACAAACCGGAAATGCATGCCATTTAGAAAGATACAGCTGTTTTGAAGATAAGGATTTTTCTGTCGGCGAATTATACAAGCTAATCCTTGACAGAAAAAATAAAATGCCGGAAGGTTCTTATACAACAAAACTTTTCAATAATGATTTTTATTTAAAAAGAAAAATTATGGAAGAAGCTTTTGAAACAGTTAATTTTGAAGAAGGCGACGGCCTTGGTTGGGAAGCATCCGATTTAATCTATCATTTGCTTGTATTTATGGCAAAAAACAATATAACACCGGATGACATTATAAATAACCTTGCATCAAGAGCTAAATAGATTATGAAAATATATACAAAAAATGACCTTCAAAACAAAGATTTTAATGAAAGCTTTTATTCCCAGATTGAATTTGAAAGCCTTAATGATGTTGCAAAAATTATAGAAAACGTAAAAGCCGGCGGCGATGAAGCACTTATTAAATATTGCGAAAAATTTAATGACGGAAATTTTAAATCTACAGATGATTTTTTGGTTTCAGATAAAGAAATTGAGGAAGCATACGCCGCGACTGATAAAACGGTAATTGATACAATCAAGACCGCACATAAAAATGTTTTTGAATTTGCAAAAAAACAGCTTGAAACCATAAAAGAACTTGAAATAAAGGTTGAAAATTCCATCTTAGGACACAGGATTGTTCCGCTTGAGCGCGTATTATGTTATGTGCCCGGGGGGAATTATCCGCTCCCGAGTTCTGCTATTATGACTGTAACACCGGCAAAGGTTGCAGGTGTAAAAAATATTTTTTTAACCTCCCCAAGAATTAAACCGCAAACTATTGTTGCAGCGCATATTGCAGGTGCCGATAAAATTTACAAACTTGGCGGCGCGCAAAGCATATCCGCTTTTGCATACGGCACAAGCACAATTCAGCCGGTTGATAAAATTGTAGGCCCGGGGAATAAATATGTTACATTTGCAAAAAAATATGTTTACGGCACATGTGATATTGATTTTCTTGCAGGGCCGTCCGAGGTTTTAATTGTGGCCGATGAAAGTGCAAACCCTGAAGTCATAAGTGCTGATATGTTGGCACAAGCAGAGCATGATAAAGATGCAAGGGCGTATTTAATTACAACGAGCAGGAAACTTGCAGATGAGGTTGAAAAATCCGCCCAAAAACAACTTGAAACCCTTGCTACAAAAGATATAGCACAAATTGCATTTGAAAAATCCGCCGCGATAATTACAGATACAATTGATGAAGCTATAGAAATTGCAAATCTAAGGGCGCCTGAACATCTTGAATTAATGTTTAAAGACGCAATAGATTATGCAGATAAATTTACAAATTACGGTTCGCTTTTTATAGGACAAAATTGTGCGGAAGTTTTTGGAGATTACTGTTCAGGTACAAACCATGTTTTACCTACAAATAAGGCGGCAAGATACACAGGCGGATTAAGCGTTTTTGATTTTATAAAAATTTTAACCTACCAAAATATAGACTCAGATTTAGCCAAAAACCTTGCAAAAACGGCATCCTGCCTTGCAGAGGCAGAAGGGCTTTTTGCACACAAACTGGCTGCAGACCTTAGGAAATAAAACAATGAAGATACGATTAAATTTTTTAGATAAAGAAACCCAATACAAACTTTTTGGTTTGCTTGTAAAGATAGCATTTCATATAAAAAAGCATTTTTATGATTGTAAGGTAATTAATTACCCAAAAAACCTTAACGGCTGCCTGTTTGCATTGTGGCATTCAAGGCAATGCGGGGTATACGGTATACCCGAAAGGGAAAAACTCCACTGTCTTATTAGCCGTTCAAGGGACGGTGAAATTATAGCAACCGCGGCAGAATCTCTCGGTATCAAAACCGTAAGAGGTTCTCAGAGAAAAGGCGGCGCGCAAGCATCCCTTGAAATTTTAGATGTTTTAAAGGAAGGGAACAATGTTGCAATTACAATAGACGGCCCGCTTGGCCCAAAAGAGGTTGTGAAAAAAGGTATTGTTGAAATTGCAAAACTCTCCGGAATGCCGATTGTTCCGTTTGCCTGGTACAACCCGGGTAAAGGTTTTATAAAATTAAAAACCTGGGATGAATTCTGTTTTCCGCTTGCCTGCAAAAAATTATGTATGTTATGCGGAGAGCCAATCTATGTAAGCAATGATGCAGATGAAAATGCCATTGAAAATATAAGACAAAAAGTAGAAAACACCTTGAAGTCGTTACAAAAAGAGCTTGAAAATAATTTTTGGGAATATTATAGAAACGGCAAAACCACTGATGAAATAAGCCGTGAAATAAAAAACAATACAGGCAAATAATTTTTTTTACAAGTTTTGTACCGCTCAAATGAGAGTGACAAATGAAAATAACATACACAAAACCTGTACATATACCGCCCCAAAACAAAATCACCATTGTATCGGGGGGGGGGGGAGTTTAAAATTTGATTTTTACCCGAAAAGCGGCGGCGCACAAATAACTCCAAGCAACATAAACCTGCAAGCTTATTATTTGCCAAAGATAGGGTTAAATTTTACTGCCAACAGCAGAATACACAGAGGCCTTTTCCCGCTTACAGAGTATAGTGACAGCATACCTTGCCCTTGTTGCGGCGAAAAAATGAAACAATATGACAAAAACAAAGTAAAAGAACTTAGTGAAAAAATCTCTCAAAGCACCGGTTTAAACCTTGCTTATGTAATATACGGCAATATAAATGAATTTCAGCCTTTAAAAAGAGAGCTTGCCTTAGAAATCATGAATGCAGCAGCTGATAACCCCCATAAAAATATATCAGAATTGCTTGAAATTATATCTGAAAAACATACTCTTGCTCTTAGGGCAAAGCAAATATCAGTAGTGGACGAGATTGTAAATGAAGCAAATATTAATACGCTATCAAAATCAAAAAGAAAAGCTGTAAGAAGGTGGCAAAAAGAACAGACATACAGAATATCCGAAGCTGACAGAGAAGGGGACTTTAAAAACAAATATTTGGTAAGAAGTTTTGCAAACCTTGCAAAAAGAAAACATATAGATTTTGATAAAGAAAAGATTGAATACTATTTTGATAAATTACCAAATTCAAAAAGTGATGTTGATGCTTTTGTTACAAAATATAAAAGAAGACCGCCAAGTGAAACGGTACACAAAATGATAAAAAATACGGAACCCACGATAGAGCACATTATGCTGTTTAGCAAAACAGGCGATAATACCTATGGAAACCTATTGATTATGTGTGAAGATTGTAACGGGATACGCGGAAAACTGAACTATGATGATTTATTAAAAATATATCCCGAGATGAAAGAAAATATAAAAAAATATTTTGCAAAAATACAGGAAATATTAGATAATCCAAAAACGCCGGATAAAACTAAAGAAAGCTGTAAAACATACATAAATGATGCAAAAACAACACTTAAAAACTGTATGAATTATAATACACTTGGTTAATCATTTTTAAGGTTTAAACGGTACCTTCCGCTCTTTGTGCCCTTATTTTTTCCATAATTTCCACAAATTCAGTATCATCAAGAGTTTCTCTTTCAAGAAGTTCGCGGGCAATTTTTCTTAGCATATCTTCATTTTCGAGAAGTAATCTGCGTGCAATTGCATATCTTTCATCCACAATCTTTTTTACTTCTTTATCAATCTCTGCAGCTATTTCATCCGAAAAATCACGGCTGTGGCCAAAATCACGTCCCATAAAAACATGTTCCTGGCTTTTGCCGTATTGTAAATTACCCATTTTTTCGCTCATGCCATAAACCGTAACCATTTTACGGGCAATGGCGGTTACTTTTTCAAGGTCATTAGAGGCGCCGGTTGTGATATTTTCAGGCCCGTATATAATCTCCTCTGCCACACGGCCACCAAGAGTCATTGTAATTCTGTCTAAAAGCTGATTTTTCTTTAGTGTTAAATGGTCCTTTTCAGGGAGCACAGTCGTGATACCAAGGGCCATGCCGCGCGGAATAATTGAAACCTTGTGCAGCGGGTCGCAATTTTCTAAAAGCAATGCTAAAAGCGCATGCCCTACCTCATGATGCGCTGTATTTTCTTTTTCTTCATCGGAAATTATTCTGGATTTTTTCTCCGGCCCCGCCATAACTTTGTCTATAGCTTCATCCAGGTGTTCCATGGAAATTTCAGCATTATTATGGCGTGCGCTCAAAAGGGCAGCCTCATTTAATAAATTCTGTAAATCCGCCCCTGTAAAACCGGGTGTACGTTTAGCCAAAACCTTTAAATCCACATCTTTTGCAAGCGGTTTATTTTTGGCATGGACATTTAAAATCTGCTCTCTGCCTAAAATATCAGGCCTATTGATTATAATTTGACGGTCAAACCTGCCCGGTCTTAAAAGTGCATTATCAAGAATATCAGGCCTATTTGTGGCCGCAAGTACAATTATATTGGTATTTTCATCAAACCCATCCATTTCAACCAAAAGCTGATTTAGGGTTTGCTCTCTTTCATCATGTCCGCCGCCCATACCGGCACCCCTTTGACGGCCCACGGCATCAATTTCATCTATAAATATAATGCAGGGCTGATGTTTTTTTGCCTGTTCAAAAAGGTCGCGAACACGGCTGGCACCTACACCTACAAACATTTCAACAAAATCCGAACCTGAAATAGAGAAAAACGGAACCCCGGCCTCCCCTGCAACAGCCTTCGCCATAAGGGTTTTACCGGTACCCGGCACACCAACCAAAAGTACGCCTTTTGGAATTCTTGCACCTAATTTTGTGTATTTATCTGCATTTTTAAGAAAATCAACAATTTCTTCAAGCTCCTGTTTTTCTTCATCAATGCCCGCAACATCCTTAAAAGTGACTTTTACTTTGTTTTCAAGCATCATTTTGGCACGCGATTTACCAAAATTCATTGCAGCAGAGCCGCCTTGCTGAATGCCCTTTAAAATTAATATTATAAGACCGATAAAAAACAATGGAAGTACAATAGAGGCAATCGTAGAGAGCGTTGAGCCTTCCTGTGCCTTTTTAACATTAATTTCAACGCCATGCTCCTCTAATAAAGGATAGAGCTTTGGATCGTTTTCAGGAACGCGCACCTTATATTGCAAAGCAGCTATAGCCTGGGTTTGCGGTAATAAAAACTGGGATGTTAAATTTTCAGCCGGTGATTTTTGCCCGGGAGCAGCATTTGCCTCGCTATCAGCCTTATCAACGCTCTTCGGTTCAGCAATAACAAGGTCTTTAGAGATAACAACAGACTTAATCTCGTTATTTTCAACCTTTTGCACAAACTGCGAATATGAAATTTCACTGGTAGAGGTCACAGGACCTGCAAAAACCATTGCAATCACAATAAGTGCGATAATTCCAACAATTATATAAACCCCCAAAGACTGATTATTCTTCATTTTTAATCCTTTTTAACAAATGCCTGTTGCTATTATATCAAAAGAATAATAAAATGTTAATTACAAATACAGTATCCAGGAAAATAAAGTAATGGCGCTTGTATTCCTCTCATTAGGCTCAAATAAAGGCGATAGACTGTCCCAAATTCAGCAGGCAGTTAACTTTTTGACTGCCGATAACTCAATAAAACTGGTTGCAAGCTCGGCATTTTATGAAACCGAACCGTGGGGAAATAAAAAACAATGCTGGTTTGTAAACGCCGCAATAGCTATTAGGACTGACTTACAGCCGATTGAGCTACTCAGGGTTTGTCAAAGTATTGAGGCAAAATTGGATAGAAATCGCGAAAACGAGGCCAGGTGGGGCGAAAGAACCATTGATATAGATATATTATTTTATGATAATTTAATTTTCAAAAATGAAATTCTTGAAATACCCCATAAACACGTACACCAAAGGGCTTTTGCGCTTGTTCCGCTGCTTGAAATTTGCCCAAATTACGTGCATCCGGTGCTAAATAAGAGCATTTCAGACCTTCACGAAGCCCTGGAATGCCCCGAGGATGTGTTTTTGTACGGCACCATACCCGCAGAAAGCGACTATGAAAAGAATTAATCCCGTAAAATCCGGTGATAGCAGTGTTTACGGTGATTTTAAGACAAATATTGCAATAGTCGGCACGGGGCCAAGCGGCATATACTGTACGTTACAGCTTGTTGAAGAGTTTAAAAATACAGGCCAAAACAATTATCAAATCACACTTTTTGACCCGCTTGACACGCTTACAACAATTCTGCCCACAGGAAACGGCAGATGTAACCTTGCATACGCTGAAGATGATTTTAAAAAATTTGCCGCGTTTTATCCGCGGGGTGAAAAGTTCCTATATTCAATATTTTCAAGGTATTCAACAAGCGAAACCCTTGCATATTTTGATAGTATTGGTATTAAAACCTATGAACAACAAGACAGGCGCATATTTCCCGTATCAAACAGTGCCAAAAACATTCGGGCACAAATGATTAGAGAAATTAAAAAATCAAAAAACATAAAAATTATTAAAAAATGTATAAAAAACAAGGAAGAGTTGCGCCAATTCAATGTTGTGGTGCTTGCAACAGGCTCAAAAGACCGGTATGAGCTTGCAAAACAATTTGGTCATACCGTTATTCCTTTTAAACCGGCACTTTGCGGACTTAAGGTAAAAGAAATCACGCCCCAATTCCCCACAGGAGTTAGCATTGACACGAAAGAAGGGGGTATAATCTTTACACATCAAGGGATTTCGGGCCCCGCCATTTTTAAAATATCCTCAATTAATGTAAATAAAGAATTTCCTTATGAAATAAAAATCCCGATAATCAACAAAGATACGGTTTTAGACCTTTTGCACAAGTGCCCTAAAAAAAGCTTTTTAAATGTCGTATCATCGCTCATACCAAGGGCTTTGGCCCAATATGTTTTTGAACGCTACAATATTGACGGCGTACAACAAGCCTGCCATGCGGCAAAGGCAGAGATTGAAACGCTTGAAAACCTCACTTTTACTATAGTTTCTACCGACGGAAAAGGTGAAATAGTACATGCAGGCGGGGTTTTATTGGATGAGATTGATAAAAATTGCAAATCAAAAATTGCAAACGGGCTTTGGATTATAGGCGAAAGCCTTAATATAGACGGATTTTGCGGAGGCTTTAACCTGCAAAACTGTTGGTCTACCGGGGCTATAGCAGCACAAGATATTACAAAAACCGCTCTAAATCAGGGTTTATCTTGTTTTAATGAATAGTGCAAAAAAACTTATACATTAATTCAGCGAGATTTTTGTCCTGATACATTGCAACGGAAATTTCTTTTACCATATCTTGCACGGCAAGCTGCGGATGCACCGTATAAAACTGATATGGTTCCACCTCCAGCACTGTTGCAAGGCGGTAAAGGGTCATTTGGGCAGGATAAACCCTTCCCTTCTCTATATTTGAAAGACTTGATTGCTCAATACCTGCAAGCTCTGCGAGCCTTTCCTGGGTATAGTTTCTTAAATCTCTGTAATATTTAATCCGCCTGCCAAACAAAATTTTAAACTCATTAAATTTTGCTTCAAAATCCTTGTCCAACAAGGCATTATCTGATTTTACCACCACTACAAAACTTCCAATCTATATCTATAACCTGATTTTGCATTGAAGTTTAAGAAAATTTTATAACTCGTTAGCTATTTTTTGCTTGATTTATTTGTAAAAAGAATATAATATAGTTAATAGAGTATATTTTATAAAAAATATTCGTAATTATATATAGACAAGTAGGTAATTTTATGTTCAAAAGTTTTCATCTAAAAATCCGCATGATGCGGTTTAGTGGGTTTTCCCTTGTTGAAATGCTAATGGCATTATTGGTAGCATCATTATTGTTGGCAGCATTGGCCCCTGTAATGACAAGGAAAATGACAGAAAATGTTAATGTATTTGGTACAGGGGGCGGAGGGAATGCACCTGCAATGTTTAAATGTTGGGATTATGATGACCCTGCATTACAGCTTGCATCTGACGGTTCAGGGTATAAGGTGCTGCCTGAAGATTTTAAAATAGATGATGCATGGATTGTTAACTTTATATTAGCCTCAGGCGGAGGGGGCGGAGCAGGTGCTACAAAATCTGCTGTTGTAGCTGATTCTTATACTGAACCTAATGAAGGGAAAAACGGTATAAAGATTGAATACAATATGGATGATTTTGAAATAGAACTTATGACAGGCGGAGGCGGAGGAGCCGGAGG
>CAJTLG010000010.1 GCA_910577395.1 uncultured Vampirovibrio sp. | reverse complement strand
ACCCTGAAACATTAACATTATCATTTACCCTCCTTGTCATCACAGGTGCTAATGCTGCAAGCAGTAATGATGCCACCAATAATGCCATAAGCATTTCAATTAAACTGAAAGCTTTTGTCTGCTGCTTTTTGTCTTCAATGACAGCTATTACCTGATAAGGCAATAGTCGTTCCGTTAGTGGTTTAGTATAATTATTTTTAGTGTGCATATTCATCTCTCCTTAATATTTGCTAATTATTTGATAGCAATAATAAAACATAAATAGCAAAATTTTATAAAATTGTCAATTGATATAAATAAAGATAGCATTGTTACAATGTTGAATATCAAACAAGAAATCCAAATAATTCTGTTAAAATGCGGTATTTCAATGAGGAAACTTATTGTAAAGATGAATGATGCCGGTTATAAAATGCCGGCTTCAAGCGGGCTTTCGGTGTTGTTTTCAAGAAAGAGAATACGGTTTGAAACTGTTCAGGAAATTCTTGATTTTTTAGGGTATGAGTTTCAAATTGTGAAAAAGGAATAGTCCCTGTAAAGATTATATTAAGACCTCTGAAATCTGTGCTAAGATATTCTTAAGGATTAGGATTTTAGGGGGATTTATGATACCGATAATTGATTCAAAAAGACAATATGCTGCAATCCAAAATGAAGTTGAAAAAGAAGTATTGGATGTAATGCGAAGCGGCTCTTATATTTTAGGAAAACACAACAAGGCCTTCGAAGAAGAAATGGCAAAATTTATTGGGGTTAATCATTCTGTTGCTCTAAACTCAGGTACTGATGCTCTTCATCTTGCCTTAAGGGCGCTTGATATAGGCCCGGGGGATGAAGTTATTACGGTTGCATTTACCTTTGTTGCGACGACGGAAGCCATTGGTATTGTTGGTGCTACACCTGTTTTTGTTGATATTAACCCTGATACATTTAATATGGATGCTAATTTAATTGAAGAAAAAATAACACCGAAAACCAAAGCTATTTTGCCTGTTCACCTATATGGGCAACCAGCCGAAATGGATAAAATTATGGCAATAGCTAAAAAACATAATTTATATGTTATTGAAGATTGTTGCCAGGCAATAGGTGCTGAATTTAAGGGGCAAAAAGTGGGAAGTTTTGGCGATATAGGATGTTTTAGTTTTTATCCTACCAAAAACCTTGGTACAATGGGTGATGGCGGTCTTGCCGTTACAAATTCGGAAGTTCTTAAGAACAGAATGGTAGCCCTCAGAAACCATGGCGGCGCCATTAGATATTACCATGATGAAATTGGTGTAAATTCAAGGCTTGATGAAATACAAGCTGCAATTTTAAGAGTAAAATTGAACTATATCGGCGATTGGAATAAAAAAAGAAGAGAACATGCGGCACTTTATAATAAATTATTTGAAGGCTGCAATGATATTGAAACACCAAAAGAAATTGAAGATATTTATGCTGTATACCACCAATACACAGTTAAGGTGCCAAACAGGGATGAAGTGCATAAATTACTTCAGGAAGCAGGCATTGGTGCTATGATTTATTACCCTGTGCCCTTGCATTTGCAAAAAGTACACGCACACTTAAACTTAAAAGAAGGTCTACTACCGCATACTGAAAAAGATACAACAATGGTATTATCACTTCCGATGTTTGCAGAAATTACAGAAGAAGAACAAAAAACGGTAGCTAAAACTTTAATCGAATGCGTGGCCAAAGCGAAATCTGCCTGTGCTGTGTAAAAATTAAATAATAACTTTTGTAACAAAAAATCCGTGAAATTTTATTGCAATATGCGCAAGATTTTTTTCACGGGTTTTTGTATATTTGCATATTAGGTTTAACAAACAAAGAGGAATGAAATGCAAGTTAACAGTATAAACACTATGAATTTTAGGGGCAGTGTTAATATCAACAGTTTGCAAAAAGCGGTTAATGTTCCATATATTGAACAGTTTAAGCCGAAATTGGTTCAGGCAATGAAAGAAATTGGGGACAAAACTTCGAAAAATAGCAAGTTTACACTAAATAATATAGATTATGTTTAGACCGACAGAAATATCGGGCAAGCTAAACGCGGTTTGAGTGACGGTTTTAGCAGAAAAAACTTTCTGCTTGTTACAATGACCGATAATAAAAAAGGAAAAACATTTAAATATCCGTTTTGCGTGTCTAGATTTATGTCTGGCATCAAAAGCAAAATAGCCCATGAATTTGAAGATTGCAAAGTGGAAGAACAACTTTCAGATTTTGCAAACAAGGTAATTTCCGAAAGCAAAAACAGAAAAACTAAAAATGCATACGAATGGGCAAACGAAATTTGTAAGAATTTTTTAACTAATAATAAATAATATTATATTGGACTTACCCTATATCCCATTTTCCGCAAGTACCGCCCCAACGCGCTATAATGTTTCCTTTGATGTCTGAAATCTTGTGCTCTGCACCCGGTGCAAGAGGTTTAATATTGCCTTCCACAATGGATATAACTTCACAGTTATTTGAGCACCCGTTACATGTGCAGGTAACTGAATTAAAATGCATATCTTTTGTCTGCCAACCTTTAAATTTAGTCTGATTGTTTGTATACTGGTGATTTTCCATAGCCAAAAATGCTGCACCTATTGCCCCCATTGTCTGGTGGTTTGGCGGTACAACAATTTCGCACCCTAAGGCATCCTGAAACGCTTTAACCATACCTTTATTTGTGGCCACCCCACCTTGGAATGTAATAATCGGAAGGAGTTCTTTTCCAAGCGCAAGGTTAGACAGATAGTTTCTAACTAAGGCTTGGCAGAGTCCGTATAATAAATCTTCTACAGGATATCCGAGTTGTTGTTTGTGAATTAAATCGGATTCGGCAAATACGCCGCATCTGCCTGCAATCCTTGCAGGGGAAGATGATTGAAGGGCTATTGCGCCAAAATCTTCAATTTTAACATTTAATCTGCCAGCTTGCTGGTCTAAAAAGCTTCCAGTGCCTGCAGCACATACGGTGTTCATTGCAAAATCAGTTACAATACCATCCCTAAGAATAATAATCTTACTATCTTGTCCGCCGATTTCTAAAATCGTTTGTACACCGGGCACAATGATACTTGCAGCCACAGCATGTGCTGTTATTTCATTTTTTATAACATCAGCACCCACAAGTGCCCCTGCGAGGTTTCTGCCGGAGCCTGTTGTGCCTACCTGGCAAACTTCATAATCATTTGTTGATTTGTTAAGCAGCTCTTTCAGGCCGTTTTGTACAGCTTTAACAGGTTGGCCTGCTGTGCGCAGCATATAGCTGTCTACATATTTTCCGTTTTCATCCACTACTGCAAGCTTTGTTGTAACAGAGCCTACATCTATTCCTAAATAAACTTTCATAATAAGTTTATTTTAGTATAAACAGAATTTTTTTGCACAAGCTGTACATAGCGTGCCCGTGGGGCTGCTAAAATTAATAATTTAAGCAGAAAAGTTCAAAATATTCTTGTTTGTGCAGACAGGAAGGACATATTGCCGGTGCCTCAGTACCGTAATGATGATATCCGCAGTTGCTGCATTTCCAAATTACTTCTTTATCTCTTTTGAATACCATGCCTTTTTCAATATTTTCCTTTAATTTTCTAAATCTGGCTTCGTGGATTTTTTCTACTTCGGTAATTTCTTCAAAAGCTTTTGCAACATCTTTAAAACCTTCTTCTGCTGCAATTTTTGCAAAATCGGGGTATAGTATTGTATTTTCTTCCTTTTCCCCGTCTGCGGCGATTTCAAGGTTATTAGTTGTCTTATCACTAAGGCCTATAGGGTAGTTAGCCTCTTTTATTATAGCCGGCAGGTTTTTTTCACCTAAAAATTTGAAAAATCTTTTGGCATGTTCCTTTTCGTTTTCTGCAGTTTCAAGAAAGAAATTTGAAATTTGGACATATCCTTCTTTTTTTGCTGCTTTTGAATAATAAGTGTACCTCATTCTTGCCATAGATTCTCCAGCAAAAGCCTTTAATAAATTTTCCCAAGTTCTTGAATTTTGTAAAGATTTTGTCATAATTTCTCCTTTTTAATCAGCATAAAATTTAAAGTTTTGAAAACAATTGCCGATAGACTAGGTATAGTGTGGTAATTTTTTATAAAATAAGGAAAAGATAAGAATGACATTTGACTACAATGCTGCATTTAAAGGTATTTTTGAAAGTTTTGGTATAAAAACTACCTCTGCATCCGGAGGAGGAATAAATGCGGTAAAAAGTTTGATTGCAGCAAAAGCCGAGAAAACAGAAGGAGAGGATGAGCTTCAGAGTGTGGCAATTGAACCTGCAGATACAGGTAATGAAGAGGCGGATGAAGCTATTGATAAAATAAACGAGCAGCTGCAGGAAACTGAAGAAAATTACCAAAAACAAATCAAACAGTGTTATCAGCAAATTCAAACCCTGCAAAATCAACTTTCCAGTATAAGTAAGCAGGAACAGACTATGTCATATCAAGCTTATGGCGGTTCAACCGGGGCGGAACAGATAAACCAAACCCTAATGAGTATAGCGGAACAAAAGAATGAAATATATGACAAAATAGATATGATGCTTTTGAATATTTCAGAACTTGAAGAAGCTCTTGCTGAGGCTCAGGAAAAAGCTCAAAAATCTATCGATGACATAATGGAACAAATTGCCCAAATGGGAGATAATGCTCCTGCTGCAGTCACTGCTATTGGCGATGTGCAGCTTGCTCAGCCCTCAGAGGTCAAATTAAGTACATCGAATGCTATAAGCACAAGCAGTATAAGTAATACAGGCAATGGAGCAGTAAATACTGCATTGAAATATGATGATAAATCCGCAAGCGAAATGAAAGATATAATGAAAAATGCCGGTGCAAAATACCATGACGGCGCCTGGTGTGCTGATTTTGTAAGTTTTGCAATTCAGGAAACATACGGGAAAGATAATTCCCCGGGGAATTTCCTTAATTCCTGCCCGAATACTTCAAGTTGCCAAACCATAAAAAATTGGGCTTCAAGTAATGATTGTTGGACTACTAACCTGAATAACGTAAAATCTGGCGATATTGTAGTATACGATTGGGATGGCGACGGACATGCAGACCATGTCGGGCTCTTTGCTTCTTCAAATGGTGCAAGTTCAATAAATACTGTTGAAGGTAATACTTCGGGTGCTGCCGGTAAAAGCTGCGTAGAGGCCAAAAAAAGGTCCACAGGAAAGGTTTTAGGGTATGTAACTCTAAGCCAGTTCCAATAGTTGTTTTTCTGTTACGATAAAATTGCATTTTTTGTCATGAATATCGGCAGGAATTGTTTTAAAAAGTAAAATTTCAGGTATTATTACAATTTTTTTCGCCCTTAATTTTGGGTTTGAGAAAAATCTGTCATAAAATCCCTTTCCGTATCCAAGCCGGTTACCTCTTTTATCTGCACAAAGCGCAGGAGCTATAATGATATCCAGAATTTCAACATCTGAAATAGGCTCAGTTATCGGTTCTTCTATATTAAAATTGTTTAAAATAAGCTTGTCGCAGCCTTTGTACGGACATACCGAAATACTGTTTTCCTTGCAGCGCGGAAGATAGAAGTTTTTGCCTTCGGATTGTATATCTAAAAGCTTTAAAACATTAAGTTCTGCAGCTTTAGGATAAAACAGCATAATATTTTTTGCATTTTTATAAACGGCACTTTTTGAAATTTTAGAACATATTTCGGTTGAAATTTTTTCAATATGTCCGTCGTTAAAAAGTTTTTGCCGTTTTTGCCTGCAGAGGTTTCTTAAATCCTGCTTGGTAATATTATTCATGGTTGAATTTCATTGGTACTGTTGCATAAGCACTTTTTAGAACATGCAGCAGGGGAGTTTCTTTTGTGCCGTATTGTTTCTTTTTTTGTTTGCTTTTTTCCTTTTTTACCGGCATGTTATACGAATACAAATAAGTTACAAATTCTTCACTGTACATAAATAAACTTTCTATATTCTTCCCGTATATTTATAAAAGCAATTCTCATATTTTAAATTGCCGGGAATTTTATAATTTTTACAAAATTTAATATCTTAAAAGGTTTAACCCGGAGGCCATTTTAAAGGACGACCCGCGATAATATGAAAGTGAATATGGAAAACCTCTTGTCCTGCGCCTTTTCCTGTATTAATAACCGTTCTGTAATCAGTGATATTAAGTTTTTTGCACACCTCTTTAACCCCAAAAAGAAGGTCTGCCATAATTTCTCTGTCATTTAATTCATTAAGGTTTTCTATATGTTTTTTTGGTATCACAAGGATATGTTCAGGCGCTGTTGGGTTTATATCCCTGAAGGCTGCAATCGTGTCATTTTCATATACAAAATCGGTTGGGATTTCACCATCTGCAATTTTGCAAAATATACAGTTAGTTTCCATTTTTTCTCCTCTTTGAAAATCTAAGGGGCATGGTCTATGGTACCACAAATAAATGTATGTATAATATTATTATGCTAAGGAAGTTTTTTACAATATTTTTATCAGCAATTTGTTTTTGTATATTTTGTGTACCGCTTGATGTTTGTGCTGCGCTGAAGGGCGGAGTTGAACAAACCGAAACATCTGACGAAACTTCAAAAGAATTATTTACGGGTGAAATTGACCTTTTGGATGAAAAAGATACCATTAAAATGACTGTTTCACAAGTGCTAAACGGTGCATACACAGAAGAGGGGGATGAATTTTTTGCTGAAATCACCGAAGATGTTCTTGGCGGGAAAGGCAAAAAAGGTGTTATTGTCCCAAAAGGCAGTATTGTCCATGGGATAGTAACAACTGTTGAAGACCCTAAAAACTTAAGCAGAGACGGTTATATCGTAACTGTTTTTGATTATCTTGTAACAACTGACGGCAGGCAAATTCCTATACAGGCGAGCCTTTCTACTAAGGAAAATCTGGCTAAAGGTACTGTTAAAAATGTTGCAAAACATGTTGGTGTTACTGCTGCAGGCGGGGTTATAGGCGGAATGTTTGCACTAAATCTTTTAGGGTTAGAGGCTGCAATTGCATCAAACGGCATGACTCTTGCAGGCGGTGCTGCTGTAGGCGGGGCTGTCGGGCTTGTGAGCGCAATAGTGAATAAAGGTAAAAATGTAAATATTAAACCCGGGGATGAGCTTAAAATTAAAATGGTAACGGATATTGAAATACCCGTTATGTCAAAAGTAGCATTAAAAGAAGAGGATTTATTATACAGCGGCCTTGATGTAACAATCAACAAGGTTGCATATGACAAAGACCCGTTTGATGAAGAAAATGTCATAACGCTTGATGTAAAAATCAGCAACATGTCAGATAAGATGTTTTATGCCTTTGATATAGCTCTTACAAATGAAATTAAAAATGTATTTTACCCCTCCCCTTTTGGCGATACATCATTATGGTTTAAAAAGATTGAACCCGGGGATGTTGTAATAGGGAAACTTTCTTTTGTGATAAGTGACAAAAAATACAAGCACTGGCTTGTCTTTTATGACAGAGCTACAAGGAAGCCTGTTGCAAAATATTCATTGGATAATATTTATATAGATAATAAGGTTAACAAAAGTAAACAAAGAAGAAAAAAACGGGAAGTTTGAGCAATATTTTTAAAATCGTGTTTTTATTCTAATATAGGGAAAAATTGTAGAAAAAAGCATGACTTCTTTAAATGGAAATATTGTAAAACCTGCATACGGGATGAGCGATTTGCTGCAAAAGCATTTGCAGCGCAGCGCCTTGACCACACAAACCCCTGTATATATCCCTAATTCAAACACCACATCTTCATGGTATACACTGGATTCAAATACTGTTCAGGATAAAAATAATAAATCAAAAAAAGCAAAAATCGCTGCCGCCTCGTTAATCACCACATTGGTTATAGCCGGTACTTCTGTTTTTGGTATTTTGATAACAAGAAAAGACGGCAAGGGTCTTGTTAAAAAGCTTGTTTCAAAGATTGCCCGCAGTGTTGAAAACCAACTTAGCCAAATGCACCAAATTGATAAAAACGGCAAAGCCGGCAAAATACTTGAAAAATTATATAAAATGGAAGAAACAGCAAGTGAATACGGAAATTCTGTTGAAAATGTTGTAAATGGCAAAGATGTTTTAACAAGAGGTATTATTGCTAAAATTGACCCCAGAGATATGGATGTTGAAAATGCCGGGTTTGTCAAAAAAACTTATAAAGCTATTATGGGTAAGCTAATTGATATATATAACAAATTTGATGCTGCAACAACAAAAATATATAAGGATAAAGGCCTTGAAAAATTGACATCTCTGTATGAAAATGCGCTGAATTCAACCAAACAGTTTGATGATAATGTAATTGAAGCATTAAATAAACTTAAAAAAACTGCAAATTTGGACGATGTAATTGATTGTAACGGTGCACAAAGAAGAGTTGGAGATATAATCTCTGATATAGAAAACAAAATTACAAAAAAACAAGAGCTTTTTAAGAAATCTTTCGCCAAAGAAAAAGTGGCTGAAAGAGTTGAAGATTTCGATAACTTTCTTGTAAACGGAGAAAACGGTGTAAGTCTTACTGAAAAAACTACAAACGGTTTTCTTGAAAAAATACGGGAAAAAGATTTCAAAGGTCTTTTAACTGACCCGATTGCAAGGGGGATAATAAAAGATGAAAAAGCCAGAAGAGTTGCAAGCATCAGGGCTGCAAAAGACACACTGACAAACAATTTAAACACTGTGCTTGATGCAAATAAAGAGGCTTTTTCCGGCATAAGAAAATTAATACAGCCAAGTGACATAGACAGTATCAGCAAATATAATGAAACAATAAGACTTGTAGACAGATATAAAAGAACATCTTTTAAAACAGCCAATGCTGCGCAGGAGGCAAAAAATAAGCTTTTTGTAAAACTTGATGATTTAAGAAACAGTTTGCAGGCAGGAAATGCCGATGATAGCGCCATTAAGGGATTGGATAGCTTTAAAGCATCCGTAAATAATATAAAACCCGGTGAAACCGAAGATATAATGTCTGCCCTGAAAGCCGTTCTTGATAATGAAACTTATGCTAATACCATAGAGCCGGCTTGCAAAAATGCGCTAAAAGCCTTACATAAGGCTTGCTCTATGGAAATGAATGATACAATGGACAAATTAAGAGATATAAACTGTGGCAGCGCACCTACAGACTTTTTAACCCTTATAACATCAGCAGGCGGTCTTCTTTTATATCTTGCACAGGCTGATAATAACGATGAAAGAGTGAGCCTGGGGCTTACAACAGGTTTGCCTTTGATATCAACCGTAGGTACAAACCTTTATGGTGCCATTAATCAGTTTAGCGGCAGAAAGTCTATGTTGTTCAGCCTTGGGACAGCTTTTATTACGACAAGGATTTGTAAAAAGCTTGATAAAGCGTATAAAAAATCAAGAGGTCTTGATGAAAACGCTAAGCCTTCCGTTGTTACTATTGATGATTATATAAGTTATTTAGACCCTGCAAAAAATACGGTTGGAAATAAGTTTGCAAGTATGTTTGGATTTGCGGATAACAAAAATAACGCCCAGGGTTCGTAACCAAAAGGGCGTTATTAACTAAAGTTTATTTTTGTTTATTTATTCTTCAACTTGGATTACAGAAACCGGGCAAGCATCTGCCGCTTCTTTAATGCAATCTTCGTTACCTGCAATGTTTGCTTCAACTACTGTAGCAACATCTTCTACTTTAAATACGTCACTGCAAAAAGATTCACAAGCACCGCATGCTATGCATCCTTCTTCAATTTTAACTTTCATTGAATAACTCCTTAACTTTAATTAGTAAAACATATGTCTTTATTGAATTATACTAAAAACATTCTTAAAAAAGCAAGTTTAGAAATCTTTAAGTTCTTTTGTAGTATCTAAAAGCTTTGCAAGGGTTTTTGCATCCCCTTTAAGCTTAAAATATTCCGCAAACTTTGGTGTTGTTTTAAGGTTATAAGAACGGCCGTTTTTGTCTTTTGTTCTTGATATTAGTCCTTTTTCAAGCAATTCTGTCACATGTTCATATGCATTTGACCTTAGTTCTTTTAAATAAGCTTGTCTTATGGGTTCCTTAAGGGCAATTACAGTTAAAGTTTTTAATACGGCGGGTTTTAAATCCACCGGGCAAAGTTTTTCAACAATATCAAGATGTTCGCTCCGAACCTGAATGATATACCCGTCCTCATCGTCAATTTCAAGTGCCCCATCTCTGCTTGAATAATCAAACATCAAATCAAGAAGGGCATTTTCCACCTCCCCTTCGTCTACCTTTAGCAGTTCTGATATTTCAAGCGGTTTCATAGCCTTTGCTGTTACAAATAACACGGCTTCAACTTTGGCCTTTAGATTGTTTTTTTCATTGTTTTCTTCAGCCGGCATTTTTTAATCCTTCTTCTAAGGGTTTATTTTCGGGTAATTTTACATACAAGTTTCCGTAAAATTCATTTTGTTCAATTTCAAACTTGCCGTATGATGCAAGGTATAATATTGCAATATATGCGGCCGTACGGCTAAAACCTATAACGCCAAGTTCGGTAATTTCAATTTTTTCTTCTCTTTCTAAAATTTTATTGAGGTTTTGCTCCATTTTATTTACTAAATCCTCAATATATTCATCTTGGGTCATATCAATGATATCTGTTGTAGAAAGTTTTGCATAGTTTCTTTCAAGGCGTCTTTTTTGCCTTTCAAGAGTATTCTTTAATGCCCTTTTCTTTTCAAGTTCTTCATAAAATTCAAGATGTCTGATTAAATCGTTTAAAGTAACACCCCTGTTTCTGTTTAATTTTGTACTTGTCCTTCTTTGAAGTACTTCATCAAAAGATATAACATTTGAGGAAGGCAGCTGAAGCTGTTCGGGTTCAAAATCGGCTCCAAAATCATCAAACCCGTCATCAAATTCAGCCTCCGGTTCAAAATCCGCAAGGCTTATTCCTGACAATACTTTTGATTTTAAATTAAGCAGGATTGAGGCAAATACAAAAGCCCTTCCTACAAATTTCAGGTTGTTGTTTTCGTTTAATTCCTGCAGTTTTTTCATATATTCATCATAAACTTTTACAATATCAATATTCCATGGGTCTATTTTTCCTGTTTTTGCCATATCCACGATAATTTCAATGGCATTAACAGGGCTGTTTGCAGTGTTTGAAACGGCAGAAACCATTTCGTATTCATAATTTGACCCGCGGCCGGATTCAGAATATATGCCTGCTGCCTTTAAAATATCCTCTTTATTGTTGTTATAAAATTTTACAGAATTATTCATCTTTTTCCTCTTTTATTTAGGCGGTTTGCTTGTTTGTGATGCCTGAAACCATTGTCCTACCTTTATTTTGGGTTACACCAATCATCCTGTCTGCTGATTCTATCATCTGCGACCTTTGGCTTATAACCACAAACTGGGTGTGTTCAGCCTGTGTATTAATCATTTTTGCGATACGTTCCACGTTAAACCCGTCAAGCGCTGCATCCACCTCATCTAAGGCGTAAAACGGCGCCGGCATATGTCTTTGCACCGCAAATACGAGGGATAATGCCATAAGGGTTTTTTCCCCGCCGCTCATCCCTGCAAGCTTTTGTTTATTTTTGTTTTTTTGGTTTCCTTCAACAGTTAACCCGCCAAGGAACGGATTCTCATGGTTTTCAAGAATTAATTCGCCGCTGCCGTCCGTAAGTTCCGTAAATATTGTCTTAAAATGTTCATTTACGGAATTGAATGTATTCAGGAAAGTTTCTTTTTTCAGGTTTTCATACCCTGTCATCCTGCTCTGAATTTCGTTTTTCTCGTTTTCAAGGGTTTCAATCTTGGTATTAAGTTCGTTTTGCTTATTTAATACGATGCTATAATCTTCTATTGCTCTCATATTAACAAGCCCGAGTTCATCCATTTTCTTTTGAAGTTTTTGAATTTTTGCCATAATTTCATCCGTTGAAATTTCGGTTGGCACAAGTTCGTCTGTTTTGATGCCTTTGTTTTTTAACTCTTCAATTACTTCATTTAGCTGCGGCTCGACTTCGTTTCGCCTTGCCTTAAAGCTTTCAATCGATTCTGCTATTCTTTCAATATCATTTTCAAGAATATTTCTTTCATTTTGAGCGCTCAGCATTTCATCCTGGATTTTTTGTCTCAAATTTTGAAGTTCTACAAGGTTTTTACCTAATTCCACAACCTGTTTTTCAAGTTCTTCAAGCACCTTTGAAATTTCGGCTATATCTATTTCAAACCTTTGTTTATCTTCATTCAGGCCGACATTATCAGAGGTTAATTTCTTTATATCAAGCTCCTTTTGTTCAATCATTTTGTCGTTAAATAAGATTGTTTGATTATCTTTTAAAATCTCATTTTCAGTATTTAAAATCTTCTTTTCAATTTCTTTTATCTCATTTTCAACCCCTTGAGTCATTTCCTGAAGTTTTTTCAATTCACCTTCATCTATAAATTTTTCAACCTCTTCAACCTCTGCTTGAATATTTGTAATTTTATCCAAGATTTCAACATGTTTTTGTTCAAATTTATCTAAAATCATCTCTGTTTTTTTGATTTCAGGGGTAATTTCATTAATTCTTTTAAGTTTTTCTTCTATTATCTGTTCAAACTGTTCATGACTTTTAATGAGCTGTCCGTATTCATATTTTGCAGCCTGCAGAGAATTTAGTGCATTAGAATAATTAGCACGGATTTCTTCAAATTTCTTTTCTAAAGTTACGCGCTTATCTTCTTTTTGTTTGTATCCTGCCTCCAGTTCGGCAAGACGTTCCTTATAGTTATTCAATTCTCTGTCATCCGCTTTGCCAAAAGCTGGCATATTTTTTCTTTTGGCACCGCCTGTAATAGCCCCTGATTTTTCAAATATTTCACCGTCAAGTGTTACAATTCTGTATTTGCCCATTAATTTTTTAGCTGTCTGCATATCTTCAACAACTAAAGTTTCACCCAGTGCAAAAAAGAAAGCTTTAAGATATTTATCATCAAAATCAATAAGGTTTATAGCATAATCAACCACACCCTGTATTTTTGGAAGCGGCAGATTGTTTGGTGCGGGTTTCAATTTGCTTAACGGTAAAAATGTTGCCCTGTCCCTGCCTTGGGATTTTAAAATTTCAATTGCCCTGCTTGCAACATTTTCATCTTCAACTATTACAAACCTGCTCCTTGCGCCAAGCGCCTCATTTATGGCATCCGTGTATTCACTCTCTACATCGGCGAGTTGGCTTAACGGGGCGTGTACCCCTGCAAGGCCTGATTGCATAACTGTTTCAACCCCGGCACCGAGCCCGAATGTTTTAAACGCCTGCCTGTTGGCCTCAAGCTGTGCAATCTTTTTATTTGCAAGTTGGATAGAATATATATCGTCCTGAATTTGTGTTTTTGTTTTATCGATATCATCAAAGACAATTTTTTGAAGAGTTTTAAGTTCATCCAGTTCTTTTGTTAAAATTTCCACCTGACTGGATAGTTTATCCTTATCATCGTCAAAAGTTTTACCCCTTTTTTCAAGTTCCTCAATTGCTTTGTTTGTGTCGTTTAATTCCCTGTTTAGAGTTTCTAATTTTGATTCGTTGGGAAGTTTTTCTTTAATTAAAGAGTTTTCATCATCTTTTAAATTATCAAGCTCTTTTCTTAGAGCGTTTCTTTTTTCTATGTATGTATTTGCTGTTTTGTTTAACCCTGTAACTTCTGATAAAATTTTTGAAAGTTCTTCCTTTTTAGTTTCAAGATTGCCCTGTAATTCAAGCTTTTGTTTTTCTTTTTCTTCAATAACAGAAGTTGTTTGCGTCTTTTTAAGGTTAAATTCTTCAATAGCATTTTGTGCGGCATAAATAGTTTTATTGTTAGAATTTATAACCTTATCAGTATGCAGAATAGAGTCTTTCCTTCTTTGGATTTCGCTTTTCTTTTCTTCAACAAGTTTTTTGACTTCAAGCTGTTTATCTTCACCCTGCGCTTTTACTTTAGCGCATATTTCATCATATTCTTCTTTCTTTTTATCTATTTCAGCCTGCTTATTTTCTATTTCAATTTCCTGCTTTTTCTTATCCTTAGTGGCTTTTAGGATATTTTCATGCACCATATCAAGTATCTTTTTAAAATCAAAATACTTAACAGTTGTAATTTGGCTCTCTAAACCGTCTTTTTCATTCCTTAATTCCTGATACTTAAGGGCAACTTCTCTTTCTTCCTTTAATTCTTCAAGTCTTGATGCAATTCCCGATAATATAAGATTAGATTCTTTCACCCTTTCTTCAACTGCTTGCAGTTCCCCCGTTGCGGTTTCAATTTTTCTGTCAAAATCGGCAGTGCCGGCAACTTCATCAATAAACTTTCTTTTTTCTAAAGATGAGCAGTTTACAAGGCTTACAACGTCCCCTTGCATAATAACATTGTAACTGTTAGGGGTAATTGAATATTTTTCAAGCTCTGAGTGCATTTGAGTAAGTGTTATAGGTTTATCATTAAGATAATACGTGCTTACGTATCCGGATGAATTTTTTTTAACCTTTCTTGCAAATGACAACTCTGTTCCGATTTCATCGTCTAAATCAAAAACAACTTTAACCTGTGCTTCATTCCTGTTGTTATGGGTTGTAATTAAATCCGCAACGCCCTTTTCGGACCTTAAGGCTCTTGCTGAAGAAAGCCCTAATGCAAAAAGCATACTGTCTATAATATTGCTTTTCCCTGAACCGTTTATTCCGGCAATAGCTGTAAAACCAGGCAGAAAA
Source organism: uncultured Vampirovibrio sp. (assembly GCA_910577395.1). Classification (GTDB taxonomy): domain Bacteria; phylum Cyanobacteriota; class Vampirovibrionia; order Gastranaerophilales; family Gastranaerophilaceae; genus MGBC122484. The sequence continues at coordinate 50,260 of CAJTLG010000010.1, read as the reverse complement.
GGAATATCAACCTTATTTGCAAAGGATTTAAAATTATCGATTTCTAATCGTTTTATATACATTAAAATATATCCAGGATAATAAAAGCCTCAAGTCTACTACTATTAGACAACAAAAGGCACTGGTATGTCAAATTTTGTTACACCTGTCGTTTATCCTTGCTGTGTAAGTTTTTTTATTCTGTTGAGAGGCCAAAATACAAAAACGGCTCGTCCTACAACCCTGTTTTGCGGTAAAAACCCCCAATATCTGCTGTCCTGACTATTTCCCCTGTTGTCACCCATCATAAAATAATTATTATCAGGAACCGTAAAGGGCCCGCAATACATATCATCTCTGCATTGTGTCCAGTCTGTTTTTGATAAAATGTATGGCTCATCAAGTCTTTTATCGTTTATATATACAAAGTGTCCGTCATTTTCGGATTTTATTTCAAGCTTATCACCGGGCATGCCGACAATTCTTTTAATAAATGCAATATCTTTGCAGTATATTCCGGTAAGCCTTGAAAGCACTGATAGAAAATCTTTTTTCAAAAATTCTTCAGGCGGATAAAAAACAATTATGTCACCTCTTTGAAATTCCCTCACAGGTTTTGTAAGTTTTTCAACAAAAAGCCTGTCCCCTTCAACAAGAGTCGGGTGCATAGAGCCTGACGGTATCCACCTGAGTTCACCTATAAAAAACCGGATTACAATAACCGCAATTAATACAAATAATATTGTATCAAGTGTTTCTTTTAAAAATGATAAAATCTTTTTAATTGTAATTTCTTTCATTCTTGTATTTTAAAAATCCCGGTAAGTTTTATGAGCAGTTTGCTATCAATATTTTCTGCGCTATCCAAGCTTTTTGCGGCATTGTCCAATATATTATTCAGATATTCTATAGAGAATTTTTCTGCCTCTTGGCGCATTTGGTTGGTTGGTTCTATGATATCATAAATTTGATTTTGTTGTAATAAATAAAGATATGGTAATGTGTATATTCCATTTTCTATATCAGAGCCTGATTTTTCAATATTTTTATTTAAAAAGTTTTCTATATCATCAAAAATCTGAAACCCCAGGGAAAAATTTAAAGTATATCCTAAAAATGCCTCTTTAGTGCTTTTTAAAACAGGCTTAATTTCTTTATTAATTAAATACAGGGCGGATTTTACCCCTGCAATAAAAAGAGAACTTGTTTTATTTTTAGATTTTTCAATATATTCTTCAATTGTCACAGTGTTGTTTTTGTTAAAAAATTGATTAATCTCTCCCTTGCATATATTAAGTGTGTTTTCTGAAAAATATTTGAAAATTTCGGGTGAATTGATTTCTGATAATAATTTTAAGCTAAGCGATAATAAATAATCCCCCCCAAGCGTTGCAATTTTAGCACCGTATTTATTATTTAAAGTTTCTCTTGTGCGCCGTGTGTCCGCTTCATCAATGATATCATCATGTAACAGTGTGGCACTGTGCAGCAGTTCAAGTGCCGCGGCAAGTTTAATAATATTTTTATTTGGGGGCATATTTTTATCGGGTTTGCATATTGCATTGTATACCATAAATACTAAAAGTGGCCGCAGGCGTTTTGATTTTGATGATAAAAATTCATCAAGTTCTTCATTCAAAGCATTTTCATTGCTAAACAAAAGAGATTTTATTTCTCTTAAGGTAAGCTCTAAATCATCCTTAAAATATTCTAAAATCCCTTTATATTGTTCTTTGTTATACATTTGTTGCAAGAAAATCCTTATATGTTATACAACAAATTTGCCGTTTTCATAAACAAGTTTATCATCCGCAAATATTTTGGAATTTTCCTTCATGTTTTTAATTATATCCCAGTGCAGGCCGGATTCATTTTTGCCGCCGGTTTCAGGATAGCTTGCACCAAGTGCCATGTGGATTGAGCCGCCGATTTTTTCATCAAATAAAATGTTTCCCGTAACATCCTGCACCCTGTCATTTGTGCCGATTGCAATTTCGCCGACAAATCTGCTGCCTTCATCCATATCAAGCATAGAAAGCAAAAATTCTTCGCCTTTTTCGGCATGTGCTTCAACCACCTTGCCGTTTTCAAGCTTAAGATGAATTTTATGAGATTCGTTTCCTCTGTATATTGCAGGAAAATCGAAATAAATTTCACCGTTTGCGCTGTCTTCAACAGGAGATGTGAATATTTCGCCGTCCGGGAAATTATTAAGCCCGGAGCAGCTTATCCATTTTCTGCCTTCAACACTGAATGTTATATCTGTTTTTTCACCAATTATATGCAGTTTTTTGGTGCCGTTTAAAATATCAACAATTCTGTCCTGTTCTTTTCCTATAGATTTCCATTTTGCAATCGGGTTATCAAGGTCAAGATAACAAGCATTAATAATAAAATCAGAATATTCATCTAAAGACATCTTTGCTTCCTGCGCAAGGGCCTGTGTCGGGAAATCTGCTATGACCCAGGATAAATCGCCCTTAGCAGCACGGTTAAGCATTAATGTTGATAAATCTCTTGTAGCGGAAGATCTTTTTGCCATTTTTTGGGCATTGGCTCTTGCCATATTTTTAACATTTAACGGTGCGCCTATAGATATTAATTTATCAACTTTTTCGTACTCTAATTTTGTAATCGGGTCAATGTATGTTAGCTGTTCATCATCTGCATATTTAATAAAAGTTTCTGCTAACCCGTCCATTGAACACCTTACGATTGGATGTGCACCTTTTTGAATAACAAGCTTGTATATTTCTTTAATCAATGGTTGACAAATTGTGCTTTCAGCCCTGATAAGAACCAAATCGCCCTTTTGAACATTTGTTGAATATTCTACAAGTATTTGTGCATATTTTTCAAAAATACTGTTTTTTTGCATCTAAATTTCCTCCGTTGATTCTTCTCCGGTACTCATAAAAGCATCTTTGTTAGATTTTATGCAAACCCCTCTTTTTGAGGTTTTAATAAATTCTACAAGTTTGTTTACATATTCATTCTTTTCTACACTTTTTTCAATCTCCTCAAGGGCCATTGTAGTGTTTAATTCAGGATTTTTTAATATTCTTATAGCCTTATGGATAGCATCTCTTGAGGCTTTATCTATTCCCCTGCGCCTTAATCCTATAGCGTTTATATCTCTTACAATCGGGGGGATGCCTTCAGATTTTGAATAGGGGAGTATATCCTGACGTGTAGCGGAGGCTCCTGACACAATTGCCATTTCGCCAACCCTTACATTTTGATGATAAACGCTTAAACCGCCAAGCCATGCGCCAAATCCAACATGTGTATGTCCGCCTATTGTTGCAGCATTTGCCATAATCACTTCATCTTCTAAAACGCAATTATGTGCAACGTGGGCATATGCCATAATCAGGCATTTATTGCCGACTTTTGTAACACCGCCTTCACCTGAGGCTCTGTTAATTGTTGCAAATTCTCTTATCCAGCAGTTTTTGCCTACAACAACCTTTGTGGGTTCACCTTTGTATCCTAAATCCTGCGGTTCTCCGCCTATTGATGCAAAAGGTGATATTCTTGTTCCTTCACCAATTTCAGCGTATTCAATACTTGCATTAGCCCCTATTTTGACCCCGCTTTCTATCGTTACATTTTTACCTATAACAACATTCGGGCCGATTTCAACATCGGGGGCAATTTTTGCGCTTTCATCTATAATCGCGCTTTTATGTATTGTCATATTTTCACACTTTCTTTTATCTTATTATTTCAGGGCAATTGTAATTTCCGCTTCAACGCAAAGTTTGCCGTCCACAAAACCTCTGCCTTCGCATTTTGCAACAGGGCCTTTGATTTTGGTCATTCTTGTTTCCATATCAAATCTATCCCCGGGGCGTACAATATTTTTAAATCTTGCCTTGTCAATCCCCGCAAATAATGCAAGTTTGCCTTTATAGGCATCCAGTTTTAATAAAATAGGGGCAGCATTTTGTGCCATAGCTTCAATCTGTAAAACACCGGGCATAATAGGGTTTCCTGGGAAATGCCCGTTAAAAAACATTTCATTTGCCGTTAAATTTTTATACCCTTTAGAATATTCCCCGGGGACACATTCAACAATTCTATCCACCAATAAAAAGGGATATCTGTGCGGGAGCATTTCCATAATTTCTATTATATCCATAGAAATAGGTTTGATTACTGTATCTGTCATTTTTATCTCTCCATCAAATTATTTTGCTTTTATACAGTGAGGCTTGCGCTATATGCCTGTTTTAAAATCTTTGCAGCCTCAATATGAAGTGCGTGGCCTGCTTCTTTCACTATTATATTTGATTTTATCTTTAACGGGTTTAGCCCTGTTAGGTATAAATCACCTATTATATCAAGAATTTTATGTTTATTTGGCTCATATTCACTTCTTAAATCGGTTGTAAATCCTTCATCCGTGAGGCCTACAGTATTATCAATAGTTACACCTTTTGATAAGCCCATTTTTTGGAATGTTTCTAAATCCTTTAAATACCCGAATGTCCTTGCCTCTGTGATTTCATCAAGATTTTTATCCTGGGTCATTTCACACCACCTGTTATTTAACATTGGGTGGTTAAAGTTTACGGCATAGCTTATTTTTGTATCTTCTTCTTTACTATCAAGCGGCATTAAAATAACGGCACTTCTGCCTTTTTGGAATGTAACAGGTGTTTCAAGAGCAGGATATGTATCTTCTTCTCCCGTATAGCCGGCTTTGTTAAATTCTTCCACCCAAACCTTTGATGAACCGTCTAAAATAGGTACTTCAAACATAGGGGCATCAAATCCTAAAGGTTTAAATACCATTTCAACCCCATCAAGCCCGCATATAGCACATGCTGCCATAAAATGTTCTATAAGGGCAACCCTAAAATCCGCACCTTCATTTACATTTGCAACCACAACACAATGGTCTGCCGAAATAACATTTTCCGTTTTTCCCTGAACCGTTTTGTTGTTGTATCTGAAATAAATTCCTTTTTTAGAAACAGGGTTAATTTCAACCTCAAATTCAATGCCGGACATAAGCCCGACACCTTTTATGTTAAAACTAGATTTTAGCGTCTTCATTTAAAAACTTCTCATAATCTTCTAATAAATGTTGATATTTTTTATATTTTTGAACCATAACTTCCGCTTCGCTTAAATATTTTAAGCGTTTTAAGAAATCTTTTCTCGGTACCGCAGGTGCACCCATAAGAACACTTCTTTCAGGATGTGATTTTGTAACCCCTGATTGTGCAAGGATTATTGAATCGGAACCTATGCTTATATGGTCAGCAAGGCCTGCCTGGCCTGCAATAACAACCCTGTCGCCTATTGTACAGCTGCCTGCAATACCCACTTGTGATACTATCATACAGGCTTTTCCTACCTTGCAGTTATGCCCTATCATAACAAGGTTATCTATTTTTGTCTGGGCACCTATTACGGTGTTTTCAATAGTACCTCTGTCTATTGTTGTGTTTGCACCGATTTCAACATCGTCTTCAATGACAACGGACCCCAAAGAAGGAATTTTAAATACTTTCTGGTCTGCTTTTCCACCTTTGATTTCTCCCTCTTTTCTTGCGGTTTCAATGTTATCGGGTTTTTCTGTTACAAAGCTGAAACCGTCAGCCCCGATGCTTGCGCCGTGGTGCAATATGCAGTTGTTGCCTATTTGTATAAAATCCCCGATATTTACACCCGGGTGAAGAAGACAGTTTTTGCCAAGTTTTGCAAACTTTCCTATATAAACATTAGCTAAAAGTTTTGTCCCGTCCCCAATTTCAGCCCCGCGGGAAACAACAACATTTGGGCCTATAGCTACATCTTTACCGATTTTGGCATCTGGGTGAATAATTGCACTTGGATGAACACCGATTGTAGAATCAGGTGCCTCGTAGAAAAGGTTTAACAATTTCATCATTGCAAGCCTCGGGCGTTCAACTTCAATTGTTGATATGCCGTCAAGATTTACACCAAGGGGAACAAGTGCACATTTAGCCTTTGTTTTGGCTAAATTTTCAATCTCTTCTTCACCAAGAGCAAGCGCAAGAGTCTCTTCATCTGCTAAAAGCGGCGGAGCAACTTTTGTTATTTTTGCTTCATCTGCCTTTGTTAAAATCCCGCCTACGAATTGAGATATTTCTTCTTGTGAAAAAACTTTACCCACGGTTTAATTGTCTCCTCTCCTAATTGAATAAGTCTATTTTATTACATTTATTTCATTTTGTCGATTATTTTTGTTGTAGATTTTCCTTCGACAAAATCTATAAACTCTACCCAGCCGTTGTTTTTTAAAATTACATCAGCCTCAGGCAGTGTGTTTAGCGTGTAATCAGCACCTTTTGTATAAATGTTGGGCTTTATTTTATCAAGCAAATCAACAGGGGATTTTTCATTAAAAATTACAACATAATCAACAGAGCTTAAAGCGCATAATACCTCTGCACGGTCATTTTCATTATTTATCGGGCGTCCTTCCCCTTTTAAAATTTTGACGGAACTATCTGAATTTAACCCTACAATTAAAACATCGCCGAAATCTTTACTTTTTTTAAGGTACCTTACATGCCCTGCATGCAGAATATCAAAACACCCGTTTGTGGCAACTATTGTCTTTTTTTGTTTCCTTATTTGGTTACAAAGTTCTTCAATTTTGTTTTGTTCGATAACTTTGCCCATATAAGCCTCCTTTTTTGAATTTTAAGGTTAAATATAGCCATTCCCTGTTTTAGGAATGGCTATATAATATCATAAAATTTTACTGTTCGCTATTTACTTATTTGCAGGCGTTGCCGGTGCATCTTGCGGCAATTGCTGTTGGGCTTGTTGTTTCTTTTGAATATCAACCCTTATTGCCTGCTGAATGCCTTCCGGGCTAAAGCTTTTATCATTGTATTCAATCTTAGCGCTTGCTTTTAAGCCTTCAAATAAATTTTGTAAAGCTGAAATTTTCTTTTGTTGTTCAAGGTATGCTTTGATTTCATCCTTAACTTTATCAAGCGGCTGCAGGCCTGCTGCTGCTCTGTCGCGCACGATAATTATATGGTTGCCGAATTCCGTTACAACAATTTCTGAAACAACACCGGGTTTTAGGCTGAAAGCTGCTGTTGCAAATTCTTTAACCATAGCGTCTTTCGGGAAGAAACCCAAATCTCCGCCATTAACTGCAGAGGCTTTGTCTTCTGAGTATTTTTTAGCAAGTTCGCCGAATTTTTCAGGATTTTTAACGACTTCTTCACGCACTTTCTTTGCCTGTGCCATTTTTTCATCCAATTTGGCTTTAACTTTAGCATCAATTTCAGCTGCGGTTAATTTACCGTTTTTATCCGCATCAATAATATCCTGTTTAATTTTATCAGGGTTAGCTTCAATCAAAATGTGTGCCGCTTTTACCCTTTCCGGGCGGTCAAAAGAGGCTTTGTTTTCGTTATAAAAATCCGCCACTTCTTTATCTGACACTTTTACATCAGCAGTTGCGCTTACAAGCTTGTCTATCTTGATTTCATTAACAAGGTCTTCTTTAAGTTGGCTTTCTGATACGTTATTTTCTTTTAAAATTTCCTGAAGTCTTTCTTCTGAGCCTATTTTTTCAGTAATATCTTTCCTTTTAGCCTTAATGTCATCATCTGTAACCGTGATTTTATGTTCTTTTATTTGTTGTTCTAAAAGGGTTTTAACGATTAATTCGTTAATAATTCTATCTTTTGCCATAAGCATCATAACGCCGTTTGGGTCTTTTGCCTCGGGCCCAAGCTGTTTAAACTGCGGGCTTTTTGTTTGTTTGTTTAATACTTCTTCATACTGCCCTTTTGTGATTGCTTCACCGTTTACTGTCACAATTGCGGTTTTATCAAGTGTGCAGCCTGCAAGCAAACCAACTGAAAGTCCCGCAGTGAGCAGAGATTTAACTAATTTCATAATAATTTTCTCCTCTTCATTATGATTTTATTTTTTAAATTCTAATATTATATGAGATATATAATAAAACAAATCCGCCAATATGTTAAATATTTCATTGAATTCAAGCCCGTTTTTCTTCATCAAAAGTATGCCCTGTGTGCCTTTCACGGATTTTGGGGGTTTTGTCCATTGAAAATATTTTGTAATATTTAAATCAAGCTTTCTTTTTAAAATCAGCCACTCCTGCATTGTAAAAGGGGTGTAAATCCTTATATTGTCGGGTGTTTCACGGATTTGGGTTATGTTAATTGCACTTCCTAAAAGCCTTAAACGGATAAGCTTTATCAGGTTTTCCACGCTATCAGGCAGTTTTGAGAACCTGTCTCTGAAGCTTGCAGTCATATTTTCAAGCTCTGCAATGCTTTTCACATCCGCAAGGCGCTTATATTCAAGCATTTTCTGCTCATAAGACCCTACCCACTCATCAGGTATATATGCTGTTGCTTTTATATCAACTATACATGGCTCTTTCTTTTGTATAGCCTGTTTTTCAGGGTTTTTATACGCTTCAATTCCTTGTTTAGCCTCATTTTTAAGCTCATTGACGCATTCTTCAAGCAGATTTACATAGGTGTCAAAACCCACATTTACCATATGCCCGTGCTGTTTTGCGCCCAGTATATTTCCGACACCCCTTATTTCAATATCTCTTAGGGCAATTTGATACCCGGAGCCCAGACTGGAGAAGTCTTTTATGGCACTCAGGCGTTTAAATGCATCTTGCGTTAGTTCTTTTGATTTTTTATAGAAACAGTAGCAAAACGCTTGTCTATCAGACCTTCCTACCCTTCCGCGGAGCTGATACAGCTGTGCCAGGCCGAATTTGTCCGCATCGTTAATAATAATTGTATTTGCGTTTGAAATATCAAGCCCTGATTCTATTATGGTGGTGCAAAGCAAGATATCATAGGCCTTTTGGCCAAAATCATACATGATTTTTTCAAGTTCATTTTCATTCATTTGACCGTGCGCAACGGCTATACGTGCGTTAGGAAGCAGGTTTTGAAGATATTGATGCACCGCAAATATGCTCTCCACGCGGTTATGCACGAAAAACACCTGCCCGTCACGCTGAAGTTCGTGATTGACGGCGTTTTTCAAAAATGCCTCATTAAATTCACCTACATATGTTTTTACAGGCAGCCTGTTTTTCGGCGCTGTATTGATTAAGGACATATTCTTCAAGCCTGATAGCGCCATATTAAGGGTTCTTGGGATTGGTGTAGCTGACATTGCAAGTATATCTATATTTTCACGGAAACGTTTAAGCTTTTCCTTATGTGCCACGCCGAATTTGTGCTCTTCGTCAATCACAAGAAGTCCTAAATTTTTAAATTCACGGTCAAAAAGCAGACTGTGCGTGCCTATTACCACATCGCATGTGCCCTCAGACAGCATCTTTATTGTTTCCCTACGCTCTTTAGGGGTCTTAAACCTAGATAATAACTGTACATTAACCGAAAACGGTTTAAACCTTTCTGCTATAGTTTGATAGTGTTGCAATGCTAAAATGGTCGTAGGTGCAATAAGGGCGGCTTGTCTGCCGGACATAACGGCCTTAAATATGGCTCTAATCGCAACTTCAGTCTTTCCAAAACCTACATCCGCACATATAAGCCTATCCATCGGGTGTTCATTTTCCATATCATTTTTTGTATCAATGATAGCCTGCATCTGGTCCGGGGTTTCGGTGAATTCAAAAGCATCTTCCATTTCGTATTGCCAGGTTGTGTCAGGCTCAAAAGCAATGCCTGTAGACATTTCACGCTTTGCATAAAGTTTTAGTAAATCATATGCAATCTCTTTTACTTCGCCTTTTGCCTTATTTTTTGTATTCTCCCATGCGGCTCCGCCCATTTTTGAAAGTTTCGGCTTAATATTGCCTCCGCCCCTGTAGCGGTATAGCAGGTTTATCTGCTCTGCCGGCATAAAAAGCTTATCTCCGCCCTGAAATTCAATTTCAAGATAATCTTTTAGGGCGCCGTCCATTTCTTCTTTTCTTAAACCCTTGAAAATCCCTACCCCGTGGATAGAATGCACGACATATTCGTTTTCCATAATATCATTAATAGAATCGATATAATCCTGGGATTGCTTATGGGAAGTATATTTGCGGCTTGTTATATCCTTTGCCCTTTTATTGAAAAGTTCTTTATCGGATAGAAATATCCATTTTTTACAGGTGTTTTGCGGGTTTTCGCCGTACGGATGCTCTATAATTCCGCCGCCGGAGCTTAAAGGGGGCAAGATGTATATTTTTTCTGAATATATTTCAAATTCTTTTAAAATTTCACCAAATCTTTTCGGGTAGTTTGTGCAGATAAAAACCTCTGCACCGTCTTGTGTTTCGGTATTTATATATTTTGAAATTTCCTCTGCTGATGAAGAAAAAAACGGAGGCAGGCTGGTTTCAAATTCTATAAATTTATTTGAAAATGTATCGTCTAAAACCTTTTCGCTGCCAAGGTTTTCGCCAAAATTTTCTATAAAAGCATCAAACCCTATCTGTTTAAACTTTTTAACCTCTTTTTTATATTCTTCATATGTGGTGTGGTTTTTAGCGTCAAGCGGCAATTTGAGCCCTGAAGCAAGGTTTGTTTGATAGGCCGAAAGCATCTCGTCATCAAGGTTTTGATATTTTGCATTAATTTGTACCGTATCATCATATATTAAAATATAATCTTTGAAAAAGTCTAAAACCGGTACAAGGTCTTTATTTAAGTAGCTTTGATAATATTGTATACCTTCAAAATATCCTTCATTTTCAAGCTTATCAATGGTTTCAGTGTATAAAATATCGGTAATTTCACTTCTGCCAAAGTTTTCTAACGTTTTAAAAAGTTTACCTTTAAATTCTGCCTTATTTTCGTTATTTATTAAAAAATTATGAAGCGGTAAAACCCTTATGCTATCCAGTTTTTTAAAACTTTTTTGGGTATTTGGGTCAAACATTCTTATATCTTCAACAGTATCTGCAAAAAACTCTATCCTTACAGGGCTTGGGTATAATGTATAAATATCAAGAATATCCCCCTTAATTGAAAATTCCCCGGCATCCATTGCCATAGGCACTCTTTTATACCCTAAATCAATGAGTTTGTCTTTAATTCCGCTAAAATCAACCTCATCCCCTTTATTTATTTCAAAAGAGTTTTTATTATAAAAATTCTTATCGGGAAATTTCTCTAACAATGCCCTGACAGGTGCTATCACCAAAGGGTATTCGCCTGTAAGTACATTTACCTGTTCTTCGTATATATAATAATTTCTATCTACATCCTCATACGGGTTAATCTCTTGAAACGGAAGGATTTTAGCCTCTATATTAAAAATACTCTCTAAATCTTTTTGGTATTTAAGTGCACTTTGTTCATTCAGGGTTAAAAACAGGATTTTCTTTTTGCTGCTGTTTGCAATTTTATTTAGTATAAGAAGTCTTAACGGGTTGTTAAGCCCGCTTAGGCTAAGGCTTATACCAACTTCTGTTTTTTTAAGAAAGGCGGAAAGTGAGCATGTTTCAAGGTTGTTAAAAATATCCATAAAACAATTATACTATTTTAACGCACTGTTTCAAGCATAGATGCGCCGATAACGCCTGAATAATCCCCAAGTTCCGCTTTTTTAAACTGTGTAATTGCTGCAGGTACAGGGAGAGCCTTTGCCCTTGCCTTTTTAATGGTGCCAAGGTAAAATTCATCCACACTCTGGATTAACCCGCCGCCAAGGATTACAAGTTCCGGGTTATAAAAATTTATAACACTTGCAATACCGCCTGAAAGATACTCTATAGCTTCATTTACATACAATGTAACAACCTCATCTCTTGCATCAAGTGATTTTTTAATATGTTTAGAGCTTATGGAGGATGAGTTTGTAAACTCTGTAATTATTGAATTTCTACCCTTTTTAACGGCACCCAAAATCCTTGATTCAATGGCACTTCGGCTTGCGTAGGCTTCCAAGCACCCGTGGGCCCCGCAGGAACAGCCCCTGCCGTTTAAATCTACAATTATATGTCCTATTTCGCCGGCCGAGCCGCTTGCGCCAAGGTGGATTTTGCCGTCTTTAATTATGGAAGAACCTATACCGGTACCCACAAAAATACAGACAATATCTTTAAAGCCCCTGCCTGCACCGTATTTAAGCTCTCCTAATGCTGCAACTTCAACGTCATTGCCGCAAAAAACAGGGATATCGTATTTTGAATTTATAAGTTCCTTTACATTAAAATCTTTGCAATCAAGGTTTATGGCATTTATCAGTATGCCGTTTTCCCTATCCGTCTGTCCTGCAAGCCCAAGCCCGATTGAGGATATTTCGGATACGGATATTTGGCTTGTATTAATAAGTTCATCCAAAGTTTCAAGGATTTTTTCACCTATTTTTTTGTTGCCCTTTTCTTTTTTTGTTTTGTTTTTGACCTCGTATAAAACCTTGCCGCTTTGTTTTTCAACAATTCCTGCAAGGATTTTTGTCCCGCCTAAATCAATCCCTATTGAATATTTTTTCATAAAACTATGTTTCTTTGTTATTAATGCCTATACTTTTTAATTTGCTTTCTATATAGCGCCACCAGTGCAGTTTTTCTTTATATAAATATTCGTACCCTTCAAAATTACCCTTGCTGATATCTGCTTGCTGCTTGTCCATAAACTCTTCAAATTCTCTTTCAAGCTTATGGGTGAATTCTTTTCTGTCAAAAACAGGGTCTGTAATTATTTTTGGTTTACCAAATTCAAGCAGAATTTCGGGCCTGTCTTGCCTTAAAAAGGTGTAATTTACGGCAGTGGGGATTAAATTTATCCCGCCAAATTTCTTTGCGGCATTTTGTGCCATATATGCAAGCCCGGATTGAAAAATTTCAGGCCTATAATGCGGCGGTCTTATTATACCCTGCGGAAACAGCCAAAAGGCAATATCGGGGTCTTTTAATGTATTTGTCGCATAGCTTAAAGATTTCATTGCACTTTGGGCGGATTTTTTGTTTATCGGAAAACACCCTACATACTGAAACAGCGGAAATCTGTTCATTTCTTCAATCATGAGGCGCATTCTGAATTTGCCAAGTTTTCTTAATAAAAAATGAATAATAACATATCCTACCATCCCATCCCACCAGTTGCAGTGCGGAGCATAAAAAATTGTGGCAAAGTTTTTATCCCGTGCTTCAAAATTTTCTAAACCCTTGTACATCATAGAATAAAAACGGCTTTTCAGCATTGAAGAGAAAATAATATTTCCTGCAAAATGCCAAAACGGAACATTTTTTGCTTCCCTGAATTTTTCCTCCCTGTTTCTTATTTTTGTCGGGGGGATTTCACTGTACATATGTTTTGGTGCACTCATATCCTAATTTTAGTTAAAATTGCTAAATGTGTCAATGCGGGCTTGAAAGCACTCTACATAATCCTTTTCAGTTGGCAATATGCCTTGAATGAAGTTAATTCTTTTTGTATAACATAGTGGTGCTTGTTAAGGTTTAGTGTACTTGCCATATTTAGTGCTTTTTCGTAGGTTTTAATTGTATTATTTGCAACCTCAAGCTTTCTGGAGGGGTCGATTGCGGCTATTGAATCCTGCATAACATTAGCGCGTAATTTATAAAGAAGCATCTGTAAAAATGCAAGTTCATTTATGTTTGCATCCTGATAGGCAAGCTCTGAATATGTTTTGGCGTTATCAAGTTCTCCTTTATTCAAATAAGCGCGCGCCATTAGGGACTGAAACAGCACTTTAAAGAATACTGAATTAATTTTAACGCTTTCGCATATATTTATAGCTTTTTCACAAATTTCTATGGCTTTATCCGCACCGTTTGTTATTAATGTGGCTTTAGCACTTATATACCAGGATAAAAGTGCGCCAAGTGCAATTTTTTCTTTTGAAAACCAGGTCATTTCATCGGCACAAATTTCAAGTGCCTTAAGTGCGTTTCCTTCTTCTAAAATTACATATGCAAGCAAAGTTTTTATAAGATTTTTGCTATAATTATCTCCGCAATTGTTCGCAAAGGCTACGGCTTCAAACATTTCATCTTTTATTTTTTCTTCATATTCGCCTTTTAGGATTTTATTGAAAATATCAATGGAATTCCATTTTGAAACTAGTTTGGAATCATCAATTGCATATGAAAAATCTTTAACTATAGATTGCAAAATTTCATCAGACAGGCTTATATATCCCTTGATTGTATAAGCATATGCTGTTGCAAGCTTAAGATTTACAATTATTTTTGTATTAAGGACAATTTTTTCTTTTTTCTTATCTTTAAATACTTCTTTTTCAACGGCATCAATTAATTCAAACACTGCGGGGTTACCTTGAAGTGCAAGGGCCTCTATTAAAATAATATTTGATTTTATCCAGGAATTATATATTTCCCTGAGTGTTGAAAATTCGTTCTTTTTGGGGTGTTTTAACCAATCCTGAAGTACCGGGTTAATTTCGGAATTTACAATAGTGCCTACTTCTTCATAATTTCCCGTATATAAAAGTGCCTCTGCCTTTCTTGTTTTGATTAGTGCTCTTTGAAGGGCAAATTTCGGTTTATCATAATATTGAAGTACGGTATCTACGGTTTCAATTATAGCGGGGAAATTTTGGTTTAGCTTTAAACTGTGTATTAAATACCCTGAAAGCTCTATCACGCGTTCTTCTTCATCCCTGTTTTTAGCATGAATTAGTGCTGATGATAAATAATCTACCGCTTCTTTTGGATTTTTAGCATATGTTAATTTTCCAAGCCTTTCAAATATATTATTTTTAATATAAAAGGCGTTAGGGTGTTTCATTTCTTCTAGATTTGCAAGACTTTGCTTTTGGCACATAGTATAAAATGCCACATCGCCAATATATGACGCCAGTTTTAAATTTGCTGTCCATAAATCAAATGCAAGTGCTTTATCCCCTATGGTTTGTGCTAAAAGTGCCCTTATTGCAGGTGAGGATACAGTTCTTTCGCATGTTTCCGCTAAAAGTTTTGCACTATAGGTTTTTAACTTTTCATCATTTTTTGCTTCAGAATAAATGTGTGTCCAAATAAGTGTGTTTCTGAATTTGAATATATTTTCGCTTTTTTTGGTTATGTAGCCGCTTTTTTCAAGAAACGATACAGCTTTTATAAAATCATCATCACTAAGTTCAAATACCGTTTGTAAAATTGATTTTGTAAATTTTCCCCCTAAAAGAGAGGCGGTGCCAAGGAAACAATAGTAAGGATAATTTACAGCCTGTAAATATTTTAAACGGCTGTCCAGTATATCGTTTAATGTTTGGGGTACAAAATAGTTTTCTTCCCTGATATCATATGCAAACCGCTGTTTGTCTTTAAGATAAACTTTTTTTGTTTCAAGAAAATGTTCACATACCTGTTCAATATAGGCAAAATTTCCTTGAGAATTCAATATAATCTGGTTTGAAACTTTTTCGGGTAAAATTTCAAAAGCACCAAATCTTAGCTTTATATGCTCTTTAATATCCTCTATTTCATTTGCGGCAAGGTTTATATTTAAACAGGCACTTTTTGGGAGCTTGTCTGAATTTATATACATATTTAAAGAATGTTGGTTTCTGTAGCATAAAAGAAATTTTGCATTACCGGCAAAGAAATCTTTGTTTGTTAAATATTTTAAAAATTCAAAAGAGGTTTCATCAATTAAATCAAAATCATCAATAATTAATACAAGCCGTGATTCGCCGCGAAGAGCCTCAAGAACATCCTTTAGATGCGAGAATGTTCTTTGTTTGTTTGCAAGAATATTCTCATAAAAATCTTCCCCTACAGGGTATACAAGGTTTATAAGTGTTTCTATTTTTTCAGGATTAAATACACCGTTTTGTGTATCCTTGCTGCTTGCAAATGATAAGTTTTTTTGAAGTACATTTCTTAATTCCTGCACCCTTTTTTCGTATTTTGAAGGTACAAAGGATAAATTAAACAATGAAAGCAGGACATCCTGAACAAGGCCAAGGGGTGTTATTTGGGATAGTGCGCTGCAGTGACCTTTTAATGCTATAATATTTGTATCTTCAAGTTTTTTATAAAGTTTTTCAAGCAAAAAGCTTTTACCTGCTCCGCGCGGTGCGTTTAGTGAAATTCCTTTAATTTCGCTTGACGGGTCATTTATTGTATCGTAAATAAGCTCCAGTGCTACCGCTTCTTTTACGCTTTTGCTCTGGGTAAATTCCGGTTTTTGGTCTAAAAATACCATTTTATAAGAATCGGGCGAAATTTTTATAAGCGGGATTTCATCAGATAATATTTTATATGCGCCTTCTGATGTTATAATATCTTTTTCAATACCGTATTGAAGCTGTTTAACAGGTGTATTGGGTTTTATTTCGTTTTCTCCAAGCACCGCAAATTTAAATGATATATCGGCGCCAAGTGTTTCGTTTAATATCAGGTTAAATTTTGAAAATTCTTCAATAAATTTGTTAATTTTTTCTAAAAAACTGATTTTTTTTGAATAATTAATTTTAAAATTAATAATATCTTCTTGTATAAAATCAGGCGTAATATTGAACGCAAGTTTAATTGCTGTTTTTATATTTAGAATAACCTTTTGTTTAAATTCTTCATCTTTATATTTTTCAAAAACATTTTTAAGCGTTATAAAATCGACATAAACACTTAAGCGCAAGCTTTGGGGCTGAGGCTGCGGCTTTTGTTCTTTTTTTATTTCTTTTATTTCCTGTTTTTTAGGCTGTTCTGTTTTTTGTTCAATTTGGGTGCTTTCAGGTATATCTTCTTCGTGGAACTGATGAAAACATTTTCTGCAATGAGTAGATGAAACATAGTTTGCACTGCCGCATTCCGGGCAGAATTTTACAAAAACAAAGCCGCATTTTTTGCAGGATGAACTTCCTATTTTTATTTCACTTTTACACCTTGGGCATTCAAAGACAAGCCTCAACTTACAATTTGGGCATATAATATCTTTTTGATTTACCTCATGTTTACATTTAGGACAGTTCACTTGTGTTCTCTTTATTTAAGCTAAAAAGAATGTTATTGTAACATTTCTTATTATATGAATAATTTACAATTTAGTCCAGCAAAATGGTGTCAAAATCAACCATATGAGCTAGCTTTTTATCTTGTATTTCATATTAAAAAGTGCTAAATTTAAAAATATGAATTTAGGAGTAAATATTGACCATGTTGCAACTTTAAGAAACGCAAGAGGCGGGGCAGAGCCTTGTGTTCTTGATGCTGCGCTTATATGTGAAATGGCAGGCGCTGCTGCAATTACCGTACACCTTAGAGAAGACAGGCGCCATATTAAAGATGCCGATGTTATTGCTTTGAAGAAAAATTTAAAGGCAAATATAAACCTTGAAATGGCTGCAACTGATGAAATGCGCGACATTGCATTATCTGTTGCACCTTATTCCTGCTGTATTGTTCCTGAAAAAAGGCTTGAACTTACAACAGAGGGCGGTCTGAATGTTGTTCAAAATTTTGAAAAAATTTCCAAACTTATTGAGGCATTGCATTCAAAAAATATAATTGTAAGCCTTTTTATTGACCCTGATTTAGAGCAGATTAAAGCCTCTGCAGATGCGGGTGCCGATTATATTGAACTGCATACCGGTTCTTTTGCTAATGCATTTGGCACAGACAAATGTGATATTGAATTCAATAAATTAAAAGATGCCGCGAAATATGCCCAAAGCATTGGCTTAAAAGTAAATGCCGGACATGGGCTGAATTATGAAAATGTTTCTTTAATGAAAGAAATCGAAGGGCTCTGCGAGCTTAATATAGGTCATTCTATTGTTTCCCGAGCAATATTTGTCGGTTTGGAAATGGCTGTTAAAGAAATGATGGATTTAATATAAGTACTAATTTAGGCAATTTTTGACATTCATTGGTTTTGTATAATTATACGTAAACAGAAAGTTAATGGTTAGTTGTATGAATAGTACTATTGTTGCACCTTTTGCCGGACAGAATGGTTTTTCAGGTGTTAATAAATCGAAATCCAGAAAGACCCCCTTTTTTTATTAATGTTAAATCCGCCGGTATGGGCAGCTGTACATATCAAGAATACCATCGATGATAGATTTACAAAAGCACAAAAGAAAAAAATATACGGAACAGCTGCTGTTGTAGGGGCTTTATTGCTTGCAGTCACTGCTGTCGGAAGAAATCCTGTAAAAGCCGCACAGACTTTAAGCGGCAGCACGATGAAAACTAAACCTTATAAATTGGGCGAAGAACTTTTGAATGAAGTCCTTAAAAAACGGGGTAGTGAATACAGTGTGAATTTGGAAGACTTTAAAAGCTTCTTTAAAGAGGGCGATAAATTTGATTTTGAAAAAGCGATTGACACTCTAGATGATTTTATTCAAAAGAATAGAGAAATAATTCCTGAAAATGTTGCAGATGCCTTTAAAGGCATCCAAAACAGAACAAAACAGCTTATTTTAGACAGAAAAGAAGGTTTTTTAACAATGGAAGGTATTTCCAAGGAAAGAACTGAACAATTTTTAAAATCCAATGCTGACGATATGGATATTTTAAGTGAATTTTTTCAAAAAAAGAGTCTAAATCCTAATGGTGACAATACTTTATCTGTATTAAAGATTCTGGAAGATAACTTTAAAATAAAAGATATTTCTGTGAATTCTGATATAGTAAATCTTCACAGAAAGATAAACGCTTTTGAAATCTGCCCCGATGATATACTGCCAAAAGACAACGTATACTATCATGGTACAGGAGAAACAGGAAAAATATTTAAAAAAGGTATTACGCCTTTTAACAGCAACCAATTAAACAAGACCGGTATAATGGCTGTCGCAAGAGAGTGCGGTGCAGGTATATATTTGACACCTGATGAACAGGTTGCGCAAACTTTTGCAGGTGTGGCTGGTCCAAAAGGAAAATTACTTTCTTATAAAGCGAATGATATGCGTGTTGGTATAACTTCCCAGGAAGGTATGATAAATTTATATAATACGATAAATTCATTTTTAAATGAGAGAACTGCCGAACATATACCCCAGAGTGAAAATCCTTTTGCTATTGTCTTTGATATTATGCAAACTTCAAGACAGCATTCGGCAGCAAAAGAAATTCTGTTAAGAAAAATAATGCTAAATAATGGGTATGATGCAATATATACAACAAAGGGTATAAATAGTTTAAAAGATACAGATATTACAAGGCACATGTTTGATATAAATTCAAAGCTTGGAAGACCGGAAGCTCAATTTGTGGTTTATACTCCTGAAAAACTTGAGCTTTTACCAAGAACATTAAAGCAAAGAATATTTGATATTAAGGATAGAAGTGTGCGGCTGGGGAATTTTATATTGAACGATATAAAAAGTTCTTTTGAAATTTATAAAGATATGTTCAATATTGTAAAAAAATAACAGGCATGCCGATTTTTATTTTTCCATGCCATGGTTTTTTGAAAAAATCTATATTTATTAAGTAATGTTAAGGAGAATAAAACGGTCAAAAACATGTCATGGTGCATGTTTTGCCATGGCGATTTATTCAACAAATAGATTACTAAATTAAATGTTGTCATGGGGCATGCCTTGCGTTTATAATTAATTTGAGCTTGAAGGTAGAGGCTTATCACATAGCTTTAAAAGGCGTGAAAAAGTGTATACTAAGATTTCTGAAAACCTTAATCGCATTTTGACATTTGCAAATAAGTATAATCCGACAATTATTGCCGTATCAAAATATTACACGGCAGATAAAATGGAAGAAGCTTACAGGGCGGGCCTGAATAATTTTGGTGAAAACCGTGTTTTGGATGCAATTGAAAAAATACACTTAATGAAGGAGGAAATCACTTCAAATTCACATTATCATTTGATTGGACACTTGCAAAGTAATAAGGCAAGGAAAGCAGTCGGTGTGTTCGATTTAATACATTCGGTTGATTCTGTTGAGCTTGCAAGCCACATCAATGATATTGCCAAACAAAAAGGGATTGTGCAAAAAATCCTTATTCAGGTAAATAATGCACAGGAAATTCAAAAGTTTGGTATAGCTCCTTCTCAGTTAGAAAATTTGCTTGATAAAATCAGTGACTTTGACAGTATCAGTGTTGAAGGGCTTATGACAATAGCACCTTTGACTGATGATACTGTTTTAATTAGAAAACTTTTCAGGGAAATGTACGGATTAAAAGAAATGTACCGCCTGAAAGAACTTTCCATGGGGATGAGCAATGATTACAAAATCGCACTTGAAGAAGGTGCAACAATGATAAGACTTGGTAGAACATTATTTGAATAAATTTAGGAGGATAAGGCATTGACCGGAGTTTCGAACACAATAAACAATATTGTTAAATTTTTAACATCACCGTTTGAAAGCGGCAAAGAAGAAGACGACATTTTTCAAGGTTTACAAGGGGAATTTGATGCAGACTATGCAACAGACAGGAATGCAGCACTTATGCCTGAATTTAAACCTGCACCAAATTACACAAGACATGAAAGAAAGGTAATCTCTATGCCTTCACGCGGTTATGAAGGTGAGCCGAGAGGTTATGAGGTAATTGTTTTCGAACCAAGGTCCTATAATGAATCAAAACAAATTGCAGAAGCATTAAAAGAAAAGAAAACCGTTATTTTAAATCTTCAACTTCTGGATAGAGAGCAATCTCAAAGGGTTGTAGATTTTCTTTGCGGCTGTACTTACGCTCTTGGCGGTGACCAAAGAAAAATCGGCGATTGTGTATTTATCTTTACACCGGATAACATAAATCTCTCTCAAGAGATGGTAAGTTCAAAATTATCAAGAGATGCATTGTGGAATGCACCCCAGACTAACGGCTAATTAACATAGCGGAGTTTAGGATTTAGGAGAATATTTAACGCCTTTCGGTTTTTAAAATACCGATAGGCGTTTTTATTTACAAATTTGCACACAATACCTTTTTGTAATATTATTCATTAATATATAGATATAGTTTACTTACGGACATTGGGAGAGAAGGTAGGAATATGAAAATTTTAAAAAACTTGTTTACTGCTTTTGCCTCTTTAGCTTTCTTATTATCAGCTCCGGCTTTAGCTGCCGATATTGCTGATGTTGAAGAGGCTTACTGGGCAAATGCTGAAATCAATGAAATGGTTTCAAAAGATGTTATGAAACTTGATGAAAATGCCAAATTTAACCCTGAGGTTTCTGTCACAAGGGGTGAATTTGTTGCAATGCTTACAAAAGTGCTTGGTCATGAAGACCTTGAAGTGAAGGTTCAAAATCCATACACTGATATTAACGCTTTAACTGAAAATTTTGATTCTATTATGAAATCAGAAGAGCTTGGCCTTGTTTACGGCTATCCGGATAAAACTTTCAAGCCTGAAAATAAAATGATTAAAGCTGAAGTTACTTCAGTAATGAGTCACATTACAAAAAATGTTGTTGCTGAAGAAAGCATTCTTTCTAATTTTACAGATGTAGATTTAATTCCCGGTTGGGCTAAAAATTCTTATGAAAAAGCTGTAAAATTAGGTCTTTATGTTAATTACCCGGATACTTTAAAATTTGAACCAGCAAGAGAAATTACAAGGGCTGAAACTGCTGTATTGCTTGCTAAATTGAGCAAATCTCTTGATACGGTTAAAGAAGAATATGTTGCCCCTGAAATTTCAGAAAAAACCCTTGGTGTAGAACATTTAAATGTTCATAAAGATGCGGAATCAAATATTGTTACCGTTACAAATACAAGAAAAATCATATCTTCAGGCAACATTTTGAAAGCTGAATTTGCCGATGTTTATAAATCTAAAAATTCCCAGGAAGGCGACAATGTTGTGTTTGCTGTTAGAAATGATATTGTAACCGATGAAGGGACAACTGTTATCCCTGCAAATACTAAACTTTATGCGGAAGTTGAAGATAAAATTGACCCGAAATGGTTCAACAAAAACGGTGAAGTAAAAATTAACTTCACAAGAATGGAACTTCCTGACGGAAGAACATCGGAAGTTAACGGATATGTACATAATAACCGTGACGGCTATTTAAAAGAAAGTTGGTGGAAAAAAGTTGCCGCTTGGACAGCAGGCGGTGCTGCAGTTGGTATTGGCGCCGGTCTTGGTATAGGTATACCTGAAGACAAACTTGGTACAGGCCTTGCTGTTGGTGCGCCGATTGGTGCAGGTGCCGGTCTTGTAGGTGGTCTTGTTAGCAAGGGTGTAAATTATTCTGCCCGTGCAGGTGAAACTGTTTACATTAAGCTTTTAGAAGATGTAAGCATTAATGAAGACCTATAGTTAAGGTTTATAATCTAAAAAAGACGGGAAGGCTGTATTATGCGCCCGTCTTTTTTATTACAATTTGTATACATTTGGGTTTGCAAAGGTTTTACAATTTGCAAATTTATCATGTGCCTAGTATAATCGGTCATGTTAGTTAGTATTATTTAATTTTAATGAGGTGAAGGTAAAAATGAGCACATTAGAAAGAGTAAAAAAAGTAGTAGTAGACCAATTAAGCGTTGATGAAAATCTTGTAACTCCGCAAGCAAGCTTTACAAATGATTTAGGTGCTGATTCATTAGATACTGTTGAATTAGTTATGGCTTTTGAAGAAGAATTCGGCTGCGAAATTCCTGATGAAGAAGCTGAAAAAATTGCTACAGTACAAGATGCCGTTGATTATATTGACGCTCATCTTAACTAAGCTTTACTTAGTTTAAAGATACTTGGTTTATAAGTTATTATTTAGGTTGATTTGGGATAATCCCTCTTTGCTTAACCGTTTAAATGCGGGATTTTCCCTTATTTAACTTTCATACGCTTTATTGGTATCTTTTGCCCGGAAAATAGAAAGCCTTAAAAGAGGAACTTTATTTATTATGAACACAAATAAAAGACGAGTTGTAGTTACCGGTGTAGGTATAATTTCACCTTTTGGTGCCGGTGTTAATAAATTTTGGAACAGTCTGCTTGAAGGAAAAAGCGGCATTTCAACAATAGAAAACATTACACTTGAAGGACACACTGTACACATCGCAGGTGAAGTTAAAGATTTTGATTCTATAAGCAAACTTGACCCTAAAGAATCAAGAAGAATGGATAGATATACCCAGTTTGCTATGACTGCTGCCGAAGAGGCGGTTGAAGACTCCGGTGTTTCAACAGAGAATGTTGACCCTTATCGTTTCGGTGTAATTGTTGGCTCTGCTGCAGGCGGGTTTGATACATTTGAAAAACAACACCATACTATAATAGACAGAGGCCCCTCCAAGTGTTCGCCTTTTACGGTTCCTATGATAATTTCCGATATGGGTGCCGGCAGGATTTCTATGAAATATGGTGCTAAAGGTTTAAATAAAGCAATCGTTACCGCATGTGCAACATCTGCACATTGTGTAGGGGATGCATTTAGAAGTATACAATATGGTGATGCCGATGTAATTATTGCAGGCGGTGCAGAGGCCGTTATTACAAGGCTTGGTATCGGTGCATTTACATCTGCAAGAACCTTGTCAAAAAGAAATGATGAACCGCAAAGAGCTTCTCGTCCTTACGATAAAGACAGAGACGGTTTTGTAATGTCGGAAGGTGCCGCAGTTCTTATTTTAGAAGAACTTGAACATGCTAAAAAACGCGGCGCTAAAATTTATGCCGAAGTTGTAGGTTATGGTCAAACTGCAGATGCTTATGATATCGTTGCTCCGGACCCAAGCGGGGATGGTGCTGCAAAGGCTATGGAGCTTGCTGTTCAAGATGCAGGTATTGAGGCCAAAGAAGTGGGGTATGTAAATTCCCATGGCACATCGACCGGTCTTGGTGATGCTGCAGAATCAAAAGCAATTGCAAGAATTTTTGGTGACTTGGATGTAAATCCTGATTTAAAAGTTTCTTCAACAAAAAGTATGCATGGACATATGCTTGGCGCAACAGGTGCCGCTGAGTCCATAGTTTGTATAAAAGCTTTAAATGACGGCATTGTTCCTCCTACTATCAACCTTGACAATCAGGATGAATGCGTTGCAAACCTAAACTATGTGCCGCATAAACCGGTAAAAGCCGATATTAAATATGCGCTTACAAATTCGTTTGGTTTTGGCGGACACAATGCTTCATTGATATTCAAAAAATACGAACCATAAAAAGCAGTTTTGAAAATTAAATAAGATTTGTCGGAGTAGGACTCCGTTTTGGAAAATGACTAAATGTCATTTTAAAAAATGGAGCAGGCGAGTTAAGGGCAAAGCCCGAAAGAGCCGTATAACAAATACGCCATTCCGCAAATTGAAACATTGAAAATTAAATAAGATTTGTCGGAGTGGCGGAATGGTAGACGCGCACGTTTGAGGGGCGTGTGGAGCAATCTGTACGGGTTCAAGTCCCGTCTTCGACAAATTTTCAAAAAAGACCTTAACAAAAAGGTCTTTTAGTTTTATTATCTACATCCTTATTTAATCTTGCGATAATGTATCATAAACCTTGGCAACAATTTTCCATTCGCCTTGGATTTTATTCATAACAAGCAAGTCTGTGAATTTATAGCCATGCCAATTATCTTCAATAACTCTTACTGTTGCTATTGTTTTTTCAATATTTAAAACATCAACTCGTGATATATAGTCATCTCCAACTCCGCCCATATTATCAATTGTGTCATAAAACAATTGAATTGAACCTGATTGATATTCGTTTTCATTTAATTGTCCAAAAAATGAAGCTTTTTCATAAAAATAAGGTTTTACAATTTTACTGTTACCGTTTTTTACAGCTTCAATAAACTTTTCTGCAATAAATGCAACTTTGTTAAATTCTTCAAGTTGTTCTCTCATTTTGAAAATCCTTTCTTTTTTACCTCTACCATGCTACTCTAACAGTATAAAATGTACAAGTACGGTAATTTAAGTAACTATAAAATGGAAGATAATGATTGTTTAAAGAATATTGAAAGTTTTGACAGAACAGGATTTAACTATACCTTGTCTCTTGTAAGTGGCAAATACAAACTAACTGTTTTGTATGCAATTTACAGGCATAAAATTATCAGATTTAACGAACTACAGAGATATTTGAAACTTGTATCACACAAAACGCTAAGCAACACCTTGAAAGAACTTGAAAAAGATGATTTGATAATAAGAAAAGAATATTTTCAAATCCCGCCAAAGGTTGAATATAGCTTATCAAAAAAAGGCGAAACTTTTATTCCGATATTATATAAAATGTGCAAATGGGGAGAATTGCATCAAAAGCATAACAATATTAATTAGCTACATTTTAATTTCAACACTATTCTCATATTATAGTATTCACAGGCAGATTTTTTCATTATAGAGATAAGACCGGTATATACAAACCCTGTTTCCCGGCACGATTTCATTGCTCATCGGTTTCTGTTCTTTTATAAACTTTAAATTCATTGTTTTTGTAACATCTTTTAGTATTTGGATTTTGTTCATTAACTGTCACTTCATTTATTGAATATTCTTTAATCCCATGTTGAATTAGCTTTGTGCCAATCCCTTTTCCTCTTTTATTGGTACTTACAAACAACATTTCCAGTTTATTATTCTCTATACCCATAAATGCAATAGGATTATTATCTTTATTGACCGTCACTATTAAATTTGTAATTTCTTTTAATGCTTGCAGGAACATATTGTTTAATATTTTCCATTTCACATTCTGACAAAAACAAGTGTGTTGCCCTTACCGAAGTTTCCCAAACCCCAAGCAATTGCTCTGTTAGTTTTTGTGTTCTTTTATTTTTATTGATATCTATTATTTCCATATGTGAAACCATACTACTAATTTAATAATTGTTTGCAAGGCTCATAGTATTTTTAAAACTTTTCTTTTTGCTTTTCTTCTTGCATCTCTTCCCAATCAGATTCGCAAAAAATATTCCAATCATAGGCTAAATTTGCATAATATTTTTTTACAATTTCTATATCTTCTTTTGTTTGCCAAGTTGGTTTGTCAAAATTTATTTCGGAATATAAGTCAAGAAATGTTTGCAGTTCCTCTTCGCCTGCAAGATATATATCGTTAATATTATCCTTAAAATTCCATTCCCCCATACCTTTCGTATCATCATATAGATTTTTAAGTAACATATTTATATTTTCAAGCTCAAATTCAAAATACTCTTTTTCTTTAGAGTCTACACTCTGTGCTAAATCTGCCGTCTTGTTTCTTAAATCCAGGGTGGCCATAATGCAATCAAGATGCATGCCTATGGCATTAAATCTCATCATAGGGTCCACAGGGTGGCCGCATGCGCCGTTTCCTTCATCCCACTCAGTAAAAGCTGCTCTTTTCCCTGCTAAGAAATTTAATTTTTCTTCGGTATATTTTATGATATCGCGTGAAGGATTTTGGAAAACCGTACCTTGCAAGGTTTCATATTTAACGGTTTTGTCCGAAGGCAGAAAGCCTCTGTCGGTCAACATATCCGCACGTTTTTGGTGATAATGGCTGCATTCTCTAAGATAGTTTTTTATAAATATATCTTTTTCATTATTTGCCATTTTCGATACATAATTACCAATGAACTGTTCTTCTAATATGTTTTTATTTGAAGGCATTATAAAATCAGGAATTCTTATGCTGCCGTTATTTCCTGTTAATTTACCGTTTGTTTTTTTAGTAAAATTGAACGAATATCTGAAACAATCAATTTCTACCCCGCCGTTTTCTGAAAAGAATATATGTGAAGGGCCAAGGTCGTTGTGATAAATCCCTGCTTTATCAAGGTAATACAGGTTTTTAAATAAATTTTTTAAATGTTTCTTTGAAATAGGGTTATTCTTAGGGTCTGCCGGGTCTCCGATTGTTTCGTATTGTGTCCTTAAAACATTTCCTTCATTATCGCGTGCATCTTGGTACACCGGCACGTCTACACCGAATTTTGCGGCTCTTTTTGCTTGGGTGTTTTCTTTGTTTAATAACTCCGTATCTATGCCGAGTTTTTTTGACGGTGCAAGATAAACATATTTGCCTTTAAATGCCTCTATACCTATGTTTGAAATTTTCATAAAATCTTGTACCCCCGACGTTTTACAGCTTTTCAAGTGTTAACAATTCTAAAATAATGTTTTTGCCTGTTTCTTAATAAAGATTTACATTGCTTTTTTATTTTCAATTAATGAACTTACAAAACTGGAGCCTACAAAAATAAGCCCTAAAGAGCCTGTAATAACTTCAGGAATTTCATAAACGGTGGAAATAAACATAATAACCGAAAGCACCAGGATTGCATAATGGGCGCCGGAAGATAAATAAACATAGGTTTTTAGTGTCTTTTTTTCAACCATTACAAGGGTTAAACTCCTTACAAACATTGCCCCTATTGCAAGCCCTATGGTGATAATTATAATATCTTTGCTTATTGCAAAGCTCCCTAAAACTCCGTCCAAAGAAAATGATGCATCAATCAATTCAAGATATAAAAACATCATAAAGCCGCCGGTTGCAGTACCTTTTGCACTGTTTGCAACAGCTTTATTTTGTGTATTTTCAAGGATATGACAGGCATATCTTACAATAAGATATACTAATATCCCCGTTATCCCGGCAATAGCAACATCGGTTTTCTGCGCTTCACTAATTAAAAATTGTGTGATAAATACGGCACTAACCGTAATCAATATATCAAGATGTTTTACATTTAGATTAAGTAAAGTATTTTCTAAACCCTTTATCCACGGGTGTTTATTTTCATTAAAGAAAAACTCAAGCCCTACAAGCATTAAAAATGCTCCGCCAAATGTTACAAGAGGTGCATGTGCTATATGAAGGTAATGAGTATATTGTGCTACATCCTCTATTGCAAGTTTTACTGTATTGATGAGGTTTAATTTTGAAAATATTGAAACAATAAGAACCGGGAATAAAAACCTCATGCCAAAAACAGCAACCAAAATACCCCAGGTTAGAAACCTGTGCTGCCATTTTGGAGTCATCTTTTCAAGTATTAAGGCGTTTACTACTGCGTTATCAAAAGAAAGCGTAACTTCAAGTATTGCAAGGAAAAATGTTATAAAAAGTATTTTTGCGCCGCTCCCTGGGGCCATATGTTCCGCCCAAAAATATGCAGCAATAAAGCCAAATACGGTAACTAAAACAGATTCACCAAAATGTTTTAAAAAACTTTTGAGCATATTAAAAATCCCTTGGTCTGGTGTGTTTTATCCAATTTTCTTCAATAGCCTCCAGGCTCAACCCTTTTGTTTCCGGAACCATAAAGTATACATAAAACAAACACATTATAGCAATTGTGCCGTATAAATAAAATGTACAGTTTTCGCCTAACCTGTTTATCAATGGCAGAAAACTCAAAGTTACCGTGAAATTAAATAAAAAGTTTGACATTGTTGAAATACTCATTCCTAAGCCCCTGAATTTGAGCGGGAAAATTTCCGCAACCAAAAGCAGAATGATTGGCCCAAGCGAGAATGAGAAAAATGTTATATAAAATAATGCACTTGAAAAGGCTATCCATTTTAAATTTTCACCAAGGATGTCCTGAAACTGAAATGCGCCGCCTAAAATAAAAAGACAAATCGCCATACCAATGAGCCCGGTGTATAATAGCGGTTTTCTGCCTGCTTTATCGGATAAAAATATTGCAATAAATGTCATAAGACAATTAACAACCCCAATACCTACGGTTGCATAAATAGCGGTAGAATTAGATGAAAAACCTGAAAGTTTTAAAATGGTCGGGGCGTAATATATTATTGTGTTTATTCCTGTCCATTGTTGACAAAACATTAGCCCTATTCCAAGAAATAACGGTGCAAGCATCCATTTTTCAAATTTGAACTTACTGTTTTTATCTTCACCTTCTTTGTTTAAAATACCGTTTATGTTTCTGATTGCAGCCTCGGTATCAATTGTTGGGTCAATTTTTTTTAAAGCCCTTGCAGCCTCTTCATTTTTGCCCTTTGATACAAGCCATCTTGGGGTATCAATCATAAATAACATTCCTGTGCCTAAAATCAGGGCCGGTAATATTCCGCACAACAACATAAACCGCCACCCATGCTGTATATTTGCAAAGCCTGCATTTATAAGATATGAAAACAAAATTCCTAAAGTGATTGCAAGCTGAAATAAGCTTACCAGCATTCCTCTGATTTTTTCAGGGGAAATTTCAGATATATATAAAGGTGTTGCAAAAGTCACAACCCCGATTGCTATGCCTATTATAAATCTTGAAATTATAAGCAATATAATATTTGGGGAAACGGCACAGAATATTGAACCTATAAAAAACAGTACAGCTGTATAAATTAAAATCTTTTTCCTGCCAAAAATATCCGCTAAATGCCCGTTTGAAATCGCGCCGATAGCAGCACCCGCAAGGGTGGACGATACTAAAATTCCCTGCATATAGCTGTTTACTTGCCACTCATCTGCAATATATAAAAGCGCTCCTGAAATCACTCCGGTATCATACCCTGATAAAAGCCCGCCAAGGGCTGCTATAAATGCCGCAAGATAAAGTGCGGGGCTATATTTCTGCACTTCCATAGATATCATTTCCAATCTTATTTGTTGTGGTCGTATTATCCTTCATTCCGAGGTAATAATCTATATTTCGCCGTTTTCTGTTTGCTATTGCATAACATATTGCATTTGTTTTGCTGTGTGAAAGAGAAATTTTTAATTCAACTTTTTCGCTTAAAAGTTCATTTAAAATCCGCACTTCGGGCGCGCCGTTTTTTACATGGCATACTTCAAAATCAGCATAACTTACAGCCTCGTACCCAAATGAGCAAACAGCCTTAAGGCAAGCTTCCTTTGCGCAATATCTTGCGGCAAGCCTTGAGGCGGGGCTGCTGCTTGAAAAACAGTATTCGATTTCATCTTTTGTATAAATTCTTAAAACAAAAGGGTTATTTTTTGTATCATATTTTGCAAATCGTTCAATTTCTTCTATATCAACTCCGATGCCTAAGTCGTTAAAATCTTCCACAAGCCTTTTTCCTCTTGATTATTGTTTATAAAACAAGTCTACATCATTTTGCTCCCAAGCGCAAATTTTGACATCTTGCTTTTTATTTTCTTTTTTGCTATTTTATATTTGGTGATGTCGGTATGACAAACAACTTTTGCTGTTGTTTTTAAGGTTAACAATTACCGGCTAGCGTTAAGGAATTTGTGAAGTATAAATTTAACCACAAGTACATAAAGGATAATGCCAAGCCGGGCAGTTGGCGCCGCGGTTATGAGTATTTTCAAAAAAATCAGGTATCGTCTGTTGAGCTTAAAGATGCCTCTGTTAATGCACAGGTTAAGGGCAATTTTAAATCATACTATGATGTTACCCTAAAATTCAATAAAACCGGCGTAAAGCCCTCTTGCAGCTGTCCGCTTGATGAGCCGTGGTGTAAGCATTCTGTTGCTGTTGCCTTAAGTGCGCTTAAGGGGCATATGTGGGATGAATTTTTATATGAAAAACATGATATACCGCCGGTTTTTGAAGATGAAGATTTTCCTATGACGGAAAATCCAAAGGGCGGGTATATTTTTCACTTTAACCCTAAACGCAGGCAAAATTTCTTTTCAATTCTTGTAATGGATAGAGAAACAAAGCGTGTTATGAGGGATTTAGAAGGCCCCTTAAAACTTATCCTGGAGGCACAAAAAAACGATAAAGACTTTACGTTGAATGAAGCCCAAAAGCTTGAAATTATGATGTTCAGGCTGCTTTTGAAACAATCAAGGCTTGATAAAAAATCAGGTTGGTATGATATTCAAATAAATAAATTTGATGAATTCTTCAAGATGCTCTCAAAGCTTGAGGATGTAATTGATGCCAAAACCCATAAAAAAATCAGTTTTATGCATGATACCTGGAAACTTTGCCTTGCGGTTAATGTATCCTATGTGGGGAATGTATTGCTTTCGCTTTATTGGAAAAGGCCCGATGATAGTGAAATTTATCCGTTTGAAGAAGTACGGTATTTTTCACGGCAATTAAAGTGGGGTAGGTATAAGGATGTTATTTTTCCGACCGATGTGCAGGTTTCAATTTTGCCGCAGTATCTTACAAAAGCCTCTTTTACTGATGTAAAGGATGCTGAAGGCGGCAAATTTGTATACGAAGAACTTCCAAAGCTCCGTGAGATGATGACGGTTGAACTATCAGAGGAAATGGAACGTCTGACGTTTGAAAAAAGGCCGCCTGTCTGTGTTGTAGAGCTTGGGATAGATTATGACCAATCTTTAAAAGCATCTCTTGATTTTGAATACGACGGGGTAAGGGTTCCCTATACAAGGACTCCTAAAAGCCCGTATGTTACCGTAAAAGACCCCGCAAAAGATTTGTTGTATTGGGTAAAAAGAGACCCTGCGTTTGAACAAAAAGCTTATCAAATGTTGCTTGCTTGTCGTTTTCATCCTATGCAGACAAATAACCTTGCCCTTGAAAAAGAAAATGCAATAGATTTTTATAATTACTATATAACTCAGGCAGGCGACGGGTGGAAATTTATTGAAAAAGATGATATGAGCCTGTATAAGCTTGCTTCAAAGCAGCTGCAGTTGTGTGCCGATATTGATTTCGCCCCGAATACAACAAATGTTTTTGAAGTGGAAATGTATGGCGAAGTAGAAGGCGAGAGGATTGAACTTGATAAAATTCAAGAGCTTGCATACGAGGGTGCAAAATATTATCAGGTGCTTGGAAAAGGGCAGGCATCTATCCCTGTGGATGATGTTTATTCAATATTAAAATCTTTCAACACATACGATGCCTATAGAAATGAAGAAAATAAATTTATAGTTAAAACCTACCGTGCAGGCGTGGTTTCAGAGATGGAGAATATGAAGGTAAAATTAAAAATGAGCCGTAAATTCTCTAAATTCTGGAAAGAAATTTCAACTTTTTCAAATATGGAAAACACACCTTTGCCCAAAACCACGGTTGCAACACTTCGTGAATACCAATCAAAAGGCTATAGCTGGCTTTGGTTCCTTTATAAATACGGGCTAAACGGTATTTTAGCTGATGATATGGGGCTTGGTAAAACTCTGCAAACTCTGACCCTGCTTCAAAAAGCAAAAGAAAAAGATGGTAAAAAGACATCTCTTGTAATTTGCCCCACATCAGTAGTATTCAACTGGGAAAATGAGATTGAAAAATTTGCCCCTAACCTTAAGTATCTGAATTTAACAGGTGTGGACAGAAAAGCTAAATTTAAAAATATATCAAAATACGATATCGTAATTACAAGCTATGCCCTTATCAGGCGTGATATTGAAGAAATTAAAAAAGAAGAATTCAGATATGTAATCTTGGATGAATCGCAAAATATTAAAAATCACCAGAGTCAAACTTCAAAAGCTGTAAAAACTCTGAACGCCAAACATAAACTGGCGCTTTCGGGCACTCCTATTGAAAACCGGCTTGAAGAATTATGGAGTGTATTTGATTTTCTTATGCCCGGATTTCTGTTTGATACGGCAGAATTTAATAACCGCTATGTGTATCCTATTATGGAAAAAGAGGATAAATCAGTTGAAAGGCGCCTAAAATCACAAATTTTCCCGTTTATCCTAAGGCGTATGAAACGTGATGTTGCAAAAGATTTGCCGGATAAAATTGAAGCTGTTGCATACTGTGAATTGACCCCCGAACAAAAAGATTTATATCTCCAGGTATTGGATTCAACAAAAGAAGAGTTGTTTAAATCTATTGAAACCGTGGGCTTGGAAAAATCAAGGATGTCAATATTCTCTGCCTTGCTTCGATTGCGTCAGATATGCTGTCACCCGAGATTGTATGATACCGAGGGCAAATTAGGGATTTCAGAATCGGGCAAATTTGAGCAGCTGCAATCTATGCTTGAAGAAATAATTGCCGAAGGTCATAGAATTCTTCTGTTCAGTCAGTTTGTCGGAATGCTTGATATCATTAAATCTTGGCTTGAAACTAAAGGCATTAAACATGAATACCTTTCAGGCAAAACTAAAGACCGCCAGGCAGTGGTAGAAAGATTTAATACAGATGCCACAATTCCAATCTTCCTTGTATCTTTAAAAGCGGGCGGCACAGGGCTTAATCTTACCGGTGCAGATTATGTTATCCACTATGACCCATGGTGGAACCCTGCTGTTGAAGACCAGGCAACAGACAGGGCTTACCGTATCGGGCAAACAAAGAAAGTTTTTGTATACCGCTTAATTACAAAAGGCACCGTGGAAGAAAAAATCCAAAGATTAAAATCTAAAAAACGTTCTCTTGTAGATTCCGTAATATCCGTAGACAGAAATATAGCTAAAACCCTTACCTATCAGGATATTAAAGATATATTTTCAGTGGATTAATTTTATTCGTCTGAGTTTTTATGGGTTTTCATCCGGATATAGTGTTTTTGCTTGCATATATTATGTTTGCGGAATTCCAATCACGTAAAAATAGTCTGTATTGAAGTTTTTGAGGATATTTTTTTGATAAAAACCTTATGCAATGCCACTTTTGCTTGTTTTTGAACCTGATTTTACTGGCATTTACCTCTAAACCATTGCTGTGGGCAGATATTTAGCGTGCAATACCCTTTAATCCTCATATAGTCTATATTTGAGCCTAATGCGCCAAAACGCTCCGGCGGCCGAGGCGCTAAAACTGTTAATTAAAGCGGATTTTGGGTGGATGCGCCTGTTGAAACAGGCGTAAACTATTTTGGGGCAAGGTTTTAGAGGGTAAATCTGGTAAGAAATATTTGTATTTTTTGAAATTTATACCTTTACATAACTAAAAATTTGCACGCAAGAAATAGCAATATTTTTTTTTAAATGTTTTATAAATATTATAAAGAAAAAAACAGGTATATTTTTATGGACAATGTAAACTTAAGCCCGCTGAATGTAAACTATTTAAACAATGCAGACATCCCTAATCCAGGGCCAAAGCAGGTTTTGTCGGATGTGCCCATGAAAGAAGACGGCACTAATAAGTTGAAACTGGCGCTAGTGGGCATTGGCGCAGTTGCGGCAGCGGGTGTCGGCCTGTTTGCACTTTCAAGAGGAAAGGCCGTAAAGCTTGAGGGTATTGATTTTAACAAAGGTTTTGCAAAATTAAAGGACCAAACTGAAGGCTTTACTGGCAAGATTAAGGATGTTTTGCCAAATGGCGACAAAATTACACTGGAATACAAAGATGGCATTATCCAAAAATCCATACGTCGTGGCTCTAAGGCCTTTGAAAAAGTTTTTGAAACCGTTGATAGCGGCTATATCATTAAAACTACGGCAGGCGGAAAAACGGTAAAGACCAACATTACAAGCCTTCAGGAAGCCGTTATAAATGCACAGAATGAACTTAAAAAAATTATCAGCAATCAGGATGAACTTTCACTTTCGGAATTTAAAAGCCAAACTTCTAAAATCCAATATAAGACTAAGGCCCAGCAAAATGAGGTGGAAAGCATTATAAATACTAAGACTGAGGCCGCAAGGAAGCAGTTTGAATATGAAAGGGTAAATAAAAAACTTGAAGATATTACCTTTGACAAAGGAATAGCAATATATAACGGTTTGCCTTGGGGCGGAAAAATTCATTGTACGCTTAAAAACGACGACAAAGTAGTTATTGAAACAAATGTCTTAGGGAGAATAAAAAGATCCGAAAGAACCGGCAGTAATGCCTTTGTAAAGGAATACGACCCATTGTACAATACCGTCCGAATAACAAAAGACGGTAAAACCGAAGCTTTAAATTTGGATAGCCTGAAAACAGAAGCTCTTAAAGAGAATAAAACAAAGGTTATTGATATAACGCAAAATCCTAAATATTCAGAGCCTATGCTATTGAGCGGATACACTTATTATGATGCGCTGCAAGGGCAACTGGAGCGGCAAATCATTGATTCTTCAGCATATCCTGAAACGCTAAAACTTTTAGAAAGCCTGAAAGATATCACCCCGAATAGCATAGCGGAGTCTTTTGGAAAATTTGAGGGAAAATACGACCTTCCTGATAAATTTATGATAGCTGTTAACAACCAGATAAGAAAAACCGGTTCCGGGTTAATTGTGGATGAGGTTCCGAAAATGTTTGAGGGCATTAAAACATCCGAACTGGCTGGTGCTATTGATAAAATACCGTTTTTTATGGAAGAGGGGGGATAAAGTCCTGAGTTTTAATATCAACGGTAAAAACTTTAAGATGAAACGCAAAGGGGGCGGGCAGATAGGCGATGTTTATAAAATTTGGGACAAGGAAGGGAACGCCTGTGCTATAAAATACTTTAGAAATCCGCAGCTTACCGGTCTGCAAGGCATATACGCTGAAATGCCGATTGCAAGATAGGCCTCTTTGGACGGCGTTATAGATGTACCGAAATTTTATATGGCAAATGCTGATATTGTTTGGGGAGGGGGTTCTGCAAAAGGCGGCTGGCAAATGGTTGAATTCATTGATGATAAGATGCCGCAAAGGCAGGGTGATACAGGGTTCTTAAAGTGGCTTCAGGATAAAGGACTTGTTTTTGCGGATTATAACGACGGAACAATGGTTGGAAATTATTTTGTCGATTTAGGCGGTGTTATGAAAAGAGGCGGCAAAAGTACAAATCTTCTTTTTAACAATGAAGACTGTGAGGCTATGAGGAGAGGCATGCTGAAAGGCGAAACAATCCAAACCTGGATTGATGCATTGAAATCAAACATCCAAAATGCTCCTAAATCTAACAACTAGCCAGTGAGCGTATATTCAGTTCAACCTTACCCTTAAACTGCCTGTTTATGCTGTTTTGCACATCTTCTCCCGCCTTCACCCAGAGTTTTTTATTGGTTAAAATTTGTACTCTGCGGTTATCATTTAGGCTTTCTTCATCCTCAAAATCAACAACTACAGGGTCTTCGCCGCTATTTGAGGCAAGCATTTCTTTTAAGAGTATCATTTCTTCAAAATTTAAATCTTCAAGCATTTTTAAAGTAACAAGATTTACATTGCCAATCGGTTTAACATCCTGTACTACAATGTTTAACTCCTCGTCCCTGAGCTGAATTTTGGCTGTCATAATGAGCTTTTCTTCGCTTTGAATTAAATCGCCGAATTTTTCAACAGATTTCGGGAAGGTTACAAATTCTACTCTTCCGCCTGATAAATCTTCTATCATGCCGGTTTTTAGGATTTTTGAAGGGTCTTTCCTTGTAGGTTTTGCAGCCACTCTGCTTAAAAGTCCGCAAATGGTAACAGTCTTGTCATTTACGGGGTTATTTAAAATTTCACTTATTGTATCTGTGGTTAGGTATTTTATTGTATCTCTGATACTTGAAAGCGGGTGACTGGTTACATATATGCCCATTAATTCATGTTCAAACTGTTGAATTTCAGTGTCAAGATACTCATCATCAGAATTTCCGGTAAGCTCAAAAGTCGGTATACCAAGGTCTTGCGCTGCATCGCCTAATCCTGCAAAGAGGCTTACCTGGCCGGCACTTTGGGCATTACGCTTGGCATAAACATCTTTTAAAACCCGCTCATAATTTTCTATAAGCTGTTTCCGGCTTTTTTCTATGCTTGAAAATGCTCCCACCCTGATAAGTGCCTCTAATGTTAATTTATTCAGGCACCTTCCGTCCATTCTTGAGCAGTAATCATAAAAGCTTTCAAACGGTTTGTCTTTGCGCTCATTCATAATGTATTCAACGACACCTCTGCCTACATTTTTGATAGAGGCAAGGCCAAATCTTATATTTTCGCCGTCAGGTGTAAAATCTGCATCAGATTTGTTTATATCAGGCGGAAGTACCTCAATTCCAAGCTGCTGACACTGAAGAATATACTGCTGCGTTTTTTCCTGATTATCAGCTTGGGAAGTTAATATTGAACACATATACTCTACAGGGTAGTGGGCTTTTAAATAGGCTGTCTGATATGCTACAAAAGCATAAGCGGCAGAGTGGCTTCGGTTGAAACAGTATTTTGCAAAACTTTCTATCTGTTCAAAAAGTGCTGCGGCATCAGCCTCGCTCATACCGTTTTTACCGGCACCTTCAATGAAAATGGTTTTTTGCTTGGCCATTTCATCAAGTTTTTTCTTACCCATCATACGGCGTACCATATCCGCACCGCCAAGTGTATAGCCTGCGAGGGTTTGGAAGATTTGCATAATCTGTTCCTGATATACAATCGTTCCGTATGTATCTTTTAAAATCCCTTCTAATAGCGGGTGGGCATAGTTTATCTTTTGTCTGCCGTGCTTTCTGTCGACAAAGTCTTTAACCATGCCGGATTCCAGAGGGCCAGGCCTGAACAGCGCAACCAAAGCGCCTAAATCTTCAAACACGGAAGGTTTTAAATCTTTTACCAGCTTTTTCATGCCGCCTGATTCAAGTTGGAATACACCGTCAGTATCTCCTTTTTTCAAAAGTTCGAAGGTTTTGGGGTCATCAAGCGGAATGTGGTTAATATCAACATCCACCCCATGGCGCGTTTTTATTAAATCAAGTGTATCTTTAATAATGGTAAGAGTTTCAAGCCCGAGGAAGTCCATTTTTAAAAGTCCGAGTTTTTCAATATGCACCATAGGATACTGGGTTGTGGTTGATTTTTCCTTTGATAGTGCAATCGGGATAATTTCATCCAGGGGTCTGTGTGATATAATAACGCCTGCAGCGTGGGTTCCCACCTGGTTTTTAAGTCCTTCAAGGTGTCGTGCTTCATCCACAAGTTTTTTTACAAGCGGGTCGCTGTCGTATAATTTTCTAAGCTCCATGCCGTCTAAAAGCGCGTCATCAAGCTTTGTCCCGGGCACAGAAGGTATCATTCCTGCCCATTTATTTGCGGTTGTAAAATCTATGTCATAAACACGTGCAACGGCCTTTAAGGCTGCTTTTGCAGCAAGTGTACCAAATGTAATAATCTGGCAAACGTGGTCTTCGCCGTATTTTCTTGTAACATAATCTATAACCTCACCCCGGCGCCTTTTGCAAAAGTCGATGTCGACATCGGGCATAGAAATACGTTCCGGGTTTAAAAATCTTTCAAACAACAGGTGGTGGCGTATAGGGTCAAGCTCTGTTATGCCAAGAACATATGCTACAATACTTCCTGCTGCAGAGCCACGCCCAGGGCCTGTCGGGACACCGTTTTCTTTTGCCCAGTTGATAAAATCCCACGTAATAAGGAAGTATGCGGGAAATCCCATTTTATCAATAACGCTTTTTTCGTATAGATACCGCTCTTCAATTTCTTTAGGGTAATTTTCACCGTACCTTTTTTTTAGTCCTTCGCGGCAAAGATAATCAAAATAAGAATCTATTGTATGCCCTTCAGGCACCGGATAGCTTGGCAGGTGGCTCTTTCCAAGCTCTATATGCACATCGCATTTATCTGCAATTTTTACCGTATTTTCAATACAGCGGTTAAATTCTTCTTCTTTCATCCAGGAGAAACTTTTTCTTAACTCTTCCGCTGTTTTTACATAAAATTCGTTATTAGAGAATTTAAAACGGTTTGGGTCATCTTTAGAAGATTTTGTCTGGTCGCAAAGAAGTGTATCATGCCAAAGTGCATCTTCCGCCCTCAAATAATGCGAGTCATTTGTGATAACCATTTCTATGTCAAGTTTTTTGGCTATTTCAATTAATTTCGGGTTGGAATCTTTTTGCTCTTGCAGGCCGTGGTCTTGGAGTTCTATATAATAATCTTCCCCAAACATATCCTTGTGCCATTTGGCTATTTCAAAGGCTTTATTATAATCATCATCCAGGATGTTTCTTGCTACTTCTCCTTGAATGCAGGCAGAAAGGCAAATTAAGCCTTCGTGGTATTTTTCTAAAAGTTCATGGTTAATGCGGGGTTTATAGTAATACCCTTGTGTTGATGCTATAGAATCAAGTTTAATAAGGTTTTGGTATCCGATATTGTTTTTTGCAATTAAAACAAGGTGATACAGGGTTTTTTTGGTGGTTTTATCTTCAAGCACGTCCCCTTCTGCAAGGTAAAATTCACACCCGACAAGAGGTTTAACCTCCGGGCATTCTTTAGCATTTAAAATCAAATCTATAATACCAAACATCACGCCGTGGTCTGTCATGGCAACGGCAGGCATAGAGTTTTCTTTTGCAAACTGAAAAAGGTCTTTTACCTTGATAGCACCGTCAAGCAGGCTGTATTCCGTGTGTAAATGTAGTGGAACATACTTCATCATGGTTAAATTTTTAACACAAAAAATGGTTAAGAAGGGTAAAGATTTTAAGGTACCGGGTCATATCCGCCGGGGTGCCCGGGGTGACATTTTAAAATTCTTTTTATACCAAGAAACAGACCTTTTGTGACCCCGTATTTTTCAATAGCCTCCATTGTGTATTTTGAACAGGTTGGTTGAAATCTGCAAACAGAAGGGGTAAATTTTGAAAAAAATCTGTATATCCCAATTGTTTTAAGAATTATCCGTTTTATTAAAAAAGATATTGTATTCATAAATTCCACAATTTAAACGCTTCATCCAACATGCTCTGTTTGAGCCCTTCTTCTGAAAGCTTTGTTTTTAAAAGGTTTAGAGTTTTAGCATTTTGTACAATTATTTCTTCGCTTTTTGGTTCATCTGTACCGTTACCGTTTTCAAGCCTGAATGCACCCCAGAAATCATTATCTCTTTTTATTGAAAACGGGCTTTCAAAGTTATCCTGCAACGTACCCACGATTGTGTCCATAAAAAGCTTTGCCCAATTAATGTCTACACTTTTAAGGATAGTTTCAATATCAATATCTTTAAAAAACGGATTATATTCAATAAGATAAATTTCGCCATTTGGCGCAACAATGGTATCAAATCCAAGTATACCGGTGTATTCTATACCATTTGAGGCTAAATTTGAAATAGTGGGAAAAATAATTTCATTATAAACCTTTTCCTCTAATTTATTGTCACAGGTAAGTTTTGCGGAAAGTTCATTTTGATAATTGAGGCAATAATCAATCATAATTGCACCAAAACCGTCTGAAATAATATAGAAGGTCATTTCTTTTCCGTAGATGTAATCTTCAATCAAAACCTTTTTGTTGTCAGTTTGAAAGAGTTTTTCTATGTAATTTTTGGCATTGCCAAAGGTTTCCGCTATATATGCTGTTTCTGTTGCACTGTGTTCATCCGGCTTGATTACTATAGGATAAGGGCTGTTTCTTGCATGTTCTATAGCAGGTATTGGTTTTTCAAAAAATGCAAACCGCGGAGTTTTGATTTTATTTTTATAGATAAATTTTTTACTGAAACTTTTTGATGATGTGATTTTTAAGGCTTCGTTATCCGGAATTAAAATGGCAAGGCCTGATGCCGTAAATATTTCATGGTAATTTTTGTCAAACAGGGCGGTATCTGTCACGACTGTGAGATTTATTTCGTTTGCAAGGGCAAATTCTTTTAATTCGTCAGTATCATTTTGGTTTATATTAACAAAATTCCCATCCGTACCTTCTTTTGTAGTAAAAACAAGGTGATTTTCATCTTCGGATAGGAAATTTGTTAAAACTTCAGCGGCCTTAGAGCTACCGATTATTAATATTCTCATTTAAAACGGAATTAACCTCTTAAATTCAGGTCTTTTATTAATTTTCTGTATTTTTCAAGGTTAACATTTTTTAAATATGCAAGCATTCTTTTTCTTCTGCCAACCATCATTAAAAGACCTCTTTTAGCCTGAGTATCTTTTTTGTTGCTTTTAAGATGTTCTGTAAGTTCTGAAATTTTTTGTGACAACATTGCAACTTGCACTTCAATAGAGCCTGAATCTTTGCTGTCTTTACCAAATTTTTCAATTAATTCCTGTTTGTTTTTTAGATTGATTGTCATTTTAGATTAAATTCCTTTTATTTTTTATAATACTTTAAAAAGGTGGCGTAAATATATTAGACAACAGACAAAAACCTATGTCAAGGCTTGGGATATCTTGGGCTTGACGAAGCAGTGTGTTTAAGTTAAAGTTTATTTTATTAAATAAATATTCACTTGACGTGGGCGCGTGGCGACTTGTTTGAGTTTTACAAAAACAACAAAAAAGTTGGCAATTTCGCCCGAAAACAAAGAGATTTGACAATTAAATATGAGTATGGGCGTTTGGTCTAGTTGCGCAGAGCGCGACGCTTACGATATGGTAGACCAATTTCGCCTGGAAAAACAAAATGACAATTGAATATGATATGGGCGCGTGGCGAAATTGGTAGACGCACCAGATTTAGGATCTGGCGCAGCAATGCATGGGGGTTCGATTCCCTTCGCGCCCACCACTTAAAAGAGGCTTTATTGAGCCTCTTTTGTTTTATATAATTAATTTTTATGCTGCAATCCCTTGCGAATAAATACTGAAAGGCAAATTTATATTTATGCTAAAAGCCTATTTGTGTATGGTTTGTGAGCTTAGCTTATTTAATTACAAAATTCTCTTCGATTTTAATTCCCTCAAGCCCTAAAAGCTTTGTTTTTATGTCTATCCCGCCTGCATATCCGGTAAGATTACCATTTGCACCAACTACCCTGTGGCATGGGATAATAATAGATATTGGATTGTGCCCTACAGCTCCGCCCACAGCTTGCGCAGACATTTTTGTCAGGCCTCTTTTTTGTGCAATTTTTTTTGCAATATCTCCATAAGTTACAACTTTTCCATATGGAATTTCACAAAGAATTTGCCATACTTCTTGCCTGAATTCGTTTCCGACAGGTGCAAGAGGAATTTCTGAAGTTTCCGGTTTTTTGCCTGCAAAATATCTTTTCAGCCAGTCTTCGGTTTTTTCAAATATTTCAAGATTGTTTTTCGGGATTATTTCATCTTTAATTCCGGCCTCAAAATATTTTTGCCCCTCAAACCATAAACCGATAAGGCTTTGATTGCTATCACAGGCAAGGGTGATGTTTCCTATCGATGATTTATAACAAGTTTTATAGTACACTCTAATACTATTCCTAAAGTAATATTTGCAAGGCTTATTCTTCTTCGTTCTTGTAAACTCCAAATTTTGGTAACCCGAGATTATATTTTTGTGCAAGCAGCCTTACAAAAATTGTTGCAAATATTGATATTGAAATACACAGAAAACTGTTTGAGTGCAGCTGGTATAGCGTATAATAAAGGCATGCACCAATTATTGCAGACGATGCATATAAATCTTTATACATAATAAAAGGTGTAGTATTTGCTATAATATCGCGGATTACACCGCCGCCAACTCCCGTTATAACGCCTACAAAAATAGTGAGGAAAATATTATCGCCAAAACCGTTTACAATAGCGGTATTGGTCCCGACAACCGTAAAAACCCCAAGCCCTACTGCATCAAAGAATGTGATTAAATTGTAATATTTTACTTTTTTGCGTTTAATTTTTTTTATTGCAAATATACCTATATAAAACGAAACAATGGCTGTTATAAAAGCAAAAAGCACATATATACCGTTTTTAAACATAGAAGGCGGCAAAATTCCCAAAAGTATATCCCTAAGTGCCCCGCCGCCAACAGCTGTTATTGTGCCCAAAGTCACAACCCCAAGTAAATCCAGACGTTTTTTAAATGCAACAATGACACCTGATATTGTAAAAGCTATAATGCCTATTATTTCAATTATGAATATTTCTATACCAAATTTCATAAAGTTATTATATCAGAGATAAAATTATTTTATGCTATAATCTAATCAATAAACGGTATCAGGGAGAGTGTATGAGTATAAAAATAAAAAGGCGGTTTTTAGCCGATTGTTTTAAGGTTTTATTTGCCTGCATTTTAATGAATGCAATATGCCCTCAAAACGCATATGCCTATCTTGACCCCGGTACCGGCAGTATGATTTTACAGGTTATCCTTGCGGGCATTGTGGGTATAGGATGCACTTTTAAGGTGTGGAAACAAAAACTTACAGATTGTATAAAAAAGGTTAAAGATGGAAGAAATAAAAAAACCAATGGGGGGGGGTCTTGAGGAATCTTCGTCTTTCAGGGACCCTGATGCAAGAGTATTTTATCAAGACGGTGAAGTATACAGAAAAATTAATCCCAAATATATAAAAACATATAAAAAATTTATGGATTCTGGCCTTTATAAAAAGCTTGCATCTAACGGGCTTATTGTAGAGCATAAAGAGATTAAAATCTGTGAAGACGAAATTATAATTAAACCCGAGCAGGTGTTTATATCTTACCCCTGGGAATGGTGTTTTTCGGAGCTTAAAGATGCTGCACTTGCAACACTTGAAATACAAAAGATTGCACTTGAATTTGATATGACCCTGAAGGATGCAACCCCTTTTAATATTCAGTTTTTAGATAATAAACCGGTACTTATTGATACATCGTCTTTTGAAGAATTTAAAGAAAAACCCTGGGCTGCATACAGACAGTTTTGCGAAAATTTCCTGGCACCGCTCGCGCTTATTGCGTATACTGATTTAAATCTGGGTTCTTTATTGTTAGGTAATATTAACGGTTTATCGCTAGAGTTGACATCAAAGCTTTTGCCGGTTAGTGCTAAATTTAACCTTGGATTATTTGCACACATTTTTATCCAT
Organism: uncultured Vampirovibrio sp.; assembly: GCA_910577395.1. Taxonomy (GTDB): domain Bacteria; phylum Cyanobacteriota; class Vampirovibrionia; order Gastranaerophilales; family Gastranaerophilaceae; genus MGBC122484. The sequence goes on along the minus strand of CAJTLG010000010.1, from coordinate 6,857 downwards.
AGCAAAATGCAAGATAAATATTCGGAAAATAAAACCGAAGTCAAAGCCGGGATGTCTAAAAAGCAGGTTTTAAATATTATTGATAACCTTTATGATACGGTTTTAAGCATAAAACTTTACAAATACAAAACCGAATGGGGCGAATATTACTCTAATACAAACTACACTGATGATAGTTTTAAGGCTAAAAAAGATATTATTGATAATTTCAGATGTAAAATGCAACCAAAAACTGTTTGGGATTTTGGCTGCAATACTGGGATTTTTTCAAGAATATTTTCTGATAACGGTTCTAAGGTAACTGCCTTTGATATCGATAAACTTGCAATTGAAAGAAATTATAATGAGGTAAAGGCAAACGGTGAAAAGAATATTTTCCCTCTTGTTTTTGATATAGCAAACCCGTCCCCTGCACTGGGGTTTGATAACAGTGAAAGAAAAACCCTTAAAGAAAGGGTAAAAAATTTAAAAGGCGGGGTTGATTTAATACTTGCACTTGCCCTTATCCACCATTTAAGGATAACTTACAGTATTCCGTTTAATCGTATTGCAAAATATTTTAGTGAAATTTCAAAACATTTAATAATTGAATTTGTAGACAAAAAAGACTCTAAAATTCAAACTATGCTTTTAAATAGGGAAGATATTTTCGATGATTATACAAAAGAAAATTTTGAAAATTCATTTAAAGAATTTTATAATATTGCAGAAATTAAACCAATACCGGATACAAAGCGCACACTTTATTTAATGGAGAAAAAACAATGAGCGCTAAAAGATTGTTTTTTACCTCTCTTATTTGTTTTTTAGGAGTTTTAACAATTACGCTTATTGAGGCCTTCTTTAATATGAAGATGTCACTTTCGTATTATATATTAAAGCTATTTGAAATCAGTCTGTTGGTTGTGCTTATCCGTACGGTTTTTTCTGCCGGAAAATATAACAATGAAGAATGCCGGCTTAGCGGGCTTTGGGTATTTATTTTTTCACTGCTTTCTGCATATAAAATTTTATATTTTTGTGCAAACAATATAGAGCGAATTCCTCCTTCTTGCGTTTTTTGTTTCACATTTGTTTGTATAGCAGTGTTTTATGTTCTTTATTTTTTGTTTAGAAATTTCTTTAAAAACGATTGTAAGGCATTAATTCTTGCTTTGTCAGTAATGTTGTTTTGTTTTATAGATATAAACCCCCCTGTGCTGTTGCATTTTTATTGCGGGGCTGTATCGTTTCTTGTTACGGTTATTTACTTATATGGTATAAATAAAATTGTTGCCTTTTTAAAACCTTTTGCCGCAACCCTGGTTGCTATATGTTTTTTAAACGGTGCAGTTAATTTAATAAAAACCCGCAGTACTGCTCTGTTCAAAAAAACAAGTCATATCGAAACGGATTTCAAAGCAAATAAAATACCGAATAGGGATGTGTATATAATCTTGCTTGATATGTATGCAGGCCGCAGGGGGCTTCAAAGCTTAGGATATGACAATTCTGATTTTATAGATGTTTTGCAAAATAAAGGCTTTGTTGTTTGGGATAATATTGAAAGCAACTATTCTAAGACAATTTATACAATTCCATCGTTTTTAAACGCGGATTATGTTGAAAATATATCCGATAAAACACCGCAAGAGGCAGTAAATGATGCTAAAATGTTTAAGCTTGCCCGAAATGCAGGCTACAGGGTTTATTATATAAATTCCTGGCCTATTGGCTTTCATATAGATGAAGGAGTTATTGATGAAGCATATAATTCTACAAGTTCAATCAGTACAAGTATTTTAAAACTTTTTATGGGAAAAACCGTATTTGGTCCACTGTTTGAAAATTATAATATAAATGACAATGAAGACAGGCTTCAGGCTATGTTTTCCTGTGCTGATAGCATTATAAAAAGAGATAATAATACAAAACGTTTTGTATTTATACATTTTTTGATGCCACATGACCCATATATCTATGATGAAAACGGTAATTTAAATCCGCCGAATTTAAGAGAAAACACGGAAGAAGACCAAAATGCCACACTTCTTAACAGTAAGGCGTATTTAGGGTTTTTAAAATATGCAAACAGGAAAACAATTGAATATATTGATAGAATTTTAACTAAACACCAAAAACAAAAACCGATAATTATTGTAATGGGCGACCATGGTATTCGTCCGTTTTTCCCGCTTGCTGATTTAAGAAAATATGATAAAAGAGTGGAAGAGAATTATAAGTATTATTTTAATACTATTTTTGCCTACTACAATCCGGATTATGATGCAAAATATTTTAAAAGTACAAACAGCCTGATAAATTTTTCCATTAATTTTATGAATGAAAACTTTGACACTGGTATTAAAAATGTCAAAGACAGATATTTCTACGTGGCTCCGCAATCAGCTATTCCTCTTGATATGACAAAAACCGTTGAAGTTTATAAATTTTAGTCAAAAAAAACTCCCCGGAAGAGGGAGTAAATCTTTAATAGGAAGGGAAGGTTAGGAAGTTAGGTTTGTGTGGAAAAATCGTGTTTATAAAATGTTTGCTTTTGGTTTTTTATTTTGTTATTTCTTACATATATATAAAGTATATATTAAATACAAAATTGCAGATTTCTCTCTATTTGTTACAAAAGTTCATATATTCAAAACAATTCCCTATATTCAAAGGTTTAGAGGCCTTTAATAAAATTTATTGCATCCGCTTTTGTTTTAACCGTTCCTGATATTTGTGCTTCTTTAAGTTCGTTAATAATTCTACCGAGTTTCGGGCCGGCACTGATATTTAAAATTTCCATTATTTCTTTACCGTCAAGTAATTTTGGTATTTCTTTCAGGGTTTCTTTTATGCTCTCATAATAACCAAGCAGGTCGGATAAATTTTTAAGGTTTTTTTCTACCATATCATCGGTTACAGCCTTGCCCCTTGCAGAAAGTCTGTCTGCACGTGCAAGCTCTATTAAATCTTCAACATCGGGATGAATTTTTCTTATAAACCTTGCCATAGCCTTTGTTGTGGCATCTGTTGCCATAAGGGATGAAGGGTATATATGGTGTTTTACAAGCTTTGATATATATTCAATCTGTTTTTTTGAAAATTTTAAATTTGAAAGCTCTTCTTTTACAATTTCCCCGCCCTTTTCATCGTGCCCTATAAATCTGTGTCTGCCGGTTTCCTCTTCAATTGTCCAACATAAGGGCTTTGCAATATCATGGTAAAATGCAGCAAGCTTTAAAAGCGGTTTTTTTATCCTTATATGATTTACGGTTTCAATTGAATGGTGCACTAAATCTAAGTGGTGGTGCGTATTTGGCGGTATTTTTTTAATATTCTTTATGAAAGGGAAAACAATTTCCAAAAATTCTGCATCATACATTTCAAGCAAAGTTTGCACTAAAAATTCACCCTCAAACATCTTCATTATTTCCTGGTGAATTCGCTCTCTTGCAATAGTATCAAGGGTTTTGGCGTTGTCTTTAATATATTTTGAAATACCATTTTCTATCTTAAAACCTAGCTGGGATTGAAATCTATACGCGCGCAGCATTCTTAGGGGGTCACCGGACAGGTTTTTTAAATCTTTTGTCCTGATTGTACAGGTTTCAATATCCTCAAAGCCCCTGTTTTTATCATAGAATTCACCCTTGCCGAGGTCATAAAATATTGAATTAATTGTAAAATCGCGCCTGTCTATATCATCATCAACATTGTTATTTAATCCTTGAGCAATATCTGCATAATCTTCCCCAAGCACAATTCTGTATATCTTGTTTTCACGGTCAAGCTCTACAAAAGCTGCACCCATAGAATCGGCAATGTTTCGGGCAGTGTTTTCTGTGTCGCAATGGAAAAGTACAATATCTCTGTCATGGGGTGTTTTAATATCAGATAAATCTTTGCCGCAGCCCTTCAATTTTGTTGCCAAATCTCTGATATATCCGCCCGCAAGATAAGCGCTGCCCGAATTTAAATGTTTTCGGATTTTATTTAAAAAAACGTCATTTTCTATAATGTTTTTAATTATGCTTTTCATTTATTGCCTCTGCGGTTTATTTTGTGAAATTTGGTCTTTTAAATCAAGTGCAAAAATAACATTTGCGGCCCCAGCCGTAACGGCATTTGGCGCCTTAAAAATTAAATTGCCAAGACTTACCATTTTGTAGCCTCTGTTTTTAAAAAAATCAAATTCCATATCTGAAAATCCGCCCTCAGGGCCAATCACAATAAGTATTTCGGAATTATCTTTTATATCCTGTACCGCTTCAAATATTTTGCAGTTACTGTCTTTTTCGGCAAATATTATAATGTTTTCTTTTTTGAATTTTGAAAGTATTTCATTCAGGGATAATGCATTAAAAACCTGCATTTTATCTGCCCGTTCACACTGTTTAAAGGCTTCATCCGCTATTTTTTGCCATTTTTCACATCTTATGCCGGCAGTTTTTTTTGCAGTTGAATAATCGGAAATAAAAGGATAGACCCCCTTTATCCCAAGCTGTGCGGCGTTTGAAATTAAAAGCCCCTGTGCCTCATTTTTTAAAACACTTTGTGCTAAATATATGTTATGTTTCAGCTTTCTTGTTGATTTTTCTGATTTTATAATTTCTGCTCTTATTTCTTTTTTTGAAACTCCGGTGATTTTTGTTATATATTGAATTTCATTTTGGTCAATAAATTTAACTGTTTCACCGGTTTTTACCCGAAGAACGTTTGCAATGTGGTGTACGGTTTCAGGGGCATTAACGGTTAATGCCCCGGCATTTGCGTTATTTGAGCTTATAAAAAAATGCGGCATAATTGAATTTTACCATAAAATTTTTTGGTGATATTATAAAAGGTACCGGAGGAGAAACGAAATATGTTAATAGTAATGCGCCATGGGGCAAGCGAAGAACAGGTTCAAAATGTTATAGAGGTTGTAAAGAAAAAAGGCAGAGACGCCCATGTTTCAAAGGGTGATATGCACACTGTAATCGGCGCAGTTGGGGCAAATGCCATCGACCCCAGGGATTTTGAACTTATTGACGGGGTTAAAGAAGTTTTAAAAATATCTTCTTCCTATAAACTTGTAAGCCGTATATTTAAACCGGAAGACACTATAATTGATGTTAACGGGGAAAAATTCGGCGGCGGATATACAGGTATTATTGCAGGCCCATGCACAGTTGAATCTGAAGCGCAAATGGAAGCTTGTGCCGAAAAATTAAGCTCTTACGGTGTAAAAATTATAAGGGGCGGTGCTTTTAAGCCGCGTACATCCCCATACGCCTTTCAAGGTCTTGGTGAAGAGGGCTTAAAAATAATAAGAAAAGTTGCCGATAAATATAATATGGCTGTGACAAGCGAGGTTATGGAAATTAACCAAATTCCGCTATTTTTAAAATATGTAGATATCTTGCAGGTGGGTGCAAGAAATATGCAGAATTTTAACCTGCTAAAAGAGCTTAGCCATGTGAATAAACCTGTAATGATTAAAAGAGGGCTTTCCGCTACCATTGAAGAATGGCTTATGGCGGCAGAATATATACTTTCAGGCGGCAACAGGGATGTTATCCTTTGTGAAAGGGGCATAAGGACTTTTGAAAGGGCAACAAGAAACACTCTTGATTTATGCTCAATTCCTGTGGTCAAAAAACTCAGTCACCTGCCTGTAATTATAGACCCAAGCCATGGAACGGGTTTGAGGGACAAGGTGGCCCCAATGTCTATGGCATCTGTTGCGGCAGGTTGTGACGGGCTTATGATTGAAGTGCACAACGAACCAGACTGTGCTCTTTGCGATGGGGCTCAATCACTTTATCCTGAACAGTTTAAAGAATTATTTAACAAGCTCCAAAAAATTGCCCCGGTTGTGGATAAGAAAATGGGCGCCTTGGTGTAGTGTATCCAGGCAATACAGCGCAAGAACCGCAAAAAGGCAAGAGTAGACGGGCAGTAACCTGTACTGCAGGCACCGGTAATGCTGTACCCGGCACTGTTGAAGGTGCCGGCATAATAGGTACTACTGCTCCGGAGTGTACCTGACCATATATCACTCGGGTAGCAGTGGCCAGGCCAGCTTGTACCTGGTGCGGCGCCCTTACACTTACCTGCAACACCATTGCATCGCGGGGCGCCGGTAAGCGTGCCTGATTCGTTACATAGCTGCATTTTGCGCTGTATTTAATTAACAGGCATTAATTTTTGACTTGATAGTGCCTAAACTCTAAACAAGCGATATTTTTTAATCACGTTTCCGTGATATGCCATTAGACGATATCCCCTTTGCCGTATATACAGCGGCATTCTGTCGAAATCCTTAAACCCCGACACTCTTATAAGGGTTTTACAATAATAACACAAAAAAAGGGCGCTTAAGGTTACATAAAAAAGCGCCCGAAAAGTTGTTCATCTAAAAACTTGTATATTTCTCTTGTAATGGAAGGATATTTTGGTAAAAAGACCATTAAAGAGTCGTGAGGGTAGAAGAAACCGGATTTGGAAACATAAAAGACGACGCCTTGTGTCTTTGTCCAAAATATCCTGCAATGGAAAGAGAACTTTTCAAATCTTTAGATTCTGAAACCAGTTCATAAATGATATTTCGGAACCTTAATAAAAGTTGAATTACCATCCTCTACTCCTCATTATACCAATACACACATACATACCCATTCATCCCATCTCCTCCCCTCCCCGGGTCAAGCCCTCTTATCCACCCTCCTCCGCCACCGCCTGCACCTGCCTTACCGTAAGAAAGAGAAGTAAGTTCATTTGTTGAAGGTGTAACGGTATCCTTATACTCGAATCCTTTTCCTTCTATCCTCTTCATATCTGTTTCACTTATCTTACATACACCCTTCTTTTCATCATCCTCTGTATACAATCCG
>CAJTLG010000009.1:2079-73108 GCA_910577395.1 uncultured Vampirovibrio sp. | reverse complement strand
ATTTTCATTAAACCTTCTTGTCATAACTGGTGCAAGAGCTGCTAAAAGAACTGATGCAACCAACAATGCCATGAGCATTTCAACGAGGGAAAAAGCGTGTTTACGCCAAAAAGAAAGCATATTAGAATGCTTTTGCCTTTTGAGGCACAAAAAATTTTCATTCATAATTAAACCTTTACGATAAACAATTAATAAACAACTTCTCTGATTTCAATATATCATATTGATTTATTTATTTCAACACACTAAATATTTGTATCATCATTCTTATTTTTAATGTTTTCAAATACTTTTTTTGCGCCTTCATTTTCTTTTGCAAGCTTTGTTACAAAATCAATAGCTTCAACATCTCTGTGAATTGCTTCTTTTAAAGATACAATGTCTTCATATGATAAATTTTTAATATTTTCATCAATTTCATATTCCCAAATCTTTTTAAATTTTTCCTGAGCTTTATCATCAAAACCCGGCAAGCCCATTCTATAACCATACCACTTATGAAACTGATGTGTAAGAGTATAGATATTTAACGGCATATCCCTTAATACAAACATAGCATCAGTTTTTAAGCTAAATTTTTGTTCAAGAATAATATTTAAAATAACAGCATTTAAACCCCTAATTGGCGTAATAAAGCCTTCTTGCTCCCCCACAATGGCAAGAATTTTATCAGCATAAGGAATTCTAAATACTTTTGTGCCGTTCTCTTCAATATATTTTAAGAGAGTTTCAGGTTCTTTAAGATTTTTTGTAACTATTTCTTTAACTTCTTTATTGAGCTTTTTTTTATTTTCTTCGGTTTTAGAGTTTAGCAATAATTTTACACCGGCCTGTACATGGGTTTTAGAGGTTGAATTTGTAGTTGTATACTTTATATCAGCAAGATGTTTTTTGCATTTTGTTGCATAATATTTTTCTTGAATGTTAAGTACTTGCTGCAAAATGTATTTTATTATTCTTTTCATCTAAAAACTCCCTGTTAAGGCTATTTTAGCATTTTCAGGGAGTTTATTGAATAATATTAATGGTGTATTATTTGTAGCGTGTACACCAGTTAGATGTCTTATTTGTCATCTAATGCGGCAACACCGGGAAGGATTTTGCCTTCGATGAATTCTAAGCTTGCACCGCCGCCTGTTGAAACATGGGTAAAATCTTCAGCTTTTGCAAACTTTTTAGCTGCTGAAACTGAATCTCCGCCGCCGATAACGCTTGTTGCGCCGTTTTTAGTTGCTTCAACTATAGCAGCAAGTACTGCTTTTGTACCTTCTGCAAATGCAGGATTTTCAAATGCGCCTACAGGGCCGTTCATAAGAATTGTTTTAGATGATTTTAAAACATCCGCAAAAGCCTTTCTTGAGTCAGGGCCTGCATCTACACCTTCAAAGCCGTCAGGAATTTCATTAATTTTAACGAATTTATTTGTACCGTTTCCTGAAAAATCATCTGTTACAAGCACATCGGTTGCCATAACAAGTTTAACACCTTTATCTGCCGCTTTTTTCTCAATTGCTTTTGCAACATCCATTTGGTCATCTTCGCAAATTGAATTTCCGATTTTACCGCCGTTTGCTTTAACAAATGTGTATGCCATACCGCCGCCTATAATAAGATTGTCAACCTTATCAATAAGGTTTTCTAAAACGCCGATTTTAGAAGAAACTTTGGCACCGCCAACAACAGCTGTAAACGGTCTTGTCGGGTTATCAAGCGCTTGGCTTAAACATCTTAATTCTTTTTCCATTAAAAGGCCTGAAACTGCGGGTTTTAAAACCTTGGCAAGTTTAGCGGTTGAAGTGTGGTTTCTGTGTGCTGCACCAAAGGCATCGTTAACATAGAAATCGCCAAGCTTTGCAAGCTCATTTGCAAAAGTCATATCATCATCTTTTGCTTCTTCTGCTTTATAGTATCTGATATTTTCTAAAAGAGCCACTTGGCCGTCTTTTAGGTCTGCAACCATTTTTTCAGCTACATCAACATCAGGAATGAACATAACTTCTTCACCAACAACTTTTGATAAGTATTTTGCAACAGGTGCAAGGGTAAATTCAGGATTTTTTTCGCCTTTTGGTCTACCCAAGTGAGCCATAAGAATAATTTTAGCCCCCTTATCTTTTAGAAAATTCAAAGTTGGCATTATAGCCTGTATTCTTGTATCGTCTGTTACATTTTTGTCAGCATCTAAGGGCACATTGATATCAACCCTTACAAGAGCCTTTTTGCCTTTGATGTCGCCCAAATCTTTAATCGATTTTTTCATAAAATAATCACTCCTTTATTTAGTTTTGTGTTTTGAGCACATTATATTAAAAATATAAACATTGTTCAAATAAAAAATTCAAATCCATCAGACACAACGCAGCGCACCGAAAAGGCAAGAGTACCGGGACAGTAACCATACGTACAGGCTCCGGTTAACTTAAGCTCTCCATCGCCAACATAAGGTGACCAGTAAACACCGCTAGACTGGGGCGTACCTGACCATATAATGTTCGGGTAGCAGATGTCTGTATTTACCGCTCTGTCCGGGGCGGCGCCCTTACACATACATTGTGTCAAAGAAATATAGCAGGTAATTTAGTATAGCAACGTAGACATTGCTGAACGAAAAACTATATCATTGATGCTTGACCCTGCTTTGACGATTTGAAACATTTCAAATTCTGCTAAAATCCTTAAATCCTAACACTCTATTTGAAACTGTCATTTTAATATATCATAAAATTATTTATCTTTTGACAACAATTTTTTTATCAAGATAATTAACTTCCTGAAATTTATAGGAGTTAATATATTCAACAGCCTCCTTTGGAGTGTTGGCAATAAAATATAAGTTCGAAGTTATTTTAGGTGCAAATTTTTCGTTAACTATTCTGTTAAAAAAATTGATTAAATCATCATAATAGCCGTTAGTGTTTAAAATAACAACAGGTTTGTTATTATAGCCAAGTTGTTTTTGTACTATCATTTCCGTCAATTCTTCCAATGTGCCAAAACCGCCGGCTATAGCAATTAATGTTTCAGAGAGTTTATCCATTTTTTCTTTTCTCTCCCGCATTCCTTTTGTGATTATAAATTCATCACAATCTCCGGGATTGATACCGAAATTATAAAGTTTTTCAGGCATTACACCAATAATTTTACTTCCGTAGCTTTTTGCAGCTGATGTAACCTCCCCCATTAATCCAAGATTAGAGCCGCCATAAACAATATTATAACCGTTTTTTGCTATCTCTTCCCCGAGTTTTTTTGCTTCTTCAAAATAGATTTTATCAATATAATCACAAGAACTTGCGAATATACATATATTTTTGATTTTGTTGTTCATATATACCAAACAAGTTATTTAATTAATGCCTGAATTTCTTTAAAATGAGGATTTTTTGCAGTTTTTAACCATTCAAACAAAACTATTTCAAGACATGTGATTTTAGCCCCGAGATTGCTTAATAAATCCATTGCACATTCAAATTCCACCTTATTTCGGCTTGCACATAAATCTTTAAGTACAAAAACCTCATATCCTTCCTCAAGTAATTTTGCAGCAGTTTGATATACGCAAATATGGGCTTCAATGCCGCATATTATAACTTGCTTTTTACCTAAGGATTTTATAGTTTCACTAAATCCCGGTTCTGTCAAAGCGCAAAATGCTGTTTTTTCAACAGGATGATATTCTTTAAGCTCGGACTTAACCTCTTCAATTGTTGTGCCCAGGCCGTGCGGGTATTGCTCGGTTATTATTGTATTTACATCTAGAATTTTAGCCGCATGTACAAGTTTTGGGGCACGGGTTAATAACTGTTCTTTGATGCCATGGTTAAGCGCATTCATCAGTTTTTCCTGAATATCTATAATTAAAACCAAGCTATCCATAGTCTTTAACATTTTATTCATGTCCTTTTCATAATCAGTACGTTTTGATATTATTATATTATGAAAAAATTATTTTTAAGCATTTTGTGTCTTCTTTGTCTTATGGTTCCCGCTTTTGCAGCCGTGGATACATCAAATAAGGTCTTAGTGGAAAGTTTAGAGAATTTTTCTTTTGAAAGTAAAGAAAATATAGTTAAGTTAAAAGTAATTCAGGAAAATGTTTTTGAAAACGGCATAAAATTTGAAAAAGATAGCATAATAACAGCAAAAGTAGCAAAAATAGTCGACCCTAAAAGAGGAAAAAGAAACGGATACTTAATTGTTGACCCTGTTAGTTATACATTACCTTCTTTAAAAGCAGAAAAGAAAATCACAGATAAATATTGGTTTGCAAATGTCTTAGGATATAAACCATTTGATATAAAAAATGCTGCTTTTGATGCCGGACTCTTTGCTGCCGGCATGTTTGTAAAAGGTATTGGCCAAATTTACTATTTCGGGAAGGGTATTATTAATCCTGAAGATGGTGAAAATCGTTTAAAATCCGGTGTTAAAAATGTTTATAAAAATTCTCCGCTAGCCTATATTGAAGAAGGCCAGGAGGTAAATATATCAACCGGTGATATATTGCTTTTAAAATTTTATCATAGCGATATACCAAAATGGAAATTCTGGCAGAGAAACAAATAGCAAAAGTTTTTTGTCACATACGTTGTTAAGAAGTGTTGATTCAATATAACCGGGGATTTCAAATATGCGGATTTTTAATATTGGTGCTTACCCTGATATTACAAATACAGTAAAAAATAATCGTATTAACATGACAGAAATGTCTTCTCAAGGTAACACTGCGCCGATAAGTAAAAATAGACGGGCAACTTTAAATAGCCATAGTATACAAAATTTTTATTATAATACAGTATCTTTTGCAAGAAAATTTGAAGAACACAACAGTTGGGGTGCAACAGTAAATCCTAAAACCAAAGAAGTCACATTTAAGATTTTTACATTTCCAGATGTAAAAAATGTTCAGGTAAAAATACTTGATAAAAACAACCCAAAAAAATACAAAACTTATCCTATGGTTTCCCGCAATAAAGATGGTGTTTTTACAACTTTAAAACCTTTAACAAAAAATCAGGCAGAAGAGGGTAGCAGATATTCTTATTTGATTACAAAAGCTGATAATACTATAGAAGAAGTTAAAGACCCTTATTCTGCAAGACAGGGAAACCAAACAAAAGATGATTTTTTAAAATATTCTATAATATATGACCACTCTAAATTCGAATGGAAAAATGAAAATATTTGGAAAACCAACAATGAAAGAATGGTAAGAAACCCGGGACAGCACCGGGCAGGCATTAAAGACGCACGTATTTATGAAATGCAAATAGATACTTTTACAAAAGAAGGCACATTTGAAGCGGCCAAAGCCAAATTGCAAAAAATTAAAGATTTAGGATTTAATGCGATTGAATTAATGCCGCAGGAAAATACATTCAGCTTTAACTGGGGTTATGACGGGGTTGATAAATTTGCACCGCCCGAACACAGGGGAGGCCCGGATAAATTAAAAGAATTAATTGATGAAGCTCATGGAATAGGTTTAAACGTAATTATAGACTATGTACCTAACCATATAGGCCCGGACGGTGCGTTCTTGCAAAAAACAGGCCCTTATTCATCGGGTCCGGATGATTTTGGTGACGGATTTAATTTTGAAGGTAAAAATTCAAAATATGTAAGAGATTATATTGTAAATGCAGGTCTAAACTGGCTTCATAATTATAAAGCAGACGGATTAAGGCTTGATATGACAAAGTATATGAAATCCGATTATACAATGAAAGAAATAGCGGCAGAAATTAATTATCATTTTCCTGAAACGTTTCTTATAGCCGAAGATAGCAGAGAAGGCATGAATGCTGATGAATACAGCTTTTGGGAAGATAGAAGCAGATTACATGATAAGAGAATTACTATGCCGCTTAAATCACATGAAAACTGCAACAATAAAAGCGAAACGGAACATTGTAACTATATAAATTCAATTGATGAAGCTGTTAAAGATTTAAACCCAGACACAATGCAAATAATGTTAAAAAATTTTGGATATGATAGTGAATGGGATTTTTCATATCACCATTCTTTAGATAATGCAGTACACACAGGCAGAAATATGGAATGGCTTGTAAAAGCTATATATCAATCTCCATACGGGGTAAAATATACAACAAGCCATGATGAAACAGGCAATAATAACGGTACAAGGCCTGTTATTAATTATCTTGTGCCTATGCTTAGTTTGGATTCACATATTATTCTCAATATAGATGATATAAACAGGGCAAATGATTTGTATAAACTAAAAGGTGGACACAACAACGGTTTTACTATTGAAAATGCACTTCAAAATGTCAAATTTCAAAAAACTTACCTTGCATGTGAAGCATTAGTAAAACTTTTGGCAGAAGGAAAACTCGATAAATATCAAAATCTACCTTATGAAAGTTTTTATAATAATATTTTAAAACCTCTTAATATTGATAAAAATTCAGGCATTACATACAAGATGCTTGTTATAAATTTTGAAAAAAGCTTTGCGCGTTTTAAAATGGCACAGGCGCTTACATATGCAATGCCCGGACCAAAGATGACATTTCAGGGGGATGAAAGTCTTGATTTAACACCATTTAGATTTTTTAGAGAATTTGAAAGTGTGCCTTATGAAGATTATTTAAAAGTTGAAAAAGGCTATGAACCCGGCAAACCTGCACTTGAAGTATCTAAACTTGATAAAATTAAATATTCGGATAATTACAGAGCGTTGATTGAAAAGTTTGAAAATCTTACAAAAGATTTAAATACCTTAAATAAAAATAACCCGGCACTTACATCTGGCAAACTTGTTGCGGATGAAAACCGTTTAAGCGATTGTATTATTTCTGACGGCGTAATCGGTCTTCATATTGCGTATGAAAAATCAGAAAATGAATTTTTTATAATCACAAATTTTAAAGATACCCCTTTACCGGAGGTGGTTTCGGATGAAGTAAAAATTTATCTTCCCAAGGGAAAATGGAAGGAAGTTCTAAATACCGAAGATACCAGATATGGCGGTAATGGTAAGTTTTTAAACAAAGACCAAATTTTCAATATTGATACAAATGATTATAAAAACCGAAAAACCCCGGTTAAAATTGGTGCACGTTCTACAGTATATTTTAAAAAAATAGGATAAATAATTGTTTTTCATGATAAAATTTTCTTAAATTATTTTTTATATTTAAAAATTTAAAAGGAGAAAATTCTATTATGATGAGTGAAAAGCGCGTATGGCTTTTTCGTGAAGGAAATGCAGGCATGCGTAACCTTCTTGGCGGCAAAGGTGCCAATCTTGCAGAAATGACTAATGCAGGTTTACCTGTTCCCCCGGGTCTTACAATAACAACTGAAACCTGCATGGATTATATTAATAACGGTAATAAAATGCCAGAAGGTCTTATGGATGAAGTAAGAGCGGCATTAAATGATGTTGAAAACCAAACGGGTAAAAAATTTGGCGACAGTCAAAACCCTCTTTTGGTTTCTGTTCGCTCCGGTGCAAGACTTTCAATGCCCGGTATGATGGAAACCATACTTAACCTCGGTTTAAATGATGAAACAGTAGAAGCTATGGTTAAACTAACAAATAACCCAAGATTTTGTTATGACAGCTATCGTCGCTTTTTAACGATGTTCGGTTCTGTTGCCTGGGATATGGATAGGCAGAAATATTTTGAATCAGAAGTTGAAAAAGTAAAAGAACGTGAGGGCGTTAAAGAAGATACTAAAATTTCAGCTGAAGGTTGGAAATCTTTAATTCCTGTTTATAAAAATATAATCAAAGAAGTAACAGGTAAAGAATTTCCCCAAGACCCGTATATACAGCTTCAAGAGGCAATTGAGGCCGTATTTAGAAGTTGGAATATTCCGCGCGCTGTTGCATACAGAAATATGAATAAAATTGACCACAATTTTGGCACCGCGGTAAATGTTCAGACAATGGTATTTGGCAATATGGGTGATGATTGTGCCACAGGTGTTTCATTTACAAGAAACCCTGCAACCGGTGAAAATACTTTCTACGGTGAATATTTAACAAATGCACAAGGAGAAGATGTTGTTGCCGGTATAAGAACACCAAAACCGATATCCGAACTTCAAACCGAAATGCCGGATTTATACCGTCAATATGTAGATATTGCAAAAAAGCTTGAACTAAGATACAAAGATGTTCAGGATATGGAATTTACCATTGAAAAAGGAAAACTTTGGATTTTACAAACAAGAAACGGTAAAAGAACAGCTGCGGCTGCAATCAGAATTGCTGTTGAAATGGAAAAAGAAGGTATTATCACAAAAGAAAGAGCGATTGAACTTGTTGATCCGTATTCTGTTAACCAAATTCTCCTTCCCTGCTTTGATAATAAAGCACTTGAAAATGCACATAAAATTTGTACAGGTGTAAATGCATCTCCAGGTGCTGCAGTCGGTAAAATTGTTTTTGATACCGAAGAAGCTGCAAAACGTGGTGAGGCAGGCGAAAAGGTAATTTTGGTCAGAGTTGAAACTTGTCCGGATGATATCCACGGTATGGCAGTATCTCAGGGTGTTCTAACACTTAGAGGCGGTGCAACTTCTCATGCTGCGGTTGTTGCAAAAGGTATGGGTAAACCTTGCGTATCAGGTTGTGAAGACCTTAAAATTGATTTAGCAAACGAAACGCTCACAGGCTGTGACGGTAGTGTTTATCACAAAGACGATATCATCTCTCTTGATGGCGGTAAAGGTCTTGTTATGGAAGGTGCAGTTCAATTGGTTGAGGCTAAAATTGATGATAACTGGAATACCTTCTTTAGTTGGGTTGATGAAATCAGGACAATGAAAGTTGAAGCTAATGCTGATACGCCAAAAGATATAGAAAATTCTCTTAAATTTGGTGCGGAAGGTGTTGGGCTTTGTCGTACAGAACATATGTTTATGGACCCTGACCGTCTGCCATGGGTTCAAAAGATGATTATTGCAGGTACACCAGAAGCCCGTAAAGAAGCGCTTGATAAACTTCTTCCAATGCAGTATTCAGATTTTTACGCTATGTTTAAGGCATTAGGTGATAAACCCCTTACAGTAAGGCTTCTTGACCCGCCGCTTCATGAATTTCTTCCTTCAAAAGAGGAATTAATTAAAGAAGTAGCAACTCTTAAAGCTCTTAATAAAGACTCTAAAGATAAAGAAGAAATGTTACACATTGTTGAAGGCTTATCTGAATCTAACCCGATGATGGGCTTAAGGGGCTGCCGTTTGGGATTAACTTATCCTGAAATCAATGTTATGCAGGTAAGAGCAATTTTTGAAGCTTGTTGTGACCTTAAAAAAGAAGGGGTTGCGGTTAAACCCTGGATTATGGTTCCTCTTATTGGTCATGTTAACGAATTAAAAATCGTTAAAGAATTACTCATAAAAACCGCAAAGGATGTTATGACCGAAAAAGGAATAGAAGTAGATTACAAATTTGGTACAATGATTGAAATCCCGCGTGCAGCACTGACTGCTAATGAAATAGCTGAGTATGCCGAATTTTTCTCATTTGGTACAAATGACCTTACCCAGATGACATTTGGATATTCAAGGGACGATGCGGAAGGAAAATTCTTAAACAAATATGTTGAAGAGAAAATCTTACCGAGAAATCCATTTGAAAGCCTTGACGTTAATGGTGTGGGACAGTTAATCGAAATGTCTATGGAAAAAGGTAAAAAGGTTAATCCTGCTCTCGTTGGCGGTGTTTGCGGCGAACATGGCGGTGACCCTGACAGTGTTAAATTCTGCCATAAAATTGGTTTGAATTATGTTTCTTGTTCACCGTTCAGAATTCCGCAGGCAAAGCTTGCTGCAGCACAAGCGGTTATAGAAAATAAGTAACGTTTTATAATTAAATAAAAAGCGGTTGGTTTGTATTATATACAGACAAGCCGCTTTTTAGCAATTTTTTTCTTTTAGTTGTTTTATAAAAATACACAGAATTAAAAGGAAAGATTATATATGCAGTTAAGTTTTACTAAATTTACCCCCCCCCCCCGAAATAACTCCGAACCCAAAAAACCAAAAGTAAAGAATAAAGGTTTTATACGGGCGAGCTATGCCTCATCTTTTGCGGCAATGCCTGTGGGGATATTAGGTTTACCTGTTTTAAAAAGGATGAAAAAAGTTTCACAGCTTAATCCTGATGAAACTGTCATGTTAAGAAAGGGTGTGCAAGAGGGGTTAAAACAATCCGGTCTTTATGAAAAAGGTGTAAGGGCATATAGATTACACGAGGTACCTTTTCCAAAGCTTAAGAATATTTTCAAAGGCTTTAGTTTTGAACGATTAAGCGAAAAAATGACGAATTTGGAAACTTCTGATATTGAAAATACAGCAAACACCATTTTTGAAACTTTTACAGGTATAAAATATGGTAAAAAAGATGAAAAAGCCCTGAATGCCATTAAAGAAGAAATAAAAATAACAATCGCTAAAAAAACAGCTAAGCGCGCCAAGCAATTTAATATACCGGAAGAAACATCAAATATAGCCAATTCTTTTAAAGAACCAATAAATGGTATTCTTGCAAAATCACAGGCATTAATGTTTAAAACAGGCTCAAATGCATGTTATTTGCCAAATGCAAATAAAATTATTACCCCCGATAAATCACTTCAAACAAGTGTATTCCATGAAATGGGTCATGCATTAAATAATAATGGCGGAGCAATTTTAAAAGGGTTGCAAAAATGCAGACCAATAGCAACAATGGCCCCCGGTATAATTTTAACTTTGGCTTTATTGAATAAAAGAAAAACAACTGATGAAAAATCAGATAATAAAATTCAAAATTTCTTTGACGGTATCAAGAAAAATGCAGGTAAATTAACTGCACTTGCAATGTTTCCAATGATTGCGGAAGAAGGAATAGCAAGTCTTAGAGGCGGAAAGATTGCTAAAAATTTATTTAAAGAAGGTAAGCTTTCAAAAACAATACTGAATAAAGTTCGTTTGACAAATCTTTGTGGTTTTTCAACATATGCACTTGCCACAGTTGGAATGGCTTTTGCTGCAAAAACTGCTGTTAAAGTAAAAGATAATATTCAGGCAAAATATGAACAAAAACTTGAAGATAAATATCAAAAAAAGTTAGAGAAAAAAGCCCGTAAAAACAATACAGCCTAAACAAACCGGCAAAAGTATTATAAATTGCGGCAGGTAATAATTTGCCTGCCGCGCGTATTTATATTTTCAAATCCAAGCAGACACGGCGCACCGAAAAGGCAATAGTAGATGGACAATAGCCGGTATTGCACGGGCCGGTAGGCCGCCAGGCTCCGTTAACAAAGTCGGCTGCATAATATGAACCGCTGCTCTGCCGTGTATCTGACCATATATCGGTCGGGTTGCAGTTGTCATCGTTTGCGCCCTTACACTTGCCGTATGGCATAAGCCTTTTTACTGCATCTTTTGGCAAGTTTTTTGGATTTGATAGTTTAAACCTTATCAAACAATAAATAAATCATTGTAGTAAATGACCCTGCCTGACGATTTGAATATTCGAACCGAACCTGGTTCTGTTTCTTTTCTGTTAAAACCCTTAAGCCCTAACACTCTAAAGAAATGAAATTTATTATAACTTTAAAATATCGGTACAAGTTTTAAAATGCAATTTTGCAATGTTTTTTAATTCTTCCTTGCCATATTTTGTTATAAACTTTTTTCCCTGCTCTAAAACCAAGCTTGAAGCTCCTTTTGGCAGATTGATTTCATATTTTGTACATAGGCCTGAAATTTTTTTTACAAATTCTGCCCTTGCAAGTACGGATGCTGCAGCAACAGCTGTATCGCATTCAGCTTTTGTTTGTTGAATTAACTGAATATTTTTACCCCGCTCTTTCAATGCTGATTTTATAATATTTTCATCTGCAAATTTATCTGAAATTGCTATTTCGCAATGCTTTTTGGTTAAAATATTTTCAAGAACCGTAGAATGACCCCAAGCAAGAAGTTTATTTAAGTTTTTAAATTTTGTATAAAGTTCATTATACTTAACAGGACTTATTGCAATAATATCAAATGTTGAAACTTCTTTTATAATATTTTCAAGTTCAAGAATTTTTTTATCGTTCATCTTTTTACTATCTTCAACACCTGCTTTACGCAAGATTTTTGCAGTATTTTCATCAATTAAAACACCTGCAATTACAAGGGGTCCGAAAAAATCTCCTTTACCGGACTCATCAATCCCAATATGCGGATAGGGTGCAATCTGTCCGTCGCTGTTATGATTTTGCACCGTTGTATTTTGTATTTGGATATCAAAATATTTTGAAAGAATTTCAGATGTTTTTTTACCTTGTATTACAAATTTTCCGCTTGTATAAAAAGAGGCTGTAAATCCTTCCCCTTTAGCCTGAAAATGCATATATTGCGGAGAGGAAAAAAGAGCATTTTCATTTTCAAAAACTTTTTTGTATTTTTCAATTTCAATAGGCAGAAAATTTGAAGTATAAGTATTCATTTTTTAATTATACATCTAATTTTTTATCCATACAGCTTGAAAATATTTTATTTTTAGAATATATTGAGAAATGTGAAATGGCGGGTGTCGCCAAGTGGTTAAGGCCTCGGATTGTGGTTCCGATATTCGTGGGTTCGATCCCCATCACCCGCCCCATTTACAGAAATTGCCTCTACGGAGGCTTTTTTGTTAGGAACAATGCGGGTTTTGAGGGTTCTAACCTTATTTAAGTAAAAAAGATTTTAGAAACCAATTGATAAAGTAAGCCCAATATATAATGTTGACAATATTAGTAAAAATAGAATTTATGACATTTAAGTAGTTTAATACCTTTTGAGGAAAATAAATAAAAAAATCTATCCAGTAAAAAGGGTTTATCGTATTATAAATATTATTTCTAAAACAACCTAATGCTTCGGTAAAACGTAAATTATAAAACATCACGATTTCTGGCATAGTATTATTAATATTGAGCAAGGGGTTAATTTTACCTCTTGCATTGACATTGTCAAAAGGAACTTGTAAATCTTTTTTAATACCAGCTTTATTAAATATTTCCTTTATTTCATAAGAATATTCGACTATTTTATAATCATTTGGATTAGTATTTTTTGCAAATTCTTTATATTTATCATACAAGCACTTTGTTCGTAAATATAAATACAAGTTACTTGTTAATTTGTATAGTCATACGATTAAGAATATTAACAATAATGTTTCAATCTTATTCAACTAATACCTCCAAATAAATTATACCACGCTCATAAATGTTTTTATGTTTGTCATAAGTTCGGTTTCATGCAAGGTTTGTTGAGCAAATCTTACATAATTATTTTCTAACTCTCTACCATTGTTTGCCCATTTAAATTTAAGACCTCTTTAGAGGTCTTTTTTACTGCTATAGCAATGCTTTTCAAAAATTTGTGCAGAATAATCCAAAATAATCTATAGCAAATAATTTTATTTTTCGGTTTTATAAATATATCAGATTTATAAAACAAAGGATAAGTAAATGGGTATACCTGTAATTACAAAAACTGCATATACAGACCAAGGTAATAAATACACAAAATCGAGAGTTGGTAAAATTGCAGGTGCTGTCGGTTTAGGCATGGCAGGAAATATTTCCGCAAACAAAATGATTAATTCTCCCGGGTTTCCGGAATATGTAAAAAGGATGCAGCTGTTGATGAAGAATATGACAGAGGCTGCGGGTAATACCTTTGAATTGGCCGATGTTAAACAGGCAACAAAAGAATTTGGTAGACAAATTAAAACGAGCACAATAGCATTTGCGGCAATTACGGGTCTGGTGCTTGGTGCTATTGCAGACTTTGTAATTAATAATATAAGCAAATTGGCAGCAAACAAAAAAGCTAACCAAGATAAAGCGTAAAAAAATTAGTAGTTTAAGGCTATAACATTCAAACTAATATTTTGATTTTTATAAGGTGCGAAATTACTTGTATCATTGAAAATATTGAACTTGTCTACTTTGAATACATTTTTAAAACCCGCTATTTTTAAATAGTTTGACAATATATCAAAGTTTAAACCTATATAATGGTAATCATATTCGTCTGTTTGTCCGCCAAATAACATGCGCATTACATGAAATTTGTCATTATAATCAAGTTCAGGGTCAATAAATAGTTTGCATAGAACATCCATATTAGGAACGGAAATCATTAAAACGCCAAATGGTGTAAGCATTCTTTTTGTTTGTTTAAGTACATTGACTATATTTCTTTGATCTATGTGTTCAAAAACATGTGAACCATATATAACACTACAGCATTCATCGGGAAATTCAGATAAGTCATTTAAATCTTTATGGTAATCCACATTAGGAGCATTTATTTTATTTAAAATCTTCCATCCTTCTTTTTGTTCTTTGCCGCCAATGTGAAGTTTTATCTTTTCGCTATGAGAAATTTCAATCATCTGCAATATCCTTAAACTTTGCTTTTCAACCTATCTATTATAGCATTATTGTTAAACTATGACCAGCACTTCTGTTTGTAGACATTATTTAAATTTTTTATGTTAAAATAAGGACATGTATAAAAGTACACGTCAAGAATTTCAAATTAAAACCTGCCCTATAGATGATGTTACAGGTTTGGAAAATATCCTTAATTCAATGTCAAAACAAGGGTGGGATTTATATTCTCTTCATGAAGGAGAAGTAAATAATAAAGTTGTTTACAATATAATTTTTGTTAAAGAAGTTGAATTTTCAAGGGATGAAGCTGAATTTGAAGACATTCAAGGGTATAAAACAAAAATGGAAAAAATGCTATACTCCAAAGAAGAGCCCTATCAGCTTTGTTTAAATTTTCAAAAGAAGATAAGAGAAAAAAGAGAAAGAATTGAAGATATTAAGCACTTTATGGAAAGTGCAAAAGAAAACGAACGCGAAGTTTTAAATGAAGAGATTGCAAAAGAAGTAAATGAGCTGAACAATCTTAAAAAACAGCTTAAAAGTTTGCTTGCTCCGTCTAAAATGGCTAATGCCCTTGGGGAAGAAAGACTTTCAATTCATTTGAGTGAAGAAATTTACACCCTGAATAACCCTTCTAATAATGGTACAAATTTACTTGCAGAAACTGTAAAAGTTAGACAAGAGCTTACAAATGAGGTAGGCTATATTATCCCAAAAGTGCTGTTTTTAGAAAACCCGGAATTAGATGAATATACATTTACTATTAATATTCATTCTATACCAATTGTTCAAACTCAGGCTTATCCTGAGCACACGGTTTATTTTGAGGATGAACTTAACTTAAAAAAGTTTCCTAAAGATTCAATTCGCACTATAGATTACATTACGGGCAGAAAAATTGTCTGGGTTAAAAATGAAGATGCCAAAGATTTTTGGGCAGAAGGATTGAACGCTTGTGAATATATTGCAAGATATTTAAAATATTTTTCAATAAAATGTGTTAATGAAATATTTAACTATAATGATTTAAATCGTTATATTGAAATAGTGAGTGAAAATAATGCCCTGTTGATTGATAATATTGTAGGAGAGTTTATTTCACTTTCTGAATTGAAATATTTATTTTGTTCACTGATTAGAGAAAAAGTGAGCGTTAAAGATTTAATTTATATTTTTGAAAAAATTAATGATTTTGCAGATGATGCATCCAAATCGGATTTACTCGATAAGCTTCGTGTTTCCCTTTCACGGCAGATTTGTTGGTCCTTAAGTAACGAAGATAAAGAAATTTCCGGTTATGAAGTAAACGACAAAATTATTGAAATGTTGGAAACACAATCTGATACAATTGACCATGAAACAGGTGTTATAAAAATTGACGGTGAAAAATTTGAAAAGTTTGCAAAAACCATAGAAAAAATTTCAGCTGAAAAAAACATTGTATTGGTTGCCCCGCAGCATTTAAGACACATGTTGTTTATTCTTGTTGCAGAACTTTATACAGATATTCCCGTTATTTGTTTAGAAGAGATAACACCTGAATTTGAACTTAAAATCGTGGGAAACATATAAAATTTGCAGCAATTAGTTTGATGCTGCAGTTACAGTTTTTTCTGCTTTATATCTTGTCATTATTGCAGGGAAAATAAAGCCTGCAACTGCGCTGAATAAAAATGCCATTATCATTCCGACAACAAGCATAATATAAGCTTTTTTAGATTTGAATAAATTTTTAACCTTCATTATTATAAGACTTATAATTAAGCATCCTAGTGGATTAAATACTAATCCCCATTGCTTACAGCTTGCCTTGAATGCTATAGGGCCATAATATGTACCGTTTGACTTCATTATGGTTATTGCAATCATTGCAATTATACTTAATATTAAAATGTGGATAATAACAAAAGACAGGTATAGTAAAATCGCTTGCACACCGTTCTTTTTGGCTTTTAAGTCAAAAAGTGGTGCGTTATCTTTTTTTATTTGTTCTCCGCACGATTTGCAAAAAATATCCCCGTCATTTACCTCGTTGCCGCATTTTGGACAATACATATCCTTCTCCTTGATTTTCTATATCCTTTTTAAGTCTTCAATTGCGTTAATAAATTCATCAGTCAATTCTTCAGAATATTTTTTACCACGAAGTTTCTTAATCTCCTCAATTGCTTCATTTTCAGAATATGCTTTACGGTATGGTCGGTCTGAAATCATAGCATAATAAGAATCTACAATCAAAATTATTTGTGAAATTAAAGGAATATCATCGCCCTTTTTCTTGCTTGGATATCCTGTCCCATCCCATGCTTCATGATGGTGTTCAATAATAGGAATAATGTTTGAAACATGGCTTATAGGTTTTAAAATCTCTTGTGCCGCATAAATCGGGTGCTTTGTAATTGTTTCCTTTTCTTCATCAGTTAAGGGTGTGGCTTTCTTTAAAAGGTCATTTGGCACCATAATGTTACCGATATCATACAAAAGCATTGCAATTTTTAATTTATCAACATCAGCTTTTGCTAAATCAAATCTTTTAGCTATTGCACTTGCAAGGCGAACTTTTGCTTTTGTGACACCTTCCTGATGTTGCGGTGCATAGCTTCTGGATATAGTATCAACCACCTTGTACAACAAATCTTTTGCAGAATTTCCGTTTTGTTCCGTTTGTTGGGCTTGAAGTTTTTTAGATAAATCTTCGGCCATTTCACTGTTGAATGGAATTTTATGGTTATCAAGAATTTGAACAAATGCATCCACAGCTGTTTCCTGCCAGGAAATTTCATCTGCAGCATCAGCTAATTTTACCTGGTTTCTGCCATTTTGTTTTGCAAAATACATGGCTTTATCTGCAATTTCAACAAGTGTGTCAAGATTGGAAGTCTGCTCTATAAATGTTGCTACACCAATACTTGCAGTAATTTTACCAACACTTTCAACAGGTTCATTTTCAAGCGAGGCTCGTATCCTCTCTGCAGCAACAAGCCCGCCTTGCGAATCAACACCCGGTAATATTATAGTAAATTCTTCGCCCCCGACACGGGAAGGAACATCGACAGAACGGGAGTTTTTGGTAATAACACGGGCCACTGCCTTAATAGCGGCATCTCCGGCACTATGACCATGCATATCATTTATATGTTTAAGTTTATCTAAATCAAGAGAAATAAGGGTGAACGGTTGATTAAGCCTTAAAGCACGTTTTGCTTCACGCGCAAGAGCGTCTTCGTAAAATCTTCTGTTGAACAATTCCGTTAAAGAATCCGTTACGGCCTGTTTTTTAACTGTTTCAAAAAGGTTTGCAATAGTAATCGCAAGTTCTATCTGTCTTGCAAACAAGTTTAGAAAATTTACCTCAGATTCTTTAGGTTCTTCTCTTGGAGAAAAAACAGCCAAAAACCCCGTGAATTCTTTTGAAACAATGGGGAGTACCATAAATGATTTTGCAAGGGTGGTGTTTTTAAGTTCATTTATTTTTTCAGGAAAATAATTGTCAGGAAAAAGCATACTGAATGTATGTTCATCAATAGGGTAAAATTTAAATCTTCTGTTTTCAACTGTTTCATATAGGGTAGTATTTTTTCCTATATTTATTCTTGTTTCAAAAAGCGGTGTTTTTGTACAGTCATCAAGTTTCATTGAAAATTCGTTTTGCAGATATGTTTTAAATGCAAAATATTCACCCTTTGTATCAAGCTGTTTTTGAACAATGCAGCTGTATAAATATCTAAACTCTCCATGCAGGCTTGAAACAATAGCCTCTAATACACTTGAAAGGGGTCGGGAAGAATTCATCATATCCCATACATGCTCTAAAGTTAAAAGGGTTTGATTGGCATTATGGAGTTCTTCGGTCCTTTGGGATATTTCTTTTTCAAGGGCAAGGTTCCGTTGATAAATCTCAACAAAATCTGTCCTCTGCTGATAAATTTTGTCTTCAACCCGTCTTAATTTTTCGCCGGAATTTTTAATCCAATCAAAAAGTCCCATGACCTTAATTATACAACTTTTTTTAAATTTTTTTCAAGTCCTGTACAAAATTTATACATCAAAAAACCGTTGAATTTCCAAATATACCTCTTCAGCTTTTATAAATTTTGTACATTCCATGGTTTTTTTTCTGCATTTTCTTTTATGACAAGGATTACAGCATGGGTCTTCTTTTGGAAAACCGACATTATATTTACCTAACGGAACATATACTTTTTTTGATGTAGCAAAAAACAGTGTAAATATTTTAGGTTTGTCATCTTCTATTACCCCGAAACCAAGATGTGAAGCCCCCGAATCCGGGCTTATAATTAAATCTGCACGTCTAAGGGTTTCAATATATTCTTTCATATTTGTTTTGCCGGCAAGGACGAAAGCCTTATTGTCCGTGTCTATTATTTTGTTTATTAAAGTTAAATCCTTTTCAACTCCTGTAAAAATAACATTAGCCTTATTTTTAACCAAATTGTAAAGTTTTTTCCATTCTTTGATGTTCCAATGTTTATTTTCCCACATTGTTGCGGGTGCAAATACAAAATTTGGTTTTGTTTTATTAATATTTTGTAAAAGTGAATTTATCTTATCAATTGTTTCAGGGCCTGAGGGCGGCAAAACAGCTTTTGGTGTATATTTTTCCATATTATTTTCTATTACAAGGCCGGAACCGGTTAATATATCCAGATTTCTTTTTATTATATGCCTGTTTCTAAAAGGACGTGTTTCTTTTGGTCTTACCTTTTTGTCTAAAATAATTGTAGAAAATTCCCGCCCGTCTGCCATACCGATTTTTTCTTTTGCCCCTGAAATAGCTGTTATAATTGCACTTTTAAACAATCCTTGCACATCAAGTGCATAATCATAATTATTTTGTTGAAGTTTTTTCCCGAATTTTATAATTTCCGGTAAACTAAACAGCCAGTTTTTTCGCCATTTTGAAATATTTGCCACATAAGTGTTATCTAAAAGCGGGTTATTTTCAATAATACCGCTGCATTTATCTGATACGACCCAGTCTATTTTAGCATTAGGGTAGAATGTTCTTAAACAGTGCGCAACAGTAAGGCTGTGTACAATATCACCAATTGCACTCAGCCTTACAATTAAAAACTTTTTCTCTTTGTCCATTCTCTAAATATAATACAAAAAATTAGATATCATCAACTGTTTCACAATCTAAATTTTTAAGTTGTTTTTTCTTTAAATTATAAACCACTGCATCCACAAGTAAATCATAAGATTTCATATCTTTAACTTTTGAGCCGAATTCTTTTATTAAAGTTTCCTTTACCATATTTTCAAGGCGTTCATTATCTTTATGGATGCCTTTGTTTTCTTCAGGGATAAGGTAATCAATATATTTGGAGCCTATTTTGTAATCCTGAATACTTTTAAACATGAACCATTTAAGCTTTGGACTTAAATTTTTAACAGTTTTTACTAATTTTAGATTTTTGAAATCCATTAATCTTACCCCTTCGGTAACTTAACCTTCACTCATTTTATAAGGTGTATAAATTTAAAAAGTGTTATTTTTTTGGTTAATATTAATAAATGTTTACATATCACCAAGAGCCTTATAATTCTTATGTTTTATTATAAACCGTTTTTTAAAATTTGTAAATTTTTGTTTACAATCACCGGTTTATCATTAAAGTTTTCATGCCCATGTGACGAAATAAAATATATAAGGATGATTTATAGGAGACTAATTAACAAATGGTCAGCGAATTTAATATAAAAGCTTTTGGTTTGAACGTTATTCCGGATAGAAAAGAAACCGGAGAAAATTTTGCAAGCCAAACCGCAAAAAGCATAGAAAATGCCATAGGTACTCTTTGGGAACCTGTTTTAGATTATTTAAAAAATAATGAAAATGTATTCTCAGGTGATGTGGGTGCCGAAATTCAAAAACTCAATATGCAAACAATGCAGCTTGGAACAATAGTAAACGGTAAAAATGTAATAAGAAATATTGATATCCAATCTTAACTCCTATGATATATAAAATTCCTCTTATCCTCCTTTTATAAAGTGAAATGAAAGTTTAAGGCCCTAAAAAGGCCTTTTTTATTATTAATAAAGTTAGGGTTGACAAACTTTTCGGTTTAATCTAATAATATTTTAGTTAGGAAAGACTAACAATATTTAATTGACAATAAAAGATGTAAATACCGGTTAAGGAAAATATAAGATGAATATATCCGCTGTAGGAAAATTTTTAGACCAACCGCTTTTAATAAGCAAACTTAAAGATAAAACTCCAAAAATTCTATGCGGTGCGGCAGCTGCGTATGGAATATACGATACAATTCAATCTCCAAAAGAAGAAAGGTCAAACCGCGGAATAAAAAATGCAATCATATTATCCTGTGTGGTTTGCACCTCACTAATTAGCGCTTTTGGTTTTAAAATTGGCAATAATAAGATTTTTGACGGGTTTGTTAATTTGAAAAACCGGAATGAAATTTTAAAAAACAATGCAAATGCTGTAGATAACTTTTTGCAACAAAATAAAATACCGCAAGCAATTAGCGATATTTTAAATAAAACCAAGACCGATATTCTCAATATAAAAGATACTGAAAAAATATTGTCTGTAACACCCGGCAGCAATGGAAGGGATGAACTTTTTAACACACTCTTTTCAAAAAAAGAAGAGTTAAATGCAAAAGAGATTTTTAAAGAAACGGGCAGACTTTCAATTTTAGGACTGATGCCGGTAGCAGCAGGAGTTTTAGCCGGCATTACGGCAGATAAAATTACAAATGAAAATACTCCAAAATCAGCTTCGGATAAAATAAAAGAGGGCGCATACCAGTTTCTTGCAAATATTTTTATGTGTAATGTAGGTGCTGCAGGTGCACTTTTTGGGGCTGAAAGACTTCAAAAGGCAGGCGCAATAAAGCCTTTAACACCTCTTGGAAAACTTGGTGTGATTATGGGCGGGATATTTGTTACGGGTATTATTGGCGGAAGTTTTGTTGCAAACCTTATTGGTAAAAAGATTTTAGACCCGCTATTTAACCGTGATACTAAATGCAATGAAATTAAATTCGGTCAAAGTGATATTTATAATGAAAGAAAACCGGAAATTTTAGATATGGCACTACATACAGATGATATAGCAACAGCAGGCGTCCTTTCAGGGTTTAAATGGATAGAACCTATGCTCCCGCTGATGTATACGATATCGGGCTATCGTGCAGGAATTGGTTATAGGAATAATGAAAACTAAAATTCAACTTTCGGAGTTTGTTTTTCAGTTTCAGATATTTCAAAATAATCCCTTTGTTTTACTCCTGAAATTGCTGCAACAATTGAGGTCGGGAATGTTCTTATCAAAGCATTTATTGATTTTACACTTTCATTATAATCCCTTCTTGCAACAGCTATACGGTTTTCTGTACCTGTAAGTTCATCTTGCAAGGCAATAAACGATTTATCAGCCTTTAGGGCCGGATAGTTTTCTGCAACAGCAAGAAGTCTTGATAATGCGCTGTTTAACTCGCCCATATTTTGTTGTACAGATTTTACATCTTTTGAATTTATTGAGCCTGCAAGCTTTGCACGGGCATCAGCTATATTTGAAAATACAGTGTTTTCATGTACGGCATACCCTTTAACAGTATTAACAAGATTTGGAATTAAATCATTTCTCCTTTTTAACTGGTTTTCAATTTGTGCCCAGTTTGCACTTACATTTTCATCCATAATCTGCAGTCTGTTATATGTTCCTGCAAAAAACATAATTACCATTACAATTGCTGCAACAAGTACTAAAAATAGCGTATTTTTCATATATTTCTCCTTATTATTACCATTTTCTTGAGGCTCCACCTCCGCCAAAGCCTCCGCCTCCTCCAAATTTTATACCCGGATATCCTCCGCCCCTTCCAAAAAACATTAATCCCCCTCCGCCTCTATTGTTAAAGGCCATAAGGAAAATTATTATAATTAAAATAAGTAAAAATCCAAAATCATCCTCTGTTTTTTGCAAAGGATTTTTATAAGAAAGTTCTGCATTAAAAGCTTTTGCAATATCATATGCCAACGCTGTTGTGCCGTAAAATATACCGCCGTTATAATCTCCCCGGTGAAAATACGGTATCATATAATCATCAAGTATTCTCCCTGCATGAGCATCTGTTATCATCCCTTCAAGCCCGTATCCTATTTCAATTCTTGCTTCTTTGTCGTTTGGTGCTACAACTATAAGAGCTCCGTTATTTAATACTTTATCGCCAAGTTTATATTTTCTTCCAATTTCAAGAGAAACATCCTCTATAGGTTTATTTTCTAAAGATTTTAAAGTTACAACGGCTATATCTGTTTTAGTTTTATTTTGCAAATCAAGCAATATCTTATTAAGCTTTTGTTCTGTTTCATAAGATACTATATTTGCATTGTCGGAAATAAAACCGTTAAAGCGTAAATTGTCCGTTTCTGCACTGTAACCAGTAAGGGATAAAACAATAAAAAACAGAACTGTGTATACAAATTTTTTTATCATAAAATTTAATATAACAACGAACAGTATAGAGCACAATTCCTCTCTTGACTTTACCTCTGTAAATCTATACGATTAGTTGTATGAAAGAGATTTTTGTTGTATCTCCGATAAAGCACCCTGAAGATATCATAAATTTTACAAAAAAAGTAAAATGCCGTGAATTTTATGTATATCATCATCGTTTTATGAAAAATGCCCCGGGGGGTGATTTTAAACACATTAATGAATATATTAATGCAGCAAAAAAGACCGGCTCTAAAATATATGTAAATTTTAAACATTCTATAACCGAAGAAGATGTTAATATTACGAAAAAATTTATAGAATTTCTTACCACTACCGAAATTGACGGTATTTTTGTAAATTCATACGGTATTCTTGAAATCATAAAAATGATGGAACTGCCGTTCAAGGTAATTATTGATTCTTATTTTGATATCCACAACCTTTCAGGGGTGGAATTTATGGAAATGTTCCATAAAATTGACGGACTTATTATAACCGAAGAAGTTTATCTGAAAAATATTGAAAAAATAAGCAAATATGCTAAAATTCCCCTTTCTGTAGATAGTGATAACCTGCCGTACTTTGCAGATGACCTTATAAAATCAAAAGCAATAAGCTCTGTTGTAATTAAAGGTAAATTTGCAAGCAGTGATGAGATTTTAAACGGCATTAAGCTAGTTGAAAAAATTCTTGATAAACCAAAAATGTTCAAAGAACAAAAACTTCCTTTTAAGCATGTAAGAAAAAGTTTTTATAAAACAAGTCATTTTTCGGGTGAAATACTATCTGCCACGGGGGAAGATTTTAAATTTGCAAACTATATACAAAAGTATGATTGGAAAATCAAATGCAAAAGATTTCCAAAAGACATAGACTATTCAAAATTAAAACTGCCTAAACTAAACCTTCGGCTTTCAAGCCTTGAACAATTTAAAGAATTAAGAAAATTTATAAAAACTGCCGGATTTAATCCTGTACATTCAATCGAATATGGCGAAGTGGCTTCCACTGTGGATTTGGCAAGCACACCTTTTGAAGAGCTTGTTAACTGTGCAAGAGATTTTTGTGCAGAATTTAATATGGAACTGAATGTATCAACCCCAAGAATTCTTATTGAACGGGATTTTGAACGTGTTTATGAAATTGTCAAAATGTTG
Organism: uncultured Vampirovibrio sp.; assembly: GCA_910577395.1. Taxonomy (GTDB): domain Bacteria; phylum Cyanobacteriota; class Vampirovibrionia; order Gastranaerophilales; family Gastranaerophilaceae; genus MGBC122484. The sequence continues at coordinate 49,034 of CAJTLG010000009.1, read as the reverse complement.
TGTCTTACGGAACCAAAGCCAAAAACTGTTGTAATAAATAACATAGGGTTTTTCTGGGTAAAAATGAATGACCCCGAGTTTCAAGGGGTTCCTGTAGAGATTGGAAGCGGGATAAATCTTTTGAACAGCTATTCAATAAAATGCCTTTCAAATCTTAATCCTATAGCGGCCCTCGATTTTTCAGCATTAGGTGATGAAGAAAATATTATTAAATGCGTAAAAAAAACAAAAAAACTTATAAGAACAAGAAAAATTCAAATTGCTGGCGGCAAAAGAGTGGAAAGCCTTGGGCTTTGCCCTTTAAATTGTAACTCTGCGGTTGTTTCCCGTCTTACATGTGCTGCTCCATGTCATAAGGGTCATTGGTCAGTTAAAGACCCGTCATTAAATAAGATTTTACCTTTTGTTGTGGATGGATTTTGCAAAATGCACATGTTTGAAGCTGATATTGTTCAAAATTTCAATAAAATTCCATATTATGAAGAAGTTGGTTTTAATGAATTTGTGATAGATTTTCTTGCAATTCATTCTACACTTTTACCGAGGTTATTAAAGAATTTTTTGTGTGCTCAAACTGAACAATCTTAATAACCTATTTACAATCATATCCAGTGACACAGCGCACCGCAGCTGAGGGCGAAAGGCGGTGCCGCCGTCGTGCCCGCCAAGGTATATGACTCGGGCTAGAAGCAAGCAGCGCACCGAAAAGGCAAGGGTGGATGGTACAGTATATACGCCAAAACCTCCATTTCCAAACTCACCATAGTAAACCCGCCCGTCAGGTGCAACTTCATCTGACCATATATCATGCGGGTAACAGTAGCCAGCCCAATACTGTCCGCTATTTGTATACCCTGAAGCAGCGCCTTTACACTTGCCGACCAACTTGCAGCTGTGTCGTTATTAAAACAGGTAATTTTATCTGATAATTATAAACCTTATCAAACAACAAATTTTATTATCATAATTAATTATGACCCTGTGCTACGATATGATTACCCTTTCTTCTGTCAAAATCCTTAAACTTTGACACTCTTTTAGGGGTTAATAATTTTAAATATCTGATTTAAAGTTTTAAACAAATCACAGGCCTCATCCAACGGTATCATATTTGCTCCGTCGCAAAGCGCTTTATCGGGTTCGGGGTGTATTTCAAAAAATAATCCCTTAGCACCGGAAGCAACAGCAGCACGTGCTAACAGCGGTGCAAAAGCTCTTTCACCGGATGAAGAATCCCCGTTGCCGCCCGGCAGTTGCACTGAATGTGTGGCATCAAAAATAACAGGATATCCCATATCCTGAATAATCTTAATACTCCTCATGTCAGATACAAGATTGTTGTATCCGAATGTTGTACCTCTTTCCGTGATTAAAATCTTCTCGTTACCTGAATCTATAACTTTTTTAGCGATAGATTTCATTTGTGAAGGTGCTAAAAACTGACCCTTTTTTATATTAACAATTTTTCCTGTTTTAGCTGCTGCCACAAGCAAATCTGTTTGCCTGCACAAAAATGCGGGAATTTGTAGTACATCTGCTACTTCTGCTGCAGGTTTTGCCTCTTCTTCCTTGTGGATGTCCGTTACAATTGGCAAGTTAAATTCTTTTTTAACGGCAGCAAGAATTTCAAGCCCTTTATCAATCCCGGGACCTCTGAAAGAATTTATAGAAGAACGGTTTGCCTTATCGTAAGAAGCTTTAAAAATATAGTTGATTTTAAGTTCTTTTGTTATACATTTAAGTTTTTCAGCTGTTTTAAAAACGATATCTTTGCTTTCAATGGCACATGGCCCTGCAAAAATTGTAAGGGTATCTTTCCCTATTTCAAAATTATTAAGTACTATGGTTTTCATGGAATTTATTATATAATGAATATTGAAGTATAGCAATTGTATTTAGTTAAATTGAGTATTAGGGAGTAGGAATTAATAATGGCAGCAGAAACAAAAGCAAAAACCAAAGCAGCTGATGAAAAAGAAAGTGCTGCGGCAAAAGAACTTCGCGAAGGTAAGGATAAAGCGCTGAAGTTGGCGCTTGATAAAATAGAAAAAGATTTTGGAAAAGGCTCTATAATGCGCCTTGGAGATAAATCTTCCGTAAATGTGGATTGCATTCCTACAGGTGCACTTGCACTTGATATAGCACTCGGTATTGGCGGGGTGCCAAGAGGCAGGGTTATAGAAATATACGGGCCGGAATCAAGTGGCAAAACAACCCTTGCACAGCATATTGTGGCTGAGGCTCAGAAAAAAGGCGGTATAGCAGCATTTATTGATGCAGAACATGCGCTTGACCCTGAATATGCAAAAAATTTAGGTGTAAATGTGGATGAGCTTTTAATTTCCCAACCGGATACAGGTGAACAGGCACTTGAAATAGCCGAAGAACTTGTACGTTCCGGTGCCATTGATGTTATAGTTATAGACTCCGTTGCGGCTCTTGTTCCGAAGGCTGAAATAGAAAAAGCAATGGATGAACAACAAATGGGCCTTCAGGCAAGACTTATGTCCAAGGCTTTAAGAAAATTAACGGGTATTGTGGGTAAAACAAACACAACTGTTATATTTATTAACCAATTAAGACAAAAAATCGGTGTTATGTACGGAAATCCTGAAACAACTACAGGCGGTAACGCGCTTAAATACTACGCTTCTGTCCGTTTGGATATTCGTCGTTTTGACAGTGTTAAAAATAAAGAAGGCGAAGATATAGGAAACAGGGTTCGTGTTAAAGTAGTTAAAAATAAGGTGGCTCCTCCGTTTAGAACAGCGGAATTTGATATTGTATACGGCAAGGGTATTTCTGCATTAGGAAACGTGCTTGATGTAGCAGTTAACTTTGATATTGTACAGAAAGCAGGTGCCTGGTTTAGCTATAATGATGAAAAACTTGGGCAAGGGCGCGATAAATCAAAAGAATTTTTGGAAGAACACCCTGAAATTTTACAGGAAATAGAACAAAAAGTACGTGAAAAACTCGCCAATAAAGAATAAAACAAGGGAATAAAAATGATACTTATCACGGGTGGTGCCGGATATATAGGTTCGCACAGTGCAATAGATTTTATAAAATCAGGTTATGATGTTGTAATTTTAGATAATTTATCAACAGGGCATCAAAAAATTATTGAAAAATTGCAAAATTTTGCACAAGATAAAAAAGGAAATCTTGTTGATTTTATAAATGCCGATATAAGGGATATTTATGCACTTAATGTATTATTTAATACCTATAAAATTGATGCTGTTGTGCATTTTGCGGCAAATTCCCTTGTAAATGAAAGTGTTACCAATCCTGCAAAATATTATGACAACAATGTTCTTGGAACCTTAAATCTTTTAAATGCCATGATGAAAAATGATGTTAAAAAGATAGTTTTTTCATCTACCTGTGCAACCTATGGAGAGCCTGAATATATACCGATAGATGAAGAACATCCGCAAAGGCCGGTAAACCCATACGGAAGTACAAAGCTTGCAATTGAACTTGCAATTAAAGACTACGCAAAAGCTTATGGTTTAAAATATACAATATTTAGGTATTTCAATGTTATAGGCGCTGATGAAAACTGTATTTCAGGCGAGTGGCACGATATTGAAACTCATCTTGTTCCTAATATTTTAAAGGCCGATAAAAACAAAGTATTCAGTCTTTTTGGGGATGATTATGATACAAAAGACGGTACCTGCATAAGGGATTATATTGATGTTGTTGATTTAGCACAAGCACATACAATGGCCTATGAACATCTTGAAGATAGTGAAAATGTTATAGTAAACCTTGGTACCGGGGATGGGCAGAGTGTTAAAGAAATTTTTGCCGCTGTAGAAAAAGCATTAAAAACGAAAGTACCCCTCAAGGTTTGTCCAAGGCGCGAAGGTGACCCCGCAAGGCTTATTGCAAACACTGAATATGCAAAAGAAACTCTTGGCTGGAGTGCAAAAACTCCGCTTGAAATTTCTATTAAAAATGCCGCAAAATGGGAAAAAACCCTACAAAACCTTAATACTGAAATTAAAAATCCGGGAGTAAAACTATGAAAGGAATAATTCTTGCCGGAGGTGCCGGCAGCAGATTGTATCCTGCAAGCCTCCCGATTTCAAAAATATTACTTCCTGTTTATGATAAGCCAATGGTTTATTACCCGATTACCACCCTTATGCTTGCAGGGATTAAAGATATTTTGATAATCTCAAACCCGCTTGATTTAGGGAATTTTCAAAAAGTGCTTGGGGACGGGTCTGATTTAGGTATAAAATTTTCTTATGCTGTTCAAACGGAAACCAGAGGTATAGCAGATAGTTTTCTTATTGCAGAAGATTTTATTGAAAATTCGCCTGTAGCGCTTATTCTGGGGGATAATATATTCCATGGGTTTGGATTTTCTTCAATGCTTAAGGCGGTAGGTAAAAAAACAAAAGGTGCAACAATTTTCGGGTATCAGGTAAATGACCCGCAAAGGTTTGGTGTGGTTGAATTTGACAAAGAAAACAAAGCCGTTTCTATTGAGGAAAAACCCGTTTTACCAAAGTCAAATTATGCTGTAACTGGGTTGTATTTCTATGATAATGATGTTGTAAAATATGCAAAAACCCTAAAACCTTCCGCAAGAGGGGAATTAGAAATTACGGATTTAAATAATATCTATCTAAAAAACAAAACCCTTGATGTTGAAATTCTGGGCAGAGGTTTTGCCTGGCTTGATACCGGTACTTTTGAGAGTCTTTTACAGGCAAGCAATTTTGTGCAATCAATGGAAATTAATACCGGTATGAAAATAGCCTGTATTGAAGAAGTAGCATATAGAATGGGTTATATAGATACTAATACGCTCTTTAGGCTAAGTGAGAAATATAAAAATAACGGCTATGGCAGTTATATAAGGAAAATTATTGAACAAAATAAGGTATGCCAATGATAGAAAGATATTCAAGGGAAGAGATTTCAAAAATTTGGAAACTTGAAAGTAAGTTTTCATACTATCTTAAAGTAGAACTTGCTGTTCTTGAGGCTTATCATAAATTAGGAAAAATCCCGGATGATGCCCATAATCATATTCTAAAAACTGCAAACTTTAATGTTGCAAGGATTGATGAAATTGAAAAAACTGTAAATCATGATGTTATAGCATTTTTAACTTGTGTAAATGAATATGTCGGGGAAAAATATTCAGGCTATATTCACAAGGGCCTTACAAGTTCTGATGTTATTGACACAGCTTTTGCACTGCAAATAAGGGATGCAAGCGCTATTATTATAAAAGATTTAGATATTTTGCTTGCTACATTAAAAACGCTTGCCTTGAAATATAAAAATACCGCATGTATCGGGCGTTCTCACGGTATAGGGGCAGAGGTTATCACATTTGGGTTTAAGCTTTTAAACTGGCATGATATGTTTGAAAGAGCAAAAAAGCGTATCGAATGCGCACTATTGGATATTCTTAAAGGCCAAATTTCAGGCCCTGTGGGTACATATTCAAATATTGACCCTGAGATAGAAAAATTAACCTGTGAAATTTTAGATTTAAAACCTGCCAAAATAAGCACACAGATAATAGCAAGAGATGCTCATGCAGCATATATTTCAGCTCTTTCAATACTTGGGTCTTTGGTTGAAAATGCAGCGGTTGAAATAAGGCATCTCCAAAGGTGGGAAGTGGCAGAGGTTGAAGAAGGCTTTAAAAAAGGCCAAAAGGGTTCTTCTGCCATGCCGCACAAGAAAAATCCTATTGCAAGTGAAAATTTATCAGGACTTGCACGTATTTTAAGGGCAAATAGTATTGCAGCACTTGAAAATATTACTCTCTGGCATGAAAGAGATATTTCTCATTCAAGTGTAGAACGTGTAATTTTCCCTGACAGCACTATTTTGGCTGATTATATGTTAACCCGCCTTAATAGTGTTCTTGAAAACCTTGTTGTAAAACCTGAAAATATGCTAAAAAATATAGGTAAATACGGTGATATTATATTTTCCCAAAGCTGTCTTTTAAAATTAACGGAAAAAGGCATGACTCGCGAAGCAGCCTATGAAATAGTGCAAAAAGAAGCACTCGATGCGTTTAATAATAACGGGAATTTTAAAGAAAATATGAAAAAACATTTTAATGCCGCTGAAATTAATGAGTGTTTTGATTATGACAGTTATTTAAAAAATATTGATGTGATTTTTGATAGATTTAATATCCAATGACACAGTATAAAATAGTGTACATTTATAGAATCTATAGAGGTTTATGCCTTTTTAATAAAGTCCTCTTCGCCTTTAAGTTCACGGTTCATAAGGTTTAAAAATATTTCTTTTGAATTTTCTTTTGAATACACTGCTTTGTATATAGCATTTGAAATCGGGGTTTCTAAACCAAGCTTTTCAGCCAGTTCGCATACTGCTTTTGATGTTTTAACCCCTTCTGCGACTGAGCCGAGGCTGTTTAAAATATCATCAATTTTCTTGCCCTGCGCAAGCATTCTACCTACCGTATTATTTCTGCTTAAATGGCTGGAACATGTTGCAATTAAATCACCCATACCTGATAAACCCCACATAGTGGAAGGGTTTGCACCCAATTGAATTGCAACACGTGCAATTTCTGCCATACCGCGTGCTAAAAGTGCACCTTTAGAATTATCCCCAAAGTTCATTTCATCTAAAAAGCCCGCAGCAATTGCAATAACATTTTTTAAACTTCCGCCAAGCTCAACACCAATCATATCAGTGTTTGTGTAAAGCCTGAATTTATCTTTAACGGTAAGCATTTTCTGAACTTTTTTTGCAACTTCAATATCATTAGATGCAACAGATGCCGCTGTTGGATATCCCATTAATACTTCTTTTGCAAGAGTCGGGCCTGATAAAACGGCAAAATTTTGATTTGGAAGCTCATCTTTTATAACTTCGCTCATTCTTTTTAATGAAGGCAATTCAAGTCCTTTTGATGTATTTACGAGTATTTGACTGTCTTTAATGCCGGCTTCTTTTAATTGCTTGCACACAGGACGTATAGCCGAAGTTGAAACCACAAGCAAAATAATATCAGCATCTTTTATGGCCTCTTTCATATCACTTGTAATTATGACTTTCCTGCTAAGCTGTACTTCAAAAGGAACGGTAGTCTTACCGGTTTTTAAAAGTTCTTCGCTTAAATCTTCTCTTCTTGACCAACCATATACAACATCAAAGTTATCAGTTAATAACTTTGTTAATACTAATCCCCAACAACCAAGACCAATAACGGCAATTTTCAACTAACTAATCCTTAAATAAGCTTCATTTCGTATAATTCTTTTTCAATGCGGGCATCCTTGGTGCTTGCTGCCGCTAAACGCACAAAAACATCATTTTGGTCTAATTTGTTGATGTTAGAAACTTTGTTTGAGAAGTTCTGTCTGTATACACCAAGCCCTTTGTACTGGTTGTTTCGAATTGCGTGAACAGACGATATTCTCATTATTACTCCTTTACGAAATAAGTGCGGATGCCAATAGTCATCGCGTATATAATAATACTACAATTGCTTAAAATATGCAATAACCGTTTTTCTAGCCTGTGTATTTAGAAATTTCATATAGGAAAATTCCGCACGAAACAGCAAGATTTAATGATTCTACGCCATCTTTCATTGGTATAGTGTACGAAACATCGCCTATACTTAATAATTCTTTACACAAACCCTGTGCTTCAGAGCCAAACATTACAATATAAGGCTCTTTCACGTTATAATCACGGATGTAATTTTTTGAATTAACTACCGTTGTTACCATTTTATGTGATTTTTTAAATTCTGACAATTGCTCTAACGTGGCATGGGTTAGGGGGATTTTAAAAATATTTCCTGCACTGGAACGAATTGTTTTTGGTGAATATTCATCTGTGCAATCTCCGAATAATAATATTCCGTCAATATCAAATGCAGCAGCAGTCCTTATTATTGTGCCAAGGTTTCCTGCATCTTTTATGTTGTCTAAAAGAACAATTTTTTTAAATTTTTTAAAATGTTCAAGATTATATTTTGGTCTTGCTATAATACCCAAAACCGTTGGTGCACTTTCTGTTGTGGAAATTTTTTCCATGATTTTATCATTTATAAGATAGGTTTCAAAATCTTTGTACTTTTCAAGCAAATCTTTATTGCAGGAAAAAATGCCCTTAATTTTTAATCCGGTTTCAACAGCACTTTCAAGAGATTTTTCTCCTTCGACAATAATAAATTCATCCCTGTATTTTTTCTGGTGCAATTTTACAATATCTTTAACAGTATTATTTGAAATGCTTGTTATTTCATTCATTCATTTTGCCTTCCTGCCAGGTTTTAAGCCAGTTTTGTTCTTGTTTTGTAAGTATATTCTTATCAATTAAGCTTTCTTCATAAGGAAATTTTGAAAGGGTAATTTTCTTTCCCTTATTAAAATATACAGTATTTTCAAGCCTTATGCCAAATTCGCTTTCTTTGTATAATCCGGGTTCAATTGTAAACACCATATTGTTTTTTAATGTGCAGTTATATTTTGGGTTCACAGTCAAAGTAGGTGGTGCCTGATGAACAGGAATACCCACGCCGTGGCCTAAAGAATGCGGAAATAAAAAGCCTTCTTTTTCGGCAGGTTTTAGGATTTTTCTTGCAATGTCATCCATTGGTTTTGTTTCAAGGAAATTTTTAAAAAATGCATTTAATTGAGCTTTTAAAACTTTTGTATAGATTTCTTTAATTTTAGCGTTTTTAGGTTTTTTGCCGCAAAGAAAAACCCTTGTAATATCTGTAGCATATCCGCCCTCATAATATCCGCCGCAATCCAAAAGCAGAATATCCCCTTCTTTAATAATCTTTTTTTTATCATAATTTGAATAATGAATAGAACTTGAATTATCGTCAATTGCAAGAATAGTTTTAAAACTGGTGCATTTTGCCCCATTTTTTACAAGTTCATCTTCAAATATTTCTTTTAACCGATATTCGCTTAACCCCGGCTTAATTTGTGCCCTAAAAGCATATAGGGCATTATCAAGTCTTTTAAAAGCACTTTTATAATGTTCAATCTCGTTTTTTGTTTTAATAGATGACATTAACGCAACAGGGTTTTTCCTTATAGCTTTGGGGTTTTTAATAAGGTTAAAGTCGTTTAACGTTATAGTATTTTTATCAATTAAAATTTCATCTTCAATTTTAAATAATACGGGTTTTAATTTTTTAAAGGGCTCTATGATAATTCCTTTTAAAGCCGGGGTTTTGCTATCTGTAAATAAAATTGTTTTATTATCCAAAATGAGCAATTTTCCCTTAATAACAGAGGTATTTGGAGTATTGTAGCTCCTTAAGTTTAAAAGATATGAAACATCCTCTAAACTTGAAATAAAAATATTCTGGTTTTTTATTCGTTTTTTTAATTTTTCAATCTTTTTATCATAAGACATTCCTGAAATTTCAGGTTTAACCTCTTCATTTTTAGTGTTTTTGGCAGGCTCGTCTTCTGTATCATAGGGCAGAATCTTTACACCTTTTAGATTTTTTTTGTATATTTCATAGGTCGATAATTTTGTTGATTTGGAAGGAATGCAAAGCGTATCATCTGATTTTAGGATAGTTTTTAAGGCATCAAGCGGGCTTGTTTTCATATCAAGCTTGATGACCCTAATATTCTTGCCTTTTGTTTCATTGTCTGCCTGAATATGATACCTCGGGTCGACAAAAAGTGTTATATTGCCTTCACTGTCTTCTATTGCCTCTCCTGCCGTGCCTGAAAACCCCGTCTTTAGATAAAGCAGGGTATTCTTGTTATGTTCAAGTGTCATGTCATCTTTGGATTTTAGAAGGGTATATTTTTCAACCATAATTTTTTATAGTCTATTCTATCTTTAGCCCATAAACAATGTTGCGCAGACTAATGACACAATGGTCATAAGTTTTATCAATATGTTTAACGAAGGGCCTGATGTATCTTTAAACGGGTCGCCTATTGTATCCCCTACCACACTTGCAGCATGTTGAGTAGAGCCTTTGCCGCCAAAGTGGCCTTCTTCAATATATTTTTTAGCATTATCCCATGCACCGCCGGTATTTGCCATCATAATTGCAAGGCATACGCCCGTTGCAATTGCACCCATTAGCATACCGCCAAGAGCCTGAGCACCGATTATCTTTTCACCGGCCAATGCCCCTATGCCAAGGCCCACAATAAGCGGAGCACCTATAGCAAGTATACCCGGCAACAGCATTTCTAAAATTGCTGCCTTTGTTGAAATATCAACGCATTTTTTATAATCGGGTTGGCATCCGCCTGTCATAATTTCCGGTTTTTCTTTAAATTGGCGTCTTACCTCATTTACCATTTTGCCTGCCGCGCGTCCTACTGCCCCCATTGTCAAAGAACAGAAAAGGAACGGTAATGCCGCACCAAACAGTATGCCTGATGTTACAAAAGGATTTAAAATATCAATATTTTCAAGGTCTAAAACAGTAGCATACGCACAAAGCAATGCTAATGCCGTAAGTGCAGCTGAGCCTATCGCAAACCCTTTGCCTATGGCTGCTGTAGTGTTCCCTACACTATCAAGTTTATCTGTTCTTTCCCTAACCACTTCGCTTAAATTGGCCATTTGTGCTATACCGCCTGCATTATCAGAAATAGGGCCGTAAGCATCTACTGCAACTATCATACCCACGGTTGAAAGCATACCAACTGCTGCAATGCTTATACCGTAAACCCCTAAAGAATAGCTTTCCATTCCGCCTATAGCAAGAAATGCACCGATTGTTGCAATGCTTATTATTGCCATTGGGAAAAATGTTGAAAGCATACCGACATCAAGCCCTGAAATAACAGTTGTGGCGGTACCTGTTTCGGTTGATTTAGCGATATTTTTAACAGGGTCATAATTATATGATGTAAAATATTCAGTTAAATATCCAATAATTGTTCCTGCTGCTATACCTATTAAAAGTGCGTAGAAAATACCAATATAGGCCTTTGAAAACCAATTCATAATAAGAAAATATGATGCAATTATCACCATTATCATAGCAACAGTTGTTCCGATTTGAAGAGCTTTCATCGGGCTGCCGTTTTCTTTTGTTCTTACAAAATAAACAGCGATGATTGAGGCGAAAATTCCGATACCTGAAATTACAATCGGTAAAAATGCACCCTGCAAATTCAAACATATTGCACCAAGTGTAATAGCTGCAATAATTGAACCGACATATGATTCAAAAAGGTCTGCGCCCATCCCGGCTACATCCCCTACATTATCTCCCACATTATCCGCAATAACGGCAGGGTTTCTGTGGTCATCTTCAGGAATGCCCGCCTCTACTTTGCCGACTAAATCTGCGCCGACATCAGCAGCTTTTGTAAATATTCCGCCGCCAACACGTGCAAAAAGTGCAATTGAGCTTGCCCCGAGTGCAAAGCCGTTTACAATTTCATGATCTTTAAAAATCCAGTAAAGAATAGTTAAACCTAAAAGGCCAAGCCCTACAACAGTCATACCCATTACAACACCGCCTGAAAAAGCCACTCTAAATGCTTTGTTTAAAGATTTTTCAGCAGCATGTGCCGTTCTTGCATTTGCTTTTGTGGAAACTGACATTCCTATGTATCCTGCAAGGGCAGAACATATTGCCCCGCAAAGGAAACAGATTGCAGTTTCAATGCTTAGGAAAACACCAAGCAATATTGCAACAGCAATTACAAATATTGATAATATTTTATATTCTCTTTTAAGAAAGGCCATAGCGCCCGTGTATATATGGTGCGATATTGTTCTCATGGTTTCATTACCATTCTTTTTAGACATAATTTTATATGTTCTTATTGCTGCAAATAAAAGTGCTGTAACACCTGCTATTGCACCTATAAATATTGATTTAACCGTTGTCACATATACCCCGAATGACATATAAACACCGGCTAAAAGCACTATCCAAAATAAAACCTCCCAAAAGGCTTGTCTTTTTTTAGTTTCCATATTTTATTCCCTACTTACTAATCTTATCCATTATTTCAAGGGAAATTATATCATATTACCTAACTTTGTGTAAAATGCGGAATCCATTTATCCTTTATTCTGTTGATACTTCCGGATTGTTGCATATGTTGTAATATTTTGTTTAATTCTTCTTTTAATGCCTTGTTTTCTTTTCCCTGACGGAGTGCTACGGCATAATATTCCTTTGTATATCTTGTGGGCAGAATTTTATATCCTTTATTGTCCATAATAAATCCATATAAAATAGTGTCATCAGCTAAAATCGCATCCACTCTGTCTTCTTTCAAAAGGTTAAATGCATCATTGTAATTTTTTTCGCCTATAACTGTTGCATTTGGTGCCATAAATCTTAAAGTTTTTTCACCCGTTGTGCCCAGAATTATTCCGGCTTTTCTTGTGTTCAGGTTTTCTATACCGTTTATTTTTGAATCGTTCTTAACCATTAAGGCCTGCCCTGCAATAAAATAAGGGTTTGTAAAATCAATAATCTCGGCACGTTTTGGGTTTATACTCATCGTAGCGATTATTATATCTGCTTTTCCCGAATTTAAGTCGCTAATTCTTGATTCAGCCGTTACTTCTATAAATTCCGCAAGTTCTTCATCCCCAAGAATTCTTTTTGTAATGCCTTTTGCTATATCAACATCAAAACCTTGGAGTTCATTATTTTCTATAAAACCGAAAGGTTTTGAATCACTTTTTATGCCTATAACAATTTTATTTCTGAACTTTATTCTTGCAAGCAAATCTTTTGGTTCTTTATCAGAACCCGTACATCCTGTAAAAAACACGGAGCAAAAAGCTAAAAGCACTAAAAGACATATTTTTTTAAGGCTTACTTTTTTCATTTTTTTATTTTATCATAAAACTATGAACAAAGGATTTTTAAAAACATTATTCCTTAGGCTGATTTTTATAACATTTGGCTGCATAATTGCGGCTTATGCGCTTGAATGTGTATTAATTCCAAGGGATGTAATAGACGGCGGCGTTGTTGGCATTTCAATTATGGCAAGTTATCTTACAAAGCTGCCCCTAGGTTTGTTTTTGATTGTATTTAATCTACCATTTGTTGTTATGGCACTCCAGAAATTCGGTAAAATGTTTGTATGCCTTATGTTTTACGGGGTTATTATGTTGTCGCTGTTTTCGGAACTTTTTCTTGAAACAGGCATGGTATTTTCAGAAGATACCCTTATAGCTTCAGTGTTTGGCGGTATAATTCTTGGACTTGGGGTTGGTATTGTACTTAAAAGCAATGCTGCACTTGATGGTACAGAAATTATGGCAATAAAGATTTCACAAAGGTATCCGTTTGCTGTTGGCGAAATTGTAATGTTTTTCAATGTATTTATATTTTTGGTTGCAGGGTTTGTTTATAGTCCCGATAAGGCAATGTATTCAGCAATTACCTATTTTATTGCAGCAAAAGCAATTGATCTTGTGCTTCAGGGTATGAATGAGGCAAAGTCTGTATTTATTATGAGCGGAAAATACAATGAAATCGGTCAGGAAATAATGAAAACCCTTGATAAAAGCGTTACTTATTTAAATGCGGAAGGCGGATACTCAGGTACAAAATCAAAAATGGTATATTGTGTGATTACAAAAATTGAAATACCAAAAATTAAAGATGTTGTAAGTGCAATTGACCCAAGCGCTTTTATTGCAATAGAAAATGTCCATGAGGTAGACGGTAAAAGATATAAAAAAAGGCATTAATAAATACCGCTTTTATAGTCATTCGGCGGATGAATTTAAGATTAATTTATTAATAAATTATTAAAAACAGAGTAAGTATATGAAATATAAAGATTATTACGAAATATTGGGCGTTGCCCGTGATGCGAAAGAGTCAGAAATTAAATCTGCCTACAGAAAACTTGCACGCAAATATCATCCCGATGTTAATAAAGAAAAAGGGGCTGAAGAAAAATTCAAAGATATAAATGAAGCATATGAAGTTTTGGGTGATAAAGAAAAACGCCAAAGATATGATATGCTTGGTTCAAGTTTTCAAAACGGTGCTGATTTTGACCCTTCAATGGGCGGTTTCTCCGGGTTTGATTTTTCGCAATTTACACAAGGCGCAGGCGCGCGCGGTGGTTCTGCGGGCGGTTTTTCAGATTTTTTCAGTGCAATTTTCGGGGATTTAATGTCCGGTGGTGCAAAAACTTCTTACGGCAGGGGTTTTGCTAATGATATGTTTGGTAATGGAGGATACTACTCTAATTTTGGCGGTGCACAAGGCGGTATGGGCGGCGGTGACCCGAGGAGTGCATCTAAAAGACGTGATGACCCCAGAAAAGAAAACAGAGAAAGCCTTAATATCAACCAAAATCTTGTTATAAATATAAAAGATGTTATGAACGGCGGTACTAAAAATATCACGATAACCGATTATCAAAAATGCAGATATTGCGGCGGTGCGGCGCATGGCGGTTTTTGTTCTCATTGCGCGGGTTCCGGTATTGAAAGAAATCTTAAAAATCTTTCTGTTAAAGTGCCGAAATTTGTCAAAGAAGGACAAAAAATACGTCTTAAGGGCGAAGGCAGAAGTGATGAATACGGAAATAAAGGCGATTTGTACCTGACAGTTAAAATTAAAGACCCTGACTATACAATTGAAGGTGAAGATTTAATTAAAACAATTGAAATTACACCACCGTTTGCTGTGCTTGGGTGCAAAAAGGATATAGAAACGCCCGAAGGAAAAGTGTCGGTTACAATCCCCCCCAAAACAAGCAGCGGTAAGATGCTAAGGTTAAAAGGCCTTGGGTTACCTAAAAAAGAAGGCGGTAAAGGTAATTTGAATGTAAAAATTTTAATTACGTTGCCAAAGACAATTTCAGATAACGAAATAGAACTTTATAAAAAGCTTCAAATCCTTGAAACACCGTAATTATCTATTGTTGTTTTCAAGTTCTTCAATTAATTTATCAAGCACCGCTATTGCATCAGCTGTTATTGCGATGTCTGAATTTTCAAATATGGGTGCGTTTTCATCGCTATTAATTGCAATAATTTTTTTTGCATTATTAATACCGACCATATGATGAATTGCTCCTGATATTCCAAATGCCAGATATACTTTTGGTGCGACTGTTTTTCCTGTTTGGCCAATTTGATATTGTTTATCAATTAATCCCATATCCACAGCCCCTCTGGAGCCTGCAACAGCAGCGCCTATAAGGTTTGCAAATTTTTTCAGCTTTTCAAAATTTTCTTCACTTTTTAATCCTTTTCCTCCTGCAACGATAATTTGCGCGTTTTCAAGTTCTGATGAAAATTTATTTTTGCTTATTTCTGTTCCTAAAACCGTAATCGGGTCATTAAAATTTTCAAAAGAAGGGATGAACTCTTCAAATTCTCCGTCCTCTTTATACGGATTTTCTGCCTTTGGGAGCACAGAAGGCCGCACAGTTGCCATTTGCGGAGTTTTTTTGCACAAAATTGTTGCCATAAGCTGTCCGCCAAATGTCGGTCTTGATGAGGCAAGTTTTTTTTCATCCTTAAAATCTGTAATTTCAAGTTTTGTACAATCAGCTGTAAGCCCTGTTTCAAGCATTGATGCTATAAGAGGTGCTATTGTTCTGCCCTCCATTGTGGCGCCAATTAAAAATATTTCAGGCTGTTTTAATTTGCAAAGTTCTGAAATGCTTTTTGCAATCCCTATATAACTTTTAATATTTTCATTTTTTATATAATAAACTTTATCCGCCCCGGCCAAATAAAGGGATTTTTTTATATCATTAATATTTTCTAAAACAGTTTCACTACATAAAACAGCGCACACTTTGGTGTTTTTTTCATATTCAGATGCAAGTTTTTTTGCAGAGTTTAAAAGTTCTGATACTACAGGGCAAACTTCCGGTGCATCGTTATTTTTAATGACCTCGGCATATACAAATATTTCCCTGCTTTGACAGGTATTATTATCAACATTGTTGTTTGTTTTCTTCTTTCTTGCCATTTTCTTCCCTTATATGTGATAGAATTTCTTTTATAGAATTATCATTAATTTTTTTGCACATTCTTGTTATTTCAGGACGAAATGCCTTTTGCACAAAAGTCGGAGACCCTTTTATACCGGCTTCCTCTGTTTGCATTTCAATATCATCAATATTTAAAATTTTAATTTCTTTTTGTTGTGCTTTTATATAATCGTCAATTTTTGGGTTTTTTATTTCTTCCGTATTTTTTAACATACAAATAACACAGGGTGTACAAGTTTTTGCAACCTTTATTCCGTTTTCTCTTTCATATTTTACAGATATTTCCCCGTCATCAATATCTAAAACTTTTTTTACATAAGTAAAAACCGGCAAATCCAAATGACATGCTATTGAAGGGCCTGTTTGTGCGGTATCTCCATCTATTGCAAATTGCCCCGTTATTATAATATCAAAATCTTTAATATAATTTTTTATAGCAGCGGCAAGAGTCTTGCTTGTGGCTGCGGTGTCTGCCCCTGAAAATTTTTTATCGCAAAGATGAATTGCGCTGTCAGCCCCCATTGCAAGCCCGTATTCAAGCACATCTTCTGCGCAGTTTGGCCCCATTGATAAAAGAATAATTTCACTGTCAGGGCTTATTTTTTTAATATCAAGAGCTGTCTTAATAGCATACTCATCATATGGGTTAATTATATTTATAAGTCCTTCTCTTATGATGTTGTTTTCTTTGCTCCATTTAACATCATTAGTATCAGGCACTTGTTTTACACATACTACTATTTTCAATTTTTGAAACCTTATATCCCTTTTAAACTAATTATACCACATTAATATAAAATATTAAGAAATGTTACTATTAGTAAATTATTTTTATATTCATGTGTTTATTATTATATACAAGCAAACATAGGGATATTCATGGTTTACGGCTATCAACAACTACCAAATCAAAACATAAATTACGGCACGGCACAAAACCCTGCACCTCAACAGCAGTTCGGTGCCAATGTACCGGTAAATAACGGTAATAATAACCCTTACGGGCAAAATTTTACTGCCGTAGATACCCAACAGCTTAAACAGGATGCTGTACAGCTTTCAAATAAGGCTACAGAACAGGTTCAGGAAAATTCCCAGCTTGGTATGGCACAACAGATGTTTGGGATAGATTTTAAAAATCACCCCAAAAGAACAGCTGTTTCTCTGGCATTAGTACTTACAACAGTTGTTAGTTTAGCAGTATTAGGAAACAGTAAATTATCTACCGAAATAATGCCAAATCTTGGCCATGCCGTTGATGATATATTAAAAAACAACAAGCTTTACGGCAGTATTTCGGGTGTATTAACAAAAGCTAAAAACAACCTTACTTCTTTCTTAAGGAAAAATAAAACTATTGATAATATATTTAATACCCTAAAAAATAATAAAGCAAAAGCAAAATGGCAAATGGCAAAAGGTGGCGGTACCGGTGCCAGAAGAATATTTGAAGTGACCCCGCCGGATACTGTAAAAACTGCTTTGGATTTTTCAGATATAACAGATGCTGCAGGTGAAATTATAAAAGATGCTGCAGGAAATCCAAAAAGACACACCTCTACTATTAATGTTCTAAAAAAACTTTTTGGTGATGATAAAACAGCTGCTGCTCTTTATGACACAATTAAAAATGGTGAAAATGATGTTGTTTGCAAAAAAATAACAGAGTCTATTGCTAAAAACTTTGGTTGCATGGATGCTAAGGGTAATATAGATAAAAGAAGTTTAGATATAATATTACACCAGATTAAAAACGGCAAAATCACAGGTCTTGACGGAAAATTAAGCATTGATGTAAGTGAACTTACCGATATTGTAATGGATAGTGGTTTTTCTAAGGCAAAAGGCCCTGTGGGAAAAGTTTTAAGCGCACTTCAGGGTGTTGCGGGGGCTTGGTGGCCTGCAAATGCTATAAATAAAGTTATAGATATTTTGCACCTGCCGGTAAAACACATAGGCAGAGGTAATTTTGGCGATGCACTTATTAAATATAATGTTGTTTCAGGTAATCTTGCAGATACAAAACTCGGGTCATTGGTACAAAAATCTTTGCTTGTTCCGACAGAATCAATTTCGAACTTTGTAAATGATAAATCAGGCATGGGTGTAATGATATCCCTTATGGCCCTTACAAATTTGTATAATAACGTGCAGGATGCACCAAAAGAGAAAAAGGTTGCAACAATAGCGGATGACCTTATAAGCGGTGTCGGTTCATTTACAGTTACAATGCCCATGGCATTTGGTGCAACATACGGTCTTGCATCTTTAGCAAATATGGCAACCAGAAAAGAAGGCGGCGGTCTTATGGCAGGGCCCCTAAGAATGATTGGCAAATTCTTTGGTATGGGCTTAGACCCTGTAAAAAATGGTGTTGCAACACCAAAGGCACTTCCTTTTAAAAATGCAATATTAAATACTCCTGTTAAATTATTCAGAGGTGTTAAAGGTCTTGGCGGTGCAGGTATAAGGTTTATTCTTGTTACAGGGGTATTTTCTGCAATATTTATGAAACCAATCAGAAGTGTAATTCATAAAATCTTCGGTAAACCCTATGACCCTGCAGAAGAGCAAGCGCTTAAAGCCCAACAGGCACAAGCCGAAGCGCTTAAAAATCTAAATATGACAGAAGATCAGATGATGCAAAAATTACAGGCTCACCCTGAATTTGTCCAAGCTTTACAGAATGACCCGCAAACCATGGCAGCTATTGAACAAAACCCGGCCCTTTTGCTTCAAATGATTGCAGCGTTACCGGATACATCCGTAAATCAACCTATTAACGGACAGCCGCCTGCAAAACCTCAAGGTTTTAATACAACAGCTCCCCACAGCCAAATGCTTGACAGTTATTTAAACAATCCTAATAATAGAATTCAGCCAAAGGTACCGTCCCCGCAGATTACCCCGCAACCTGCAACACAGCAGCCTGCAAGCCAAACACCGGCTGAACCTGTGAGGACATATATACCTTCTTCGGATGTTAATCTTCCTCAAGAGCAAGCACCGGCAGGGGCCGTACAGGAACAGGCCATAACAAATCCAAATGTCCAGGCTGTAATGGCAAAGGCCGATAAAGCTATGGATGATGCTATGAAATTCTTAGGTTGATTATTTGGTTGCTGTTACGGATTTTAATTTAATACCTGTTTTGTAAATAGGTATTACAAATCTGTCTTTACCAATAACATTTGGTTTTTTAGGACCGTTAGCATCGTAATAAATATAGCCGCACAAGTTTTTAAAGTCAACAGGTTCGCTGCCGGGCAAAGATACTGCGCTTTTTAAGGAGCTTTCGCATTTTCCGCCCGTAAATGTCAGCCCGAATATTGTGCCGTCAGATAATACGCCGTATTTTGCTCCGGGGAAATTATTGCCGTCTTCAATATTTTCTTTGACTGTTTCTTTTGTGATTTGAACATATTTGCCTAAAAGATTAAAGAAACAGGTTGTATTAGAACAAATTGTTGTACCGTCTTCCAGATATATATTATCCAGTTTTTTGGTTTTTGTGTTGTTCATTATTATTTGGCTTGCGGCATTTGTAAAAGCCGTTAATGTCTTTTGTGCTCTTACGCTTATTTCGGTTTCCGAAGTATTTTTGTTTACATTCTGCAATGAAGGAATAATCATTGCGGCACAAATACCAATAATAGCAAGAGTAATTAGGGTTTCAGCCAAAGTAAAACCATATCTTTTTAAATCATATTTTTTCATAAGCATTCACAGTCTTTCTTTATCAAAATTATAAACCTTAGACTTTTTTATTATAGGTCATAATATATGATTTAAGCAAGACGAATACTGACAAATACTATTTATGTTTGATTAGTTTTATAAGTCTTGAAATAAGCAAAACGCCGGCCGTTATTAAAGACCCCGCAACACAGGCGGCACTTATATCCCCTGATGTCAATATTTTGTTATTAGTACTTTTTGGAAGTTGAAAAGCATTTCCCTGCCCTGCGGGTATGGTTGTTCTCGGTACAATTTGTGCCTGTCTGTTAATAGCATCAGTTACAGGGGTTTTAGCATAATTTTTCGGTCCTTCAAGAACACCAATATTATTAACCATTTTATTTCCTTATTTTTTATAAAAGGTAACTATCTATATAAAACAAATAACGGTTTAAAATTGCCCCTTAAATAATGTATTTTATAATATCATCCGCATTTTGAACCTTTATAATATCATTTTTTGATTTAAAAAATGTAAGCTGCCTTTTTGCAAAATTTCTTGTTCTCTGCTTAATTTTTTCTATAGCTTCATCAACATTTTTATACACATTATCTTCAAGTTCAAAAAATTCCTTATACCCTATAGTATTTTCTAAAACTTTTGTCCTGCCGTATTTTTTTACTATGTTTTTCCATTCCTGATAAAGTCCGCCTGCCGCCATTTTATCTACCCTTTCGTTTATTCTTTGATAAAGGGCCGGACGGTTCTTTTCATCAATATATTCATTTGCAAACCAAATGGCTTTATATTCTGTGTTTATTTTTCTTTCGGCACCTGAAACTTCTCCTTTAAGTGCCTCTGTCATCTCTAATGCCCGTATAACCCTTTCTTTGTTGTTCGGGTGAATTTGATTTGCCCTTTTTGGGTCAATATCATTAAGTTTCTGCCACAATGTTTCGGGTTCAAACTTTTCAAGCTCTGCTCTTAACTTTCTGTTTTCAGGTATTTCGGGTAGTTCTTTTTCATCAAACAAACATTTTATATAAAACCATGTTCCGCCTGAAACTATAATGGATTTACCCTTGGCTTGTATTTTTTTAATGCATTCTTTAGCATCTTTTACAAAATCCCCGGCGCTATACGGTTCGTTAAGGGGTTCTTTTATATCAATTAAATGATGATATATTCCGCGCATCTCATCCTTGTCGGGTTTTGCGCTTACTATATCAAGCCCTTTATAAACAGTTCTTGAATCTGCCTGAATAATTTCCGCATCAATTTTTTTGGCTAAATCTATTGTAAGGGTCGTTTTACCCGATGCTGTCGGGCCTGTTATTACAATCAATGGCGGGTTTGTTTTCTTCATAAGCTTTATTTTCATATAAAGCAAAGATTAATACAACAATATAGGCTATAAAATAAATCCTTAATATCATTGTAATAAAGGAAATTATAATGTTTTGGATAAATAAAGCGTATAAAAACATTAATACAAAATTTATAACCGCTAAGAATACAAACGCAATAAATGTTTCAACCGGTTTTGATATCATAGTTTTTATACCGCCCACAATTGCCTTTATCGGGTTGAGGGAACATCTATTATTCAAATACAAACTTGCAGAATAAAAAAGCATTGCAAGGGTAATAAAGCTGAATATCATATATGAACATAAATTTTTCTTTAAAATAACAATCCATGTTGTTTCAGGCAGGCTTGAAAAATAAGCTCTTAAGCCTTCAGGGTCATTTGCATATTTTGAAATGTTATAAAATACATCATCAGTGCCAAAAACTACATTTAACAAAACGGTTTGCAAATACACTAAACCGATGAATATTAAAAACCCTGTAATAATTGGCAAAATATAATTTGCAACACTTGCAAAAAAACTGTCCTTTAATTTTATAGCTTCATCAAGCTTTTGTTCGGGTGTTTTATTTTCTTTATATAAAAGTATAGCGCTTCTAATCATCCCAAACCAGCCTGCCGCAAATGCGCAGGCTAAAAGTAAAAGCAAAACCCCTATGGTTACTGTTAAAATAACACTTTTGCTTGTAAGCATAACTGGGATAATCAAAAATAAAACGATTAAATATATAACGAAATATAATGTTATAAAAGGGCTGTCTTTCACTATATTAAAAGACTTTTTAATTATATCTACAGAAGTTTGCATTTTATGCTCCCAAAAATTTAAATTAATTTGCAAATATGGATTATTACTATTAATATTATTAACAAAGGGCACCAAAATACAAGGGCACAAAATGTTAAGATTTAATAAAAACCATGACCTGAAAGGCGTACTCATTTGTGTTGAGGGAATTGACGGAAGCGGCAAATCAACACAGCTTGATTTATTGTACAGCTGGCTAAAATCTAAAAATCTTGATGTTATTTTGACCTGTTGGAATTCTTCAGACCTTATTGCAGATACCACAAAAAAGGCTAAAAAGAAAAACCTTCTTTCAGGGCGCACGTTTTCCCTTCTCCACGCTGTGGATTTTGCTGACCGCCTTGAAAAAGTAATAATCCCCGCACTAAAGGCAGGCTTTATCGTGCTTGCGGACAGATACGTGTATACCGCCTTTGCCCGTGATGTTGCCCGCGATGTGGATAAAAAATGGGTCAGGAATATGTATGGTTTTGCAATAAAGCCTGATTTAACAGTTTATTTTGATGTAAGTGCCAAAGTATCTTTAGAGCGTATCTGTACAAACCGTCAGCCAAAATATTATGAGGCAGGCATGGATTTAAAACTTTCAAATAACCCTTATAAAAGCTATGTATTGTTCCAAAACCGTGTTATTGAACAATACAAAGATATGGTGGATGAATACGGCCTTATTAAGGTGGATGCAAACGATACAATACATAAAAAACAAATGTATTTCAGAAAAATTGTGACCGAACTTTTAAATTCGAAAGGTATAAATATTTAAATGTATCAAAAACACGGCTATGACGGACTTTTAGTTGTAATAGAAGGAACAGACGGTGCCGGTAAATCGACACAGGTTAATTTGCTTAAAAAATATATAGAAAATGAATGCTACGGCTGCATGCTATCGGAATGGAAAACATCCCGCCTGATATCTGATGTTATTAATGAGGCAAAAGAAAGAAACCTCCTTAATACAACCACATTTTCTCTTTTATATGCGGCAGATTACGCCGACCGCCTAGAAAATGTTATTATTCCTGCTCTTAAAGCCGGTTTTGTGGTGCTTTTAGACAGATACATTTATACCGCCTTTGTAAGGGATACAGTTAGAGGGCATGATATTAAATGGGTGAAAAAACTTTATGATTTTGCCCCGACACCCGATATTGTATTTTATTTAAAAATGCCTGTAGATAAGCTTTTAAAACGTATGATAGGTACAAAAGGGCTAGATTATTTTGAATCGGGCCGCGACATAGGTCTTTCAACCGATATTTATAAAAGTTTTGAAATCTATCAGGGGCGCTGTCTTGAAGAGTATGACAAACTTCAAAATGAGTATAATTTTATCACAATAAATGGCGAACTGCCCGTTGACACTATTCATAAGCAAATTAAAGATGAAGTGAAAAAAGTGCTTGATATGGGGATAGTAAACTGACCAAGGCGCGGTCACGTCATTCAAAATCAAATAGTGTATTAACTGATACTTTTAAAACATCTGCAATTAAAAATATTTTCTTCAGGCTGACATATTTTTGTCCGCTTTCAATTCTTGATATATATATTCGCGGCTAAGGTCGCATTTTCAGCTAAAAACTCCTGACTGAAGTGGTTTTCAAGTCTGTATTTTTTAATATTTTTTCCTAAAAATTGCAGTCTTGTCATGTGAACTATTTTGTCCTACCAAAACCTAAATCGTTCAAACAGTTTGTTTATCATCATCGTATTATTTTTTTGTTTTTCAATCATTTTATCAAGATTTTTGTTTGCATTTTCGGTAAAATCAGGTGTTTCAGCTATAGTTTTTACCACCCCAAGGCTGTTTTCAGGTGAAATTGTTTCTACAAACTGCCTTATACATATAAGTACAGCCCTCAATTCTCCAAATACCTCTGCAAAATCTGATATTCTAAGTCCGTAAACCCCCACAATGCCTTTAATATCAGGGTCGTTGGTTTTTGGCGGCATAATTTCAATTGATTTTGACCCGCCAAGCCCGTTATACTCCACTTTTGCAACAGAGCCGTCCGGGATTGCGGTATTGGGCTTTGTAACCACGATTTCGCAGGCTATTTGGTCATCTTCCCGTTTCAGGTTTCTCACATGTCCTACAATAATGCCCATAAACCTTACAGGAGAGCCTTTTATGATACTGTCAACGTCGTGAAACCTTATTGTATAAAGGTTTGGCTTAATTGCTATATTATAATAAATGCTATATACAGCCAAAGTGCCTGCTACAGCAATGGTTAAAAGTATTAAGACTTCTATAACATGCCCTTTTTTCAATATTCCACGCCTTCTCTTGCCTCGACACCTATGTCCCAGTAGTGTTTTACGGGGTGTATTTCTGAAACAAGGTGTGCGATTTCAATAACTTCCTTGGGTGCATTCCGCCCTGTGAGCACAATTTCCACACCCTTAGGTTTGTTTTTCAGTGTATTTAGCATATCTTCAAGGTCAATAAGCCCTAAATCCAGTGCTATATTGGCCTCATCAAGTATTACAAGCTCATATTCGCAATTTTGTATGGCATTTTTTGCAAAATCCCACCCTTTGCTGATTTCAGACCTGTCATTATCATTTATGTTATTTTTATAAACAATCCTGTCAAGCCCTGCATTTATTACCTTAAAGCGGTTTTTAATATCATCGGAAAGGTTTGAAAACGAATGGATTTCTCCATAATTTGACCCGCCCTTTGTAAACATCACAATCAGCACCTTCCAACCTCTGCCAAGGGCACGCAGCGCTAAACCAAGGCTAGCAGTGGTTTTGCCTTTACCGTTTCCCGTATATACCTGTATATACCCGATTTTGTTGAAACATGGGTTGTGCAGCTGATTTTGTTCCATAGCCTAAATTTTACCATAAAAATTTATATCTGCATTCCGCACTTGTTTAAACCTTGAAATTGTCTTGGGACTTGTGTTTTAGCGTAAAATGTTATAAAAATTTTGCACGTGGAATTATTATTAAGTACTTAAAAATTTTAAGGCAGAATTTATAATGTCAATTTCCCCGATTTCCGCCTCCAGCCTATATCAGGAGCAAATAAATTACTTTTTAAATGCAACCCGCACGGATTATTCTTCCGTGAGTAATTTGCTTGCGCAATTTGGGGTGAAATCCACCGGGGATGCTCAAAAAGACCTTGCAAAGCTAAGTGAAATTCAAACAAAAACAGCAGCTGAAGGCCTAAAGAACCTCTCTGAAAATGATGAAATTGCTCAAAATCAATCAGAGAGCGTATCTTACATATGGTATAGCGTTATGTATCAACTCGGCCTTTCCCCAACAGGCAATCCTGAAGAAGATTTTCAGGAAATTATGACTGAACTTGTTGATAGAGTTCAAAATGCCCAAACAGAAAGCGAATACGGTAAATATATGGGCTTAATTAGCCTGGTAGAGGACCTTTTCATTTTTTCAGGGGTGAAAATCAGCGATATTGGTGCAGATTCAGTGTCTGTATATAAGTCAATGGAAATCCTCGCAAACTACAATCAAGCAAAGCTTGAAAACGCATAAAATAGGCAATAAACAATATAAACCCTTAATTTAGCAAGTTTCTAAGGCGCCCTCAAGGCGCTTTTTGAGCATGGGCGCGGTTTTCACGTCAATAAAATCCCAAGGCAAGGCCTCATCAGGGTTCTGGGGTATGGGGCTTTCAGCGTACAATTCCATATCAGGTAAAATTCCCCCTTTTGCCATTTGGCGCCATGTTTGCTTGAATGCTCCAAGGTTACCCCCGTTTTCAGTGACTTTCAGCAGATACTCTGATAGCGAAAAGCCCGCCCTGGAAAGGATTGACTGGACTGTATCCCAGTCTACGCTTGTGGGACGGAAGTTTATGCCCATTTTTGAAATTTTATTTTGTAATTTTTTTAATCTAACGCAAAGTTTCTTGCTATCAGTCTTTTTTACCCATTGGAAAGGTGTATGAGCCTTGGGAATAAAGCTTGAAACGCTAAGCGTCAGCTCAAATCCTTTATTAGCCTGTTTTATCCGCCTCATCAAATCTACAAGTGCATCTATATCTTCTTCAGTTTCGGTAGGCAGCCCAATCATAGCGTATATTTTAAGCCCCTTTAACCCGTTAATGCGGGCTATTTCAACGGTTTTCAAAATTTGTTCATCCGTTAAATCTTTATTTATAACCTTTCTAAGCCTTTCACTTCCTGCCTCCACTGCTATAGTGGCAGTTTTAGCGCCGCACTCAACAAGTGTCCTAACCACATTTTCGTCTGTAAGGTCCGCCCGAAGCGATGATAACGTGAGCTCAACCGGGCTTATTTTGTTCTTTTTTCTTATATATTCAAGGATTTTTTCAAAATCGGGATGTCCCGCAACGTATGCTCCTAAAAGCGCGATTTTGTTAGTGTTTTGGAGCCCTAAGTCAATGGCTTGAAGGATTTTATCAAGCGGGGCATACCTTACAGGCAGATTAAGCCAGCTTGCAAGGCAGAAATTGCAGGTTTTTGGGCATCCGCGTTCTATTTCAATAATAAATGTGTCCTTAAAATAACTTTTATCACTTAAAATTGGTGTATAAACGGGTTCTTCAATATTATCGGCCATTTTTACAACAGTTTTTTCCTTGCCGAATTTTGGCACCCAAATTCCCTCAATCTCACTAAGGGCTTGCAGTTTAGCCTCTTTTGTTTCATTTCTCTTTTCAACCAATACCTTAAAAGCCTTGTCCAGTGTGATTTTAGCATCTCCTACGGATATGAAATCATAAAAATCTTCAAAAGGTATCGGGTTAGCGCTTAAAACCGGTCCCCCGCCAAAGATTAACGGGTATTCTTCCCCCCTATCCCTTGCAAGAGGCGGAATTTCAAATTTTGAAAACATTTTTAAAATTGTCAAAATATCTATTTCAAAAGAATTTGAAAACCCGATTACATCCAAATCTTTAACAGGTGCAACGGTTGTTTTTGTATCGGCGTAAACCCGCTCTACAAAGACATCTTCCATTAAATCAAGCTGCTTAAAAATAGAAAGAAACCCTAAAGATGACATTGCAAAACTTTCAATAGCAGGGAATGCAAACCAGGCATTGATTTTAGGGGTTTTATCGGTTAATCTTTCGTATAAAAATTTTTCCATTTTCTATTTTCTAGGCCTTATTTATGGGTTTTATGTAAAGTTCATCTACTAAAACGCACACTATACTTGCTATTGCAGGGGCAAGCACTACCCCCCAGAAACCCATAAATTTTGCCCCTATAAGCAAGGATACAATAATTAAAAGCGGATGCGTATCCATAAATTTACCGAATAAAAGTGGCCTAAATATCTGATTTTGCAGCCATTGGGCTATCATCATAATTACAAAAGTTAAAATTACATACAAAAATCCACCGCTAATTGCTGTATAAAGCCCTACCGCCACTGCAATTGTGGCACCTATTACAGGTACTATATCCAAAATGCAGGCCAAAAACCCGATTAACAGTGCCTGGCTGTGCCCTATAACGGCGAGCCCGAGAAAGGTAAATACGCCTACAACTGCCATAGACAGTACCTGTGCAAACACATAACCGCCGACTTTTATTTTTATTGAATCTAAAATACCTGAGGCTTTTTCTTTAAATTTTGGCGGGAAAAACTCTAAAAACCTTTTTGTCATTAGTTTTTCATCATATGAAAGATAAAAAACCATTATAGTTACTGCAATTGCCCCGGTTATAGAGCTTACAATAAGCTTTGATGCATCCATACCTCTTGATAAAATTTCGCTTGTAACGGTTGTCAATTCTATGTTTGCATTGTTTAGTGCTTCAGGGTTTATGTATTTTGAAATTAAAATCCCAAAATGGTTTGTGTGCAGAAAATTCTGTAATCCTGCAATATATTCAGGCATATTATTTATAAGAACAATACTCTGTTTAATTGTAAGAGATAAAAGCGGAATAACTATAATAAGCAAGCCCCCTAAAAGCAACAGCAATACAAGGCTTACACCAAGAACCCGCGGCATATATTTTTCTAAAAATTTTACGGCAGGGTCAATGGCACAGGTGATAATGAAGGCTACAAACAACATAAGGGCGATTTCTGCAATGTTTGCTATAAATATCAAAACCAAAATCAGCATTATTGCAAAAATAATGTTTTTATAAGTTAAAATGCTTGTATTTGGATAGTTTTCACCTGTTTTATTATTTTCCAAAAGCTCTTCCTTTCACTATTTGGGTTATCTTTATGTTACAATTTTAGCAAAGATTTAGCAAGGAGTTAAGAAGATAATGTCAAATACGCCAATAACTGTAAACCAAAATATAAGGCCCCTGAACACTAAAATAAATGAAAAAGGCAACCTTGAAATTTCAGGATGCGACACTGTTGATTTGGTTGAAAAATACGGCACCCCCTTATATGTAATGGATGAAGTAACCCTTAGAACCATTGCAAGAGAATACAAAGAGGCTTTTAAAGATTATAAAAAAGTAAATATGATGTACGCGTCTAAAGCCCTTATGACCTCTCAAATAGCAAAAATTCTGCATTCTGAAGGGTTTGGGTTTGATGTGGTTTCAGGCGGGGAAATCTACACTGTAAACAAAGCCGGTGTTGATATGAATATGACAACATTTAACGGTAACAATAAAACAACCGATGAACTTCTTCTTGCTTTGGAATTAGGGGTCGGCAGAGTTAGTGTTGATAATTTTTTGGAGCTTTCTCTTTTAAATGAGGTTGCAAAATCTTTTGATAAAGTGCAAAAAGTGCTTTTAAGAATTACTCCCGGCATTGAATGCCACACCCATGAATATATTCAGACAGGCCACCTTGATTCAAAATTCGGGTTTGACCTTGTTCAGATTGATGAAGCTGTGGATTTAATTTTAAAAGAATTTAAAAACCTTGAAATAATGGGTTTACATGCTCATATCGGCTCTCAGATATTTGAAACCCAGGTATATTATGATGAAATAGGTGTACTTTTAAAGGAATTAAAAAGAATTAATGATAAATTTAACCTTAATCTTAATGAAATTAATATGGGCGGGGGCTTAGGAATAACCTATACCGGCGCGGATAAACCGCCCTCTGTTCATACAATTGCAAGTGTGATTAAAAAATCAATTAAAGACCACTGTGAAATGTATGATTTAGAAGAACCTGTTTTATATATTGAGCCGGGGCGTTCTATGGTAGGTACGGCAGGTGTTACACTGTATACAGTCGGGTCTTCTAAGCAGGTGCCAAACGGCAGGAAATATATAGCAGTAGATGGCGGAATGGCTGATAACCCAAGGCCTTCAATGTATGGGGCAAAATATGAAGCTGTTATTGCAAACCATAAAGAAGAAAACACGCCTAAAAAAGTAACTGTTGCCGGCAGATTTTGCGAAAGCGGTGATATTTTAATTAAAGATATTGAATTAAATAATCCTCAGGCAGGTGATATCCTTTGTGTGTTTAATACAGGTGCTTACGGATATTCTATGTCAAGCAACTATAACAGGGTTTTAAAGCCTGAAATGATACTTGTAAATAATTCGCAATCTGATATTATAGTTAAAAGGGAAACCTACGAACAGCTAACCCAAAACGATGTCATTTTTTAAACTTAAATAAGGAAGGTGCAAACTATTGGATTTTACTGATTTCTACCAATATTTGCTTCGGCAGTTTTATGAGCTTGCCCACTCTTTTGGCGGGGCACAGCTTGGCGTAAATATAACTGAAGTCATAATCCTTGCACTTATTCTTGTTTTTCTTTATAAAAAATATATTAAAGGAACACATTCGGAAACGCTTGTAAGAGGTATTTTCGGACTTCTTATAATGTGGCTGTTTTCTGAATTTTTAATCAAAATTAATCTTCAAATATTCGGTGTATTTTTAAAAACCCTTGTATCTGTGGTAACAGTTGGGCTGATTGTCATTTTCCAGCCTGAATTAAGGCGGTTTTTAGGATATATCGGGCAAAATGATATCTTAAGCAGATTATTATCCGGTAAAAAAGCGCTGGCTGTGAGAAATGATGGTATTGATATTGTAAAAGAATTAATTGAAACAATTAAATATATGTCAAAATCAAGGATTGGCGGGCTTATAGTCCTTCAAAAAGAAGACAAAGCTCTTAATCATTCTGATGTGGGGGTTGAAATAAACGGAAACTTATCCCAGGAGCTTTTATTGACAATTTTTCACCCTAATACACCCTTACATGACGGGGCTGTAGTTATTTGTAAAGATGTGGTACAGTCTGCAGGGGTGCTTTTGCCGCTTACGGAAGATCCTAAACTAAGCTGGAGATATGGCACACGCCACAGGGCGGCAATTGGCATTAGTGAAATTTCAGACTGTGCCTGTATTGTCGTATCTGAAGAAACCGGGGATGTATCAATAGCAATAGACGGCAGCCTTAAAAAATATGATGACCTTGGCAGCTTAAAAGTGGATTTAGAGCGCATTTTAGATTTGAAAGATGATGATGATACCCAAAAAGGGTATGTGTTTAAGTTTGAAAATATTCTTCCGCCAAAGAAAAATAATTAAACTAAAAGGCAATGTTTCAAGCACCCAAGTATTTTATTATAAATATAGTGTGAGATAGTGATATGTCTTTTAGGTGTTTTTAGTATGAAAAAACGTTTAAACGAAAGTTTTTTATCGAAAACATGTTTTAAAATTAAGAAAGAATGCAGCTCGGATATTGAGGCTGCAAAAAAATATCTTGAAAAATATTTGAAAGATTTAAAACTTCATATGGACCTTACAGATATTGATATTCAAAAACTTTTAATGGAAACTTACTATGCAAAAAAACCCAAGAACCCTTTTATAAAATATTTAAGTATGTTAAAATATTGGAGCTAAAAATATACTTTTACGAGGGTTTATGCTAAAAGTTGAAAAGTTTATTCCGCTTGAATTTGCGGCAAATAATTATCTTGTATATGATGATGAGCTTAAATGTGCCGTACTAATTGACTGCGCAGGTTCTGATGATGAAATTTTTAAATTTATAGAAACCAATAATTTAAATTTGGAAAAAATATTAATAACACACGCACATTTTGACCATGTTTTAGGATTGAAAAAGTTTAAAGAAAAATTTCCTTCCGTGAAAATCCTCTTACCGCGTGAAGATAAAAAATTGTATGATAATCTTGGTGTACAGTGTGATATGTTTGGACAAAGGCGGGCTGAAACAGTCCAAATTGATGAACTTATTGATGAAACTTCAAACATAGAATTGTGCGGCAAAAAAATTGAAATAATAGCAACCCCCGGGCATTCTAAAGGGTCTTGCTGTTATTTGGTTGAAGGTAATCTTTTTTCAGGCGATACTCTGTTTTATGAAGAGATTGGCCGCTGTGACCTCCCTACAGGCTCTTTTAAGGAGATAGAGCACAGTATTAAAGAAAAATTATTTAAACTGAATGAAAACATTAAAGTTTTTGCAGGTCATGGCGATAATACAAGTATAGCCCATGAAAAAATTCACAATGCGTATTTTGGCACAAATGCACGATATTTTTAAGGATAAATGAAATGAAAGAAAAATTTGTTAACCTTTTAAATCAAGCAAAAGAAGCAAGTAAAAACAGTTATTCGCCCTATTCAAATTTTGCGGTGGGGGCTGCGTGCCTTTATGAAAGCGGAAAAATATATCTTGGTTCTAATATTGAAAACGGAAGTTACGGTCTTGGGCTTTGTGCTGAAAGGAATGCAATATCAACAGCTTTTTGTGCCGGTGAAAAGAGCCAGCTTGTTACAATTGCGGTATACAGTCCAAACAGGAAAAACTGCCTTCCATGCGGAGCTTGTCTGCAATGGCTTAGTGAACTGAGTAATATAAATGGTCAAAATTACGATATTACAGTAATTTTAGAAGGTGATGACGAACCTGTTATATACAAATTAAGTGAGCTTTTGCCATATGGCTTTAAATTGAACTAGTCGTTCAAAATCTGTTGCATTTCTATATCCGGTTTACCTAAAACCCTTACTAATTCTAAAACAGAAGCTTTCATTTGGCATTTTTGTGATGATTTGCCAAAGAAATCCGTGTAAAAACACCCTTCGCAATTGCACCCTCTTTTGTAGCATTCAATTGCAGTGGTAGTCCACCTTCTGACAGCAACTGCGCGACCCATATCTCTACTTTTGAGCACTTTGTTTTTTCTCCCTGATTAAATTTTCAACACTACCCAAATCTTTCAAGCCTTCATGCAATGAAAAGGCTTGCCCTAACTGAATTTAATACTATTATAACTTTTAAGAGCCAGGTTACAAGTGTATTTCCGCCAATTATTAACACCTCGTAACAAACTCTATATGGCTTGTATAGCCTGTGTATTAAGGGTTTAACACCCCCAAGATAATCTTTGTGCATGGCTTTCCATGATTTGATACATGTAAAACCCATGGGGGGTGCATGTTTCCATGATTTCATATTTTACGGTTTTTTGTAAATAAATGTAAATATTGAAAATTTCCATGCCCTAATAAGGCATGGAAATATAAAAAAGTGTAAAACTATAAATTAAGCACTTATGTCTAAATTATTAATTTCATCTAAAGAAAGGCTTTCGATATCAATGTCGCCGTTTTTAGAATTATCAGCTTGCTCTCTTGTGTATATTTTACCGGGGTGCCTTAAATAAGCATCAAATTTTTGCACCCTTTCATACAGGTCCGGGTTTCTTTCTTTTGTGCCGTCATGTTCCATACGGAATTTTTGTGCACCAATCATTGTGCCTATTTCACCGTTTTGTATTCTTTTATGGTATTGAGATATATAATCTTCGTCTAATCTTGTTTTATAATCTTTCAGAACATTTTCCCGGCCATGTTTTTCTATATCTCCACCCGTATGGTAATCTATCTTATCCTTTATTCCAAGAAGGTCGTATAGTTGTATAAATTTATTTTTAACGGTGGTAAGTTCTGCAAGCCTTGCTGTCATATACTTTCTTAAATGGTCAGGCGAATTGGTATTTTCCCCCTTAAGAAGTCTCCACCCGTCTTGTACACCGTCCTCGTTTCTTAGCTTAAATACACGCATAAGGGCGCCGGTTTGTTCTTCCATTTTGCCCTGATTGAATGCACAGGCATATGTGCCGTCTTTGTCGTGGGTTGCCATACCAAGCATTATATTGTCGTCAAGATATCCGAGGTTTTCTTTGTAATATGCCGCATTACCGTAACCTATATTGGCATTATCGTTATTTTCTTCTTCGGTGGAAAGCACAATAAGGCCTTTCATGCGTTGTACTTTTTGAATATTTTCGCCTTTTTGTATTCCAAAATCATCATATTCAGCATCTGCTTCGTATACAAGTTTCTTTTTATCAAAATTATCACCCTTAATTTCCCAGGCGATAGTTTCAATTAAATCTGTTATTTTGTTGCCCATATCCTGATGTTCTACACGGTGTTGACTTCTGTATTCAATTTTTGGGTTCATATACTGCCAGCCTACATCAAATCTGATACCGTCAAATATATTGAGGTGATGTGCAACCTTTGCCCTGAATAATTTATGTGCAGCACTATTTTCATTGTTTGCAATATCATAATATTTTAATGCAGGGTGTCCCCAGCCAACTTCTGCCCCCGGTATAAAGGCATCAGGGAACATTTGCCTTTCAGGCCATGAAAAACCAATCGGGCAATCGCCAAAAAATTCGATACCTTCTTCGTTTGCAATTTTCTTTGCATCCTGAATGGTTTTATGCCCCAGGAATTGTTTAAATTTATAAAATTCTATCTCATCTTTATACTGTTCTTTATAAGTTTCATACTGAGGCATTTTTTCAGCCCTTATTTTAGGGTCTGAATCAAAACCTACAAAGAAATTAACTTCTGAATGCGGCCAGTTTTTAAGATACGGGAAAAGTGCAAGCCTTGTATAAATATCATCATAATCCACGGGCTCTTTTTGGTTTTTAAACTGTTCAAATTCTTTTCTTAATTCTACAAGCTCGGGGTTTGGATTTTCATCATTTTTAAAATTATCAAAAGCCTTTTGTAATACGCTATTTACAGGGTAATTTTCCTGATTTGCCCATCCGAGTGTAGTTTCAAAATCAATAAGTTTGTGTACAATTGTGCCTATTTTATCTGCCATTCTTCTTAACAGATCATTGTGTTGGTTTACAACCTTATAGGCATCTTCTTCCGATATTATATTTCCGTATTTTTCACTTGCTAAATCAAATAAATTGATATTGTCTTCCCCTATTGAAAGAGAGCTTCTGTTGTATGCGCCTGCATAATGGCCTTCGCCGGAAAACTCTGATTTATCAGTCATTTGGCCGATTGGAGAGAATTTGTTTGCGTTAGCCCCTGCATATACTTTGGTAAATTTATAATATTCCCTTGCTTCTTTAGACGTTAATTTGCCGATACCTGTATCATGCTCTTTATCTGTGGGTAAGGCGGGGGCATAAAATTTAGAAAGAGTATAACCGCCTTGGTACCCTTGGTCTTTTTTAATATCATCTTGGAGCTTTTGGAATGCCGTTTCCTGCTTTGTAGAATATGCGTTCCCAAATCTTGGAGCATGATTTAAACTGTTTGCAATACTAATACTTTGAATTCTCATCTATAATTTATAACCTTTTTATACACAACACACATTTGTTTAAAACCCGTAAAGATTTTTATTTGCCATTTTTTCTTCAAAGTTTGCTTCTTTTTCTGTTTTTGCGCCGGGTTCTCTTAAATATTGCGCATAATAAGAAATCTTGTCATAAATTTCAGGATATTGTTTATCAAGTTTTTTTGATTCCATTGCGAGTTTTAATGATTCCATAAGATTAAATCCCATACCTTTTTGAAGTGCTGTATGATATTGCCTTTCAAAATCTTTATTTACCCTAAATCTATAATTTTCTATATTTGTTGTTTGGTCATCCATATCGTTTTTTGAGCCTAATACGTCAGTGAAAAATAAAAACTGGTTTTTGGTTGTAAAAAGTTGGGCAAATTTTGCTCTAACAAATTCTTTTGGCTGATTAATCAAAGTTTCTTTTGTAATGTTAAATAATTTTGATAATATGTTCGCATTGTTTGCCCGTTTTTCTTTAACATCTTTTTTACTACTTTCTGCAAGAACTCTTAAATTTGAACCGTCATGGTTGTTTGTACCCATTATAAACTCTGTCTGTTTAAATCCCGCTTTTTGTAAAAATTCAGGCGAGCCCCAACCATGTTCGTAATCATGCTGCCATTCGGTTGTGAGTACATTTACGATATTGCGTACATTTTTTATTGGTTTTGGCGGGTTTTTATCCCATTTAAACATTTTTTCAAAACCGTCCATTTCATAGATAAGTTTTTGGGTATTAAAATCTTTTCCTTTAATCTCCTTTGCCCTTTTTTCAATGAAATCAAAAAGCTTATGACCCAAATCAAAATGCTTCGGTTCATTGTCTTTTTTGCCGGTTTGGGCAATAGCGTAACACCACCCCACATCAAACCTTACTCCGTCATAATTATCAAGGAAAAATGATATTTTTCTATCAAATAATTTATGGCTTTCAGAATTGGGATTTAGAATATTTTCAAAATCTAAAGCAGGAAGTCCCCAATGATAAAGTCCTATACAGGCACCTTTTTCAAAAGCCCCGGGGTGCGCCCATACTTCTTGTTCTGAAAAACCTATAAGGCAATCCCCGAAAAGGTCTTTTCCTTTTGAATTTATTTTTTCTTTAGCCTCATCGTGTTCTTTTTTAGCTAAAAATTGTCTGAATTTAAAGAAATCAATCTCATCTTTATATGTTTCTTTATATCCCTCAAATCTTTTTTGTTTATCAGGCGAGCTTTCAAAATCTTCAAATAAACCAGGCTCTTTTTTGTGTAAAATCGGGTACAGAGCAAGCCTTGTATATGTATCTTTTACAAGAGGTTTGTTTTTAAATTTTTCAAATTCTTTATGCAAATTGCTTTCCGGATTAGCTTTAAAATTTTCATAAGCTTTCTTTAATGGTAGTAGAATGGGATAATCTTTATCGAGTCCCAGTTCGTTTTCATATTCAATCCGGTGCTTTGAAGATTTAATATTAAATGTTTCAATATCTTCTTTATTTAAAAGGCCATTTTTTACAAGGTTTAAAAGGTTAATATTTTCTTCGCCAAAAGTTACAGCGGTTTTTAAATAAGGGCAGAAAAATTTATCCCAATGTTTTGTGGTTTGTCCCATAGGAAATTCTTTTACGACATTGGTATCTGTGTAAAAACACATTTTATCTATAAAATCCATGGCAGGGTCTGAATTTAATTTTCCTATTCCTGTATCAAAACTGTTTTGTGCAGGCATAGATGCAGAATGTATTTTAAGAATTGATACCCCGTCCGATATTTGAAGAATTTCTTTTGCCTGATGTGCAGTATTAGTATAATCTTCCTTTTTGCTTGCAGGCAAAGCTCTTTTGAATGCAAATTGGCATTCTTGAATAACATTTACTCTCATTATTATTTTTTCCTAACAACACACATTTGTCCAATACCTGTAAAGATTTTTATTTGCTAGCATTTAGGGGTAACCTTAAAAATTTTTACAAATATATACGTAAAAAAGCACCTTTTTTAAGGTGCTTTTAAATCTTACCCTTGATAATGGTAATTAATACTTATTTTTAGTCAAGCAGCGCTTCTAAAATTGAAGCATTTTTCTGTGCAAATGTGTTTTCTCTGATTTTTGTTCTGTGAATATAGGTTCTTAATGCTTCACGGATTAATTCTGAACGGGAACGATTTTCAGTACCTGCAACCTGGTCAATCTCATCTAAAAATTTTTCGGGCATTGAAATAAGTACTCTTGCCATTGGTAATTCCTCCATTTATAATTCTCTAATTAAGTAATTTTTAATTATTTAGCTCTTCGTACTTATATAAAGTTTTTTTGTATTAAAAAATTGACTATTTTGTATATATTTTTTATATTTCTTGTAATATTTCTTAATAAAAAATCCAAAAAACGTGATTTTAGCCGTCCGTTTCTTCTTTATAATCCTCATATTCAAGAAGTCCTAAAGAATCTTCCTGATATGTAGCGGTTTCAATTTTAACAAGCCAGCCTTTATCCCAGACATCTTCGTTTATAAGTTCCGGTGAATTTATAAGTTCTTCATTTATTTCTATAATTTTTCCGCCGATTGGCATATAAATTTCAGATGCAGCCTTAACAGATTCAATGGTTGCAAATACTTCATTTTTTGAAAATTCTGAACCGATTTCAGGCAGTTCAACAAAAACAATATCGCCCAATTGTTCTATAGCATAATCCGTTAAGCCTACAGTGACAACATCGTCAGTTTCTAATGCCCATTCATGGGTTTTAGAACAAAGTATTCCTTCCGGTGGGTTTGTCATTTTAAGTTTTCCTTTATTTTGTTTACATTATGACGGTACTACACAATTTATTATATTTATCATAACTTGCATATTTATGACAATATTTTTTTTAAAAGTGTTAAGCGATGTATTATTTAATACCGAAAATAATTGTTACCTAACATAAATCCTTGGCAGCCTTACTTTCAGTCTGCAAGTTAGTTCATAATTAATGGTATTCAATATTTTTGCCCATTCATCAACCGAATAATAATCGTCTTTATCTTTTCCAAGAAGAGTTATAATATCTCCGGTCTTAGCTTCAATATCCCCTATATCAAACATTATCTGGTCCATTGTAATTCTTCCGATTTGTTTAATCATTTTGCCGTTCAGGCTTGCATAAATTCTGTTTGACAGGTTTCTTGATACACCGTCAGCATACCCTATCGGGATTGTTGCAACACGTGTGGGTTTATCTGCAATATAGCAATGGCCATAGCTTACACCTTCACCCTTTTTAATTGTATGTATATTTGTTATTCTGCCCTTTAAGCCCATAACGGGTTTTAATTTTGGAAGGCTTATTCCGCAGTCTTTTCCGTATGTTAAAGGTGTAAGCCCGTACAAAATAATTCCAAGACGTATCATATCACACTTTATACCGGGGTCAATAAAAGCCCCGAGGCTGTTTTGCGAGTGTATTGTGAGATTTGTTCTGTCTATTGAATTAATCACTTTTTTAAAGTTTTCTGTTTGCATATTTAAAATTTTAGGGTTTTCAACATCTGCAAAATGGGTAAATATACCTGATAAATTAATATATTCTGCACTTTGTGCCGTTTTTATAAAATCAACAGCATTATTAACCGGGATTCCTATTCTGTTCATGCCTGTATCTACTTTAATATGGACATCCAGTTTTATTCCTGTTCTGTCATATAAAATCTTTGCAGCCTCAAGGTGTTCCCTGTTGAATATTGAAACCGTTATATTGTTTTTTACGGCACTTTCAAAAGCCCAAATAGGGACGGTGCCAAGGACTAAAATTGGTGTTTCTATTTTATTTTGTCTTAATTCAAGCCCTTCATCCACACTTGCCACCCCAAATGCCTCAACCCCGCATGCTGTTAATATAGGGGCACACATAAGGCTGCCATGGCCATAGGCATCAGCTTTTATTACAGCCATTAGTTTTGGCATATCGTTGTTTACAGGCAAGGTTTCTTTTATTTTTGCCTTAATTGAATTTATATTATATTCAAGATTACCAAGATTTGTTTCAACCCATGCATCTCTTAATTTGTTTACAGGCAGTGTTCTGTTTATCATAGTTTATCCTTTATTTAAAAGGTGTAATTCTAAAGTGTTTTCCATTAGCATTGCTATTGTCATAGGTCCTACCCCGCCGGGTACAGGTGTTATAAATCCTGCAATATCTTTAACACCGTTAAAATCCACATCTCCTCTTAATTTGTTGTTTTCATCTCGTATAATACCAACATCGATTACGGCAGCACCTTTTTTTATCATATCTTTAGTTATCATATTCTTTTTGCCGGTGGCAGAAATTAAAATATCGGCTTTTTTTGTGATTTCAGGTAAATTTTTTGTTTTAGAATGCACTATAGTAACAGTTGCACTTCTGTTTAGCAAAAGTGCGCTTAAAGGTTTTCCGACAATATTGGACCGCCCTGCAATGACGACATTTTTACCTTCAATTTGGATTTTATATTCATCCAGAAGTCTTACAATACCTTTTGGGGTGCAAGGTATGGCATAAGGTTTTTCATTTAAAAAAAGTTTTCCTGCATTAATCGGGTGAAATCCGTCCACATCTTTTTTAGGGTCAATTTTATCCAAAAAATCATATGCTGCAAGATGTTTTGGAAGTGGCAGTTGAAGTAAAATTCCGTCTGTTTTTTCATCATCGTTTAATTTGTTTATAAGGTTTAAAAGTTCTTCTTTTGTAACATTTTCCGGTAATTTGTAAACGCTTGAATTAAACCCTGCATTTTGTGCCTGTTTTTCTTTGTTTCTTACATAAACTTCACTTGCCGGATTATTTCCTGCTAAAATTACGGCCAACCCAGGTTTGCTGTTTAGATTTGATACTTTTTGTTTAATGTTATCCAGAATTTTTTCAGAGAGTGTTTTCCCATCCAGTATTACCGTCATACCTGCGCCCCCTCTGTATTTTGAGGCAGATTAAGCCTTGAATACATATTTTTTATAATTTCATTTAATTCATTTGTATCAGGCTCGTTTTCATATTGTTTAATAAGCCCGAGAGTTTCCAGAGAAAAAGAATTTGCAGCCTCAAGTGCTTTAGTTTCTTCTCCTTTTTTTATCATATTTAATATTGTTGTAAATTGGCCTGATGAAGAGTGCTTTTTATTGCTGTCATATATAATTGATGCAAGGTGCAACGAGGCTAAATCAGGCTTTGTTACAAGAATGGTTGTATCAATAGGGTAATCTACAAGCTGGATAAGGTATTTGAGGTCATATTCGCAGTCAAAAATTACAAAATCGTATCTGTCTATTAATTTTACAAGTGCTTCGTTCATCTGTTTTGTAATAGGGCAGATACAATCTTTTGAGGCTACCAGGTGAGATATTATAATGTCGGCATTTTCATCCACTTCAGTCAAAATATCCTCTAATGCCCACTCTATATATTCCTGTTTGGTCATTTTTTTTGGAATGCCGGTATTGTATTCATGTTTCCCGCTTCTTATACCATAGATTGTATCCCTTATTTTAAGACCGAACCTTGCTGCAAGCTCTTGAGTCAGGTCATTATCCACAAGTAGAATTGAAGAATTTGGAAAATATTCTTTTATAACATTATAAAAGGCTTTAACTATTGTGGTTTTTCCGTTTCCTGATTTTCCGATTATAGCAACAGTTGAAGTCATATTTGTTTAAAACCTTTCCTTTAAAAGTTCTGATAATTCTTTTGCAAGTATAAATGCTTTTTTTGCCATTTCATCATCCAGAGAGCCGCATCCGCAGCCGGGTGTGATAAAACAGTGGTTTAAGATTAAATCTTTGTCAATATTTTTTGATGTAAAACAATCTATGGTTTCAGCAAATTTTTTATAAACCTTGTCTTTATCAAGGCATTTAAGCGCCTCTTTATCAAGGGTGGGGACTATTCCAAATGATAAAAATCCTCCGTTTAACATAAATTGCTTAAGCTTTTTAGCATATGCTCCAATACTTTGAGAATAGAAATAAGCATCAAAATTTATGATATTAACATTACTTTCTATCGTAATATCCCAGTCCGTTTTACCGCAGCAATGAATTCCTGAAAGTGCACCAAATTTTTTAATGTTATCGGAAATTGTTTTTAACATATTAATAACTTCGTCATTTTTAACAATTGCAAAAGCACAGTTTCCTACCTGAGATATGCTTGGTTCATCCATAAAAATTACCGGAATGCTGTTTTTTGAAATATTTTTAAATTCTTTTATCTGCCAAAGAGCCTTTAAAGTAAGAAATTTAACAATCATTTCCATTAATGTTTCATTATAATAAGGGGATTTTCCTTCTCTGTCACTGAAACCTGCAGAAAACGTAAACGGGCCTGTAATTGTGCCTTTTATAAAACTTGGCTTATTATTGGCATTTTTAATGTGGTCGAAAAATATATCTATTGTGTTTGAATATGGTTCAGTAATTTTATATTTATCAAGAATTTCTTCATTTTCCGATAATGTATCGGCGGCAGTCACCTTTTCATAATCTATAAAAAGGGTTTCAAGTTCTTTAAAAAAAACATCCGATGCATTATCAATATAATATTTGCACTCTTCTGTATTAAATTTAAGCCCCGGCAGATTTTTGCTGAATTGAAAAATCATATCTTCTTCTTTTTTAAAATTAGGAAGCTGTGGCCAATAGGGAAAACCAGGACACTGTTCAAACACGCATTCAATAGCCCGAAATGGTGCATTTTCACCCTTAAAAGGAAGTGACCCTATTCCCGTAAATCCAAACCGTAATTTTTCTAAGGCAAAACTTAATGCAGAATTTTCCATAGATATTATTTTATTATAAAATGGGAAATGGGGATATATTATTATGGAAAACATTAACAATTTTAATAAGCCTGAAAATTTTAAAAAGGCACTTTTTATAAATTACGGGGGCCTTGGGGATGAAATCCTTTTTTTGCCTGCAATAGAGGATTTTAAGAAAAAATACCCCGAATGCAAAATTACACTTTGTCTTGAAAGCCGTGCAAAAGGTATAAAACAAATCACCTCATTAATCGATGATATTATAGAGGTTGATATAAAGGTACCCGGTATAAAAAAATACCTGAATGTCCTTGGATTAATCAGTCGTGCTCAAAAGGAAAATTTTGATGTTGTAATTTCAAGCGGTAAATCCCCTCTTGTGGCTGTTATTCTGTTTTTAACAGGGATTAAAAGAAGAAGCGGATATTTTAGCAAAACTTCGTTTCTTTTAACAGACGGTGCAGAGCTTGACGGTAATCAATATGCAGGAAATATGTACCATGATTTAATTTTGCCTTTTTTAGATGAAGATGATATAGAAGATAAAATTTGTACACCGCACCTGCAGGCAGATTCTGAATTTATTTTGCCTGATAATCTGGAAGCAGGGTTTGTGACACTGCACCCGGGTGTTTCAAAAATGAGTATGGATAAAAATATTTTTAAATGTCCTGATATAAATTTTTGGCTAAGTGTTATAAAAGGTGTACTTAATAAAGGCAAAAAACTTGTGTTGCTTGGCGGGCCGGATGATAAAGAGATTGTAGAAAAAATCATATCCGATAATGAAATATCCAAAAACCCTGATTTTATAAACTTTTACGGTAAAACTAAAAATCTTTCGGATTTGATGAATTTAATGGCAAAAGCTGAAACGCTTATTTGTGCTGACAGTGCACCTTTACATATCGGGGTGGGGCTTAATTTAAACATCATTGCAATCTTTGGTCCGACAAATGAAACAAAACTTGTGCCCGATAAAGAAAATATAAAAATTGTAACTAATAAAAAAATTGACTGCAGACCTTGTCTTTGGCATAAAAGACAAATCAATTGCAGTCAATCTTCTTGTTTAAATATTAATCCTGAAGATGTTATAAATTTACTATAGGTCTGAATTATTCGGGATAATTAAATCACCTGTAAGAAGTAAATAAATATCTTCTCCGGGTTTGATTTCCGTTTTAACAACAGGGATTAATCTGTTTACATATTTTAAAAGAAAATCGCCCTTCGAAAGTGTTTTAGAGCTTTCTTTATATTTTCTTTTTGAATTTGCATCAGTTACAAATACAACCCTGTTTTTATTTGTAGTGTATGCTACTGCTGCCATTTCTTTTTCTGTGTCGTTAGTGTATTTTGCATAATCAAAGATAAACAGTGCCTTATTTTGTTTGTTTGTCCAGATTTTGTTTTTTACAGCTTGTACTTTTGCACTGAATACAGAACCTTCTTTGTATAATAATGTACCCTGGTCGCTATATACATCCGCAGGCGCTCTGAAAGTTAAAATGGTATCTTTTTGAGCGGTTTTTGTATTTAAATTTTCTACAGGGTGTGCAATGATTACGTTTCCTGCCTCTATCACTTTTTTAGTGTTATAAATTTTAACAGCAGTTCTTGGGGCCTTGTAGTATGTTGTAAGGGTTTCTTCCCTTAAAAGCACCTCTTTATCGCCCTTTTTGTATTTCAGTTTTAACATATCAAAATCTTGTGCCATTTTTGCAAATAAAACAGCAGCCTCAGAACGGGTCATTTTGCTGTTAGGGTTAAATTTTTCAGGGTTTGGGTAATTAACATAAAGCCTTTCTGTTACAGCTGTTGCATAAGAGCTTACGGCCCATGCAGGGATTTCACCGGCATCGGTAAATTCTTCTAATATAGATTTATCGCCCATTTTTACTTTTGAAATGTTTGCAATAACACTTGTAGCTTCTGACCTTGTTATTGCTTCATTCGGTTTGAATGTTTTATCGGGATAACCAAATATAATCCCTATATTTTGTGATATTGCAATATCCTTATTGTATGCAGATTTATTATTTACATCTTTAAAATGAGCCTTGGCGCCCTTAGCTGTATCATCGCTTTCAATTACTTTTAAAAGTGAATTTAAAAATGCAGCTCTTTTAATTGTGCCTTCGGGGTTAAATCTGTTACCTGAATCTAATTTAAGATAACCTCTGTTAACACAATCTATAATTGCATTTTCAGCCCAATAACCTTCAGGTACATCTTGAATTTCTGATGCAAAACCAATTTTTGTGCCTATAATAATCAAACCTAAGACTACAAATAGTCTGTATGCGTGTTTTAACAACGTTTATTCCCTTTCTTCACTGGTTTAACGGTAATAGCTTTTGTAATGGCAATTTTACAACAAGACGGTTTGAAAATCAATCATGGCATGGGTTTTTGTATTATAATTGTATTTCCACATCCAATGGCACAATGCAGGCGCACCGAAAAGGCAAAAATATCCGAACAATACCCGGTACCACAGATATCTGTGTGGCTGAATGTGCCACCACGGAAACCTAACCCCAGATAAGCCCCGGTATGCTTAGGAGTGCCGGACCATAAATGGTCTATAGTACAGGAACCCGGCCAGGATGAACCGGCTGCGGCACCCTTACACTTAGCATCCCACTTGCACCGCGGGGCACCGGTACTTGTCCCGTCTGTGTGGCTACACAGCTGCAAGCACCTGCACCGGATACTTATGCTGCATTGTGCCAATTTTACAGGCAGGTATTTATTTTCTTTGTCATTACAAATTTAATGACCCTGCCCTGACGACGTGAATTCCTAATCTGTCAAAATCCGTAAACCTGACAC
This sequence comes from uncultured Vampirovibrio sp., assembly GCA_910577395.1. Classification (GTDB taxonomy): domain Bacteria; phylum Cyanobacteriota; class Vampirovibrionia; order Gastranaerophilales; family Gastranaerophilaceae; genus MGBC122484. Next base: position 5,026 of record CAJTLG010000009.1, on the reverse strand, counting down.
TCTTTAGGATTTTCTATATTTTAACATTTCTCAATACTATAATCTAATTTGAAAATTTCTATGGTAATATTTTTTTGAAGGATAGATTATTTCCCCATGCAGGAATAGAAAAAGGTGATAGAAAAGTGTTAAATTTATTATTAAAAGGTACATTTAGCGGTTCAAAACTGCAGGAAGTTTTTTCAAAAATAAAAGAAATCTATTGTATTAATGATGTTTCAACAGACAGAGCCGAATACTTATCTAAAACCATTCAAAAATACGGCTACTTGCCATATCCTCATTATAAAGTTTTGGATGAGCTTACGCCTTCTGAAATAATCTATTCTCTTGTGGAAATTTTTAAACTTGAAGGTACATATGAAAATAATAAATTAAAAGACATATCAAATCCTTCACCTCTTGCAAGAAAAAAAGTTAAAAACTCCAGTTGGTTTAAACAAGAGGGGCACAATATAAAACTGATTTCTCTATCTGCACTTGGGGACGGACTTAGAACTCAGGATACAGGGAAATTTATTGAATGGATAGCACAAATTTTAACACTGCCCCGTGGCAATGAAAAATTTGATGTATTTGGTGATACTATTTATCTTTTACCCTTTCACCCGAGGGAATTTGGCTGTGCATACCTTCCGATGTCATCCGATGTAAGCTCAAAACTTGAAGATACAAAAATAAGTAAATTTTTAGGGCTTAATGCTAAAGAACAGGTGAAACTATTTATTTCTCTGGCTCAAGCTGCAGGGCACCCGGTAATATATGATATCCTTCCGCAAACAGGCAGATTTTCAAAGATTGTTTTATCAAAACCATATGTTGCAAGGTGGTTTGATGTTAAACAATTAATTAGGGAATATACAAAAGAAGTTGAAAAAATTGCATCAATAATCAGTGATAAATATGCCCCTGATGAAGTTGAAAATGCAAAGCGTCTTTATATTGAAATATTGGAAGGTTCAAAGAAAACATTCAAAAATGGCAACGAAGACATCCTGAATGAGTTTGAAACTTTGATGAAGGATGCTAAATCAAAACTTTCTAATGATGCAATAAACAGGTTTGAACAGGAAGAAATACTAAAAAAAGCAACCCGTATAATAGATGAAGTTAATGGTAAAAAGCCTGTAAAAGAAGAAGATATTACACATCAAGGTGAGATTGTAAAAGCATTAATAAAAGAAGGATTATGGCCTGCCCCGGGCGGAGCGTGGTGTTCATGCGGTATTCCTGTATTTGATAAAATGCACTCAAGCAAACAATACCCGATGTTTAAGCATTTTGACTATAAAGGGGAGGATGTTACCCATTTTGCAAATCTTGATTGCCAGACGCCATACTATTTTGTTTATTTTGAAAACGGTAAATATAATAAAAAAGTATGTGAATTTTATTTTGAATATACCCGGGCAATTGCTGAAGAATACAATTTTGACGGATTTCGTGTAGACCATATTGACCATATTGTGGACGATTTTTCAGAGAAAAATCAAATACCGATAAGCTATAGGGCACCAAGAGCGGTTCTTGATAAGATGAATAATAATTTAAAAAGGAAAGTTCCATACTTTGCATCTCTTGCAGAGTACATGCTTTGGGATGATTTTTATAAAGAATACCATGCCGGCATGGGGTTTGATTTGCTTTGGGGTAATGATATTGTGTCACAAAATACAAAAACCCCTGCGCAGATAATTGCTGATAATAAAAAACTTGAAGAATACAATATGAAAAACGGAATTTTAAACCCGCTTTCTATATTAAAAACATACAATAACCAGGACGGTGAATTTGAAGCAATAGACCAATACCCGGGGCAGCTTGGTGCAGAGGGTGCTCTGTATAAATGGTTTAAGTATAAATTTATCCCTGGTGGTAAAAATGCAAACAGACCTTCTTTATACATTGACGGTGATGAAAGTTTTACAAAGACAGGCATTGAATATGTTATAGGAAATGAAGTTTCAATGAAAAGAAATAAAGATTGGGATTTCTTTGAAAAATTCAACGCTATTAACTATTTTGTTCAAAATTGTCCAGTTATTTTAGATGGCAAGGCAAGTCTTATAAAAGAAAAGAAAAACGGACTTAGTGTTTGGGAAGTGCTCTCTAAACATGGTAATTTTCTTATCGTATCAAATAATCAAAGCCCGACAGAAAAAATGTGCATCCAAAAAGAAGACGGCACAAGCGCGTTTGAAATAAGAAGAGGAAAAACAATTGAAGGCACTGAAATAGAACTCGGTAACAGAGTTTTAACATCTTTCTTTGAATTTGACCATGACAAAGAAGGTAAATGTCAGTTTGCAGAGAAACAGCTTTTAAATAGCATTGAAGGCGCTATAACATTCCATATTTTAAAACCTGCAGAATTTAAGGTATACAGGTTTGAAACAAAATAAAATACAATTTTAAGCCCCGGGTTTTTCTTGGGGCTTTTTAATCTTTATCTAAACATTTTAGTGCATATTCACAGCATTGCTGCACTAAATTATTTAAAGAAACCCCTTTATCCTGCGCCAAAATTTGTAGTTCCTGCACTAATTTTGCGGGGAGCCTGAATGTTTTATTTATCATTTCGGGTTTTTCAACTTTAAACATAAAATGCACACCTCATTAAATATTTTATGTGTAAATTTTGCATATTTATATACCCTATTTGTGCACTTGTAAAAATGAGTGCAATATGCAATAATATTTGTTATGATTTTTACGCAGATTTTAGTGAGGTTGGATATATGAAAAATAAAAACAGTATAAGCCGATATTTTTACAGACAAAATAGTGCCTTCTCTCTTGTTGAACTCCTCATGGCTCTCCTTGTTGCCTCATTATTATTGGCAGCACTTGCCCCTGTAATGACAAGAAAATTTAATGACAACATTAACTTATCGGGCTTAGGAGACCCAATTAAAGCCCCTGCCGATATTAAATGTTTTCCATATAC
>CAJTLG010000009.1:0-1979 GCA_910577395.1 uncultured Vampirovibrio sp. | reverse complement strand
CGGGCTTAGGAGACCCAATTAAAGCCCCTGCCGATATTAAATGTTTTCCATATACCGATTCTAATCCTGAAATAACATTACCAATTAACGATGTATATTATGCAAATTTCATAATAGCATCAGGTGGCGGTGGAGGAGCAGGAGCTACAAGTACAAAAAAAGTACAAGCAACCCCCATACAAATATCAGGCACTGATACATCAGATAAAACACAAACAATAACAATAAATGAATACATGACAGATATTAAAGTAACATTACAAGGCGCAGGAGGCGGAGGTGCAGGAGGAAGCGGATATGTCAGTCCATGTCCAGATGGTACATACCAATTTAACGGCAACTCAGCCACCAAAGCCTTCTGTATGACTAAGTATAATGTGGGGGAGGAAACCAATGAGTTTCAAAATATAACAAAAAAACATATACCACATATGTTGTCAAATAGAGTATTGTTGTATCCTCAGGATATCAACGGAAAAAATTTATATTGTGCAGAAGGAAAAAGTGCTGCCGGTTATTGTTGTTGGCGAGCTTCTTTATTAAACAAGAATAACACAGCAAACAATGTATATTGTACTAATTCCGGAGCATATTATTCCTGTAGCAGGACTTTGTGTCAATATCTTATTGCAGAGAATAGTTGTAATAATTTTAATTATATTCCGGCAAATATACCAAGCACGAATTGGTCACTTCCTAATGATGACCAATTTATATATTTAAAAAGTACGTACAATAGTAATATAGCTGCTTTAGGGGTAAATAGTACATTTTTATGCAACGATTCTATCAATAGTGTAACGGGAATTTTATCTTGTGGAAGTAGTGGTAATGCGTGTCTTGGTTCATCGGGAAACGCCTGTTTTCCTGGTACCATTTGGCTTTTATCTAAAAAATCGGGCAATATTGCAGATACAATAAATGGCCCAAGACAACCAAATCTTGGTTTAAACGCCTTCTCCGCCCGCTGTACCCTTGATAAAACAAACCTGACTAAATCATATTCAGGGGCAGGAGGCGCCGCAGGCGCCTATGCCCTTGATATTGATATCACAGGTTATGTAAAACAAGCAGGAGCAGGCGGACAAATAATAATAACAGCAGGCAAAGAAGGTAAAGGAGGAAATGGAGCAACAAGTAATAATACAAAGGCAGGCAACGGAACAAGCGGTAATATATCTCAAATATTAATAAAGAAAAAAGAAAACAATAATACATATAAAACAATATACGGAATAAGAGTAAAAGGAGGAAGCGGAGGATATGCCGCACAAAATATCACAGTATCAGGAACAGCTGCAACTAACCCCGATATATCCTCATCCAATAACTGTGAATATACAAACGACGGTACAAACTGGATAAATACATCCTGTACTAAAAATATATTGAAAGGAAGTAATGGTAACGCAAGTTGGAAAACAACAGCTAAAGAAGGTACCGGTGCCATATCTCCCATAACGTCAAATCAATCAGGATACGGTGCAGGAGGAAACGGCGGAATATCAACATATGGGTATAACGATAAAATGTCATCAACAAACGGAAACAACGGAAAAGCAGGATATATTAAACTGACATATAATAATGAACTCCCCTCATCAGCAGGTGGAGGCGGCGGAGGAGGAAGTGTAGCGCATATTAAAAACCTATACATTGGTAAAACTGCAGAATGTACATTAACAATAGGAAAAGGAGGCAAAGGAGGAAACATTGATAATAACGGAATGGACGGAACATTATCATCAATAAAATGTAATACAGATTCTAGAACATTCATCGTAAACGGAGGTAAAGGAGGAAAGAAAGGAACCCCCGCACAAAACCAAACATCAAACCCCACCCCCGGTATAAAAGGAGAACATGGAGAAATAAACCAATACATCCTATCCCTTGAACCTGATAAAAAAGAAATAAAAAAAGGATTAGACGGCAAAGATGCCTCATACAATAAAATAACAAAAGAAAGCATAGGAGGA
>CAJTLG010000008.1 GCA_910577395.1 uncultured Vampirovibrio sp. | reverse complement strand
AGATGAACAACTTTTCGGGCGCTTTTTTATGTAACCTTTAAGCGCCCTTTTTTTATTTGTTGTTTAGAGGTAAAATCTTTTAGGAGGCAAAAATGAACTTTTTTATAACAGCAACGGATACGGATGTTGGTAAAACATATGTAGCACGCGGAATTGTACAGGAATTATTAAAGAGAAACAAACAAGTTGCTTATTTTAAACCGCTCCAAAGCGGAATCGTGCCCGGCACACCGTCAGATGCTGAGATGGTATCAAACAATACCGTTGGCAAACTTACAATAAAAAACTCTTACATCACAATAACTCCCTCTACACCCTCGGTTTCAGCTAAAATTGACGGTGTAAAAATAGATTTAGATAAAATTGCCGCAGATTATAATAAACTTTCAAAGGATAACGATATTGTTGTAACGGAAGGCTCAGGAGGGATTTTTGTACCGGTTAATGATAATTCTTTAATATCTGACATCATAAAAAAACTGGATTTACCCTGCATTATAGTTGCACGACCCAATCTGGGCACAATAAACCATACCCTTTTAACAATCAATGCCCTTAGAAACCTGAATATCAAAATATTGGGGGTCATAATATCAAACTATCCGCCTCATACAACAGACCCTGTTATCACAACAGCACCGGGGTTAATAGAAAAATTTGGCAGAGTAAAAATCCTTGATATTATAAGAAACAATCAAACAGATTTTTCAAAAACTGTTGATAAAATATATAAACAACCCTAAGAGTGCTAAAATTTAAGGATTTTAGCAGATAGGTAAAGCAAATCGTCAGGCAGGGTCACAAAAAACACAGATATGTTAAGTGATGAATATATAAATACCATACTGCCCTATAATGTATAACTATTCGGCCAAAACACCTGCCCTATGAATTTAAGACACAGCGAAACCAAAAGCTGCAGCTATGTAACTGGTCCACAAGTGCAAGTACCGGCGCCCCGCGTTGCTACGAATTGAACGGCAAGTGTAAGGGCGCCGCACCCGGATTGAATTGGGCTGACAACTGCTACCCGAACAATATATGGTCAGATAAGCCCGCGGCAAGCCCAAGGTATCACAACGCAAATCTGAACAATGGTACATTGTACTTTCCAAATACCTGTAATGGGGTAGAGGGTTGCCCAGCTACTCTTGCCTTTTCGGTGCGCTGTGTCCTGGATTTGAAAGCAAAAATTAAATACCAGGTAAAGGAATATCAGCAGAACCCACGGTAGGAGCAGGAACGGGCGCTTGTTCTTCGTTAAATGGCTTTGAAACGGGAGCAGGAACACTTGGTTGCATAACCTTATCTTCGTTTGATTTAGAACGTTTTTTATCCCTATCCCTATCCTTATCCTTATCCTTTTCTTTATCTTTATCTTTATCTTTTTCTTTGGAGTTTTTTCTCTCGCCGTCCAAAATACCAGATGTTACCCCTTGCGTATCATCCCCCGGCACTTTAATATCATCTATATTTTCATCAATTTGAAGGTCTGCATCATCGTCTTCTTCCATTTTTTCTGTAGCATCATCGATAATAACGGCCTCCCCTGCTTTTATATCAGGTTTTGGATAATCAAAAACAGAATTAGGATAATTTTGCAGAGCAACTTTCATATAATCTGCCCAAACCTGTGCCGGCATTAAACCACCGGTAATCCCCGGCAGTTTAGAATTATTATCATTCCCAAGCCACACACCTGCAACAATATCCGGCGTATAGCCCATAAACCATGCATCCCTGTAATCATCTGTAGTACCAGTTTTCCCGGCAACAGCTCTTCCGATATTTGCGGCACGCCCTGTACCTACTTCAACAACCTTTTGAAGCATGTATGTCATACCTGCTGCCGTGTCATAGCTTATAACTTTTACATTCTTTGGCCCGGGGTTTTCATATACCACCACACCTCTTGAATTTTCAACTCTTTCAACAGCATAAGGCCGCACTCTAAAGCCCCCGTTTGCAAAGGCGCCATAGGCAATTACCATATCATATAGTTTTACACCGTTTGAACCTAATGCTATCGTCATATCACTTTGTAAAGGTGTAGTTATACCCATTTCACGTGCAGTAGATATAACGTTTGGCACACCAACTTTTTCAATCATTTTAACCGCAACAACGTTGGATGAAACAGCAACGGCCTGCCATACAGGTATTTTACCTCTGTATTTGCCGCCATAATTTCTTGGCGCCCACCTGCCAAAGGAAACCGGTGTATCACTAACTATATCATTAACTTTGACCCCTTGTTGTAAAGCAGTAGCATATACAAACGGTTTAAAGGAAGACCCCGGAGGCCTTATGGCATTTAAAATTCTGTCATACTGGCTTTTTTCATAATTTTTACCGCCTACATAGGCGTAGATTTTACCCGTTGTAGGGGAAAATGAAAATAATGCCATTTGGGTTTTATCCCCGGTAAGTTTGGCACTTGCAAGCCTTTTATTTATTGCATTATCAGCAGCCTCTTGAGATTTATAATCAAGTGTTGTATAAATCTTTAAACCGCCTTGCGATATGTCTTCCTCCCTAAAGCCTATATACTCAAGTTCCTTAAGTACAAAATCTATAAAATAGGGGGCTTTATTGAATGAATAAATTTTTGATTTTTGATTAAGATGAAGTTCCTCTGCCTTAGATTTTTCGTATTGCTCTTTTGTTATGCGTCCTGTTTTATATAGCCTTTTTAAAACCTGATTTCTTCTCTCTATGGCTTTTTTAGGATTTTGGAGCGGAGAATAAACACTCGGCGCCTGCGGTAAACCGGCAATCAGTGCTGCTTCTGCAAGTGTTAGTTCATTTAAGTTTTTATTAAAATATGTTTTTGAAGCACTTAAAACACCATATGTACCGGAACCTAAATATACCGAGTTAAGGTACATTTCAAGTATTTCATCTTTTGAAATAGTTTTTTCTATCCTGTGCGCTATAATCAATTCTTTTATTTTTCTGTCAAATGTTCTCTCATTTGAAAGAAATAAAATCCTTGCAAGCTGCTGCGTAATGGTACTTGCGCCTTGTTTAAAGGAACCGGCCCTGAGGTTTGCTATTATTGAACGCATAAGCCCAAATGTATCAAACCCTCTATGACTGTAAAAATTCTTATCTTCCGTTGCAATAATTGCATATTTTAAGTTATTAGGAATATCTTTAATGGAAACTTTTTCAAATCTGAAAACCGTAAATGTTTTAATATTTTCCCCGTCGGAAGAATATATTGATGTAACAGGATTTGGTTTGATATCCTCAAAATTACTAATAGGAGGAAGAGATGCCAAATATAAATTAAATGCAGCAATTGCAGCAAGCACAGCAGAGGCTGCCATCATCAAAAGATAAAGGAAAAAATTTCCTTTTTTCTTTTTTTTATTATTCACTCTTCTACTCTTAACATTCCCCATGACTATATTTTATAAGAAAAATTTTTCGTTGCAATATTTAAAAACAGGCACCTGTATTTTTTTAAACAAGTGCCTGTTAAATAAATTCAAAATAATTAACTAAAAATCAAGGCCTGCTTCTCTTGCAGCATCAGCTAAAGCCTGAATTCTGCCATGAAAAAGGAAACCGCCCCTGTCGAACACAACTTCCTTAATCCCTTTATCCAGAGCTTTTTTGGCTATATCTTCACCGACCATTTTTGCGGCATTAATATTTCCGCCATGAGATAATAACTTATCTCTTAAATCTTTGGCATCAGATGAAGCTGAAACCAATGTAACACCATTAACGTCATCGATAAGCTGTGCATATATATGTTTTATGCTTCTGTATACTGCTAGCCTAGGGCATTCTGGGGTGCCAGAAATTTTAGTTCTTACCCTTTTATGTCTTTTTCTTGTTTGTTCTTTTCTGTTAACTAATTTAATCATCTTTTTATCCTTTCACCCAAGCCAATCTGATACAAATTTCAATCATCGGCTCATATGGGCAGTTTAACTATATATTACTTCTTGCCTGCTTTACCAGCTTTGCGTCTTACGTATTCGCCTTCATATCTTACACCCTTGCCTTTGTATACTTCAGGTGCACGCTTAGATCTGATTAAAGCGGCAATATCGCCGACAGCTTGTTTATTTGTACCTGAAACGGTAATCTTTGTGTTAGCCTCAACAGCAATTGTAATGCCTTTTGGCGGTTCTATAACAATAGGATGTGAATACCCTAATGATAAATTGATTGCAGTGCCCTGCATTTGAGCCCTGTAACCAACACCTTGAATTTCAAGTTTCTTTTCAAAACCGTCTTTTACGCCTGTTATAACATTTTGTACTAATGTTCTTGAAAGCCCGTGTAGTGAACGTGATTTCCTATCATCACTTTTTCTTGTTAAAACAACATGGTTGCTGTCAACTTTAACTTCAATCTCATGTCTTATTTCAACAGATTCAGTACCTTTAGGACCTTTTGCCGTTACAATATTGTTTTCAATCTTAACTTCGACCCCATCCGGGATTTCAACAGGCAGTTTGCCTATTCTTGACATAATTTTTCTCCTTTTGCTTTTATTTTAATACAAGCGGGAACGCTTCACCAAAACATATATAATGTCCGGCAAGTTAACCCAATTAGTTTGGCAATAATTACCAAACGTAGCAGAGAACTTCTCCGCCGATATTATCTTTTCTGGCTGCCTTATCTGTCAGCAAACCTTTACTTGTTGATACAACTGCAATTCCAAGCCCGTCAAATACTCTTGGTAAATTTTTTGCCTTTGAATAAGTTCTAAGGCCGGGAGTTGAAACTCTTTTAAGACCCGTAATAACAGGAGTGGTGCCATTATATTTTAATTCAACATCAATAACCTTAAAGTTATCTTTTTCCTTAACCTCATAATTAGCAATAAAACCTTCTTCCTTAAGAAGTTTTACAAGCTCAACCTTCAATTTTGATGCAGGAATTTCAACATTAGAATGTCTAACGGTATTTGCGTTTCTAATTCTGGTTAGAGCATCAGCTATAGGATCAGTAACTGTCATTTTGGTTTCCTTTCTACTTGCAAGGATTTTTCACCTTGTAGTTTAGTAATAACGATAAAAAACCTTTCTTTTATACAAACTTTTATCAGTGTCTATATAACTTACAGGCAAAAATAATAATACATAAAACAAAAAAATCATGCAAATTTTTGTAAAAAAATGTAAAGTTTCGGGGGGGGGGGGGTAGCAAAATTATATTTTGACAAGATTTAATCAGGTAAAGACAGACAAAATACAAATACAAGAAAAAACGAAAGGAACAAACAATGTCAATTAATTCAATTTCATTTACATCTGCACCGGGGGTTAAGATTTATAATGACAGTAACAATATTGTAATAAATCCTGACAATATAAATTACATACAAGAAAACACTCCAGGTAAACCACGTTTACATCTTAACAACGGAGCATCTCCTTATTTTGATACAAGAGCTGACATAAGTGCCGAAGAATGTGCAAAACGATTGCTAGACGCGCAAGAAGAAAGCAAGAAAACAGGAAAAATTATTGACCTTGCTGCTTAAATCAAAACTTATTCAATTTAAACTAAAATGCACCAATTTCATTGGTGCATTTTTTATATGTGATATAACTGTTATAAAACCAGTCTTACCAAGATGCTTTGGTAACGCCCGGCAATAAACCTCTATGTGCGAATTCTCTTAAATGAATTCTGCAAAGACCGAAATCTCTGTGAAACCCATGCGGTCTTCCACAGATAGAACATCTGTTATGAAGTCTTACAGTTGGGTATTTACCCTTAGCTGCAAGCATTTCACGTCTTTCTTCTTTGTTTATCATTGCTTTTTTAGCCATTACTTATATTCTCCTTTGATTAATGCTTTTTAAAAGGCATACCTAAATGCGCAAGAAGGCTTTTTGCCATTTCATCATTAGGGGCGGTAGTAATTATTGAAATATTCATACCCTTAACAATATCAACTTCTTCATAGTGGATTTCAGGAAACAATGCCTGTTCTTTTAAGCCAAATGTGTAGTTGCCTCTGCCGTCAAAACTCTTTGCGCTTACACCTCTAAAGTCACGAATACGAGGAAGAACAACGCAAATAAGTTTTTGAAAGAAATCATACATTCTTTCGCCACGAAGAGTAACCATTGAACCAACCGGCATGCCTTCTCTTAATTTATAAGAAGCGATTGATTTTTTGGCCTTTGTAACTAACGCTTTTTGTCCTGCAATCTTTGTTAATTGGGCAACTATAGTTTCAGCCAGTTTGGAGTTGTGAGAAGCTTCCCCAACACCCATATTAATAACTATCTTATGCAATCTTGGAATTTGCATTTCATTTGATAGTTTAAATTCTTCTTTAAGTTTGTTTCTGATTTCGTCTTGATATTTAGATTTTAAATCAGTTGTCTTTGTAGCTGACATTTTCTTTTTTCCTTCCTAGCCTTTGAAATTTTGCTCTTAAAACAAGAACCTGTCAAATTTCAATGCCGGCTTATATTAATTATACATCTAATGATTCGCCGCATTTTTTACAAACACGGATCTTTTTACCTTCTTTAACATCATGTTTTACCCTTGTTGCTTTTTCGCAAGAAGGACAGTAAACCATAACTTTGCTTGAATTCATAAATGCTTCTTTTTTAACAAGACCACCTTGAATTCCCGCCATAGGATTAGGTCTTTGGGCTTTTGTTACAATATTAACACCTTCAACAAGTACTTCGCCGCTTTTAGTGTTAACTTCTTTAACGTTGCCCGTTTTACCTTTATCACGTCCAGAGGTAACAATTACCCTGTCACCAACTTTTGCATGTAACTTCTTTTCTTCTGATTTAGACATTTTGATATGTTCCTTTTATATTAAATAACTTCAGGCGCAAGAGAAACAATTTTCATATAGTTTTTATCTCTTAATTCTCTTGCAACAGGACCAAACACACGTGTTCCCCTTGGGTTGCCGTCTTTGTTTATTATAACGGCAGCATTTTCATCAAATCTAATAACTGAACCGTCATTACGTTTAATATCAGCCACTGTTCTAACAACAACAGCTGTTACAACATCTGACTTTTTAACAACAGCACCGCCAGGTACGGCATCTTTAACTGCTGCAATAATAACATCGCCAACACCGGCATATTTTTTATTTGAACTTCCCATAACCCTGATGCAAAGGAGTTCTTTAGCACCTGTGTTATCTGCTACTTTTAATCTGGTTTCTTGCTGTATCATTTCTTTTTACCTTTTTAATTTTCAACTGTTTTAAAGTCTAATACTTATGTGCCATAGATTACTTGGCAGCTTCAACAACTTCATCTAGTACCCATCTTACAGAGCCTGATATTGGCCTGTGTTCAACAATAGAAACTACATCACCCATTTTAGATGTACCGTTTATATCGCTGGCTTTATATTTTTTGGTAGATATCATTGTTTTTTTATATTTCTTATGAGCCTTGTGTTCAGTAACAGATACTACAATGGTTTTATCCATTTTATCACTAACTACTGTTCCAACTTTGACTTTTTTTGGCATTTTATTGCTTCCTTATTTCTTATACATTTAGTTCTTTTTGTCTTAATACGGTTTTTAATTGGGCAATCTCGCGCCTAGTCTTTTTTATACTCGCAGGATTTTCCAAAGGGTTCATTTTATTATGTTTCATTCTCAAAGAAAAAAGTTCTTTTTTAGCATTCAAAACTAATTCCTTTAATTCTTCAACTGTCTTTTCCTTAATTTCACTAAGTTTCATTTTACATCACCTATTTTTCTACAATTCTGGTCTTAACAGGAAGCTTTTGAGCTGCCAGTTTAAGAGCTTCAATTGCATCTTCTCTTACTGAATAATCAATTTCAAAAAGCACTCTGCCGGGCTTAACAACAGCTACCCAGTATTCAGGGTTACCTTTTCCTTTACCCATACGGGTTTCAGCAGGCTTTGCGGTAATCGGCTTATCGGGGAAAATCTTAATCCAAACATTACCGCCACGTTTGATTTTTCTTGTCATGGCACGACGGGCAGCCTCTATTTGTCTTGAAGTAATCCAGGCAGGATCAGCACTAACCAAGCCATATGTTCCGAACTCAAGAACGGTACCTCTTGTTTCGGTCCCCTTCATATTGCCTTTCATTTTCTTTCTGAATTTGGTTTTTTTAGGCATTAACATTTTTAGTTTGCTCCTATATCATTATGCTTCAGATGAAGCATTGTCTTCACTACGTCTTCTTCTGCCCAGACGGCCTGCACCGTCTTTACCGGCATTTTGAGGTTTTTTGGTTTTAATATTTTGGTCAGCTTTTTCACCGGGCATAAGGTCACCCTTAAACACCCAAACCTTAACACCGATTTTACCCATTACGGTATCTGCTTCCGCAAATCCATACTGAACATCGGCTCTTAATGTTTGAAGAGGAATTCTTCCTTCTTTTGCCCACTCTGAACGTGCAATTTCGGCGCCGCCCAAACGTCCGGATACCATAACTTTAATACCCTGAACACCGGCTCTCATTGTTCTTTGCATAGCCTGTTTCATAGCTCTTCTGAATGCAATACGTTTTTCCAATTGAAGAGCAATGTTTTCAGCTACCAATTGGGCATCTACATCAATTCTTGCAACTTCAACAACATCAATTGAAACATTCTTGTTGTTGATTAAATTCTGAACCGCAACTCTTAAATCATCAATACCCTGGCCGCCTCTGCCAACCACAATACCAGGCTTTGCAGTAACCACCGTGATATTAACATTTTGCGCTTTTCTTGCAATTACAATGCGGCTAACACCTGCAGTGTACAATTTCTTTTTAACAAACCTTCTGATTTTAGCATCTTCTGCGATATTTGAAACATATTGCTTCCTTTTCGCAAACCAAGTGCTAACCCAAGGTTCAATTATTCCTATTCTAAATCCGGTTGGATGTGTCTTCTGTCCCAAAGTTATATCTCCTAGTTTTTCGTTAATTTTACTGTCAAATGTGATGATCTTTTAAATCTTTTGTACATTCTGCCTTGCGCTCTGGGACGTGCTCTTTTATAAGTAACACTCTCATCTGCGTATATTTCAGAAACTTTAAGATTATTGCTGTCACCGTCAAATTTTTCAGATGCATTTGCAATTGCTGCTGTCAGGTTTTTTTCAACAACTCTTGCAGCAAAATAAGGCATAAACTTAAGAATTCTTAAGGCTTCAGAAGCCACTTTACCGCGAACTTCGTTGATAACCCTTCTTAGTTTCCTTGCGGGCATCTTTATATTTGTTTGTTTAGCTGTTGCTTGTTGCATTGTCCTTATTTCCTTTTAATTTAGTTTTCTAAACTATTTTCTCTTTGCTGTCTTATCTTGTCCTGCATGGCCTCTAAATGAACGTGTGTTTGCAAATTCACCAAGTTTGTGGCCAACCATTTGTTCTGTTATATAAACAGGAACATGAGATTTACCATTATGCACAGCAATTGTATGCCCCAACATATCAGGTATAATCATAGACGCCCTGGACCATGTTTTTATAACTTTCTTTTCTTGGGTTTCGTTTAATTTATTGATTTTTTTAATCAAAGAGTCGTGTACAAAAGGACCCTTTTTTAATGAACGAGCCATCTATTTATGTTCTCCTATTATTTTTTTCTTCTTCTTACTATTAGCTTACCTGAAGCTTTTTTAGCATTTCTTGTCTTTTGGCCAAGTGCCGGTTTACCCCAAGGAGTCTTAGGATGCCCGCCGGGACCGGTTTTACCTTCACCACCGCCGTGAGGGTGGTCTACAGGGTTCATTGTAACACCACGAACAGTAGGTTTAATACCTAAATATCTGGTTCTGCCGGCTTTACCTGTTGATAAGTTTTTGTATTCAGAGTTACCAAGAACGCCAATTGTTGCCATGCATTCTTTTCTAACCATTCTCATCTCAGATGACGGCAATTTAACAGTAACATAATCCCCGTCTTTTGCCATTAACTGAGCGCCTTGACCAGCTGCACGAACCATTTTACCGCCTCTTTTTGGTTCCATTTCAATATTGTGAATCATAGTACCAAGAGGAATATTTTCCAGAGGGAGCGCATTACCGGTTTTGATATCAACATCAGAACCTGAAACCACAACATCACCAACATTTAAACCTTCCGGCGTTAAAATGTATCTTTTTTCGCCGTCAGCATAAACTACAAGTGAAATTCTAACATTTCTGTTGGGGTCATATTCAACGGTCTTAACAAAGCCTACAACACCGAATTTATCTCTTTTAAAATCAATAACACGGTACTGTCTTTTGTGGCCGCCGCCTATATGTCTTGTGGTTATTCTTCCTGTATTATTTCTTCCGCCTGATTTTGTGAGCGGTTTTAATAATGATTTTTCCGGTTTATCAGTTGTTATTTCTGAAAAATCAGGTCTTGTCATGCCTCTTTGTCCCGGAGACGTCGGATTAATTTTACGGGTTGCCATTATTATACTCCTGTCAATTCTTCAATAGGATCGCCCTCGATTGTAACGATAGCTTTCTTCCCTGATTGCGTTCTGCCGAATTTCATGCCCAATCTCTTTTCATGAGACGGCATATATACGGTTCTAACTTTCTTAACTTTGCGATTTGGATAAGCAAGCTCGATAGCCTGGGCTATCTCAACTTTTGTAGCATCTTTATTAACTTCAAAAGTATATTGCCCCATTTGTACAGCCATCATTGATTTTTCGCTTATCAAAGGCTTTTTAATAATATCATATAATTTTTCTTTGTTGGTTCTTGTCTTTGCCATTATTTCGCCAACCTTTCAGTTATTTCATTGATAGCATTTTCAGTTATAACAATCGAAGTTGCCTCAATTAAATCTTTAACATTTAAGTTTGATGGGTATAAAAGCTTAACTGATGCAATATTTCTTGCTGAAATTTCAAGATTTTTATTTTCTTCTGCTTTAAGGTCGGCAATAATTAAAACTTTACCTTCAGCCTTTAAATCTTTTAAGATATTAGCCATAGCTTTAGTTTTTGCATCTTTTAAATCAGAAAAATCTTTAACAACAGTCATAGCTTCCAATTTTGCAGAAAGTGCACTTCTTAGAGCCAGTTTTCTTGCTTTTTGCGGAAGATTTGTTTCATAACTTCTCGGTTTTGGACCAAATGAAACACCACCGCCTGCAAATAACGGACTTCTGATTGAACCTGCTCTTGCTCTGCCTGTTCCTTTTTGTTTCCATGGCTTTCTTCCGCCGCCGGATACTTCGGCTCTGGTTTTTGTATTATGAGAGCCTTGTCTGGCGTTATTTAATTGTCTTTTTAGGGCAAGGTGCATAACATGAATGTTCGGTTCAACGCCAAATACATTTTCATCTAAGTTAAGCTCACCAAGCTCGCTTCCTTTTGTATTTAATAATTTAACTGTCTGTGTCATCTTGTACCTCTAATTCCATTTTGTTCTTGAAGGCTTAATTGTAACCAATTTTCCTTCAGGACCCGGAACTGAGCCCTTAACTAATAACAAATTTTTGTCGCTTACAATTTTTACAACACTGAGCTTTGAAACTGTAACTTTTTCATTACCCATATTTCCGGCCATTCTCTTACCTTTATAGATACGTCCGGGAGTTGTACCTGCACCTATTGAACCGGGTGCTCTGTGGTTTTTTGAACCATGACCCATAGGCCCTCTTGAAAAATTGTGTCTTTTAACCGTACCCTGAAAACCTTTACCAATAGATTTACCGGATACATCAACTTTTGATATTTCATTTAAAACACTTAAATCTATTTTTTGACCAACCTGATACTCGGCAGGATTATCAACTCTAAATTCTTGCAAGTGTCTAAAGTTTTCTAAATTATTCTTTTTAAAGTGACCGATTTGAGCTTTAGTTAAGTGCTTTTCCTTAGCAGGAACAACACCAACCTGGATAGCATTATAACCGTCAGTTTCAACAGTTTTAACTTGTGTCACGGTTAGAGGTTCAACTTTAATTACGGTAACAGGAATACACAAACCTTGTTCGTCATATACCTGTGTCATTCCGAGTTTTTCTCCAATAACACCTAATGTCATTCGATTTTACCTTTCTGTTGTGAGAGCTATTTTTCTTAACTCTTTTGTTTGTACATTTGGCTTTGTTTGTTTATTCTGTTTAAAAGAAATACCCTGACAATTCTGAGGGCCAAACTCTGCCTTTTCCATAGTTCACATTCAATTATTTAATTGTCAATGCTAACTTTTTATTTATGTCTACAGCTTAACTTCAATATCAACGCCTGCCGGCAAATCCATTCTTGAAAGCTCTTCCGTAGTTTGTTGGGTTGGATCATATATATCTATAACCCTTTTGTGTGTTCTCATTTCAAAATGTTCACGTGACTTTTTATCAACGTGGGGAGAACGAAGAACACAATAAATTCTGCGTTTGGTAGGAAGGGGAATAGGACCTGAAACACTGGCGCCTGTTCTTTTTGCTGTTTCTACAATTTTAACTGCAGAAGTATCAATAAGCTTATGGTCATAAGCCTTTAAACATACTCTTATTCTGGGTCTGTTATTTGTGCTGTTCATTTTGTCTGGTTTCCGAATTCTTTAAATTATTACATATTAACCACCGGCTTATTACCGGTATGATTAAATGTAATATAAACAAATTTTATCGTCAACACCTAAATTTCATTAATAATTTAAATTTGTTACAATACTTCAAAAATAATAGTAATAGTGTAGAATAATTTTTATGCTAAAAAATAAAAAAATACTGTTTATGGGTATGCCTGATATGGCGCTTGTATGCCTAAACAAGCTGATAAACACCGGTTTGGATATAAGTGCCGTTATCCTGCCTGATAAGACAAATATATCAAGACAAAATCTTGCAAATGTCGCACAAAATGCAGGAATTAAAATACTTGAATATGAAGATACCCCGAATGAACCCGGATTTACAGAAAAAACAAAAGCTTTAAACTGTGATATCGGCGTTATTTGTTCCTTTAATCATAAACTTTCGGCTGATTTTCTTAACACAACCAAGGACGGCTTTATAAATTGCCACCCTTCACTTTTGCCAAAATACAGGGGTGCAAACCCGTATTTTCATATAATTAAAAACGGTGAAACAACAACAGGTATAACTCTTCATTTTGCGGACGAAAATTTTGATACAGGAAAAATAATCACCCGGGAAAGCTTTCCGCTTATGAAAAAAGAAACAATGGGAATGCTTTTTTCAAGGACAAACTTTATGATAGCGGAACTTTTAGCTAAAACCCTTATTAGATACAATCAAACAGGTGAAATAATATCATATCATCAGGAAGAAGGTGATTACCCTACTGCGCCTAATATTCAAGGCGATTTTTATATAAACTGGAACAATAATATATTGGAAATTGAAAGACTTATAAGAGCGTCAAATCCTTTTTATAACGCACTTACAGCCTTTAGGGGCGGGTTTATAAGAATAATTTCAGGCGATTATAAGCAAGAAAGACATAATAAACCCACAGGGCAAATTATAAAAGTTACAAAAGACGAGATAAAAATTTCAGCAGCAAGCGGGTTTTATTTTCCCGATGTAATACAGGCGGGAAGTTGGGGTATCTATTCCGTTAAAGAATTTATAGAAAAATTTAACCCACATAAAGATGAAATATTAAGGTAAATAATATGGATAAATTAAACTTTTTAACAGCCGGCATACCTCTTCGGGCGAAAGATTACCGAACAGGCTTTGAAACGTTAAAGGAGCTTGGCTTGAACGGGCTTGAGCTTGAATTTGTACACGGCGTGAGAATTTCTGATGTTTCAAGAAACTTTTTAAAGGAAAATAAAGAAGATTTCATCCTAACAGCTCACGCCCCGTTTTACATTAACCTTAATTCCAAAGAAGAAGAAAAGGTGGAAGCAAGTATACAAAGAATAATTGAAACGGCTCAAACCGCGAATTCTTTGGGCGGATATTCTATTACATACCATGCTGCATTTTATCTTAAGGAAGATAAAAAAACCGTATTTGATAAGTTAATCAAAAGACACGAAAAAATATTTGAAACGCTTGACAGGGAAAATAATAATATATGGGTGCGCCCTGAAACCACAGGCAAAGAAACCCAGTGGGGCAGTATTGACGAAATTATTGAAATGTCAAAAATATTTCCTAAAATGCTTCCTTGCGTGGATTTTTCACATATCCATGCCCGCACGGGCGGCAAATTTAACACATACGATAAATTCGCATCCATATTTGAAGAAATAGGCAAAAATCTTGGAAATAAAGCACTTGAAAATTTCCATGCACATATTGCAGGAATAGAATATACACAAAAAGGCGAAAAGAAACATTTAAACCTTGAAGATAGTGATTTTAATTATAAAGACCTTCTTAAAGCTTTTAAAAAATTTAATGTAAAAGGTGTAATAATATGTGAAAGCCCTAATATTGAAGAAGACTGCAAACTGCTAAAAGATTATTACACATCTCTTTAAAATAAAAAATATTTATGTTATAAAGATTTTAAATTATAAATTAAAGGAAAAATCAATGACAAATTTCTTTTTCATCCTGCAAATGATTTCGGGCATACTTCTTATAATATTGGTACTTTTGCATTCCCCAAAAGGCGACGGTATTGCAGCAATAGGTTCTGCAAGCCAGTTGTTTTCATCTCAAAAATCAGCAGAAAAAGGCCTAAATAAAGTGACTTACATTGTCGGCGGCATTTTTATTTTATCCACAATAGTTCTGGGGTGTCTTTTTGCAGGCTAAAACCCTGTTTTTGCTGCAGGCGTGTTAAATATCAGTACCTTGTGGTACATCCGGCCTAAGCACATCATAAAGTTTTAAATCAATCTCCGGTTTTTCATCGGCATTTTCCGTGTTTTCAGTATTCTGTACTACGGGAGCGCATGTTTTATCTGCATTAACCTCAGTTTGCGCAGTATCAGCAGATTTTACATCTGCATTTGAATTAACTTCTTCTACAGGAGCAGCCTCCGGTGCAGAAATTTGCATACCTTTTACATCATTGTGTACTTCAAGCAGCTTTTGCATTTTTTCTTTGTATTCCCTGTGTGTAAAACCTTTTGATTCCCACTGGTATTTAATATGGGCATTATTTTTCCTTACAGTGTTTACAATATATTTAGCATCTCTTGGAGATTTTAAATAAAGCGTTTTAAGCGCTTCCTCTCTTTCTGTGAGGGTTGAATCATAATTCTTTATCTCAGGATTTAACTTTGAAAAATAATCCCATAAAACAGCCTCCGTTGCCCAAGCGTAAGTTTCTTCATTAACGGAATTTTTCTTATCCGTATGTACACTCATACCGGCTATTGAAACAGCAAGAGTTTCAGCGGGAGCTTTTTTATGTCTGTCACTGATATAAATATGTTCCCTGCCCCATTTTATTTTGCTAATCGTTTCACTATTTGTATAGATTTTATTTATATCTGCAAGATTTTTGAACTCTATTCTCATAGGTTTTTGGGTTTGATTAATCCCTAAAATTCTTCTGTAGGTAGTTTTTGCAGGAGATTTTTTTATCTCTTCAAGAGCATAAATGATTGGCATATCTTTTGAAATCTTTTTATATTTTTTCTTTAACGCCTTTATTTCAGCCTTTTTGGCTCTTCTTTCAGCCCTTGTCAGTTTTACCGTGCCTTTAATATTGGCATCTGCGGCAAAAACAGGCGCGCTGAGCCCTATAAATATAATTCCTAATACTAAACATAAAGCCTTTTTCATATATCAGCCCTCCGTAGGCAATTATACCCTAATAACTCCTTTTATGTCTATATGCAAAAATATTCGATACAAAATAGTTGACTTTACACCCTCTGTTATTAATATTCAAAGTATGAAAAATTTATTCTTATATTTGATTTCCATAATTAATAGTGCAAAAAAATGTTCCCATACCCGCGCACTTTTAAACTCAGATGAAGGATATTGCCCTGATTGCGGTGTTTATCTTAAAAAATATTATTACGTCTTAAGGTGCAAATGCTGTTCCCATAAAAGAGAGGCAGCCCGTGCTGTTTTTGGCAAATGCGATGAAATAGTGCCCGTTTCAAAATTCTGCCCCGTTTGTGGAGGGGAAGAATTTTATATTGAAAGATATGAAAAACTAAACATTACAGATATATGTTACGCAATAGAAGTGAAAGAAATATATAACAATGAATGCATCATTTCATCTACAAAGGTGTGGGTTGAAACCGAAGACGACAGTACTACAGCCCGTCATCCTCAAACCCCGGCGACCTTGACGGCAAGCCCTGATATCCCGCGTTTGAAAGCACTGATTTCCTGATAAACTTGCTTGTATAATCCCCTTTTATAAACATCTTTTTTATTGTATTTTCTCTATCCACAAGCTGGTGACTTATATTTTGAAGCTCCGGCTTGTCATCTGTTAATTGTGTCCAAACAGCAGCCTCAAGTGTCCAACAGTAAACTTCTTCGTTTATCGAATTAAGCTCATCCTGATGTATGGCCTCATGGGCAAGAACTGCAGCAAGCGCCTCTTTTGGGGCGTTTTCATGTTTTTTGTTTATAAATATATTTAATCTGCCCCTTTGCTTCCACCCAAGAGCATCAAAATTAGCATATGCGGGATTTAGCGTTGCAAGGTCCCTAAATTCGACCTTTATGGGTTTCCCCGTAAGATTATCACCTAAAATTGCACGTCTTGAATAATCCGCAACAGTCCCCTTGAGGGTTTCTGCAGCTCCCACAAGCCTCTCATCTTTAGTAGATTGCCTGTATTGCCTCATAACAGCGTCAGTCAAAACAACATCACTGCCACTGTATACGGCAGGCGCACCGGAGGGTATTTTTGCAGGTTCCGTTATGGCGTTAGCACTTAATGTGCAAAATAAAAAACCTGAAACAACAAATAAATTTCTGAATTTCTTTAAAAATTTCAAAATCCGCTATCCTCATCCTTAATTCTATACGAACATTATTACATACTTTTTATTTAAGGAAAGTTTTTATAAATCAAAATAGCAAATTATTTTATTTGCATGTTTTTTATGGACAAATATATATAACAAACCAACATAAAACCCGGCAAATAAGTAATAATTAAATAATTAGCCTAAACCAGTTAGATTAAAAGCAGCCAAATCAAAGGCTGCTTTTTTGCAACTTTGTCTGCTCGCCTGTTTCAAGATTTTTAACGGTGTAATATCCGCCCGTTACTTCATCTTCACCGATTATCACAGCCCGTTTTGCAATCTTCCCTGCTTTTTCAAGCTGTTTTGAAAACTTTCTGTTTTGAAAATCAAAATCGGCACTATACCCTTTATCCCTAAGCATTTGCACCGTTTCAAGGGCTTTATCCTGCATATTTGAAACAACAAAATAATCAAGCTTACTTTGTTCAATATGTTCTACAAGTTCAAAAAGCCTTTCAACCCCAAGCGCAAACCCAACAGCAGGTGTCTTTTCTCCGCCAAGCATTTCTACAAGCCCGTCATACCTGCCGCCGCCCGCAACGGCACTTTGAGAGCCGAGTACAGAGCTTTTAATTTCAAAAACGGTCTTTGTATAGTAATCTAATCCTCTTACAAGCATTTTATTTTCTTGATATTTAATATTTAAAATATCAAGATATTTTTTTACATCATTATAATGTTCTCTGCATTCTTCGCATATAAAATCGGCAAGGATAACCTTTTTTACTTCCTCATCTTCAAAAATTCTTATACAGTCTTCATTCTTGCAATCAAGCATCCTTAAAGGGTTTTTTTCATACCTTACCTTACAATCATCACAAAGTCTGTCAAGGTACGGTTTTAGTGTTTCTTTTATGCGTTCTTTATATTCCCCCCTGCATTTGGGGCACCCGAGGGAATTAATCTCCGCCACAAGCCCCTCTATACCAATTTTGTTTAAGAATTTTGAAACAAGTGCTATCATCTCGGCATCTGCTGAAGGACTTTCTGCGCCAAACATTTCTGCACCTATCTGGTGAAACTGCCTCTGACGGCCTTTTTGCGGCCTTTCATAACGAAACATCGGCCCAAAATACCATAATTTTACAGGCGCACTTAAACGGTTAAACCCATGTTCAATATAGGCACGTACGACCCCTGCGGTGTTTTCGGGCCTTAATGTAATAGAGCTTTCATCCTTATTCTGCCCGCCGACAGAAAAGGTGTACATTTCTTTATTTACTATATCGGTTGAATCCCCTACGCCTCTGGCAAAAAGCTCCGTACTTTCAAATATCGGGGTTCTTATTTCTTTATAATTGGCGTTTTGAAACAACTCCCGTGCCGTTTTTTCAATCTTTTGCCAGGTTAAAATATCCCCGGGCAGTATATCCTTTGTGCCTCTTTGTGCTTTTATCATAATCTTTTCCTTAAAAACTTTATTTTAATTCTACTATAAAAGATTACAATTTAATTAACATTTTAATAACCTGATAAATTTTTTTAAGTTTACTATTCGAACATTCTGAAAGTAAAATTGATATTTCTTTTATCAAATCTTCATTTTCACCTTCCGTTGCACTTAAAAGTTCTATGGGTGTAATTTTGAATGCTTTACAAATTTTATCCACAGTTTCTGCTGTCGGCTGATAGCGGTTTCTTTCAATATTTGAAAGCCCCTGAATACTAATGTCTATCTTTTCCGCAAATTCTTCCTGGGTTAAATTATTGCTGCGCCTAAGGTTTTTAATGCGGTCATTTATTAACGCTTGATAATCCATTTCAATAAATTATACTAAACCGTCATTCGGTTTAATAAATTAATTGTTTATATTTATGGCTAATTAATTGTAAAAAAATATTAAAATAGCCAATATTATTAGCAAAAAATTTATAAACTTTTACTTATAATAAATACAGTATTAATATAAGGAAATAAATTATGACATCAATGAAAATCTCATCCGCCACAAATGCGCAAAATATTCGTTTCAAAAGCATGGAAACAAAACCCAAAACAGCAACAACCGTTTCAAAAGAACCCCAAAAAGACGGCAAAAAGAAACTGGCACTTGCCCTTGCGGGGCTTGCAGCAATAGGTATTGCCGCAATTGTTATTGCAAATGGCAAAAAACCTGCCGCGGCAGACAATAATAAAGTACAAAACAGCTTAAATGAGGCCGCAAATACATGCAAAGAAAAAATCAAAGGCCTTGTTAAAAAAGAAAATCTGCCGTTTGATGACAGCACAAAAACAATCCTTGATAAAAATAATGAAATATTTGCAACAAAAGATACTTATGCCAAATACAAGGCACAATATAAGGGTAAAGATGCAATTGTTGAAGAAAAAATGATAAGTTCAGAAAACCTGCGGCCCGTTTATGGACATTATGCGTTTATTAAAGACCCTGAAACCGGCAAAATACTTGACGTAAAAAGGTTAACATTAGAAGGTGATGAAATAATAAAACCTGCATCTAGAAAAGCTGCAGAGGGAAATATCCTAAAAACCACTGAAAACCTTATCAATGAAAGCGGAAATAAAGTTAAAAAAACGTATAAAAACGGTAAACTACACTCTACACAAACAACTGTTCTTAACCCTGATAATTCAAGGCAAATTATAATAGAATATGCAGACAAAGGAAGTAAAGGTTATAAAAAAATCATTAATATAGCAACAGACGGTACAAAAACTATAACAGAAGAAGGCAAAAGTTTTCTCGACCTTTAAAAATTAACAAAATAAATGCTTAAAAACACCCGGATTTACCATTCCCTAAAGCCCGGGTGTTTTTATGAGCCGCTCTTTAAATACTCATCAATAAATTTATCAATATCCCCGTCCATTACAGCATCAGTATTCCCAATTTCAGCCCCCGTCCTGTGATCTTTTACAAGCTTATATGGATGAAAAACATAGGAACGGATTTGAGAACCAAAATTTATATCCATATTTTCGCCCTTGATATCGGATAATTTTTTATCATGTTCTGCTTGCCTTAAAAGCAAAAGTTTGGATGCAAGCATTGAAAGTGCCGTTTCTTTGTTTTGCAATTGGGAACGTTCCTGCTGGCACTTCACCACAATACCTGTCGGTTTATGATAAATCCTCACGGCAGTTTCCACCTTGTTTACATTCTGCCCGCCCGCCCCGCCTGAGCGCATGGTTTCAACCTCGATATCATCAGGGGGAATGGTTATTTTCTTTTCAAAATCTTCTATTACAGGCATAATCTCTACGCTTGCAAAACTTGTCTGCCTTTTACCGTTTGCATTAAACGGTGAAATCCTAACCAGCCTGTGCACACCCTTTTCAGCCTTTAAATACCCGTATGCAAATTTCCCCTCCACCTTTATTGCGGCAGATTTTATCCCTGCCTCATCCCCGTCGGATTTATCCACAAGCGTTGCACTGTATCCTCTTTTTTCCGCCCACCTAAGATACATTCTAAGCAGCATACTTGCCCAATCCATGGCATCCACCCCGCCTGCACCTGCGTTAATGCTTAAAATGGCGCTGTTTGTATCATATTCTCCTGATAACATTTTTTGTATTTCAAATGCATTAAGCTCATTTTCAAGAATATCAAGACTTTTAAGACTTTCTTTCATAAGGCCCTCATCCCCGATTTCAAGGCTTACGCCGGCATCTTCAACCGCACTCTGCCACTTTTGGGCTGTTTCCATATCGGATTTTATATCTTTTTGTTCCTTTAAAAGCCTTGATGCCTCATCCTGATTATCCCAGATTGAAGGGTCTTCAAGTTTTGATGATAATTCCCTGAATTTTAATTCAAGCCCTTCAAGGTCAAAGATACCCCCTGGCTTTGTTTACACGTTCTTCAAGCCTGTTTAGTTTTTCCTTTAAAAGCTCTTTTAAATCCTGTTCCATAGAAAAATTTTACTATAAAAAATATTTTTGTTAGAATTATTTAGGTTTTAAGAAAATTTTAGGGAGCAAAATAAGTGGAAGACATTAAAAAGATGATACGTGATATCCCCGATTTCCCACAAAAGGGAATTATTTTCAGAGATATTACAACCGCAGTAAAAGACCCTGCCACAATGAAAAAAATCATTGATTATATTGTGGATGAGTTTAAGGATGAAAAAATTGATTACGTTGCAGGTATTGAATCAAGAGGCTTTATATTCGGCATGCCTGTTGCATATTCATTAGGCTGCGGCTTTATCCCGATAAGAAAACCAGGCAAACTCCCTGCCGAAACAATTTCTATGGAATACGAGCTTGAATACGGCAAAGATAAAATTGAAATCCATAAAGATGCAATCGAAAAAGGTAAAAGGGTATTATTGATTGACGACCTCCTTGCCACCGGCGGAACTGCCGCAGCTGCCGCAAAATTAATTAAACAAGTCGGGGAACTTGCAGGAATAGGCTTTGTGATTGAGCTTTGTGCCTTAAACGGCAGGGAAAAGCTCCCAAAAGACGTTAAAATTGTAACCATGGCAAAATACTAAACGTATAAGTCAAAGTAAAGTTAAAGACTTGCAACAAATAAAACCGGAATAAAAGGAATAAATCATGCTTGTAAGGCTTGTATACCCTGAAAACTGGAACAATGAAGGCACCCTAAAACAAATACCGGGGGTAATTTCAAGTGCACAAGCAAATATCGGAAATATCACCTTTACTACAGAAGAGGTTGAAGAGGCAGATTTAGCCGTAATTATAAATTACACCCCAAAACCCCTTAAAATACGGGCAAGAGAAACTTGGATTTTTCACCATGAACCGGGAAACTATAAACTTTTTGGGCACTGGCAAAAAGGATATTTATATGCTGACAAGGTTTTTGGAAGTTGGCGTACAACAGAAAAAGAAAAATACCCCTGCAGTTTTAAAAACCTTGTAAGAACCCAACCTTCAATATTTTGGCAATGCCCCGGTACATATGATTTTTACAAAAACCTTGTAAAACCTGAAAAAACTACTCTGCTTTCCGCTATGACAAGCTCTAAAACAAGCCTGCCGGGGCACAGAAACAGACTTGAATTTTTATACGCTCTTAAAAACGAGTTTAAGGATACTGAACTTGATTTTCAAATACTTGGCAGAGGAATATGCAATTTTAATTCAAAAGATGATGTTTTAATCCCTTCAAAATACACTCTTGCAATTGAAAATACATCTGAACCGCACTATTTTTCAGAAAAAATAACAGATGCCTTTTTATGTAACACTATGCCGATATATTTTGGCGCACCGAATATTTTTGAATATTTCCCGAAAAATTCCCTTGTATACCTCGAAGATTTAGATATTGAAAAGGCAAAAGGAATTATTAAATACACAATTGAAAATAACCTATATGAAAAGAATTTAGACAGTATACTGACTGCAAAAAATATGGTGTTAAATAAATATAATCTTTTTATGAACATAGTTGAAAAAATAAGCGAATATGATATCAAAAATAAACCAGTGAAAGATATTTTTATACCAAAACGGCACCAAATGCGCCACCCTCACCTGTCAAAAATAAAATCTAAAATCAAAAGCAAAATAAGCAGGATATAATATAAAATATGGGAGATGAAGATAAACAGTTTGAGGCCTCTCATCAGAAGCTTCAAAAGGCAAGAAAAGAAGGTCAGGTTGTAAAATCAAAAGATTTTTCAACAGCCATTGCTCTTATTGTTATGTTTTCTGCTATTTACGCTCTTGGGCCGTTTGTATGGGGACAAATTTCACTTCTTTATGCAAAACTGTATGAACAAATCCCAAACGCCCACCTTGAAAAAATAGGCTATATGTATATTTTAACATCAACTCTCATTCCCACATTTTTAATAATTCTCCCTATCCTCATGCTTGCAGGCATTATGGGTATCATGGGGGATTTAATCCAGGTGGGCCCCTTGTTTACAATCACTCCGCTTATTCCAAAGCCGGAAAAATTAAACCCCACAAAATATTTTAAAAACCTTGTAAGTCCAAAAACCCTGTTTGAACTTGTTAAAAACATTGCTAAAGTAATAATACTAGGACTTATAGGCTGGTTTGTATACATGGAACATTTCCCGCAAATATTAATGCTTGCCGCTATTGATAACCAGTTTGCAACACTTATTGAATTCGGCAAATTAATTGTAGATTTTGTCTTAAAGGCAGGTGTTGCCTTTCTTATCATTGCAGCAGCAGATTATGGCGTCACCAAATGGAAATTTATGCAGGACCAAAAAATGTCCTTTAAAGAAGTAAAGGATGAATACAAAAACTCTGAAGGCGACCCGCACGTGAAAGCTGCCCTAAGGCAAAAAAGGCAGCAGCTTTTACAAAAATCTATGATGGATATGGTGCCTGAAGCGGATTTTGTCGTTACAAACCCGACCCACATAGCATGCGCACTAAAATATGATGCAGAAACAATGGAATCACCAAAACTTCTGGCTAAAGGTACAGAGCTTTTTGCAAATAAAATAAAAGAAATAGCTAAAGCGCACGATATCCCTGTTATTGAAAACCCGCCGGTTGCAAGGGCTATATTTCGAATGGTTGAAATCAATCAGGAAGTACCTCCGGATTTATACAAGGCTGTGGCCGAAATTTTGATATTTGTATACAATTTAAAGAAAAAGACACCTGATTTAAACAAAAATATAAATAAAGTGCAGCCCCCGCAAAATACAACCTATCCTCCAAACGCTCCAGAAAACAAGTCCGATTTGCAAAAACCTTAAAAAAATAGTAAAATTATCTAAGGTAATTGTAACTTATGACGGCGCTAAAATTGCAATCAAATAAATTAAAAGACTATATCGATATAATTCAAAAAGTAGCAAGGGTTGAATACAGGCGCATTCCTCCGCACATGGTAGAATGCGAAGAGCTTGTATCTATAGGTATTATTGCAATCCAAGCCCTTATAAAAAATAAAAGCGATGAACAGCTTGAAAAATATAATTCATCCTATATTGCAACCGCTGTAAGGTGGGCAATCAGAAACGAGCTTAGAAACCGCTATAAATGGTATACGCTGAAACATAAAAAAGAAACCGAAGATGAAGAAGAAACAACATCTGACGGTGTTTCAAGCCTGGATGTTTCCCCCACAAAAGTAAGGGAGGCAATCTATGAAACCATTCTTTCAATTGATTCTATAGCATCAGCATCATCCGATACAGATTCGCCGTTTGATTTTATAAAAGACACATCTGCCACCCCGGATGAAAAGGTTGAAATAACAGAGCTTGGCCGCGTTATAAGAGAGGCTATTGCAACCCTTCCACAAAAAGACAGAACCATTGTTGAATACAGATTTTACAGAAATATGCAGGTAAAACAGATAGCACAAATGGTAGGCCTTTCAAGCTCCAGAATTACAAGAATTGTCCAATCCGCCCTGAACGATGTCAGAGAATATCTGCAAAAACGGGGCTTAACAAGTTATTAGTTAAAAATATTTTTATCGAGGAGGAAGTCTTTAGATGCAAATGACGGAAAATACAAAAATCAACAGCGAATATAAACAAATAATAAAAGAGGCCTTAAGCGCTTTAAACAAAAAAAACATGGCTCTTATTCTTCATGGGGTAAGTTTTCCTTCTTTAAAAGGCGAAAATACAGGGTTTGGAACATATAATTCTAACGGCGCAAAAGCTTTAATGAATTTTGCAGGCGATATGTTTAATGCTATTCAGCTTGGCCCTAACGGTAAAACAAAAACAAGCGATTCAAGCCCATATACAGGTACAGTCTTTTCCCAAAATCCCCTGTTTTTAGACCTTCCTTCCCTTGCAACCAATGAATATGATAATCTTCTTTCAGCTGTAACACTGGAAAAAATTGTACACGAAAACCCTAACCTATATGAAAACAAGGCTGCATACGTTTATTCAATAGAAACCCTTGATATTGTTATGAATGAAGTTTATGAAAACTTTAAAATAAACGCAAGCACAAAATTAAAAGAGGATTTTGAAAAATTTAAAGAAGAAAATGCATACTGGCTTGATAAGGATGCACTGTATGAGGCATTTTCTTTAGAAAATAATTCCGATTACTGGCCGCAATGGAATAACGAACTTGACCGCGATATATTCTCTACTTGGGACAGAAACAAAGCTGATGCCCGTATAGCAGAAATATCGGAAAAATACGCTGATGTAATTGCAAAATACAAGCTTGCACAGTTTTTAACAGCCATTCAAAGTGAAAAAACAAGAAAATACGCAGCCTCACATAATCTTAAAATGATAGCGGACAGGCAGGTTGCATTCTCTGACAGGGATAACTGGGCATACAAAGCACTGTTCTTAGACGGCTGGTGTCTTGGCTGTCCTCCTGATTATTTTTCTAAAGACGGACAAGCATGGGGCTTTAGCGTAGTTGACCCTGAAAAAATGTTTAATGAAGACGGCTCCCTTGGAGAGGCCGGCGAACTTTTATACAAATTATATTTAAAAATGTTTAAAGAAAACCCCGGCGGTGTCAGAATTGACCATACTGTAGGTCTTATTGACCCTTGGGTATACAAAAAAGGCGCTCTTCCAAAAATAGAAGAAGGTGCCGGCAGATTGTATTCTTCCCCCTTCCACCCCGAATTAAAAAAATACTCTATCGCGCGTGAGGATGATACAAACCCTGAAGTTGAACCGGATAAAGAAAAATGGATTAAAAAGCTTGACGATTGGCAGATTGAAAAATACGGCAGAACAATTGAAAAAATTGTTATCGCAGCTGCAATAGAGGCCGGTCTTGATAAAAATGCAATTGTAGCAGAAGACCTTGGCACCCTTACATATCCTGTTGTAAAGGTTATGGAAAAATACGCACTTGCAGGAATGAAACTGGTACAGTTTGTAGTGGCTGAAGAAAAAGACCATGCATACAGATGCTGTAATATAACTGAAAACTCCTGGGCAATGGTGGGCACCCACGATAACGAGCCAATCAGAATGTGGGCCCAATCCATGATAGGAAAACCGGAGCTTACACCCCATGTTGATAATTTAATGGAAGATTTATACAAAGGTGTTCCAAATTATGATGAAATAAAGGAAAAATTATACACAGACGATAAATTTCTTGCTTTTTCAAAACTTGTTGAAATATTTGCAGCAAAAAATGAAAATGTTCAAATTTTCTTTACTGATTTCTTCGGAATTAACGAAGTGTATAACCGCCCCGGAACATCGGGTGACCCAAATTGGACCTTAAGATTACCGGGTAATTTCGAAGAACTTTATGAAAAAAATCTCTCTTCAGGTGATGCTCTAAATCTTCCGCTTGCATTAATTTACGCTATAAAGGCACGCGGGGCTGATTTTGCAGCAAATAACAGTGAATTAATTTCAAAACTGGAAAAAATAGCATAAAAAACCACAAAGGTACGTATGAAAAAGATAATATTAACAATATTGCTTGGATTTGCCTGTGCATTTGCACCGGTCTTGAATGCCAAAGCGGATTTTTCTTTTAAAGATATAGAATTAAACTTTGTACAAATATCTGATACCCATATATCAAACAGGGAAGATACAAATTACAAAGCTCTTTCATCCTCTAAAGAATTATTAAAGGATGCCATAGAACAGGTAAATAACCTTAAACCTGTTGATTTTGTAATGTTTACAGGTGATATGGTAAATGAACCGGATAAAGAATCTTACAGAGATTTCTTTGTACTGCTTACAAAACTAAAATATCCAAGCCTTACAACATTTGGCAACCATGATATGAGGCAAATTGCACTAATCCCTGATGATGCGCCTGATAATGTTAAAAAATACATATCAAAAGATGAGGCACTTGAAATCATAAGGAAATGTAATCCTTTTTATATCTTTAATAAAAGCTATTATGCCTTTTCCCCAAGGCGCGATTATCGTGTAATTGTGCTTGATACCACGGTTGATGATGCTATCACTGCTAACGGCATTTTAAAGGATGAAATGGCGGAATTTTTAAAGGAAGAAATTGAAAGCCACAAAGATAAAGTAATCCTTATATTCCAACACCACCCCGTGGTTGAGCCCTTTAAATCAGAGCATCATAAAATCACAAACTCTGATACCTATATGGATATAATAAAACAATACAAAAAAACACCCATAGCAATCTTTTCAGGCCATTACCACGCGGCAAAAATTACAAAACAAGGAAACATTATTCACGTTTCAACCCCTTCCCTTGTTACATACCCGAACGCTTTCAGATATATCAGCATTACAAATTACAATGACAGGACTATATTTAAATTTAAATATTTTGAAACAAGCCTGTATGAAGTACAAAAAAGAAGTAAAATAGGCGCTATAGCATCCGCTACCCTAAAGGGTCTGCCAAATGACCACGATGTTGAAATTACAATCAGAAAATCAATAAATAACGATAATGACATCAAGGAACCAAAACAAAAGCTCACAAAAGAAGACAAACAGATGCAAAAGGAAATAAAGCAAGCCAAAAAAGAGCTTGAGAAGCAGGAAAAAGCACAAGCACGTGCTGAACAGCGCAAAATAAAACAATTACAAAAACAAGCCCCCAAGGAGCAAACACCGGAAGATGCACGAAATTAAAATAAAATTCAGAGGGGTGCGCGGTTCTCACCCGACACCAAAACAAAGCCACCTGAAATATGGCGGAAACACTAGCTGTGTTGAGGTTTGGGCAGGAAATAACCTTATCATTCTTGATTCAGGAACAGGCATTATTGACCTTGGGCGCGATTTACAAAAAGAACATATTCTATCAGGCACAGATACCCAATCAAGAAAGCCTGTTAATGCCACATTACTTTTAAGTCACATACACCAGGACCATATTCAGGGCTTACAGTTTTTCTCACCATTGTTTATTAAAACAACGAATTTTGATATCTACGGCCTTTCCTGCACAAATAAACCGCTAAAGGAAACTCTTTCTAAAATATTATTTGACAAAGTTTTTCCGGTTTCTTTGGATGAAATCCCATCTAATATTAATATATACGATTTTGCACTAAAACATGCCCTTGTAATCAAACCTGACGGCACAAAAGAGCTGGTTATACAAAATACAATCAACCCTGAAGAACACCCTGATAATGTAGTAATCACTGCACATAAAACCACCGCACACCCTAAAAACGGCTCTTTGAGTATAAAAATTCAATACAAAGGAAAAACAATTGTCTACGCTACCGATAAGGAAAGCTATATAGGATGTGACAAAAAATTTATAGAATTTGCACATACGGCAGATATTTTAATCCATGATGCCCAATACACGCATCAGGATTACATTTCACCAATCCTTCCAAAACAAGGATACGGGCATTCCACATTTAATATGGCGATTGAAACCGCAAAATTTGCAAAAGCAAAAAAACTTTATTTCTTCCACTATGACCCGAATTATGATGACGGTATTCTTGATATGCTTGAAAAAGAGTTTACCCAACATGCGGATTTTGCAGAATTTGCCAAAGAAAATCTGGAAATTATAATATAATATATGCACAGATTTATTCTATTCGGTTTATTTATATTTTTTTTATTGCCTGCAATACTGCCTGCTAGTGCAGAATTAACGGAAGTTTCAATCGTAAGCCCCGTTGATGCGCAAAAAAACGCCGCCATTCATAATAAACGCGGAATAAACTATTTTAAAGAGCAGGATTATTTTGCAGCCCTTAAAGAATTTAAAATTGCAATTGCAATAAACCCTAATACCCAATCCACCGCAGTATATTACAATAACCTCGGAAAAGTTTATCTGGTATTTGGTGAAATACAAAGGTCAAAAAACCTGACCCGTGCAGACGCTGATTTTAGTGAAATGGCAAAAACCTGCTTTGAACAAGCTATTACCCAGGATTGTATGAAATTTGAATATTATAAAAATCTGGTTGAAGCGTACAATTTACTTGGTATTGCAAACCAAAAAAAAGAATTTTTATTAAAAAACCTTTCCGTCAATCCGTTTAATGCCATTGTTGTTGCGATAATTTTTGTAAATCAGGGTAAAACCGCCCCCGCTGCAACACTTTTGGAAGATTTTGCAAATAAAAATCCTGATTTAATAATAACAAATGATGTTAAAAAGTTCGCTAAGTCTTTGCATTAGGCTTTATTGTTAATTCCTGATAAAAATTTTATAACATCTTCAAGGTTTTTATTAAATAAGCGTGAAGCACCAAAACTATCCTTATAATCATCTTCCAAAAGCAATACTTTAAGCTTTTCAAGTTCATTTTGCAATTCTTTCAAACCTTTATCAAAATAATAGCAATATTGTTTATCTGCAGTTAAGTAAACACAGCTATTAATAAACCTGTCCCCATTCTTATCAAATATCTGAAGTGAATATGCCCCCACACTGTTTTTATCATCATAATCGGGTAATGCCGCATGCAGCCTTAAGGTTTTATTGCCAGTTTCTTTATTAAATTCCACCTTCGGCATCTTTTTCCACTCTTTACCGCCGTTTCTCGATAAATTTAATGTCCCGTCCGCAAACCGAACCCAATTTGGTTTCCCGTCATTGTAATCATACCATGTTTGTTTATACCATTTGCCACTTTTATCGTATTCTGTTTCACTGGCAATTCTTTTGCCGTGGGAATAATAAGTTACACGTTTATCCGAAATATCATCAGAATTTATAAATGCATCTTTAGCATTTTCTTTTATCAGCTTTTTTAAACCTGTAACACTTGCCTTTTTACCATTTATATGTAAATCTGCACCAAAATTGCACCTAATAGCAGAATTGTATGAAATCCCTGATATTTTCATTTTTTACCCCTCTTAAAATAAATCGCTTAATATTTTAAACCCTGAAAGCAATATTTTTTGCCCGAATTATGCTAATATCAGAATATACCCTTGAGAGTGCTTAAAATTTAAGGATTTTGGCAGAACAGGGAATTATATCGTCAAGGCAAGCCGCATTTAATATTAAATACGCCGCAGAGCTTTCACTAAATGGGGTTTAAACCATTAAGTCAATACTATGCCTGTTCTTAGACACAGTGCCCCGCGTTGCAATGCGCTGTACGATAAGTGTAAGGGCGCAGACGGTGATAACTGCTGGCCGTACCATATATGGACAGGTACGCCCGCCGGTGGCAAGTATCATACATTAATGCTGAACAATGGCAGCTTTTATGAGAACTCGAACTCTCCGTACCCCACCACTCTTGCCTTTTCGGTGCGCTGTGTCCTTGGATATAAAGCGCACAACTGCAGCTTGTACACCCCGCGGTGCTACAGACTGGATAGCAAGTGTAAGGGCGCCGCGCCCGGGATAAGTGACGCTGACAAATGCTACCCGTTTCATATGTGGTCAGGCACACGTTCCGATTCCGGAAGAGCATATAACTTTCCTTTATCAAAAGGCGCTTTTATACTTGACGTTACCTGCGGAGGCGAAGGGTGTCCATACACAGAGGCCTTTTCGGTGCGCTGCGTCCTTGGATATAAAATACTCTGCAAGAGCCTATAAAATCTATACAAAAATTGTCTGGTTTCTGTCAGGCCCTGTGCTTACAATCTTAATAGGCGCCCCGCAAACCTCTTCAAGCCTTTTTAGATAAATCTTTGCATTTTCAGGCAGTTCATCAAAACTCTTCACCTCGGTGGTGTCAGCCTTCCAACCCTTAAATGTTTCATAAACCGGCTCATAATCACAATGTGTATAAACATTTGTCGGATAAAACTCTGTCACTTCACCTGTTTTCACGTTTTTATATTTTGTGCACAGTTTAATTTCATCAAACGTATCAAAAACATCCAATTTTGTTAACGCAATAGATGAAATACCCCCTACAAGCACGCTATACTTTGCAATTACCCCATCAAACCAGCCGCATCTGCGTGCCCTGCCTGTAGTTACGCCAAATTCTGCCCCTATTTCCTGAATTTTTCTGCCAACTTCATCGGTTAATTCTGTCACAAACGGCCCTTCACCAACACGTGTTATATAGGCTTTAAATACCCCAACGACCTCTTTAATGGCAAGCGGGCCAACACTTGCGCCAACGCCTGCTCCGCCCGCAACCGGATTAGAGCTTGTAACATAAGGGTATGTACCGTAATCAATGTCTAAAAGCACTCCCTGTGCACCTTCAAATAAAATTGTTTTATTTCTTTTGGCCTCATCCAGTATTTTTTGCCATTCAAAACAAACATACGGTGCAAAAATTTCCCTGTAACCTTTGCATATACTTAAAACTTTGTCTTTAGAATATTCTTTTAGCCCGTAAACATTAGCCAGCATCTTGTTTTTAAGCGGCAAAATAGCATCCAGTTTGATTGAAAGAGTCTTTTCATTAAACAAATCCTCCACCCTGATACCTGAACGCGCATATTTATCAGTATATGTAGGCCCTATACCTTTTTTAGTGGTGCCAATCTTATTTTTACCCAGTGCATTTTCACTATATCCGTCAATTTCTGTGTGCCACGGCATTGTAACATGTGCAAGAG
Organism: uncultured Vampirovibrio sp.; assembly: GCA_910577395.1. Taxonomy (GTDB): domain Bacteria; phylum Cyanobacteriota; class Vampirovibrionia; order Gastranaerophilales; family Gastranaerophilaceae; genus MGBC122484. The sequence goes on along the minus strand of CAJTLG010000008.1, from coordinate 79,748 downwards.
GATGAATTTTAAGCGCCGATTTAAAATGTTCTTTGCTAACTCCCTGTTCTATAAGCTCATTAAGCTCTTTTTCAAAATCATCAGGCTTAATCACAACCCCTGCGCCTAAAAAGCAGATTTTATCCTCGTACAAAATCCCTGAGGGGATAAGGTGAAACTTATATTTTATACCGTTATGAACCACAGTGTGGCCTGCATTTGAGCCCCCCTGATACCTGATAACCACATCGGCACGGGCAGCAAGCAAATCTGTAATTTTAGCTTTCCCTTCATCACCAAATTGTGCACCCACAACTACTGTATTTTCCACGGTTTGCCTCACTTTATATTTTTCTCACTCCACAAGCTATTTTACTATAAACAAATTTGTAGTAAAATTTAGCTATGCTAAAACTTTTTAACACACTTTCAAAAAAATCTGAAGAATTTAAACCGCTAAGCGGAAACACGGTAAAAATGTATGTTTGCGGCCCCACCGTATATGATAAGGCACATCTTGGACACGCGCGCTGCTATATTACATGGGATGTTTTATACCGCTATTTAAAATTTTCAGGATATGATGTTACATACTGCAGAAATGTAACGGATATTGATGATAAAATCCTTAAAAAAGCAGACACTATGGGCGTTTTGCCCGAGGTTGTCACAAAAGAATTTTATGAAAGTTTTATAAATTCAATGAATGGCTTAAACGTCCTAAAACCGGATATAGAGCCAAGGGCCACCAAGACAATCGGTGAAATGATTGCTATGGCTAAATCTTTAGTTGAAAAGGACTTTGCATACCCGGTTGACGGGGATGTATATTTTGAAGTTGACAAATTTAAAGGCTATGGCAGGCTTTCAGGTCAGCCGATAGATGATTTGATGTCAGGCGCAAGGGTTGAAACTGATTCTAAAAAACGCTCTCCGCTTGATTTTGCACTTTGGAAAAAGGATGAAAAGCATGGATTTAAAAGCCCATGGGGGATTGGCCGCCCCGGGTGGCACATAGAATGCTCTGCTATGAGCAAAAAACATCTTGGTGAAACCATTGATATACACGCCGGAGGGGCAGATTTACAATTCCCGCACCATGAAAATGAACGCGCACAATCAGAATGTGCAAATGGTAAAGAATTCGTAAAATACTGGCTGCACAATGGTTTTGTAACCATTAACAAAGAAAAAATGTCAAAATCTTTAGGCAATTTTTTAACAATTGATGATGTATTAAAAACCTATAATTCAAATGCCATAAGGTTTTTCATCCTAACAAACCATTATAGAATGCCTGTTGAATTTAATGATGAGGCACTGAATGCCGCAAATAACGGGGCAAAACGCCTTATTAACAGCGTAAAAGACTACTCCTGCAAGGTTGATAAAGATACTGAATTCGATACAGAGTCTATATTTGCATTTAAAGAGGCTATGGACGATGATTTAAACACGTCAAAAGCCCTGGCAGTGTTGTTTTCACTTGTTGATAAAATTAAAAAAGCAGGTGATGACAAGATTTCAGGCCAAAAATATACCTCTACCCTTGTATATTTGGGTGAAGTTTTAGGCTTTGATTTTAGCCTGAAAGATAAGCCTCAACTGAACGAAACAGAATTAAAAGAAAAAATTTCATCTTTATATGATGAATTTAATTACAATAACTCGCTGCCTCCAAATAAGCTTTTAGACAAGCTTTTAGAGGAAAGAAAAACCGCAAGGACCAATAAAGACTGGGCAAAATCAGATTTAATACGTGATAAACTGGCCTCTGTAGGCATTTTAGTTAAAGATACAAAAGACGGTTCCGCCTGGGAAATAGGTTAAGAGGTGTAAAGTGGCTTACGGTAAGCTTTTTATAGTATCAACACCAATTGGAAACCTCTCTGATATTACATTTCGGGCTGTTGAAACTCTGAGGAGCGCCTCCATTATAGCATGTGAGGATACCAGAAATACAAAAATTCTTTGCGAAAAATACAAAATTGAAACCCCGCTTGAAAGCTATCATAAATTTTCAGAGTCCAAAAAATGTGATGTTTTTATAAACAGGCTAAAAGGCGGTGAGGACGTGGCCTTAGTGTCTGATGCAGGCACACCGTTAATCTCTGACCCCGGCGTGAAACTGGTGCAAGAAGCGCGTTTAGAAGGTATTGAAATAGTGCCTGTTGTTGGGGCAAGCGCAGTTATGGCGTTACTTGCCTCAATACCAAGGCAGGATGAGGCTTTTAAGTTTATAGGCTTTTTGCCGCGCCAAAAAGGACAAATTGAAAACCTGTTAAACTCAAACAGGGGCGAGAATTTAGTGTTTTATGAAAGTCCAAATCGCCTGATAGAAACGCTTTTAACAATTTCAAAAAACCAAAAAGACCGCCATATCGCAATTGGACGCGAATTAACCAAGAAATTTGAAGAAATTAAGGTTGATACGGTTGAAAACCTGCTTGAATACTACAATTCGCACGTGTTAAAAGGTGAAATTGCCTGTATGCTCTATGCTTTAGACGAAAATTCTGCAACAGAAAATGAAATTTTTGATAAAATCCAAACACTGAAAGGCCTAAAACTCACTGATAAAGATATAGTTAGCGTGCTAAATTCGCTGTATGGCACGCCACGCAATAAAATCAAGGAATTTTTATTAAAAAATCCGGGAACTTAAATCCCGGATTTTTAACATATCTATAGGGCTATGCCAACTTTTCTTTAATTTCAGCCTCAACAGTAGCAAAGATTTCTTTAATATTTGTTATATTTTTAGCTGAACCCTGCGCCATTTGCGGCTTTCCTCCGCCTTTGCCTTCGCATGCAGCCGTAATTTTTGACACAATCTCGCCTGCATTTATTCCTTTTTTTACAAATGCATCACTTACTTTAACAATCACAAAACCCGCATTATCAGGCTTTTTAGAGCAAAGTATAATAATTGAATCACCAAGTTTTTTGCCAAACATTTCCAGTCCGAATTTTAAAGCATTTGGATTATGGTCCTCAATCAGTGATATAAAGAGTTTTCCGGTTTTCCCACCCTCTAAATTTATATCCTGAGCGTGGGATATCATAGATTCAAATCTTGAGTTTGCAATTTGCGCCTCAAGCTCTGCAATACGGGCATTTTGGGCCTTATTTTCTTCGGATAATTTTTCGATTTTATCAGCCACCTCATCAGATTTTAATTTATATTTATGCGCTATATCATCAATTTGACGGGCTTTTTCAGCTAAATAATCAAACGCGGAATCAGAACACAAAATCTCAATTCTGCGCACCCCTGCTGAACTTGCGCCTTCTGAAACAATTTTTGCAAGTCTTAAATCTTTGGAATTTTCTACGTGGCAACCGCCGCAAAGCTCTTTAGAAACGCACTTTTCAGAATTTTCATTATCAAAAAAGCTCACCACACGCACTTTTTCACCGTATTTTTCACCAAAAAGCGCCATTGCACCTGAATTTTTAGCCTCTTCTATATCCATAATTTCAGTCTTGCCGATTAACCCTTGATTTATCCAGGAATTAATCAGGGCCTCGGTTTTGGCGATTTCATCTTTTGTCATTGCACGGTCAAATGAAAAATCATATCTGGTGCGGCTTTCCTCTACCTGAGAACCTGCCTGATGAACCTCTGAACCAAGCACAGAGATTAATGCAGCCTGTAAAAGATGCGCCAATGAATGGTGTTTACGGATTTCTGACCTTTTTTCAGTGTCAATTCTTGCTATTACGGTATCTCCGCGCGTAATTTCTCCCTTGACCCTGTGGGCGAAGACATTTTGAACTTTAAAAGTTTTTAAAACTTCAATATTTCCGTTTTTGGTTTCTAAAACCCCGCTGTCACCGATTTGTCCGCCACTTTCAGCGTAAAATGGCGTAATATCAAGGATTACGTCAGCTACATCATCCTCATTTGTACGCTCTACATCATTTCCGTCCTTTATAATGGCTAAAACCGTTGCCTTTGCTGTATTTTCACTATATCCTACAAACTTTGTCGCAGGTTTATCAGCATAATTTTTATCATCGGCCAAAACCACCTTCTGCATTGAGTTTCTAGCTCTTTCCTTCTGCTCTTCCATTAATTTTTTAAATGCAGGTTCATCCACGTCAAATCCGCTCTCTGCAGCAATTTCCCGTGTTAATTCAAGCGGAAAACCATATGTATCATATAATTTAAAGCAATTTTCCCCGGATATAACCTTACAGCCGGTATTTCTTGCCTCTTTTAAAATATCTTCTATCAGGTTATACCCGCGCTGCAAGGTCATTTTAAACCTTTCTTCCTCCGCAAGAATAGCCTTTTGGATTTTTTCAGCCTTTTCGCCCAATTCAGGGTACGCGCCTTTATAAAGCTCTATCACTTTGTCAACAACAGGTTTCAGGAACGGCAAATCAAGCCCTAGCATATACCCATGGCGGAGCGCACGTCTTAATATCATCCTTAAAACATAGCCTCTGCCCTCATTTGAGGGTGTTATACCGTCTGCAATCAAAAAGCTTACGCACCTTGCATGGTCTGTTATAATCCTTAGCGAAATATCGGTCTTTTCATCTTTCCCATAGGTTTTAGAGGATATTTTACATACTTCATCCAATATCTGTCTTAAAAGGTCTGTTTCAAAGGTGGAGCCTACATTTTGGCACACCATTGCAATTCTTTCTAAGCCCATGCCGGTATCCACATTTTTCTTTTCCAAAGGTACCAGATTGCCCTTTTCATCCTGGAAAAGCTCTGTGAATACAAGGTTCCAAATCTCAACCCACCTGTCACATTCGCAGGTTGCAATAGAGCAATCATCAGAACATTTTAAATGCTCTCCAAGGTCATAGTGGATTTCGCTGCAGGGCCCGCAAGAGCCTGAAATCCCCACAGGACCCCAAAAATTATCTTTTTTACCCTTTTTTAAAATTCTTTCTTTGGGCACCCCTGCCTTTTGCCAGATTTCACCGGCTTCATCATCATTTTCGTATATTGTAATCCACAATCTGTCTTTATCAAGGCCTAAATAATTCGTTACAAAATCCCAACTCCATGGGATAATTTCTTCTTTAAAATAGTCCCCGAAACTAAAATTGCCAAGCATTTCAAAAAATGTATGGTGCCTTGGCGTCCTGCCTACATTTTCAATATCGGAATCTTTCCCGCCCGCACGTGCGCATTTCTGACAGGAAGTTGCCCTGTGTGGCTTATACGGCGGGGTTTCAATCCCTAAAAAATATGGAATAAACTGTACCATGCCAGCAGTCGTTAAAAGTATGGTGGGGTTATTAGGCACTAATGACGAGCTTTTCACCCTTGTATGTTGATGTTTTGTTTCAAAAAACTTTAAAAATGCCTCTCTTATTTCATCACAGGTTTTTGGGGTATTTTCCATATTCTTATCCTTAAAACTTTTATACTGTTAATTTTCAAAATAATTCTAGCATGAAAAAAATCCCTATGTAATTTAATTGTAATAACGCTCAAATAATTGTATAATTTTAGCATTATGGAGAAAAGACAATTTAATATAGATGCAATAGTTGTCGGCGCAGGCCCTGCGGGCATTAGCGCGGCACTTACAATAAAAAGAGGGGGCAAAAATGTTGTGGTACTTGAACGCGCTGCAAATTTCGGCTCTAAAAATATGTTCGGCGGGGCGGTTTATTTAAACTCAATTAAATCTATCCTCCCAAATTCCTATATGGATGCGCCATATGAACGATTTATCGCAAATCATACTTATTCTTTTTTAAGCAAATCAGGCTCTGTTGATATAAAATCATCCGATTTTGATGATAAAACAACAGCCACTGTTATAAGGCCAAAATTTGATGCCTGGCTTGCAGGTGAGGCTAAAAAAGAAGGTGTATTTATTGCCCCTAAAACCCTTGTAAAAAAACTGATTTATAAAAACGGCGCCGTTATAGGTGTAAAAACGGAGCAGGAAAAATATTATGCCCCGGTGGTAATTTTAGCAGACGGTGTAAACTCTCTGCTTGCACGCGATATCGGGCTAAGGCATGAATTTTTCCCTAATGATATGGTGCTATCTGTTAAGGAAACCTTAAAACTTGATAAAGGTATTATTGAAGAGCGCTTTAACCTTACAAAAGACGGTAATGACGGCGCTATGTATGAATTTTTCGGCGGCCTTACTGATATTTACGAAAACCCTTATACTGAAAACGGTTCTAATATAGGGAAAAACAAACCGCAAAAACCGGTAACTCCTTTTGCAATAAGCTTTTTATACACATTTAAAGATACAATATCAATAGGGCTTGGTGTTTCGCTTGAAGATTTAAGCCGGTACAAAATAAAACCCTATGAAATACTTGAAAAACTGAAAAACCACTCTTCTATAAAAAGATTAATCAAAGATGCGGAACCCTGTGAATATTCTGCACATCTAATCCCTGAGTACGGTTATAAGGGGCTTGGTAAAATTTACGCTAACGGAGTAATGGTGGCAGGGGATGCTGCAGGGCTAATTAACAGTGCACATTTTGAAGGTACAAACTTTGCAATTGAAAGCGGGCGTCTTGCGGGTGAAACTGCAGTAATAGCTTTAAATTTAGAAAATACAAGATACAACATATTAAAAATATACGAAAAAAAACTAAAAGAAAGCTTTATTTTAAAAGATATGGCAAGTTATAAAAATGTAGTTAGCGCATTGTATTCAAGGAAAAATTCAATATTAAATTATTACCCTGAAAAAATGAGCGAATTTTTTAACCTTATACATCATGTGGATAATAAGCCCAAAAAACAAAAATTCAGATACTTTATATGGGAATTCTTTACAAAGAGAAGTTTTGTTGAAATTTTTAGAGATTTTAAAACATTTTTAAAACTCTTTTTGGATATTATTTTTTAAAAAGGAAACTTAATGACCGATAATATAGAAAAAAAGCTTATAAATGTTAAATATAAAACTGCAGATACAACACATCTGGTTTTAAATCAGGAAATTTGCAAAGTTTGTGAAGATAAGGTGTGTCTTACAGTTTGCCCTGCAAACGTATACAAAAAGCACGTTTCGGGGGAAAATCCCAATTCAGAAGATAAAAATAATGATACAATAGACTGTATAGATGTAGAATACGAAAACTGCCTTGAATGCGGAGCATGCAGAGTAGCCTGCCCGTATGGCGCAATAGATTGGAAATACCCTGCTGCAGGCTGCGGGGCAATATACAAATTTAGTTAAAAAGGCTTATATGCCGTCAACCTTTAAGGAGAACTGCTTTATGAACGAATACTACTCACGCTGGTACGATAAGGACCCTGTCCTTTCAATGTCCATGAGAACTCTGGCAAGCTCTGACGACGCAAGCCAAATAGCTGTGGCTTTAAATTTAATAAAGGTAATTATTGAACACAACATTAATAATCACGAATTTTCAAATATTGAAGATATTGTGGGGGCTGTTGAAGACGGGCTCATTCAAAAGGGTACGAACCGTTGGTACGACCTTGATGCAACAGTGAGAACGGCAATCCAGATGCTTGAAAAATGTTCTGTCGAAACAAGGCAAAAAGTAGCTCTTGATATGGCACAGCTTGTAATTGAAAAAATTGTACAAGATGTGGACACTCTGCCTGATGAAGATGCCATTGAAGGCCATGTTCTTGATTTAGATGCCCTTAATGAAGAATAGCAAGGAATTACGATATTCCCAACGGGCAGTCAAATATGAACGATATTCAAAGGTTTGAAAGTTTAAAAACAACCATAGAAAATGACCCCACAAATTTTCAGGCAAGAAGAGAGCTTGCGGTTATCTGCCTTGATATGGGGTTTGATATGCTTGCACTAAAACACTTAAATTACCTGTCTAAAACCTTTCCTGATGACCCTAATTTACATTTTAATGTTGGGATATGTTGGGAAAAATTAAAGCATTATAATTTTGCACTTGAAGAATATAAAAAAGCGGCAGCCCTTAAAGAGGATGAGCCCGATTTTATCTATAATCTTGCCCTCTGTTATGAAGCAATTGGTAAAGACGAAGAAGCACTTATACAGTTTAAAAGGGTTGTATGCCTTAAAAATGATGATGCAAATTCATTCTTTTGCATAGGCTGTATTTTATCAAAACAAGGAAATGCGGAAGCTGCAATAAAATGCTTTAAAAAGGCAATTGAATATAATTACGGGGATTATTTTGCACATTTTCATCTTGCAAATATGTACAAAAAAACGGGTGAAACAGATAAAGCATTTGAAGAATATAAAAAGGTTATTCAGCTTTCAGAAGATTATTCCTGGGCGTATTTCAATTTGGGGCAGATTTATTATGAAAGAGGGAATATTGAAAATGCAATCATAATGTTGAATATGACCATTGAAAAAAATCCTAAAGATAAAGAAGCATATAAATTATTAACCCAGGCCTATATAAAAATTAATGATATTGAAACAGCACAGCAAGTGTTAAATGAAATGAAAGAAAATTTAACAGAAAGCGGGGATTATTATTATCTTTATGCTAAAATTCAAGAAATAAAAGGTGATGTTAAAGGGTACAGAAAGTGTCTGGAATTTGCCCTTAAAGACACATCATCTCTTTCTTTTAATGAATATGCGGTTTTAAAAGAATTAAAAGAATGCCCTATACTGCCTGCAAATGAAGATGATACAGAACCTGCGGAAGCTGAAAATATAGAGTTTGAAGATGAATAATGATGATAAATATTTCCTTGCATTTAGCGCTTTAGCAACAATTAACCCTCTTTTTAAAGCAAAGCTGTTTGAATATTTTAATTTTGATATTAAAAAAGCTTTTGAAGCTTCCAAAAATGATTTAAAAGAACTTTATAAATATAATGAAGGCAATCTTTCAATCCCGAGGGATTTTGAAAAATTAAGGGATAATACTGACCCAAATAGCGTGCTTGAAGATTTTAAAACCTTACAGGATAAGGAAAATATAGGCTATATAACATACCATAGTCCCGAATATCCAAAGCTTTTAAAAAATATCCCTGATTTCCCTTTATCCTTATATTATAAGGGGAGTTTTGAAGGGATTAATTTTGACCGTACCGTAGCCTTTGTAGGGTCAAGAAAAGCTTCAATTAATGCTAAAGAAACCCTTGGGGCTATAATTTCAGATTTTAAAAACCTTGATATAGTAATAGTTTCAGGCCTTGCAGAAGGGATAGATGCTAAATCCCACCAAAGTGCTGTTGAAAACGGTATCAAAACCATTGGCGTTATAGGCTCGGGGTTTAAATTTAAATATCCGCTTTCGAATAAAAATCTGTATGAAAAAATGGAAAACGGTGCAGGGCTAATTTTAAGTGAATATCCTTATGAAATGCCACCCCTTGCATACCAGTTTCCGCAAAGAAACAGAATAGTGACAGGAATGTCTAAAGGCACTGTTGTGGCTGAAGCAAAAATGAAATCAGGGGCAATGATAAGCGCAAGGCTGACCCTTGAATACAACAGGGAGCTTATGTGCATACCGGGGTTAATTTCAAACCCTAATACAGAAGGTATCTATCACCTTTTGAAAAACGGAGCCGCAATGGTTACAAACACAAACGATATTTTAGAGGCACTAAACTGGGATATAAAAACAGAAACCCATCCACAAAAAACATTGAGTGAAATTGAAGAAAAAATCTATAATGAAATTGCCCTTGGGGATAAAAACATAGAAGATTTAGCCTCTGTACTTAATATTAATATTAGTGATTTAATGGTTAACTTGACATCAATGGAACTTAACGGTTTAATAAAACAAGCCGGAGGAAATTATTTCATATCGGGCTGACCTTTTTAAAGGGTCTTAAGAATTAGAGATTATGGCAAAAAATATGGCAAAAGCAACTGTTAAAAAAACTACATCAAAAACATCTGATACCAAAGGCAAAGCCCTTGTAATAGTAGAGTCACCGGCAAAATCAAAAACAATTAAAAAGATTTTAGGAAATGATTATGTTATAGAGGCAAGTTTTGGCCACATAAGGGATTTACCCCCCAAGGGCCTTGGCTTTGATGTAGAGAATAACTTTAAACCGACTTTTGCAATCATCCCTGAAAAACAAAAAGTGGTTGATACACTAAACAAAATGGCAAAAAACGCAAGCCGCATCTACCTTGCATCCGACCCTGACCGCGAAGGGGAGGCTATAGCATGGCATGTTAAAGAAGTTTTAAAAGTGCCTGAGGATAAAATTTTCAGGATTGTATTTAACGAAATTACCCCCAAAGCCATAAAGGATGCTGTTGCAAACTACCGTGAAATTGATATGCTGAAAGTTAAAGCACAGCAGACAAGACAGATATTAGACAGGCTTGTAGGTTTTAAAATAAGCCCAATATTATGGGAAAAATTAAGGAATTTCCGCCTTTCGGCAGGCAGGGTGCAATCTGTTGCACTTAGAATGATATGCGAAAGAGAGGCTGAAATTGAGGCATTTATACCTGTTGAATACTGGAGTATAGATGCACTTTTGGCGCGTAACGGTTTTGAATTTCTGGCAGAACTTTCAAGAAAAAAATCAGGCAGCAAAGATGAGAAAATCAACATTCCAAACAAAGAAGAAGTTGATAAAATTATAAAAGACCTTAAAAACGCTATATACAAGGTTTCAAAGATAACAACACGTGATTCTCAAAGAAAACCGCAGGCACCGTTTATTACATCCACCCTGCAAAGGGAGGCAAGTTCCAAACTTGGCTACGGGGTAGCAAAAACTATGCAGATAGCGCAAAAACTGTATGAAGGTATTGAACTTGGAGAAGAAGGCGCAATCGGCCTTATCACCTATATGAGAACAGACTCCGTAAGGATATCCGATGATGCAAGAGATGCTGCAAAAGAATACATAACCTACAATTTTGGGGAAAAATATTATCCAAATACACCAAATGATTACAATAAAGGCAAAAAGAAAAATGTTCAGGATGCACACGAGGCTATTCGCCCTTCTTATGTTGAAAGAACCCCCGAAAGCATTAAAAAATATCTGACAAGCGAACAATATAAACTGTATAAACTTATCTGGTCAAGGTTTATGGCATCACAAATGGAAAATGCCAAAATTAAAAATCACACCGTTGATATAGAGGCAAACGATTATATATTTAAAATAGGCTCTTCAAAAGTGGAATTTGACGGCTTTTTAAAGGTTTATACAGATGATGAAGCAGAAGAACAAAAAAAATTCCCGGATTTAAAAGAAGGGGATGTGCTTGATTTTATTAAGCTTGACCCCAAGCAGCATTTTACACAGCCGCCGCCAAGATTTTCAGAGGCTTCTTTGGTAAAGCAGCTTGAAGAATACGGTATCGGCCGCCCGTCTACCTATGCGCCGATTATTACAAAAATCCAACAAAGGGGTTATGTTGAAAAACTTGATAAAGCACTAAAACCGACAATCCTTGGCCGCACCATATCAGACCAACTTGTTAAACATTTTACAGACATTATGGATTACCAGTTTACCGCCTCAATGGAACTTAAACTTGACGATATAGCGGAAGATAAAGCAAATTCCGTTAATGTATTGAATGATTTTTATGCACCGTTTAATCAAACCGTTGAAAATGCTAAAACAAATATGGAGCGGGTAATTATAGAATCTGATGTAGTATGCCCCAATTGCGGCAAAAAAATGGTGGTTAAAACCAGCCGTTTTGGAAAACAATTCCTTGGGTGCTCAGGCTATCCTGAATGCAAAACTATGATGCCGCTTGACGGCGGAGAGGCAAAAGAACCCGCAAAAGATGAACCAACGGATGTTAAGTGCGAAAAATGCGGGGGTGAAACCGTTATAAAAACAGGCCCATACGGTAAATATTACCAATGCCAAAATGAAAAATGCAAGGCAAGAAAATCCATTGTAATATCATCAGGCGTAAAGTGCCCCAAATGCGCAGATGAAGGCCGTGATGGAGAATTAATCCAAAGAAGGTCAAGGTATGGCAAAACATTTTACGGATGCTCCAAATACCCTGATTGCGATTTTGCAATATGGAACGAACCGACAGGCGAAAAATGCCCGGATTGCGGCAGTTTGCTTGTTAAAAAATTCTTAAAAAGCGGAAATAAAATCGGCTGTTCAAATAAAACCTGCAAATTTTCTAAACCCATGCCGGAAGATGAATAACTTTTAAAAAACAAAGGATAGCAAAATGACGGATTTTTATAAATTTGGGATAATAGGTTTTCCCTTAGGGCATTCCTTAAGTTCCGTAATGCACAAAGCGGCTCTTGAGGCCCTTAATCTTACGGGGGATTATCAAACCCTTGAAACCCGCCCGGAAGATTTAGTGGACAGAATTAAAATGTTAAAAAGGGATAATTTTACAGGCTTTAATGTCACAATCCCGCACAAAGTGCCAATGTCACTGTTTTTATCAAAGGTTGATGAATATGCTAATCTTGCAGGTAGCGTTAATACTGTAAAAATTCTTGAGGATAAATCCTTGGAAGGGTTTAATACAGATGTTTACGGCTTTATAAAACCCATAGAGCATCTTGACCTAAAGAGCAAAAAGGCTGCAATTCTTGGCACAGGCGGTGCGGCACGGGCTGTAATTGTCGGTTTAAAAGAGCTTGGAATATCTGAAATTACCCTATATTCAAGAAATATTATTGACTCCCATAAAATGGCGGATGTTTTTCGTCAAAAATTCCCAGGAATTACAATTAATCTTATCCAAAATGAACTGTTAAATACACTAAAAGATTATTCAATCCTTGTAAATACCACCCCGCTTGGTATGAGCGGGTTTCATGCAGGCATAAGCCCTCTCAATGATGAACTTATGGCTACACTGTCTGATGACGGCCTTGTGTATGACATTGTCTATAACCCCGTTAAGACAGAGCTTATAAGACAGGCAATCCGTGCCGGAAAGCAATACAAGGGCGGGCTTGATATGTTGGTACATCAAGGCGCAAGGGCTTTTGAAATATGGACCGGCCAAAAACCGGATGTTGATAAAATGAAAATTGCAGCTCTTGAAAAACTTTTAGAGGGCTAATATTATCTAAATAATTCTAAAATTATCCTTCCAGGCATTAGATGCAGTAGGATTACCAGTTGCATCTAATTGTTTGCACACTTTATCAACAAGTTGCGGATTTGATTTATTGGCATTTTCATCGTTTTTAAGAAATGCTGACACAACCATATTTGAAGGGGCATTTACATACACTAAACTTAGCAAAATCCTGTTCCTAAATTTTTCAACTTCACCTACGTTATCCTTACAAGAAATTGTTTTCATTATATCGACACTCTTTTTATCCTTAATCAATGCCGTATAACCTCCGCCCGCTACGGCAGCATTTTTTAAAATCCATACATCAATATTTTTTTCATCACTCAAACTATCATAAACCGGTTTGTCTTTCTCATTTATAACCTTATTTAAAACAGTAGCATCAGGAGTTATTATTCCCTTGAAATTTTGCTTTCTATACTGATTGTTAACACTTATCGGATTAATTTTCATTTGTTTACCTCTTTTTTGATAATATCTGTTTTGTAACCTCTATAATAACCCGCTAAATAAAATAATTTGCTACACTTTTTGCTAACCCAATGTAACAAAATATTAATATATAAATTATATATATGTTATATATAAAAGAACCGTGGAATTTTAATAGTGGTTAGTTCTTCTCTTTTCCACTCCTTCCTCCATTATGATATAGATTTTATCCTAAAAGGTATTGAAAGGGTTTGCCCTTGAATATACCTTTTTCTTTTATTTGTTGGATAATGTAATTGAAGATAGTTTTTTCAAAGTTAAAGCACTGGTTATGAACGATAAAATAATTATAAGGAATGCAAAAGAGCATAATTTAAAAGATGTTTCACTTGAAATCCCAAAAAACGAACTTGTAGTTTTTACAGGCGTTTCAGGCAGCGGCAAAAGCTCTCTTGCATTTGATACAATATTTGCAGAAGGTCAAAGGCGCTATGTAGAAAGTCTTTCAACCTATGCAAGGCAATTTTTGGGGCAAATGGATAAACCGGACGTCGAATCTATAGACGGCCTTTCCCCGGCTATTTCAATTGACCAGAAATCTACAACAAATAACCCTCGTTCAACGGTAGGCACAATAACAGAAATTTATGATTATTTAAGATTATTGTTTGCACGTGCGGGCACCCCCTATTGCCCAAAATGCGGCTCCCCTATTGCGCCGCAAACTGTAGATGAAATAACCTCAAAAATTTTAGAACTCCCTGAAGGAACAAAAATTCAGATTATAGCACCGATTGTGCGCGGTAAAAAGGGCGAGTTTCAAAATGTAATATCGGAATTAAAACAGGAAGGCTTTATTCGCGTAAAAATTGACGGAGAAATATATAACCTTGATGAGGATGAAATAAAACTTTCAAAAACTATAAAACACAACATCGATATTGTTATAGACAGAATTATCATAAAAGAAGGAATTAAAAGCCGCCTTTTTGACAGCGTGCAGACAGCTTTGCAGAGAGCAAACGGGCTTATGGCACTGGATGTCCTTGGTGGCAGCGCTACCAATAAAAATAACAATAAAGAGACGCGCGTTGAACCTTACGAAAAACTGTTTTCAGAAAAGCTAAACTGCCCCAAATGCGACCTTAGCTTTGAAGAAATAACCCCAAGAGTATTCAGCTTTAATAACCCATACGGTGCTTGCAAAATTTGTAACGGCCTTGGTGCACATTATGAAGTATCAGCCGCTCTTGTAGTACCAGACCCTAATAAATCCATAAAAGAGGGTGCAATATACCCGTGGGCAAAAACTGCAAACCCTTATTATACTGATGTTTTGCTTTCCGTTTGCGAACATTATGAAATTGACCCCGATAAACCTTTTAAATCCTTATCCCCGGCTCAAAAAGGAATAATTTTATACGGAAACGATGATGAAACCATAAAAATGCGCTACTGTGATTTTGGCACAAAGCATATGAGAACGCATTATCACCCATACATTGGCGTTATCCCTTATATGATGAAAAAGTATGAACAATCTGACAGTGACATTATAAGGGGCGAAATCCAAAAATATATGACGGAAATCCCCTGTAATGCCTGCAAGGGCGCAAGACTGAACGATTTTGTATTAAGTGTTAAAATTCAAAATAAAAATATTTATGATTTTTGCACCCTTTCGATAGATAAAGCATACGAATTTATTGAAGATTTATATCTTACGCTTGATAACTATAAAATGGCAATTGCAAAACAGATTTTGGATGAAATCCGTGCAAGACTAAAATTCTTGCTTGATGTAGGATTAGGCTACCTTACCCTTGCAAGAAGTGCCGGCACACTTTCAGGTGGCGAGGCGCAGAGAATACGCCTTGCAACCCAGATAGGCTCGGGTCTTTCAGGAGTGCTGTATGTACTTGATGAACCCTCAATCGGCCTGCACCAACGTGATAACGATATGCTGATTAAAACCCTTACAAAATTAAGAAACCTCGGCAACACACTTATTGTGGTAGAACACGATGAAGACACTATAAAATCAGCAGATTATATTGTAGATATCGGCCCAAAAGCCGGTGTGCACGGCGGAAACATAATAGCGGCAGGAACTTTGGATGACATCAAGGCTGCAAAAGGCTCTATAACAGGAAAGTACCTTGCAGGGGAATTAAATATTCACGTTCCAAAAAAAACGCGCCTTGGAAACGGAAACTATTTAGAGGTTAAAAATGCACACTTAAATAACCTTAAAAATGTTGACGTTAATATTCCGCTCGGGAAAATTGTTGCTATCACCGGCGTTTCAGGCAGCGGCAAATCTACCCTTGTAAATGATATAATCTATGAATTTGCCCTTCATAAATTAAGGGGAAACCGCCCAAAACCAAAAGGGGTGGATGACATAAAGGGTTTTGAAAATATAGATAAAATCGTTCTTGTGGACCAATCCCCGATAGGAAGAACCCCAAGGTCCAACCCTGCAACTTATACAGATGTATTCACACACATCCGTGACCTTTTTGCCCGCACAAATGAAGCTAAAGTACGCGGTTACAAGCAGGGTAGATTTTCTTTTAACGTCAAAGGCGGCAGATGCGAAAAATGTAAAGGCGACGGCGTTTTAAAGATTGAGATGAATTTTTTGTCGGATGTTTACATAAAATGTGATGTCTGTAAAGGAAAAAGGTATAATCAGGAAACTCTGGAAGTTAAATACAAAGGAAAAAGTATATCCGATGTACTTGATATGACAGTGGAAGAGGCTCTTGAATTCTTTAAAAACGTACCAAGAATTGCAACCCGCCTTCAAACCCTGTATGATGTAGGGCTTGAATACATAAAACTCGGGCAAAGTGCCACAACTCTATCAGGCGGCGAAGCACAGAGGGTAAAACTTGCGCTTGAATTAAACAAACGCGCCACAGGTAAAACCCTGTACCTTATGGATGAACCTTCAACAGGGCTGCACTGGTTTGATGTAGACAAACTTATTAAAATTCTTCATCAACTTGCAGATAGCGGCAACACGGTTTTAATTATTGAACACAACCTTGATATAATTAAATGTGCCGATTATATTATAGACCTTGGCCCCGAAGGCGGCGAAGGCGGCGGAGAAGTGATTGCAAAAGGCACACCAAAACAGCTTATCAAGGATAAAAAATCTTACACGGCAAAGTTCCTTAAGCCTATGATTGAAAAAGGCTAACCGGTAATAGATTGAACATTATCAAGGTTTACATAATTTCTTGCATGCCATAAATCATATTTTATTTGAAATTTAAGCCACATATTTGCTGATGTAGTTTTAAAACATTTTTCAAGTTTTAGGGCAATCTCTGATGTAACAGGAACTTTGCAATTTACAATATTAGACAGATGTTTTCTTGAAATCCCAAGCATTAATGCAGCACGGGAAATACTGATATTGTTTTCCTTTAAGTATAGTTCATTTAACATTTCGCCAGGGTGCGGCGGATTAAACATTTCCATAAAATATTTCCTTTTAATGATAATCCTGATAATCTACAATGTATACATTTCCGCTCTTAAATTCAAAAGTAACACGCCAGTTTGCCTGAACAGTAACAGACCATAAATTTTTCATATCACCTTTTAGTTTATGCAGTTTAAAAGACGGCAGATTAATATCATCAATCGTTTCGGCTTCATCAAGATAGTTCAAAATAAATGACAATCTTTTACTGTGTATTGCCTGAATACCTTTCAAGGAGCCCGTTGTGAAAAAATCTTCAAGCCCCTTGTGCTTAAACGATTTAATCATATAATTAATTATAACCTACTTGGTTACAGAAATCAAGACATGCTTGTCAATATACCCTTCCGGAAAGCCCCCATGTCTGATGTTTTTTAGCATTGCAAATAATATCCTTTTATCTGTATCAAAAAAGGAGATTATATAATGTGTAAAACTTATGATGCGATTTATAAAATTGCAAAAACAGTTGAATCAGACGTTTTAGTACTTTGGGTAGGCCATAAAAAGGTTATGGGTAAATTAATCGACTGTAAAGAAGAAAAATGCATGGATGAAGTTATCACCCTCCAGGATGCGGTTGTTGAATGCCACCATATGGGCGGCGAAAAACACTCCCGCTCTTTTAGATGGTTAAACATTCCTTCACACCACATTAAGGCTTTTACTTTTAAATGCTGCATGGTAGATGTAGACCTTCAATAAAATTTTATACACATTATTAAACGCCTTAAGGTATTTTTACCCTGGGGCGTTTTTTATGTGGTAATATTTTTATATGGATAATATTGAACTTTTAATGCCTGCAGGCAATATAGAAAAAATGCGATATGCTTTTTCGTACGGCGCGGATGCCTGCTATCTCGGTATGGTGGATTTTTCATTGCGCACAATGAGAAAAGGCGAGCTTATCACAAAAGATAACCTGAAAATTGCAGTAGATGAAGCAAGGCGTATAAACAAAAAGGTTTATCTTACATTGAATATTTTTTCTTACGATGATGATATTAAAAAACTGTATGAAAACCTTGAAATTATATCCGATGCTGCCCCGCACGCTATTATACTAAGCGATTTTGGCATATATAATACCGTTAAAAAAGAATTGCCAAATATTGATATCCATATTTCAACCCAAACTAACACCCTTAATTCAGAGGCCGTTAGATTCTGGAGAGATTTAGGTGCAAAACGCGTAATCCTTGCACGTGAGCTTTCAATGAAACAAATTGAAAAAATAAGGAATAATGTACCTGATGTTGAGCTTGAATGTTTTGTCCACGGCTCACAATGTATGAGCTATTCAGGAAGATGCCTGCTTTCAGATTATATGACACGCCACGAAAGAAAAGCAAACCATGGCGGCTGTGCCCAGCCTTGCAGGTGGAGTTATAAACTGCTTGAAGAAACCCGCCCCGGTGAATATTACGAAATAGTAGAAGATGACAAAGGCTCTCATATCTTATCCCCAAAGGATTTATGTCTTATAGAATATGTTAAGGATTTAAAAAATATCGGGGTAGATTCAATTAAGGTTGAAGGCAGAACTAAAAGCCTGTACTATGTTTCAGCCGTATCAAGAGCATACAGGGATGTGCTTGATGAAAAAATATCCCCTAAAAGCGGGTATTATGAACTTTTAAAGGTTGGAAACAGAGGCTATACTAAGGGCTTTTTCCTTGGTAATAACAATTCTGACAGCTACAGCTATGATATATCAAAAGGTCTTGCGGGGGCAGATTTCCTTGGAATAGTTTTAGAAAAAAAAGGTGACAAATTTAAAGTCTGCTTTAAAAATAAAGTATCTCTCGGGGACGAAGTTGAAATTATTACTCCTTCTTACACTGCGGGTGCAATTGTAAATGAAATATTAAACGAATCAAGGGATGACAATAATATTGCAAATACAAATGATGAAGCCTGGGTACAATTAACGGAAAAAGATGATAATTTAAGTGCCACACTTTGGCAAAAAGAATGGAACTGGGCGCTTTTGAGAACACCCGGGATTAAAAACTGCAAACTTAACTATGAAATAAAAACGGAGTGTACTGTATGCGAATAAAGCCTGATTATAACCTGAATTCCATTTTTGATATTGATGAAGAAGAATTGCTAAACCGTGGGATAAAATGTATATTTTTTGACCTTGATTCCACTGTTATGCAATCTAAAAGCGGAAAATTCACACCGGAAACACTTGAGTTTTTAAACAGGCTTTCAAATACTTTTAAAGTAGCCATAGTTTCAAATAACTGCAAAAAACACTATATTGACAAAGTAGAGGAACAGTGCAGCATCAGGATTTATTCCAATGCCAAAAAACCGGATATTAAGGTATTAAAACTTGCCTGCAAAGATTTTGATATTGACCCTAAAAATGCCGCTATGGTTGGGGATAGGCCTCTAACAGATATTTTGGCAGGAAAAAAAGCAAATATGATGACAATTTTAGTGGATTCAATCTCAAAGGATAAAGAAACCCCTGTTGTCAGGTTTGTCCGCTGGCTTGAAAGACTAACTATACAAAGATAGTTATTTATCACCCTTTTTATCTAATCTATCAATAAATTCTATATCGTAACCTAGAATATCCGCAATCAGTTTAATTTCCCTGTATTGTATGGTTTCACCCTTCAACTTATTACCAAGGTTGTTTCCGCTATATTGTTTGCCTAGTTTTAAACCCATTTCTTTTGCAAGCTTTTCTTGAGTCCAGCCCCTTTTTAAAAGCAACATTTTTATTTCTGTTCTTATGTCGTCTTTCGTATTCATAAGTAATATTTTACACGTAAACACGATAAAGCAAGAAAATACATTGACAATATTTTATATTCATGTGATATTACATTATATAATGGGAGAATATTACAATGGATGAAGTTAAAAACACAAAAATGTACGATACTCTTCTTGAGATATCTTGTCTTATCTATACATTAAAAATGGCTCTTAATAACCCAATTCAGCTAAAAAGCGATACATCCCCCTACGGTAAAATAGCAGGTATCATAGAACATAAAATAAGCACCATGCTTGAAATGGTCGTACCTGAATTCTGATATTCTATTTTGAAAGGGTTAAAAAATCCCCTCCGCCGGGGTTGTCATCCCTGTCATCCGTATTATTTTTCTTTTCTAAAACTTTTTCTATAGCATTATCTGCAGTCTGAACAACCTTATCTATAAGCCCGAACATCATGCCTTTTACAGTATTATCCAATTTTTCATCATCAGAGGTTTTATCTTTGTCTTTAGCGGCGGTGGAATTATAGTAATCATCATCATCTTCAAATTCATCCTCACTGCGTTCAAACTTATCCTCAATATCCATTTCTAAAAGGGCAGGGTCGAATTCATCTTCTTTTTTCTTCTTTTTCTTCCCGCCTGCCATATATCCCGTATTACCGGCGCCGCCATTATTCATCATATTTTGTGTTTCGGTAATCTGCGGCCTGTTACCTGGGCCGTTAATATTAAATGAAGACATATGGACACCCTTTCTTTGGACAAGTAAAAGTAAGCCACAATGATTATACATTATTTTTATTAGGGTTTGTTACATCATTTGAATGAAATTTACACAGTTTTATCAAGCTTTTTAACGCTACCGGTACCGGGGAAACGCTGCCTTATTGTTTTCGGCTCAAGTTTTTGCTTTGCGGCCTCTAATTTTCTTGCTGCTGTTTTAAAAGCTTCTATGATATTTTCGTTTTTCGCAATTAATTTTTGATCTTCAAATACATTAATCTCAGGAATATATTTACCTTTCCAAATGGCTGCACCCATATCCCCATAAGGTTCTACGAGTAAATCGGTTTTACCCGCAATCCTTTCAAGCGCTTGTTTTTCAACTTCATACTTTACGGCGGTGCCCATATAACTTTTAGCCTTAGCTGCAATATCAATGGCAGCCCCTTTTAGATAAATAGCTCCGAAATTTTGTGAAGAATTATTTGTAACCTTCATTTAAAAATCCTTTTTATACATGCTTTGTTTCAATAAAACATGTAAACATAAAAAATTGCCTAATTTATTTTAAACCTAACTCTATTGCGAGTTTAATCGCCTCAACCATGCCTGAAGGGTCTGCAATTCCTTTTCCTGCAATATCATAAGCGGTGCCTGATGAAGGAGATGTCCTTATAGCCTTAAGCCCGATTGTTGTATTTACAACCTTTTTAAAACAAAGTGCCTTAACGGGACAAAGACCCTGGTCATGATATGATGCTAAAATGCAATCATACTGCTGTTTTTTACCATTTATATATTTTTCACCGACACCTGCAAAAAGCCCGTCTGCACTTAAAGGCAGGGAAATATTCACCCCGGTTTTTTGCAGTTTTAATACAGCAGGTATCATCGTTTCATTTTCTTCATTCCCAAGAATTCCGTTTTCGCCTGCATGCGGATTTAAGGCACAAAGTGCAAGGTTTGGCGTTTTTATACCACATTTTTCAATTAAAAACTTATTTACCCTCAAAACCTTATCTATAATTATATCTTCGCTTAATTTTACATCCTTTAGGGCAAGGTGTCTTGTTAAAAGCAACACTCTTAAATCACCTGCTATAAACATCATTTCAGCCTTTGACGCATCATCCCCGAGAAACTCTTGCAATATCTCTGTTTGACCTGAATATTTGTAACCTGATTTAAAAAGTGCCTCTTTTGAAACCGGAGCTGTTACAATAGCGCTAATTTTGCCCATATCGACAAGTGAGGATGCAATCTTTAATGTTTCATAACAAAATCTGCCGTTATCTGAAGGGTCAACCTCTATGGTTTCATAATGTACGCTTAAATATTGGTTGAGGTTTTTCCCTATTATTACAACATTTTCGGCAGGCAGATTTAATAAATTAAGCGCTTTAATTGTAATCTCTTCCCCAATGCCTTTAAGGTCGCCCGTTGTTATGCTGATTTTACCCTTAAAACTATTCTGCATCTATATGGTGCTCAAAATATTTAATTATATCAATCAATGTAGATGAAGTACCAAAATTACCGGATTTTGTAACTATAAGCTGTGCATTAGAATCCATACACAGAGGGATAGAGGGCAAAATTGCATCAACCACTTGCAAATACTCACAATTTATGGCCTTAGAACACCTATATGATGTTTCGCCGCCTATTGTAATAAGGATAAATTCAGAACGTTGTTTTACCTTGTTTGCAAGCTTTGCAAGGTAATTAGTAATCCTTGTTGCAAGCTCTTCTTTGGTTATACCTTCATCAATAAGTCTGTTTTTAGCCTCTTCTGTTTCTAATTCATCACGGAGGTCACTAACATGAACCACTACAACATAATCTTTTACAAGATTAGATGCAATTCTGTCCGCAAAAGCATCATCGACCTCTCCAAGGATATCATCAAGATGAAGCGGAATAAAATATGTGTTTTCAATATCATCATTAAGTCTTAATTTCTCTATCTGCAAGGCAGTCAAAGATGTTTTAGAGCCTGATAATACAAGCTTTGGAAGGCAAGGCACCCTTTTTTGCACAGGCTGTTTTATTTCATTAAGCCAAACAGCCCCAAGCGCATGCGCCAGACCCGCAGAACCCGCAGGAAGAATATTATAGGTGCTTTTTTGCATTGCAAGTACAATCTGTTCAAAATCTACCGTGGAAACAGCATCCATAACAATTAATTTTTTGCCGCCTGATATTAATTCATTTAATTTTAAAGCTATAGGCCCTGCACCTTTTGCAACGGTTTTCATCTCAATTGAACCTACAAGCTCAAAAGCAGCCTCACTCAAGCCTCTTTTTAAAATATCAGGTATATATGATTCATAAATTGGTGCCTTAGGGTCCCTTGCGGCATCAGTTCTTTCAATAGGAATACCCTTTAAAAGCTGATATCCGCCGATTGTAATTCTCCCCTCCTGGACATAAGCAGGTGCAACAATTGCAGCATCGTATCCTGTGGCCTCAAGCATAGCCAAAATTTCAACAGCAACATTACCACGCAGGGTAGAATCAATTTTTTTATAAAAATACTCTATTCCGAATTTTTCCTTTAGAACATTTGTTGTTTCATAGACAATCTTACCTGCAGCCTCAGGCTCAATGTTTCTGGTTTCATTACAAATTGCCCAAGTTTCAACATTTAAATGATTTTCATTTAAAGAATTAATATCAAGAATAATCTCTGTATTAGAGCCTTTCATAAAAAATTGAAGGGCTGTATCATTTGCACCGGTTAAATCATCAGCAACTATACCGATAGAATTTGAAATCAACATAGGTTAAACCCTAATTTTCATCCTTTTTTGAACCCATAAGTCTTACATTATTACATCTGATTAAAAATCTTTCAGCTGTTTCACCGTCAGGTGTCTGCCATTTATTCACAACAAGCCTGCCCTCAACACCCACAAGACGGCCTTTTTTCACCCATTCACCGGCAATTTCAGCCTGTTTATCCCAAACTTCTATATTAAACCAATCAGTTATTTCTTCTTTAGTTCTTGAATCCCATCTGTTAACAGCAACTGAAAAATTTGTTTTAACTTTGCCACTATCAAAGTATTTCATTTCGGGGTCCTGGCCTACACGCCCGACTACAACAACTGAATTTACCATTTTTACTACCTTCCGAAGTCTAGCATTCTCTTCAAGAAAGATTATATATTAAAAAGAATTTAAAGTAAATTAATATATTTACGCCTCCGTACCGTCCGGAAACTCAAAAACTACCTGGTTTCTACCGTTCTTTTTAGCAACATACAAACATTTATCAGCGTACTCAATCAACCCCTCAGTTGTATCTGCATCTTGCGGCATGGATGCAACACCAAGACTTATGGTCACATGGGTCCAATCCCCTGTTGCAAGTTCAAATTCTTTATTTCTAACAGCCTCACAAATCTTGTTTGCGGTTTTTATAGCATCTTCTTTGTTTGTATTAGTAAGAATAACAGACATTTCTTCCCCGCCGTATCTGCATGGGATATCTGTTGAGCGGATATTGCGTTTTATGGTTTGTGCAACCTGCCTTAAAACAGCATCACCGGATTGATGACCGTATGTATCATTGAATTTTTTAAAGAAATCAATATCAACCATAATCAAAGAAAAAACATTATTGTACCTTTTAGAGGCTCTTATATTGGCACTCATTTGTTCCTGAAAATATCTGTGATTAAACATCTCTGTAAGACCGTCCGTCACAGCAAGTTTGTATGTATGTTCATAATCGCGGGATGTTATAAGATACTTAATAACATATGATGCCGCAAAAACAAGTATACCAAACACAAAAGGTGCAACCAGTCCAAGCCATAAATTAAAGTGCAGCATTAGCAATACGGAAAGTACAAAATACCCTGCAATTAAACTAAAAAATAAAAATACGGATTTTACTGGGGATTTAAAATTCATAACCCCAAAACCTATGATACAGGCTAAAATAACTGAAATTAATATATCAATGGCAGGATTTACCCTTTTTATAAAATTATTATCCAAAATATTATTTGTAAAAGTTGCAAGAACTTCCACCCCCGGGAACATTGAAGAAACAGAAACGCTTTTAATATCCGCAAGGCTGTTAGCAGTAACTCCAACAAACACAATTTTATCTTTAAAATTGTTGTTTAAAAATTCTTTATCCTTCTTGGATATAGCAGAAATCACCTGCCACAAAGGTACACTGTTAAATGTCCATTCGGGCCCATACCAGTTTAAAATAAGCCTGCCGTCAGCATTTAAAGGAAGAGCAAGTCTGTCATCAAGCTCAATTTCTCCTTTTTTATTTATTTCAAACTCACTGCGGTTTAAATCAAGATAATCTAACCCCGTCATAAGGGCAAGATGCTTATAGTATGAACCGTTATAGTATAAAAAGGGCTGCATGGTGCGTATTGTACCGTCACTGTCCCTATGTACATTTATAAGTCCTATATTTTTTGTACCGTTTAAAATCTCACTTATAATTGTTCTGCAATTTGAATAAACAAGTTCCGGATTTGTTTTGATTAAATAATCATTTTCAATACTGTTTTGAAGTGCGGAAGGCAAAACAGGCGGAATTCTAATTTCCTCCGAATAATTATCAAAATTTATTGATACATACACATTTTTATTTTTGTTAACCGCATCAATTAAAGCTATGTCGGATGTACCGTCTGCCGTAAATCTTTGAAGAAAAAGTATATCAAAAATAAGTTTGTTTGGATTATAAGGCTCTAAATCAGAAATAAGCTTTGCCCAAAAAACCCTGGGCGCAGGCCAGCTTCCGTATTTATCCACAATATATTCATAACTTGCATCATCAACAGATATAATTGTGATTTTATCACTTCTTTTTGCATATTTTGAAACAATACTTTGCCTTAAATCAAAAGTTTTATTTTCAACACCAGTTAAAAATCCTCTAAATGCAGGCAGCTGAATTAAATATAAAAATATCCCGAAAACAAATGCGGATATTATAATATAGACAAATTTTGTCCAAATTTTCTTATTCATAGCAATATTCTAAATCTTTATTAAATTCCATTTCATCTATTATATTATAGATTGGATTATAACTGTTAAATTGTATTTTCCTGTTATGGTAATTTAAAAATTCAATTAGCCTATCTGATGCCTCAAATGCAGATTTTTGGCAATTTGATAAATAATTTAAAAGGCACTTCTCATTTGTATTCATAGGATAAATTGTCTTATATTTACCCTGTTTTAAAATCACCCTAAAAGAGGAATTTTGACCGCCTGACAGAAAAATCAATCTTGAGATTTAATTAAAAAGCAATATTTACGACCCCGCAAGAACAATAGTAAAATCTCTTGCAGCTTTATTTAAACCTATAGGGTCATATACGGTTTGTTTTTCTTTCATACCGGAAATAGTTTTTTTAAGGGATAAAATAGCATCATTAGGTAAATCCAGATTATGAATTGCAATATGGTCATGTCCCAATTTGCTTGCAGATTTCATATTTACATTGTACCCTGCTTGTTCAAGCTCTGCTTTGAGTTCATTTGCTTTGGTTTCCATATTGGAAACATATAAAATACCAACCGTAATTGGCCCGTTTAGCGGCTTTGGCTTATCCCTGTATACAAGTCTGTTTATAATCTCTTGTGTTTTTTCAGGGTCGAGTATCCAATAACTGATACTCCCCCTCTGCGATGGTGACCCGGGTAAAGTTGCCACCTGGACTGTTGACATATCAATACTTTTAGCAAGCGCAGCATATTGAGAAAGCTCATAAACTGATAAATCGGTCAGAATATATTTTGGCATAACCTTTAATACTTCAGGTATTTTAACAAGCACCTGCGGGTCCTTAAGTCTTGCTCCAAGTGCGTTAAAAAACCATTGCTGACGCCTTATACGGCCAATATCACCAAGCGCATCTTTTCTAAAGCGCATATACCCTTCAGCCTCTTTTCCGGTCAGCACCCTTTCACCTTTAGGCAAATTTATGTGAAGACCACCGGTTGTATCGTTATAATACATGTCTTTTTCAATAAATATGGGCAATCCGCCAATTGTATCAATAAATTTAACAAGCCCCATATTTGAAAGTACAAGATAATGATTTATCCGCACCCCAAAAGTTTCTTCAACGGTTTTAACGGTTAAATTTATCCCGCCATAGGCAAAAGCGTGATTAATTTTATCAGGCTTTGTCCTGTCTGCAATATATACCTTACTATCCCTTGGAATTGAGATAACATTAACATTTTTACCATGGGGGGCTATACTTACAAGCAGCATAGCATCAGACCTGTTGCCCTTAAAGGGATTGTCTTCATTTTCCGCTGCATCCACACCCATAACAAGTATATTTTGCCTTCTTGGAGAAAATGGTAATGAAAATTCTACACGCTTTTCAGGGTCAACAACCCTTTCTGCAAGCGTAGATACATCCCCGACAAAAGTTATAACTTCAGCCCTATATAAAACAATTGCAACAACCACAAGTATAAG
Organism: uncultured Vampirovibrio sp.; assembly: GCA_910577395.1. GTDB lineage: Bacteria > Cyanobacteriota > Vampirovibrionia > Gastranaerophilales > Gastranaerophilaceae > MGBC122484. Next base: position 52,877 of record CAJTLG010000008.1, on the reverse strand, counting down.
AAGGCTTCCAAAAAAAGATTTAAAGAAACTTCCTGCTATATTTTGATTAGGCGATTTTCTTCTAACCGGCTTTATTACTGGCCTGTATGCATTTTTAGGGTCATATAGCTGATTCATAATTTAATTATAACTCATGGTTTTTGAAATTTCGGTTCACCCAAAAGATTATACTTTAAAAATTTTCAGTTGCAAAACAAATTAAATAAATGTTACCATTTTAGTGTATATAGAGGATAATTATAAATATGAAAAAGATATTTTTTACGGGAGCAATGCTTATACTCCTTGGGATAGCCACAGGAATATATGCTGCATATGCCGATGAAACAGGTGCTAAAGCAGAGGCTTATGCCCTTTATAAAACAAATAACCACAGAGAGGCTCTTTTAATTTTAGAAAACCTGCCACTTGTTGAAAAAGATGCAGAAACCTTTGTGGTAACGGCAAATATATACGAAGACAAAAAAGAAACAGACAAAGCGGTGGAAAACCTCAATAAGGCTCTTGCTTTGAACCCTGAATATTTCAAAGCATATTATAATTTAGGCTGTATTTTTTTAAACAAAGGCGCATATGAGCTTGCAGAAAAAAATTTACTTTTAGCAATTAAATATAATAAAGATTTTGCCTATTCTTATTACAATCTAGGCACTTTATATATCAAAACAGGAAATTACAACAAAGCAAAGAAAAATTTAATTCAGGCAATATACCTTAAAAATGACGAAAAAGATTTTTATCTGAACCTTGCATATGCTTATAAAAATTTAGGCAAAGAAAAAGAGGCAAAAAGGTTGCTTGAAATCTATAATGGAAACTAATTTATTTAACGGGAGATAAAATGAAACTAAGCAACATTTTTTCTGTACAAATAAAAGATTCACGTCTTATTATCACGTTTTTCAATAAAACATTAAAAACAAGATATTCCGCAAAAAAGAAAATTGAACTCTTAAAAGAAGAGATAAAACTAAGAAATGAAAAACTTTTATATAAAATACATAAATATCTCCCCGCAGAAAAACGCCCTGAAGCGCTTTGCGACTGGTATTTTGAACAAACCGGTAAAAATTTGAACCTAAAAAATCCAAAAACATTCAATGAAAAAATTCAATGGTCAAAATTATACGATACAACCCCACTAAAAACATTACTTGCGGATAAATATCTTGTAAGACAATACGTAAAAGACAAAATAGGTGAAGAATACCTTATAAACCTATACGGCGTTTGGGACAATTTTGATGATATAGATTTTGACATACTGCCTGAAACATTTGTATTGAAATGCAATCACGGCTCAGGGTATAACATTATTGTTAAAGATAAGGCAAAATTTGATAAAGCAGATGCTAAACGTAAAATAGACGCCTGGATGGCAGAAGATTATGCTTTTCGCTATGGTTTTGAAATGCAATATTCGGATATACCGAAAAAAATAATTGCGGAACAATATATACAAAGCAAAGATAAGGATTTAGAAGAGTATAACATCACATGTTTTCAGGGCAAGGCTGATTTTATAATAAATGATATCCTGATTAATTCAACAAGAAAACGAAATCTTTATGATACCGAATGGAATTTACTGCCCTATAAAATCAGCCATTATGAAAATTTCCACTCAAAAGAAAAACCAAGCTACCTTGAAAAAATGATAGACCTTGCCCAAAAATTAAGCGAGGGAATAAATTACGTAAGAGTAGATTTATACCATACAAAAGGAAAAATATATTTTGGTGAAATGACTTTTACAAGTTCCTCAGGAACTTCACCCATTGCACCGGAAAGCTTTGATAAAAGACTTGCTGATTTATTCAAACTTCCGATAGATTAAAATATACCCCAATTTCTTTTATAGTATAATGGTTTCATAAATTAAAACAAATAAGGATGATTTATGAATACCGCAATTAAAATAAATGAAAAAGAACTTCTTTCTTTATATAATTCCCCGTTGGACGAATTATTAAAAGAGGCTAAAAAATATAATTCAAATACCGTTGAATTCTGTTCTCTTATTAGTGCAAGAACGGGCAAATGCTCTGAAAGCTGCAAATACTGTGCTCAAAGCTCCTATTATATGACAAATATTTTTACACACCCGCTTGTAAAAATTGAAGATGTTATAAAAACCGCAACAGAAGCTAAAAAAAACGGTGCAACAAGGTTTGCAATAGTAACATCCGGCAGAGGCCCCTCAAAGGCTGATATACCGATAATGTGCGAAATGATAAAAGAAATTAACACACTTGGCCTTAAAAGCTGCGCTTCACTTGGTCTTTTAACTCCTGATGTAGCAAAACAGTTTAAAGAAGCCGGCCTTGTAAGATACCACCACAATATAAACACATCAAAAAGCTACCATCCATATATCACAAGCACACACACCTTTGAAGACAGAATAAACACAATAAAATACTGTAAAGATGCAGGCCTCGAAGTGTGTTCGGGCGTAATTATAGGTATGGGCGAAACGATTGAACAAAGGGTTGAAATGGCACTTAATCTTGCGGAAATCGAACCAAATTCAATCCCTGTAAATTTTTTAACCCCGATTAAAGGTACCCCGTTTGAAAGCTACGAAGATAAAATAGATGAAGAACACATTTTAAGAACTTTGGCGATAATTAAAATTGCAAACCCGGTTTCCGTTGTACGTTTTGCAGGCGGCAGAAAATTAAGACTAAGTAAAGAAAATATGGAAAAAGCCCTTGATACAACAGTTAACGGTATTTTAATCGGCAATTACCTTACAACAATAGGTATAGAGCCTGCGGAAGATATTAAAACACTTCAAAAATTAGGGAAAAAGCTTTATGTATGATTACATCAAAGGAATTTTAATGTTTAAAAACACTGATACCGCAGTTATTGAAAATAACGGTATCGGATATAAATTCTTAATTAATTCAAGAACATTTTCCGCCCTTTGTGACATCGGAAACGAAGTTAAATTATACACTAAGCTTATTCATAAAGAAGATATAATGTACCTTGCAGGTTTTAAACAAAAAGAAGACCGCGCAATTTTTGATATTCTTACTTCCGTTTCAGGCATAGGAACAAAGGTCGGAATGATTTTGTTGGATGAATTTTCAGGCTCCGAACTTATAAATGCCGTGCTTGAAGGAGATTACAAGCTTATTTCACGCGCAAAAGGCGTCGGACCAAAACTTGCACAAAAAATCGTACTTGAGCTAAAGGGTAAACTAACCAATCAGGATATAATTTCAAATATTATGGAAGATAAGGTTCAAAGCCTTTCTAATTCAGCATCAAAACTTTCAAAAGACACCATAAAAGAAGTGCAGGGCATATTGCAATCCCTTGGTTACAGCCAGAATGAATATATGGGCGCAATTGAACACTGTGCAAATACTATAACAAATGACAACAGTGAAGAACTGTTAAAAGAAACTTTAAAAATCCTGTCACAAGGATAAATTCACGGATAGAATTTGGAGGGAATATGTTTGGCAAAAAACTAAAAGTCCTTATTGCAAGTGCAGAAATGGCCCCATTTTCAAAGGTAGGCGGCCTTGCAGATGTTGTGGGAGAACTTCCTCCGTTTCTTGAAAAAGAAGGGGCAGAAGTTGCAGTATACACACCGTTTTACGGGTGTATTGATGAAAAAAAATGGAATATAAAAGATCTGCCTAATTCCGAACTAACTCTTGATATGGGTACATCCCGTCATGTTTATAAATTAAAAACCGCAAAACACCCAAAATCCAAAAACGTAAATATATTTTTTATAGATAACCCTAAATACTTTTCCTGCTTTGATGTTGTATACCCGATGTGGTGCGATGAAATGTATGAAATGCAAAGGTATGTATCATTTTCACTTGCCGTGCTTGAATACGCTAAACTTTTAAACTTTAAAGCAGATATAATTCACGCTAACGATTGGCACACGGCAATGATACCCGTATACCTAAAAAGCAACTATAAATTTGACGAATTTTATAAAAATACCAAATCCGTATTCACAATTCACAACCTTGCATACCAAGGTTCTTGCGATAAATCAATCATAGATTTTGCAAATATGCGCTGGGATAATGTGTACCACGATAACTGTGTTGAACACTACGGACGGGTAAATTGGCTGAAGGGAGCATTATACTGTGCCGATAAAATTACAACCGTATCACCAAGATATGCCGAGGAGATTCTGGGCGGAGAATTTGGCGAAGGCATGGATTACACACTTCGCGGACAAACATACAAACTGTGCGGTATATTAAACGGCACCACATATGATAAAAAAGATTTTGACAAAAAAGAAAAACCGAAATTCAAAGAAGAAGTACAAAAATTATTCGGCCTCCCAATCAATCCTGATAGGCCTCTTGTCTCCATGGTTTCAAGACTTACCTATCAAAAGGGTCTTGATTTAATTGATTTTGCAAAGTTTGATTTAATGGATTTACCCGCTGATTTTGTGTTTCTTGGCACAGGTGAGGGCGGATACCAAAATATGCTAATCTGGAGCAGCAATAATTCATCAAATATCCGTGCCTGGATTGATTTTAAACCCGAACTATCAGACACAATCTATAAAGGCTCTGATATGTTTCTAATGCCATCCTTATTTGAACCTTGCGGTATAAGCCAGATGATAGCAATGAAATACGGCACATTGCCGATTGTTCGTGCAGTAGGCGGCCTTGATGATACGGTTATTGCTTATCCTAATGAAAGAGCAAACGGCTTTAAATTCTTAACATATGATGCAAGGTCTATGGTTGATGAAATCAAAAAAGGCGTATGGACTTATATAGACAGACGTGATGATTTCAATAAAATGGTTGACAACGCAGTCAAATGCCGTTTTACCTGGGATAATTCCGCAAAATGCTATATGGCGCTATATAAAGATGCCCTTGGATTACATTAACCTTTAAATACCCTGCCCGGGCAATTTATAGATATTAAAAGTTGGCATAATATACGTTTATTATGTCAAACTTTTTTAATGAATTTTCAGATAAATCCTCATGCCAAAATTCCGGCATGTGTTCTGTTGACCCTTCAAGCTACGCCCTTGAAGAATTACTTTTAAACGAAATAAAACAAATAGCGTTTTATGTGGTAAAACTTGCTGATTATAATTTACAAAATATGGATATCGCACAATCTGCAGTAAATGCGCTTTCTGTCATTATTATAAATACGGCACTTCGGTTTGAAGATTATAAAAACCTGTTATACAAGCTTGAGGCACAAAAAACTTCAATCAAAGAAGAATACCTTAAATGCTGTACAGAGCGCAAAATAAAATACGAACTTGTTGAAAATGCAATAAAACTGCCTAAAACCCCAAGTCTTACAAATATTTTAAAAGCCGGGGAAAGCATAGTAATAGAAAAAAGAAATGAATACGAACCAAAAAAGCTTGATTTAATTGAATTGATAATTATTTTTGCAAAAACAACTTCAGCAAATCTTATAAAACTTAAAAACCTCGGATTTTCAAACCCGGAGTGGAATTATAAGGTATTAAAATTCTTAAATTTAACAAATATTTCATCAATTAAAAAAGATAAATTGATAGATAAAATATGCAAATTTTCTAATTTTGCATTTGAAATTTGGAAAAAATTAATTGAACAACTTGAAAAAAGATACGGAAAACGTACCGAATGCGCTATCCCGTTTGAAATAAAGGAAGGGAAATCAATCCTCGTTTCAGGTTCCGATTTAGATGAGCTTGAAAAACTTTTGGATGCCGTAAATGGCACAAACATTAACGTATATACAAATTCTAGCTTATTTACAGCTTTCTGTTACCCTTATTTTTCAAAATATAAAAACTTAATTGCCCATTTTGGCGACGAAAACGCTGCAAATGATTTTGCAAACTTTAAGGGCCCTATTTTTGCAACGGAAAATTTCTTACAAAAGGTAGATTATTTAAGACGCGGCACAATTTATACAACAAAACTTATAGCACCTGAAAGAATGGTCAGAATAACTGATTATAATTTTACCCCTATGATTGAAAACGCGTTAAACTCTGAAGGCTTTACACCGGCAGATGCAAAAACCCGTGAAAGCGTAACCCTTAAATATAATCTTGAAGAAATTGATAAAATAATTAAAAATACCGCAGATAAAGAAATCTGTGTTATTGTTGGGTCTTATAAAAAAGAAGAAATTACAAAAAGATTTGCAAATTACGCACTGATAGAGCTTGAATCTCCTGTTGAAATCCAGCTTGTAGTGCACATTTTATCAACAGCGCAGGCGGAAAAGCTTAATTTTGTATTTACACATTGCAGTCCAAATACCATAAATATGCTTCTTAGCACTTTGCATAGCGCACCGAAAAAGATTTACTTTGCAAAATGCCCAAATTCACTGATTAATCCGCATATTATACGTGCATTAACAGATGAATTTAATGTAGAGGTTTTATAGTTTCGAAACTTATAAAAACCTAATCTTCAAACTGCAAAAGCATATATGGTTCTATATCAAGGACTTTAGCTATAGCATTTATCTTTGTAAGTGTGGTATCACTTCTTGCATGTTCAATATTTACAATAGCAGAAGGTGTAACATCGGCTTAATACAAAATCCTTGTCCATTAGTAGCTATACTATCAATATGTAGAAAGCTTGATTACGCCTCTATGTTGCTTTGCTCTCTGAAAAATGATGTTGATGAAATTCTAAGGCTGCTTGAGATAGAATATAACAAAAAATGTAAAAAACCTGCCAAAAAATAGGCATTATGTTATTATAATTTTATGCTGAATTTCTCTAAAGAGTGTTAAAGTTTAAGGATTTTAACAGAAACGAGGACATCATATCGTCAAGACAGAGTCATCTTTTTAAAAAAGATGAAATATTTTTGTATTCACAAATATCGTTTGAAGAGTGTTTATATTATCAAACCGAAAAATCTGTCAACGTATCTTGACACAGTGTGCGAAAGCTAGAGTGCCTGCATCATACAGGCTTGCAGCTATGTAACAACTCGGCAAGCCTTACCGGCGCCCCGCGGTGTGCAAACTTGGCCGGTAAGTGTAAGGGCGCCGCACCCGGATATACAAGCCAGAATTGGGCTGACAACTGCTACCCGAACCATATATGGGCAGGTACGCCCACAGGCAGTAACTATTGGGACGCTTATCTGAACAACAGTGAATTTGGTACGAATTCGAACCCGGGTACTCTTGCCTTTTCGGTGCGCTGTGTCCTGGATATGATTATTCTTCAATATCCTTAATCGGGCTTTGAATGTTTTGTTCAACCTTTAAAACAAATCTTTCCATATCCTCTTCTTCCATTTTAAGCCCATGAGAACCGGGTTCCTTTTCTTTAAACCCGCAATCTGTCATATAAAATTTCCTTGCATCATCTACGGGGTCACTAACCTCAAGCGCCGCCTCCGGTGTTTTTAACATCTGTTTTACAATTGAAGCCAAAATTGTCTGTCCTGCAAGTCCGTAATCCTTGCTGCTTTCTGTAAAATGCACATCCGCAGTATTCATAAACCCATTTGTTTCACAAATCGCAGCCAATTTATCTTCTTCTGTTTTAAGAATATAAAATTTGTTCTTTTCAAGCAGATGCTTTTGAAAGTCAGATAAATTTACCCCTTCCCCCCGACAAGAATCAAGTTTCCGGATTTTGCCCGCAAGGTCAGCTGTCATCAAAAACTTATACTCCCACGCCCCGGGGTCACTGGCAATTTCATCAATATCAGAATATTCCCTGCCGTCAAGTTCATACAAGGTTGCCTCTTTAAAGTCTTGCGCTTTTTTATCATAAATTTGCGCTCTTGATATAGGTATTTTATTTCCAAAAGTTATCTGCATAACCTCAATAAAACAAAAGACAAATAAAAATTGCTTAACCCGATTGTTAAATTATCCCCATATTTCAAAATTCGGCTCTTCAAGAGTCATGCAATGAATTCCGCCCGCACCTTCAATAATATTCTCTATCATTTCATTCCAGCCTATATCATCACAAACTTCACCCTTAACAAAATAAACATCGCGTAATTTTGGCGCATCAGGCATTTTTTCGCCCAGTTTCTCAAGCTTTTCTCTAAGTTCTTTCTCAAACTTTTTTTGATACTTTATTTTAATGTCATCGTCACAATCTGATGAATTTGTAATATAGGAAATTGTACCGTCATCATGCAGGTTTACAACGGCATTTAAAAAATTTATGCCTTCAGGATATACCCCGCTTATAGGAATAGGGTAAAACCCCGCCTGTTTTAATTCTATAAGAGTATTTTTATAACTTTCCATAAGCCTCTCATCAAATTCTGTTTTTTGGGCAGGTTTGCCTGTAATTTCCTCCTGATACCTTCTTGCTCTGCCAGGATGATTTATCAGAACATAAGGATATCCTATGGGTCTTATTGAAAAATCTAAATGATAATCCTGTTGGGTAATAAAATGAATATTTTCTTTTTTAATATCATAAAGTTCAGAAATCTTATTCTTATCAATATTCCTGTCCATTGCACCAATCAATATCCATTTTTCGCCTTTCGGGGTTTTGCCTGTATAAAAATTACCCCCTGAAATAAAACCTGTACTTCTGTCAAACATAGGCAAAAAATTTACAGGCATACCGTATTGTTTTGAAATATCAGAAAGATTCGGTCCGTCAAATTCTTCATTACCCTGCATGGTTAAAAACGGTGCATCGTCTTTTTTAAGAATTGCCTTAAAATCCTGATTAAAAGATTCATTATATTTAGAAGGTTTAATTTCAAAATTTTCTTTTTTTGCAATTTCTCTTAATTCATCCTCAACCTTGCCACGCCTTGTATCTATATGAAGAGCCTTTAGCGGAACCGCATCATACCCCTTAAATGCCGGTGCCGTATTGCGTATGCCGATATTCTTTACTATCATTTCAAATTCTTTCTATTACATTATTAAGTCATAATGCAACTACCCTGAACATGAAAATTTGCTCTAAATGAATATTGGGATTAAGTTTTGTTAAAAGTTTTTCTGGCATTTAAACCATATTTATTATAAAATTTAGACAAATAAAAGAAGTGTATAGAAAATTAAGAAAGAAAAAGAAAAATGGAAAACATGCCGGAATCTAAAAAAATGGAAATTACAGTCGGCGGGAAGACTGTAGAAATCGAAACAGGAAAATACGCACAGAGCGCAACATCCTCTGTTACCGTAAAATGTGAAGACACTATGCTGTTTGTACACGCCGTGGTTAGTAAAGAACCCCGTGTAGGTATAGATTTCTTCCCTCTTTTAATTGATTACGAAGAAAGAATGTCCGCTATAGGAAGAATACCCGGCGGCTTTACAAGAACCGAAGGAAAATCTTCAGAAAAAGCAATATTAGTATCAAGATTGATTGACCGCCCCATACGCCCGCTTTGGCCAAAAGGCTATAGAAACGATGTTCAGGTTGTTGTTCAATTATTCAGCTATGACCAAAAAAATCAGCCTGACACGCTTGCAATTTTAGGTGCCTCAGCTGCATTAATGCTTTCGGGTGCACCGTTTGAAGGCCCTGTGGGCGCTGTAAGAGTAGGCAGAATTGACGGTCAGATGATTGCAAACCCAACCCACCAAGAATCTGAAAAATCAGATATGGATATCGTTGTAGCAGGTACAATGGATTCCGTTATCATGGTTGAGGCAGGGTGTAAATTCGTAACAGAAGATGATATTATGGCAGCTGTTGAATTTGCACAAGTTGAAATCAAAAAACAGTGTGAAGCGCAAATTGAATTTGCAAAACAATGCGGCATTACAAAAGAAGAGTTTGTTAACCCTTATGATACATCGGAACTTGCGGCGATTATTAAAGATAGCTGCTATGATATGATTTATGATGCTTACCATAATTTTGACCGCGATTACAGAAAAAATAAACTTGATGAGGCAAAACAAATAGTTAAAGATAAAATTACAGCCCTTGATGACACTCACCCAATCAAAGCTATGATGGAAGAAACCGGAATAGACTTTGTAGCGGAAGAATTTAAAGCCCTTGAAAAGAAAATCATGAGAGCAATGATTGTAAATGAAGGTGTCAGAGCTGACGGCAGAAAGACATTTGAGGTAAGACCAATCTGGTGCGAAGTAGGAGTTATCCCGCGTGCACACGGTTCTGCGGTATTTACAAGAGGCCAAACACAGATATTATCTTGCGCGACACTTGCAGGGCCTGCTATGGCACAAGAGCTTGACGGTGTAGACCCGCTTGTTAGAAAGCATTATATGCACAAGTATATTTTCCCAGGTTTCTCTGTTGGTGAAGTAAAACCTCTCAGAGGCCCGGGCAGACGTGAAGTAGGCCACGGCAACCTTGCTGAACGTGCAAATATTCCGGCGCTGCCTGATGAAAAGGATTTCCCATACACAATAAGGGTTACATCAGATGTACTTGAATCAAACGGCTCAACCTCAATGGGTTCAACCTGCGCAAGCTCTATGGCCCTAATGAATGCAGGCGTTCCCGTTAAATGCATGATAGGCGGCGTTGCTATGGGCCTTATCAAAGAAGGAGATACTGATGTCGTATTAACAGATATTCAGGGCATTGAAGATTTCCTTGGTGATATGGACTTTAAAGTTACCGGTAACGATACAGGTATTACCGCTCTTCAAATGGATATGAAAATTAAAGGTATTTCAAATGAAACATTAAGAAGAGCATTGTGCCAGGCAAAAGACGGCAGATTATATATCATGAGCAAGATGAGAGAGGCAATATCAGAACCAAATAAAGACCTTTCACAATTTGCACCAAGATTATACTCTATGACAATTCCGACAGAGGATATAGGCACCGTTATCGGGCCTGGCGGCAAAATGATTAGAAGTATTATTGACGCTTCAGGTGCCGAAATTGACATCAAGGATGACGGCACAGTAACAATCACATCAAATGATAAAGAAGGTGCAGATATCGCAATTAAAATGATTAAGGAACTCACCTTTAAACCTGAAGTTGGGTGCGTATACAAGGGTAAAGTAGTTAGAATTATTCCTATTGGCGCCTTTGTAGAACTTGCCCCGGGCAAAGACGGTATGGTACACATTTCACAAGTTTGCAACGAAAGAATTGATACTGTTGAATCCCGCTTAAATATAGGCGATACTGTAATAGTTAAAGTTGCAAAAATAGATGATAAAGGCAGAGTTAACTTAACAATCAAAGGGGTAAGTGAAGATGAAAAAAACCAATTCAATTAAGAAATTATTCTTAACTGCGGTTTTACTTGGCAGTGCATTTGTTCTTGCAGGCTGTACATCTTTAAGCTATGTCGGGGATGATTATAATCAAACAAATACCCGGACAATACAGACAAGTGAACTGTTCACATTTTCAACTTATACAAAAAACTCTGAAAGCGAAGATATAGATATGAGGATAGGGGTTTCAAAAACCCCTCTTCCTGATGCCCTTGTTGTTTATGTGGATATAAAAAACAATTCAACAGCGGCAGACTATGTTTTTTACCTTAAAGATTTTTTAATTAAAGCAGGCAACGAAACCCTAAGCCCAATCCCGCCGTCTGCATATCTGAATGCTTATCAAAGCTATGAAACAGGTACATATAATGGGCTTTCAAACATTGCGCCAACATTAGGTGCTTTTGCCGATATTCAAAATGCTTATCATAACGTAAACAATGTTAATTCTACGGTAGCCAAAACAAACTCAAACAATGCCGTTACAAGCCAGATAGGCTCTATTGTAAGCGGAATATCAAACCATACAATTACATCTGCAAGTGTCGTTAAGGCAAACGGGTCCAATTTCTTTTATGTGTTTTTAAAAGACCCTTCCTTCCTGCCGATTGATATTACATATAAAGATTTAAAATACTCTTTTGGCGAAACCAAAAAATAAAAGCACAATTACAAATAAAGGGAGCAAAAGGTGCATTATAAATGCAAACACAAAAAAGCCCAACATATTATAGAATTAGCACTGCTTGCGCCTTTTATTATATTTTTTATTGGTATTGTTGCAGAAATTGCCATAATAATAAATGCTAATTATAAGTTTAATTCTTCCCTCTATGAGGCTATAAACCTTATGGCACTTACAAACAAAATAAATATTGAAAAAGAAGAAACCGTAAAAAACATTAAAGAGTACGCTAAAATCCTTCTGAAACAAAGGCGAGTGCCATATGTAAATTCTCTTGAATTAAAACTTACCGAAACTGATAATATAGATTTTTTAATAGGCACTTATCAATACAGGGCAACTTTTACGCCGTTCAATTCTAAGGGTGAATTCACTCCTGATTATTACGGTTTTTTAACAATAATTCCTGTAAATAGTGCTATTTTAAGAAAAAATTCTTTTAATATTCCTAATACATTTTTTGACACTCCTCTGCAAGTTAAAAGCCTTTCGGATAATTCAGAAAACACACAGGAAACTGATAACGGTAATGATAATGATTACAATGTTCAGGATTTTGAGGTAGAGCTGGAATGAAAAAATCCAAAGGAAGTATTACTCTTACTGTATTTATTTTCCTGATTGCATTTTCAGTCTTTTGCATATGTGCAATTGATGCAGGGTATATTGTGGCAGCAAGATATAAGGCGCAAAAAATCACTGAAACCACAGCCCTTTATATGGTATCTGTCTTAAACTCTAAACCTGCAGAAGAAAGAACTGCTAAAACCCTTCAGGATATAAAAGACGGTCTTGAAGATTTATATTCTGATTTTAGCGGATACAGCGGCTTTAAAATATCTGGCATTCAAATAAAAAATGAAACAACCAATCCTAAAATTAAAATTGTGACTGAAACTTACACACCTACAATGTTTTTACGATATGTGGGAATTGGCCTTATTAAAATTATCCAAACCTCGTATGCTAAATCATATGAAGAAACTATGCAGCTTGTAAAATCAGACCCTGATTCTTACACATATAAAACCGGGGATATCATTACCGATAAAAACGGCAATGATATAAAAGTAGACTATAGCGGGGATTATTTTATATTTGCGGGCCTTGAAGATTTTGATAAACAAATACACTGGGCGCAAATCGGCTCTATGACAAAAGATAATAAAAAAACTTATCATATTTCAAACACTGCATTAAATTATAAGGCACAATGCATATTAAACAAAGGTGGAACATTCTTTGACCTCTCATCTGACCCCGATAAAACCATAGGACTTGTAAAATATATAAAAATATACAAAGCAGATTGCACAGATAACAAGGATAATTCAGCTGACCTTCCTCAAGCAGAAATCACACCATCATCTGACCCTGTTGTAACGATTTTAAATTCCGTAAAATTAATTAAAAGAAACGATTTTTAAGCTTTTTTAAGGTAAAATTATAATTAAGCACACAAGCTTTTGATTTGGGGAAGTTTAAAATGAAAGAGCCAAAAACCTTACTGTTAATTGACGGACACGCCCTTGCATTCAGGATGTATTTTGCACTTGAAAGAACAAATATGCAGACAACATCCCACACGCCAACCTGGGCAGTTTACGGGTTTTTTAAGGCAATTTTTGACCTACTTAAACAAAATAACGGCCTTAATAACATTAAGCCTGATTCAATAGCTGTAGCTTTTGATGTTTCAAGAAAAACTTTCCGCCTTGAAAAATATGAAGGTTATAAAGCAAACAGAGAATCCATGCCCGATAACCTCCGCCCGCAGCTCGGACTTATTATGGAAGGATTACAGGCACTAAATATCCCAATCCACACAAAAGAAGGGTTTGAAGGCGATGATATTATAGGCACAATTGCAAAAAAAGCAAGTGAGGCGCACCATAAAACCTATATTTTAACTGGCGACCGTGACAGTTTGCAGCTTGTGGATAAAGAAGGCTTGGTAAGTGTTCTCATCCCAAGCAAAGGCGAAATTATCACGTATAATTGGGATAAAGTTTGCGAAAAAATGGAAGTTTGTCCAAACCAGGTTATAGATTATAAGGCACTCTGCGGCGATACATCCGATAATATACCGGGCGTTAAGGGTATAGGCCCAAAAACCGCAAGCAGCCTGCTTCAGGAATACGACACTCTTGATAATATTTACCAAAATATTGAACATATACAAAAAAAATCCGTCAAAGAAAAATTAGTTGAACACAAAGAAACTGCCTATCTTTCTCAATTTCTTGCAACAATTAAAACGGATGTCGATATTGATTTTGATTTTGAAAACACATGCCTTGAAATTGAAAAAAAACAAAACGTAATTGATTTCTTTAATAAGGTACAGTTCTTTAGCTTTGTTAAAAATATAGACAGCCTTTTAGTGCCTTTCTTATGCAAAGATGAAACCGTAAATACTGCCAAACCACTGCTCCAAACAACAGAAACTGGCAAAAGCTCTGAAACTAAACCTCAAGCTACCGCTGAAAAACAACCCCAAACAGCTGAAAATACAAGTGCGCCAATTCAGGGAAGTCTTTTTGGTGCTGCATTTCAACAAAATACAGATACTCCGGCATTTAAAAATATTTCATTTGAAGAATTTAAAATGATAAAAATATCCGATACCATTGCATTTTTAATTGAGGGACAAAATGTATACCTTGCAAATGCAGAATATACAACATCTTCAAGCGTAAAAGATGCAGAAGATATTCTTAAAAATATTGATATTAAAAAAATCACATACGATATAAAGAAAAATCTTGAAAATAATATCGTCATTAAAGGTGTTATAAATGATGTTATGCTTTCAAGCTATGTAAAAGATTCTTCAAGAAAACATGACCTTATTAGTCAAATACAAAATTACCTCAATATAATCCCTAACGAAGATAATAGAGAACAATTTGCAGGATATATTTTTAAACTGCACAAATTTTATATGGAAACCCTATCTGATGATGAAAAGAAAATATTGGAAAATATAGAATTGCCGCTTGCTTATGTTTTATCAGATATGGAAAAAACAGGCATCAGTCTTGATACTGAATATCTAAAAGAATTATCCGCAGAAATTAACCAAAAAATCAAAGGTTATGAAAAAGAAATTTTCGCAGCCGCAGGTATGGAATTTAATATAAATTCACCAAAGCAGGTAGGTGAAATCCTGTTTGATACATTAAAGATTAAACCGGGTAAAAAAAATAAAACAGGATACTCTACAAATGCAAAAATTCTTGAAGATTTAGCCGAAGAGCATAAAATTGCCCGTGATATTTTAGAGCACAGAACCCTTATGAAACTTAAAACCACATATGTTGACAACCTCCCAAATCTTCTAAAAGCAGATAATAAGCTGCATACCCACTTTAATCAGATAGTAACAACAACGGGGAGGCTTTCAAGCTCTGATCCCAATCTTCAAAATATCCCGATAAGAACGGAATTTTCAAACAGAATACGTGCGGCATTTATCCCCTCAAACAGCGACTATTCTATCCTTGCGGCTGATTATTCCCAAATAGAACTCCGTCTGCTTGCCCATGTTTCTATGGATAATGCCCTTGTTGAGGCATTTAACAGTGATATTGATATTCATACCGTTACCGCTTCAAAAATATTTGATGTAATCCCTGAAAATGTTACAAAAGAAATGAGAAGAAAAGCAAAAGCCGTGAATTTCGGCTTAATCTACGGGCAGACAAGATACGGGCTTGCCTCAGCCCTTGGCATAACCCCGCTTGAGGCTCAAACATTTATTGATAAGTATTTTAGACAATACCCGAAAATTAACACCTACATTACAAACACCCTTATTCAAGCCCATGAAACAGGATATGTTGAAACAATATACGGAAGAAAAAGATATCTTGGGGAAGAATTAAACTCAAGAAATGCTAAAATAAGAGAATTTGCGGAACGTGCCGCAGTAAATGCGCCCCTCCAGGGCTCAGCTGCCGATTTAATAAAATTGGCAATGATTAGGCTCGATAATGATTTAAAAAAAGAAAACCTGCCTGCAAAAATCCTTCTACAGGTGCATGATGAACTTGTGCTTGAGGTTAGAAACGATAAACTTGATGAAACAATAAAAACCGTAACAAAGGCTATGGAACTTGACCAACCTTTACGGGTACCTCTTAAAGTTGATGTAAAGGTTGGCAAAACATGGAAGGACAGCAAATAAATGAAAAAAATCCTTATCCTTATGTTTTTAATATTTAATATAACAGCACAAACGGTAATGGCCTCTTACCTTGATGATTCAATAAAAAACTTTGGAATTTCAGCAGATAATATGTACCTTGATACACTTTCAGTACTCAATTCCCTGAATTATGAAATCCTTGAAATGCAATCTAAAAGCGGCCGTATATTATTTAGAACAGGTGCAAAAGATTATATTATAACCGTTACACCACTTTCAAATGTTACATCCACGGTTAAAATTATGCCCTTTAACAGCATATTTTCAACCGGTACCATCGTTCAAAAAATCATCTTTGATGAACTTGAAGCAAATAAATTAAACATACTTAAAAAACAGGGCTGAATATAAATATGCCTGAAACTGTCGAAAATAAAGAATATAAATACGCCCTCTGCCTTGTAGATATTAAAGTGCTTGGCACAAGGACATTTTCATACCTAATCCCTGATAATTTAAAAAAAGATATAAAAATCGGCCAGCCCGTTATGGTACCATTCGGTTTTGGAAAAGGCAGAATGATAAAAGCATATATCGTAGGGTTTTCCGATTACCTTGAAGAAGGAATAAAGGCAAAATATATTGATGAAATCCTTGAAAATGAGGCCCTGTTTGACCTTGAATACTTAAAAGTGCTTGAGTGGGTTGCAAACTATTATTTTTCAGACCTTCCTACCGTCTTAAAAACCGCACTTCCTGAAAAATTCTTTGCAAAAAATCTTAAAAATTACAGAAAACCAAACAAGGAATTAAAGGTTTTAAAAACAAGAAAAACATCAAAAACAAACACGTTGACTGAAGAACAGCAAAAAGTTTATGAAGATATTAAAAAAGTAAATGCAAAAACTTCCCTTCTTTATGGCATAACAGGCTCAGGAAAAACGGAAATTTATTTTGAACTGATTGAAGATACTATAAATGAAGGTAAAAATGTGCTGTTTCTTGCACCTGAAATTGCGCTTGTATCCCAGCTTACAAACCGTACAATAAAGCGTTTCGGGAAATCTTCCGTCGGTATCTGGCACAGCTCCATATCAGAGGCTGAAAAATACAAAGTGTGGCAAAAGCTTAGAAATGATGAAATAAAAATATTATTTGGTGCCCGCTCCAGTGTATTCGCCCCGATTAAAAACCTCGGCCTTATAATAATTGATGAAGAAAACGACCCCGCATATAAGCAAACCATGCCTGCCCCAAGGTATTCAGCAATTGAAGTGGCTAAAAAACTGGCTGAATTAAACGGCGCAAGGGTAATCCTCGGAAGTGCCACCCCGGATATTAAAAGCTATTATGAGGCAAAAAACTCTAACTCGCTTTTTATACTAAACCACAGATACAACAATGCCCCTCTTCCGAAAGTTCAAATGGTCGATATGCGCCTTGAGAGGGGTCTTGGCAATAACGGTATATTTTCAAAATATTTAATTGATGAAATTAATAAAACCGTAAAAAATAAAAATCAGGTAATTCTGCTTATAAACAGGCGTGGATTTTCAAGCTATACACAGTGCCTCAGCTGCTCTACCGTTGTTGAATGCCCAAAATGCGCTATCCCTCTAATTTACCACAGCGCATCAAATTCTCACCGCTGTCACTATTGTAACTATGAAATTAAAAACCTCACTAAATGCCCAAAATGTGAAGAAGAAGGGACTTTAGAAAATTTTGGCACAGGCACCCAAAGAGTAGAAGAAATTGCCGGGAAAATTTTCCCTGATATGAAAATTCAAAGGCTTGATTCTGATAATTTAACCAAAAAAAACGAACATTTTGAAATCCTTGATGCCTTCAATAAAGGCGAAATTGATATCCTGATTGGCACACAGATGATTGCAAAAGGTCTTGATAACCCCAATGTCACACTTGTGGGTGTTATTAACGCTGATTTGAGCTTTAACCTGCCTGATTTCAGAAGCTCTGAAAGAGGCTTTTCGCTCCTCTGCCAGGTAGCAGGCAGGAGCGGCCGTGGCAAAGAGGAAGGCAAAGTAATATTCCAAACCTACAACAATTCAAATATTTTCCTTGATAAAGCACGGGAACAGGATTACGACAGCTTTTTTGAAAACGAAATTGAAATCCGCGAGGCCTTTGATTATCCGCCGTTTTCAAAAATAATAAGAATTATTCTTAGTTCCGATAATAATTTTAGGGCGGAAAAATCTGCAATGGAAATATCAATGCGTCTAAAGGATTGGATAGATAAACAATCATTATCCGAAAGGCTTATAGTTATGGGGCCTGCCCCTTGTGTACTGGAAAAAATCCGAGGCGAATACCGCTTTAACCTGATAGTAAAAAATAAACTGGATGAAAAAGGTCACAATATCATACTTTCATTTTTAAGAAAAATAATCCTCCCAAACGACATTAAAATGGTAGTAGATATTGACCCTATGGATATCCTCTAAAAACAGTAATGCTTATTAAAAATCACCTTAATTCAAATAAAACAGATATTTTAATCAACACTTACGCTGACCTTTTAAATAAAGGGATAGGGGCAGATAAGATACTTGTTCTTGTGCAAAATTATAAAAAAAAGAACGAATTTATAGAAAAAACAAAACCGCTATTAAATATTGACGCCCTTACAAATTTTAATGTCTATACATTTTTTGGCCTTGTATATAATAAAATTATTGACAACTGGCCTGTTATTGAAAATGAAATCAAAGATAAAAATGCAAAAATTACCCCAAACCTTTCAGGGCTTGAAATAAGCCAATATATTTTTAAAAAAGCAATAGATGAAATTCAATTCAAAGGATACAATTCTAAAGGAAACTTGCTCCACCAGCTTTTAAGGCGGTATTCATTGTGCGTATTAAATGCGCTCACCCCTGATGAAATAAAAGAGCGGGCAAAAATATTATCCGACCCTTTTTATTCGGATATTAAAAATGCGCTGAACCTGTATAAGCTTAAAACACTTAACCTTCGGGCTTTTGATTATCTTCGTCAGACAGATATTTTTAAATACGTTTATAAAAATACCCACAATCCTTATCGTTACGTAATTTTGGATGACGGGGATGAGATTACGCCCGCCTGTTTTGAATATTTAAATCATATCAAAAATGATATAAAAGAATTTTTTATTGCATACGATGACCTTGGGTGTACAAGAAAAGGTTTCCTCGGTGCGCTGGAATTTGATTTTGAAAGATTTTTGGATGAAAAACCTATCCTTGCCCCTAAAGATACCAAAACAATAATTGCGAATGAAATTTTCCGTTCAATAAAAAACAATGCACAAATAGGGCTACAAAACTCTGAAATTGAAAGCTTTATAAGGCAGGATGAAATGATATCAAAAACGGTGGAAAAGATAAACACCCTTCTTTCAGACCACAATTTAAGATTAAACCCTTCCGATATTGCAATTGTAACCCCAAATATTGATGATTATCTTAAAATCCAGCTTGAAAAAATTAGAGCCCCTATACAATACCTTTCAGGCAGTGAAAAGCTTTCTAAAAACCCAAAAATTTCAGCCATTTTGGAAATTTTAAAAATCATCAACAATAAAAATTTAAAAATCTCCCCATATACTTTAAGGGGGATATTGGCAGAAATTTTAAAAACCGATTTTGATTTATCTCTTAAAATAGCTGACGAATATGAGGTTAAAGAAGAAAATATATTTGATTGTTTTGATAAATACACAGAAATCCCTGAAATTAAAGAATTTTTAGACATTACAGATAAAATAAAAGATTTAAACCTATCATCCCAAATTTATGAACTATCTTCAAAATATATTGCGCTAAAACCTGAAAACAAAGACACCGTCTATAAAATAAACCAATTACTAAAACAGATACGCGATTTTGAAGAAATCTTCACCCCTGCCCCTGAAAGCTATAGCCAAAATATACTAAACAGAGAGCTGCTCCTTCAGCTTGAACATACAATAATATCCGAAAACCCGCTCTCCGGCACCAATATAGATAACAACGCAATAACAGTATCCACTGCACAAAAATTAATCGATAATTCTATTTGCACCAAATACACATTCCTGCTTGATACAACAAGCTCTAACTGGGTAAAACAGGATATAGGCCCCCTTTATAATGCGTGGGTATTCCAAAAAAGCTGGAAAAAACACACCTTTGAACTTGAAGATAATATAAACTGCGCACTGGATAAAACAGCACGCCTTATAAGGAAAATCTATCTTTTAAATTCAGGCACAATCTATATTTATTCAAGTATTTATGATTTTTTAGGAGTTGAAAACTTTAAAGGGATAAACCATTTCTTTAAAAATCCTGTTAATGAAACACTATCCGTCGTTACAAAAAAAGCACCGCTTAAAATCACCCCCCGCCCGGACCAGGCACCTGTTTTAAAATATAAATCAGGAAATATGGCAATAAGCGCCGTTGCGGGAGCCGGTAAAACAACAATAATGCTTGCCCTTATAATGAAACTACTTAATGAGGGCACAGCACCTGAAAATATCTTTGTGCTTACATTTATGGATTCTGCTGCGAGAAATTTTAAAGAAAAAATCAAAGAAAATTTTCCAAGCCTTGTAGAATTGCCCCATATTTCAACTATCCATGGGCTTGCGCTGCGTATTTTAAGAGAAAATAACAACCATACAAAACTAAATCTTGATGTGGATTTTGAAATTTTGGATGAAATTAAAAGGGGTACAATCGTTAAAGATATAATATCAACCCTCGGGATTGACCTACCTAAGTCAGAACTTTATGAAAGAGCGATTTCAGCCTACAAAAACCAAAAACACCAAAACCCGGATAAATTGTCCCCGCTTTTTAAACGCATCCTTGAAACCTATAAAACCACATTGCTAAGCAATAACTATATAGACTATGATGACCTTTTATCCCTGTCACTGACACTCCTTCGCGGCAATGCGGGGGTTAGGGAATATTATCAAAACCTTATGAAATTTATAATTGAAGATGAAGCACAGGATTCAAGCGAAATCCAGCAGGAACTTATAAAAATATTATCCGATAAACACAAAAACCTTATCCGTTGCGGGGATGTAAATCAGGCAATAACAACTACATTTTCAAACGCTGACGTTAAAGGATTTAAGAAATTCATCTCTGATAATAAAAGTGTAAATATGAATTATTCCATGAGAAATGCTACAGGAATTATCGATTTTGCAAATACACTTATTAACTACGGTAAAACCGTATCTGAAAGTGCATTTCTGCCTGTTACCACCATGCCTGTTGAGGGTAAAAACATAGTTGACCCAAAAAGCATTGTTATCAATATATTTGAAAAAGAAAAGGAAGAAAAAGATTTTATCCTCTCTGAAATTAATAAAATTTATAAAAATAACCCCAATAAAACTCCTAGTGTAGCCGTTCTTCTAAGGAGCAACCGCGAAGTATCCGAATGGAGCAGCTTTTTATCAGATAATTGTAATGCAAAAATCACAACAAACTCTGACACCCTTGGCTTAAACCCTGTATTTAACACTATCCTTGCTATTTTAAACTTTTTAAATAACCCGCTTAACAATAATACCGTTAAGGATTGCACTAAAACCCTGATAGGGCTTGGCTTTTATAAAAATGATATTGAAATTTTTGATTACCTTGAAACTCATAAAACCGCGTTTATCCTTGGGAATAATGAATATTTTAATATATTCTGGGATTTGAAATATTTTTTAAATATGTGGAACTGCCCCCCTTATGAAATCGCATACAAGGCAGCAGAATTTTATTTTTCCCGTGATAACAATCAAAAGGCAAATATATCACTTGTTTCAGGGATAGTATCCAAAGTTTATAATCAAAATAAAACCTTTGAAGACACGGTTAAAAAACTGAACGACCTTAAAAATCGCCCGAATAAAACTGGTATACGTTTAATTTCAAGCGCAGAAACCGACAAGGGCAATACTATACGGGTTTTAACACTCCACAAGTCAAAAGGGGATGAGTTTGATTACGTTTTTATCCCGCAATTACACTCTGAAAACCTCACTTTAGATATTGACGGTATTAAATTAAAGGAAAATTCAAAATTCATTGAAAACCTTAAAACCAACCCTAAAAATGAGGATGAATTAAAACAGGAAATCCTGGATGAAAACTTTAGACTGGCATACGTCGGTATAACACGGGCTAAAAGAAAACTTTATCTTTCATCAGCGTTAGAATACAAAATCTATAATAAAATAAAAGAAAAACGCCCAAGTGGCCTGCTCACAAACATTCCGGCAAAAGAAAGCAGGGAAAATGTCAAATAGCAAAACACCAAAAACATTCAGCGCAAATTCACTAAAACTGCTTGATACAAGCCCTGAAGAGTATAAATTAAAATACGAAGAAGGTTTGTTTTTACCAAAAATTTCACCGTCCGCAAAGGCAGGACAAAATTTGCACAGCTATTTATGCTATTATTTAAAGGGTTTTGACATAACAAAAATTGAAAACGCCCTTGCTCCAAGCGATAGAGAATTTATAGAAAAAATAAAAACATATAATGCGGTCTGCAAACTTAAAAATGCACCCAAAATACAAATAGAACAACCTTTTTTGATTAGATGCACCCCACCCGACACTAAAAATCCGCAAGCAGCAAGGGTTTTAGGGAATACATTCTACCTTACTGGCAGATTTGATGCGGTTTTACAAACTATGCCTGATAAAAACCTGCCACACGCAGATGAAAACTGCCAAAATACAATCCAAATCTATGATTGGAAAACACAAAACCTACCCAAAAATCCTGAAGATGACATTCAGACTATAGTTTACCTGTATGCAGCATCTAAACTGTACAAAACACAGGATATTTCAATCACATATATCGCACTTGTTAAAAATGAATATGTAACAATACCCTATAACCCTGAATATGATTATCTTTCAACGATTAGTATAATAGTTAACAAGTGCCTGCCGTAACACCGCCTATTCAAGCGCTGTTAAAATCATAGGCCCGTCTTCTGTTGCGGCAACCGTGTGCTCAAAATGCGCAGATGCTTTGTTATCAGCTGTTGAAACACACCAGTTATCTGCGGCAGATACAACAACCTCATCCACTCCGAGATTTATCATAGGTTCAATAGCAATTACATACCCGGATTTAATCTTTGTCTTATTATTAACCCTGTAATTAAACAAAAACGGGTCTTCATGCATATTGCGGCCAACACCATGCCCGCCGTACTGCCTCACAATGCCGTATTTTTTGCCCTTTAAATCTGCAGGAATATTTTCAGCCTTGCCTAATGCCGTATCCTCAACCGCCCCTGAAATATCATCCAGGATATTATCCGGTTTCATTTGTGCTATGCCGTTAAACAGGGCTAATTCTGTAATTTTAAGCAAATCTTCATATTCTTTTGAAATCTTGCCTACAGGATAAGTCCACGCAGAATCCCCCACCATGCCTCTGTATGTAGCACCTATATCAATTGAAATTATATCCCCCTCTTTTAATATACGGCCTGAGGATGGGATACCATGCACCACCTCTTCATTAATTGAGGCACAGATACACCCGGGGAAACCGTTATACCCTAAAAAAGTTGGTATACATTTATTTTCTTTGATAACTTTTGCTGCAATTTCGTCCAATTCAAGAGTTGATATACCTGGCTTTACAGCCTCTTTCATCGCCTGATGAACAAGGGCCACAACAGAACCTGCGTGTTTCATCAGCTTTAATTCTTCTCTTGATTTTCGATTAATCATTTAATACCTTCTTTAGTTCCGCATACACGGCATCAATCCCTTGGTTTGCATTAATCTGAACCAAAAGCTCCTCTTTTTTATAAAAATCTAAAAGGGGTTTTGTTTCATTATCATATGTTTCAAACCTTAAAAGCGCAGTTTCCCTTGTGTCATCTTTTCTTTGAATAAGTTCAACACTGCATATATCGCATTTGCCTTCTACCTTTGGCACAGAGCTTTTAAGGTTGTATATTTTTCCGCATTTTGGACAGGAACGCCTGTTTACAAGCCTTTCTACAAGAACATCTGTCGGGATATCAAAATATACAGCAACCTTTTCATCCTTAGAAAATTTATGTGCCGAATTTTCCCACATCTTTTTAAGTGCTTCGGCTTGCTCTATACTTCTTGGGAACCCGTCAAGGATATACCCATCTTTGCAATCAGGTCTTGAAATTCTTTCATTTATAACAGATTCAACCACTTCAATCGGCACAAGCTGACCTTTATCAATAAAACCTTTTGCAATTTTGCCAAATTCGGTTTCATTTTTAATGTTTTCCCTTAAAAGTGAGCCTGTATCAATGTGCGGCAGGTTTAATTCTTTTGAAAGTCTGTCTGTTTGAGTCCCTTTACCGCACCCCGGAGGGCCTAAAAATATAAAAACTTTTTTCATAAAAAACGCCTTTATTTATCTATTGTTCTTGTTTTAAAAAGCTTTCGTAATTTTTTGCAAGCATATGGGTCTTGATTTGATTAATAAAATCAAGCGCCACACCCACCATAATGATAAGCGATGTAGCACCAAGCCCTTGCAGGGTTGTAATATCAGTAATTTTAGATGCCGCAGTCGGTATTAATGCAATAATACCAAGGGCAATAGCGCCTATAAACATTAATCTTGATAAAATTTCATCCAATTTATCGGCTGTCGGCTTGCCGGGTTTCACACCGGGGATAGCGGAACCGTATTTTTTAAGGTTGTTTGCAATTTCTTTTGGTTGCATATTAGGAATAATTGAGGCATAGAAAAATGTTAACGCTACAATCAGCAAGAAATAAATAACATAATAGCTTATACCTGACGGATTTAAAAACGCACTCATAGTTTCTAAAACATTTTTAAGCGCAGGATTTGAAACATTCATCTGCTGCACAAAACCTAAAATTGTAGCGGGGAATAACAAAATTGCAACCGCAAAGATAATGGGCATAACGCCGCCTGGGTTTAATTTAAACGGAATATTGGAATTTTGCCCGCCGTAAACTTTATTTCCCACCTGACGTCTTGCAGAAACTATCGGCACCTTTCTTATTGCATCATGAAGCACAATAATAAATATAATCGTTGCAACAAATATTAACAGCAGCGCCATAATACCAAGCTGCAACCTGGGGTCTTGTGATACAAGGGTAGCCGTCCTTTGTGTATACAATGGGATACCTGATATAATACCCACAAAAATCAAAAGAGAACCGCCGTTACCAATACCCTTTTCCGTTATCAATTCCGCAAGCCACATAACCATAACCGCACCGGCTGTAAGCGCAACCATTGACCCTATAAAAAACAGGGGCTTATTTGCAAACATAATGGAACCGGGAAGTTTTGATAAAATTGTTACAAATACAAAAGATTGGAAAAACGCAAGTATAACGGTAAACTGCCTTGTAAGCTGCTGTATTTTCCGCCTGCCGGCCTCTCCTTCTTCTTTTTGCAGATTTTCAAGATAAGGGATAATAACTGCTAAAAGCTGCATTATAATTGAGGCTGTAATATAAGGCCCGATACCCAGTGCAAATATTGAAACCTTCCCTAAAGCACCGCCTGAAAACAAATCAAGAAAACCTATCATATTGTTGCCGGCAGCAAGGGCCTGAAAAATTTCATTGTTTATACCAAAAATAGGGAGCTGCGCACCAAAACGAAACAGTGCAATAATCACAAACGTAAAAATCAATTTTTGTTTTAAACCGCTTGCCTGAATATTGCTGACTAAACTTTGGAGCATTTGTTCATTATTTGCTTGTTGCATTAGTCTTTATCCTTTACCTTTTATACCTTTAAACGAAAGCCTAAAACCGGCATCTTATTTATATAAGGCCGGTTTTTAGAAACTTTCAATTTATCAATTTGATTAATTATACTAATTCTACTTTTCCGCCTGCTTTTTCAATTTTTTCTTTGGCAGATTCAGTAACATAAGCCGCTTTCACGGTAATTGCTTTTTTAATTTCACCGTTACCAAGCACTCTTAAAATTTCAGATGAAGAGTGTGCAAGCTTATTTTCTTTTAAGTATTTAAGGTCAACTTCTTTAACATCAAGTTTTTCCAATGTACCAACATTAATTTCAGCAACATTTAAAGCGTGAATGTTATTGAAACCTTTTAACTTCGGTAAACGTCTGAACGCAGGCATTTGTCCGCCTTCAAAACCGCGTTTAGCTGTTCTGCCGCTTCTTTGGCCTTCACCGTTGTGGCCTCGGCAAGATGTTTTACCGTGTCCTGATGACCTGCCCCTGCCTACTCTTTTAGATTTTTTAACAGAGCCTTCGGCGGGTTTTAAATCTTCTAATGTTATCATTTTATTTCATTCCTTATATTTTTAAACTATTTTACCACTTCAACAAGGTGGGGGATTTTATTTACCATACCCATAATGATATCGGTTTTATTGTGTTCCACAACCTGGTTTGTCTTTGTTAAGCCAAGGGCTTTCACGATTTTTGTGTGCTTTTCGGGAGAGCCGATTGTGCTTTTTTTCAAAGTTATTTTAACTGTTTCATTCTTAGCCATTTTATTATACCTTTTTCTTTTTGTTACTTATTTTAAACCCTGAATACACAGGATATTTTAGCTTGAAAAAACTTACTTAGAGCCTAAAAGCTGTTTCATTGAAATGCCTCTTTGATTTGCAACTTCTTTAAATGTTCTTAAAGATTTAAGTGCGTTTAATGTTGCATTAGCAGCATTCAGAGGCGATTTTGAACCTAAAGACTTAGATAAAATGTTTTCAATGCCTGATAATTCAAGCACCGCACGAACCGCACCACCGGCGATAACACCTGTACCTTGGCTTGCAGGTTTTAAAACAACACTGCCTGCGCCACTTCTACCTGTAATCATATGCGGAATGGTTGTCTTAAAGATAGGAACACTGATAAGGTTTTTTCTGCCGTCTGCTACCGCTTTTTGAATAGCAACAATAACTTCTGCAGCCTTTGCTACACCCATACCAACCTGTCCTTTTTTGTTTCCGACAATAACAATTGCCCTGAAACTAAGCTTTTTACCGCCCTTTACAACTTTTGTTACACGGCGGATTTGAACAACCTGTTCTTTCCATTCAGATTCAACCGGTTCAACGGTTTCAATCTTTCTTCTTCTTTGCCCTTTTCTTTGGGGTTTTAACTGTTGTACTTCAACATTTTCTTCTGCCGCAGCTGCTACTTCCACAGTTTCTGCCGCAGTTTCGGTAACTTCTTCCGTTACTTCCACGGTTTCTGTATTCTCAACTTCAACAGCTTGAATTTCTTTTTCTTCGCTCACGTTTATTTTACCTTTCGCTTTTTAAAATATATTTCGTAAATTATTATCTGCCCAAAATAAAATTAAAAATACCAAAAACACCTATTTATAGGCTATTTTGACTATTTGAGATGTTGGGCGCCAAACTAATGGCATTTCTGACATTTTTATTCTACATGCTCAAATATTTTTTGCAACCCCAACGGTACTTTTTTATCCAAAGCATCAGGTATTATATAATTTTCATTAAGTTTTTCATCACTTACAATCTCTGCTAATACAAGTGCAGCCTCAATTTTCACTCTATCATCAATCTTTTTAACATCATTATCAATTACCCCCCTGAAAAGCCCCGGGAATACAAGGGAATTATTTATCTGGTTATTAAAATCACTCCTGCCGGATGCAGCTATCTTTGCACCTGCCGCAATCGCTTTATCAGGTAATATTTCAGGCTCAGGGTTTGCAAGTGCAAATATAACAGGATTTTCTGCCATTGTTTTTACCATATCCTCTGTCAGCACCCCTTTTGCGCTCACCCCGATAAATACATCAGCTCCTTTTATGCCTTCTTTTAGGGTGCCATCAAATCCCTCATAATTTGTCATCCCCGCCATTTTATCTAAACTCGGGTCATTTCCTGCTCTGCCCTTATATACGGCTCCTGCCTTATCAAACATTATAATACCCTTGCCGCCTTGATTACTGCCTGAAAGGCATTCTCGCATTTTAATTAAAAGCTTTGCTATCGCCTGCCCTGCAGCCCCTGCACCTGAAAATACAACTTTAACATCAGCTAAATTTTTATTCACAACCTTCATAGCGTTCAAAAGCCCTGCAAGCACAACAATTGCGGTCCCATGTTGGTCATCATGAAAAACAGGAATATCAAGCTTTTTTATAAGGTTTTCTTCAATTTCAAAACACCTTGGCGCACCGATATCTTCCAGATTTATCCCTGAAAACGACCCCTCTAAAAGGTACACTATGCGCTCTATTTCAGAAGGCACCTGTGTTTTAAGACATAATGGCATCGCATCCGCACCGCCTAAAGATTTAAACAATACCGCCTTACCCTCCATTACAGGCAATCCGGCCTCTGCCCCGACATTCCCTAAACCAAGTACGGCACTGCCGTCTGAAACTATAGCCACAGGCTTTTTATGCCCGCCCGCCATGTCAAAACCGGCACAATCAACCACTTTTGTTTCTATTACCCCGCCATACAATCTTCGAAGTTCAACCGCCTCAAGATTTTCAGGCTTTATATCATCAGGAAGTATACACCCCTTACTCATAATTGGAATATCGAACGCAGAATTCCACCCCCCGTCTTCAATTAAGGCTTTATCCACCCCCATAAAATTTGGCATAATATTATCAATCACAAATTCAAGCTCATTTTTGCGTGCGGCAGTATCTGCCGGCAGCTTATCTTCCTTTATTTCTATAGGGTAAGCATCAACACCGTATGTTTCTTTAAGATACACAGCGCGTTTCAGGCTGTCATTATAATCAAAAGATATTACCGCCACTGAATTAGACCTGTTTGTAAGGTCAAAAACCTTGTCATAATCCTCTTTTATGGCTGTTGAACTTTTTGCAACCCCCGGCGTATACACAAGGGCAAGTTTTTCTTTACTGTCTACTTCAATTTTTGGCACTATTTCAATTGTTTTCATAAAAAACCTCTTAAAAAAACACGCTCTGCAAAACTTTGCCGCCTATATTATTAAGGCTGAATTTCTTTAGCGCACCTTATTTTCTTCACCTTTTATCAAACGTTTAATGTTTTCCCTATGCAGCCAAGTTACATAAACCGCTGCAATAGCACAGTATGCAACATACGATAAAGGTGCCTTGAATAAATACATTAAAAATGGCGACAGGATAAGTGCAATTATTGACCCTACCGAAACATAGCGTGTAGCATAGGTTATAGCACTCCACACAACGGCAAGTATAAGCCCCACATGCCAGTTAAGGGCAAGTATGGTACCTACCCCGCTTGCAACGGATTTCCCGCCTTTTCCGCCAAGAAAAATCGGTTTAGAATGCCCTATAATCACAAAAATAGCGGCAATAACTGCACAAAAAGAAATTCCTGGCACCAAAACTTTCGCTAAAATCACAGGCAAGGCCCCTTTTAGGGCATCAAGCAACATAACAATAAAAAACCATTTTTTGCCTAAAACCCTTTTAACATTGGTGGCACCTGTTGAGCCTGAACCGATTTCTCTGATATCTTTTCCGGTTTTGGCTTTTACTATTAAATACCCTGTCGGAATTGACCCGATTAAATAAGCAATAACAGCAAAAAGTACCATAACCAGCACAATTAAGACCATAACCCAAGCTATTTCTAAAGAAGTTGGTTTTATTATCATTTACTTGCCCTCTTTTTCTTTCCTCTCCCTGAATGATACCCTTATAGGTGTTCCAAAGAACCCAAAAGCCTCCCTTAGTTTCTTTAACAGGTATCTTTTATAAGAATCTTTAATTAAATCCTTATTATTCACAAAAAGCACAAACGTGGGCGGCTTTGCCTTCACCTGGGTAGAATAATATATTTTTGCAAATTTGCCCTTGATTGAATTAGGTGGATTAAGCGCCACTGCCTCATTTATAACCTTATTTAAAAGCCCGGTCTGCACACGTTTATCCCGCTCGGCTGCAACATCAATTGCAGTATCAAAAATCTGATTAAGCCTCTGGCCTGTTTTTGCGCTTATAAATATTTTCTTGGCATAGTTTAAAAACGGTGCCTCATCCTCAATCTGCTTTTCAAGCTTATGGGTTTGCACATTCTTAATTAAATCCCACTTATTAAAGGCGATAATCAGCCCGCAACCCGCTTCTTCCACAGTTTGCGCTATTTTTTTATCCTGGTCTGTAAGCCCCTCTGTCGCATCAATAACCAAAAGCGCCACATCTGCCTCACGAATTGCCCTTATGGCACGGTCTACAGCAAAAGCCTCCACACCGTAATCCACTTTGGATTTTTTCCTGATACCCGCTGTATCAACCAGGATAAAATCCCTGTCTTTATATACAACTTCGGAATTAATGGTATCCCTCGTGGTGCCTGAAACAGGGGAAACTATGGCCCTGTTTTCATTCAGCAGATTATTTAAAATAGAGCTTTTTCCGGCATTCGGTTTTCCTACAATAGCTATTTTTATTGCACCTGTTTCATCATCCTCATCGGATTTTCTGATTAAATCTTTTGTAACCGTATCAAGCAAATCCCCTACGCCGCCTGAGCCATGGAGCGCCGATACAGCCTGCGGTTCGCCTATACCAAGGGCATAAAAATCTGATGTATTGCCAATTTCTGACATACTGTCCACCTTATTTGCAACAAGGATAACCTCTTTGCCGGATTGCCTTAAAATATTTGCAATATCAGTGTCATACGGGCTTAAACCTGCCTTTGCATCCACTACAAAAAGTATCGTATCAGCCTCTTCCACGGCCATTTTCGCCTGATTAAAGATATTTGTTACAAATTCATCCTCATCATTTGTTACAATGCCGCCCGTATCAATTAATATAAACTCTTTACCCTGCCAGACCGCATCAAAATATACTCTGTCACGGGTGACACCCGGCATATCATCAACAATAGAGCGCCTTTCGCCTAAAATTCTGTTTATAAGAGTTGATTTTCCGACATTTGGCCGCCCGACAACAGCCACAATTTTATTCTTTTTCATAACCACTTTATTTTAGCATGGAAAAAATAAAAGTTTACATTGTGTAATAAAACACTGACAACTTTTTTCTTTTACAAACCTTATACATATAAACCGATTGACAAAAATAATTGTTTCTACTACAATCAATAAGCTTTAATGCAAACAGGGAGGTTTAAAATGATACAGCCAATCACCTCACATCAGGCCATAGCAGGTGCCACAAGAGTTACAAGCCCTGTAACCTTCGGCAATCAGACAAAAGCCTATGAAAATCAAATGAACAGATTTGAAAAAGGCGAAAAGTTAAATATCAACTGCTGCGGCACGAGAGAATACAGTGTTTGCGGGCAAGTATTGAACTTTCTTGCATAAAAACACCGTATTTATAATGGTATCAGGCGTTTTCAATTTTAAAATTGCAAAGCGCCTTTTTTAATGCTAGATTTTACTTATGTTTACAGGATTAATTCAACACATAGGAAAAGTTTCCGACATAAAAAATTCAACGCAGGGAAAAACAATCAGCATAACTGTTGACCCTGCAGCGTTTCCCGATTTTAAGAGCGTTAAAACAGGCGATTCTATAGCACTTAACGGCCTGTGCACTACGGTAATATCCTTGTGGGACAATGGTTTTAGTGTAAATTTAATGAATAATAGCCTAAAACACAGTGCCCTTGGGTATTTAGAACGCGAAACTCCTGTAAACCTTGAACTTGCAATGGTTGCAGAGGGCAGATTTAACGGACACATAGTACAGGGGCACATTGACACCGTTGGCAAAGTGGTAAATATAACCCCTGACGGGTTTTCAAAGGTATTTTCAATAGAGGCTGATACAAAATATGTAATTGAAAGAGGCTCAATTACCCTTAACGGCGTAAGTTTAACCGTGTCAAAAGCTGAAAACAGCCTGCTGGAGGTTAGTTTAATACCCCACACACTCCAAAATACAACTTTTCAATTTTTAAAGCCCGGGGATTTTTTGAACGTGGAATATGATATTTTAGCAAAATATATTGAAAAATTCACAATTTTAAAAGATAATAAAAAGTGTTCAAAAATTGATGAAAAATTTCTGATTGAAAATGGCTTTTAAACCTTTAATAACAATGGTTTAAGCCATAAAGGGAGGATAAAGGCTATGAAATTTAACACAATAGAAGAGGCTATAGAAGATTTTAAAGCCGGAAAGCCGGTCATAGTGGCTGATGACGAGGACAGGGAAAACGAAGGCGATTTGATTTTACCTGCCGATTTTATAACGCCTGAATGGATAAATTTTATGGCAACAAATTGCAGGGGGCTTATCTGCCACGCAATAACCTCTGAAATTGCCTCCAGAACAGGGCTTTCGCCAATGGTTGAAAATAATACCGATATAAAAGGTACAAATTTCACACAAAGTGTTGATGCTGACCCGAAATATGGCGTGACCACAGGGATTTCAGCCTTCGATAGGGCGAAAACAATTCAGGTGATTATGGATAAATCCTCATCCCCAAAGGATTTGCGCTGCCCCGGCCATATTTTTCCGCTGATATCAAAGGACGGAGGAGTGTTAAAAAGAGCCGGACATACAGAAACTGCGGTAGATTTGGCTCGTTTGGCAGGGCTTGAGCCATCTGGGGTAATATGTGAAATTATGAACCCGGACGGCACCATGGCAAGACGCGATGAGCTGTTTGAATTTGCTAAAACCCACAGTATAAAGCTTATTACGGTATCCGACCTTATTAAATACCGCATGAAAACTGAACGCCACGTTAAAAGAATGGTGCAAACCCAATTGCCTACTGAATTTGGAGAGTTTGAAATATACGGATACCTTGATGAATTAACAGGGGTAGAACATGTTGCCCTTATAAAAGATGATAAATCAGACAAAACACCAATCGTCAGAATGCACTCACAGTGCCTAACCGGGGATATTTTCCACAGTCTGAAATGCGACTGCAACCAACAGCTTTTAGATTCTTTAAAATTAATCAATGAATACGGAAAAGGCGCCCTTGTCTATATTACAGACCATGAGGGGCGTGGAATTGGGCTTATAAACAAGCTTAAAGCCTATAAATTACAGGATAACGGCCAGGATACAATAGAGGCCAATATTTCTTTAGGCTTTAAAAGTGATTTAAGGGATTACGGCACAGGGGCTCAAATCCTTGTAGATATTGGATATCGGGAATTTAAACTGATTACAAACAACCCGACAAAAATCATAGGGCTTGAAGGTTATGGGCTTAAAATCATTGACAGAGTAGGGCTTGCACCAAAAATAAACCAATTCAACAAAAAATATATCGAAACAAAAAAGGAAAAAATGCACCACCTATACGCGGTTTCAGCCGGTAATTAACCTGAAAACCCACACCCTGAAAGAATTAACAAATTATTGTTAA
Source organism: uncultured Vampirovibrio sp. (assembly GCA_910577395.1). Lineage (GTDB taxonomy): Bacteria > Cyanobacteriota > Vampirovibrionia > Gastranaerophilales > Gastranaerophilaceae > MGBC122484. The sequence continues at coordinate 19,452 of CAJTLG010000008.1, read as the reverse complement.
AAAATATAACTCTATGATATAATTGGTTTAAGTTTTATTACACACCGGAAGGACAAAACACCTTAAAATATGTATCAGGCGCAGGTTTTAGAAGAAAAATATTTCAAAATTTTCGGCGGGGTTTACAATGATTTTCGCAAACGTTGCCGTATTGAATACAAATTTGAACTTGAACCGCTTGAATACAATGATTTTATTGAATATTTCGCTAAGGGCCTTTTGAATTGTATTTTGTTGCTTGAAGATGAGGTCCCGACAGGGTTTTTGGCCTATTCTACAGCACTTGAAGATGCTATTGAACTATACGTTATCCATTGCCTTGGAAACGAAAATATATCTGAAAAAAGAAACTGTCTGATACAAAAATTCCTTGAAGCTACTGCACAAAAAAGAAAAACAGCCCTTGTAAGCTACCCTATGCTTGGAGTTCAGTCAACTTTTAAAGATATGGTTGCAAAATACGGATTTAAATTTATTGATTTGGCCGTAACAGTCTTTAATATTAATGATAAAAAGCTTTTAAAAGAATTTAACGAAATAAAATTTACCGATTTACCTATAGGCTACAAAATTACACCATACAGGGAAATTTACTTTGAAGAGCTTGTAAGTGTTGTGTTTGAGGCATTTAAAAATTCTTCAGATATTAATTTTGACCCAAGGTTCAAAACCCTTGAAGGGGTGAGGGATATCCTTGAAAAAATCACAAATTCAATCTATGGTAAGTTTTTGCCGAATTGCTCCAAGGTTCTCCTTGCAGAAAGCAGAGTGGCAGGCTTTGCCTTTGCAAATATTACAGGTGATTATATAGGAAACATCCCGCTTGTAGGGATTGTACCGGAGCATCGGGGGTTAAATTTATCTGAAGTAATGCTTAAAAGCGTGGTTGAAGATATTGTAAAACTTAATAAATCAGGTTTTATAAGACTAAAAGAAATCAATGCAAGTGTTGATACGGCAAATGAAAGTGCAGTCAGAATGTACACTCAGACAGGATTTAAGGAAGACTATACTTACCCGCAAGGGTATCTGCCAAAATCAGAAGATTAGCAAACAGGCTAAAAGCATACAGGGGAGAGAAAAAATGAAGGTATTAATTACTGATAAAATAAATGAAAAAGCAGCTGATATTGTACGCGAGGTGACAGAGGCTGATATTCTGCCCACAATGGATGAAGATGAGCTTTGCAAGGTTATAGGAAATTACGATGCGCTTTTAGTCAGAAGTCAGACTAAAGTAACAGATAAAGTAATTTCTGCCGGAAAAAACTTAAAAATTATAGGCAGGGCAGGGGTTGGCGTAGATAATATAGACCTTAATTCTGCAACCGAACATGGTATCATTGTTGTAAACTCTCCTGACGGAAATACCCATGCTGCAGCTGAACACACTGTTGCACTAATGCTTTCAATGGCACGAAACATCCCGGATGCCGTTGTATCAACAAAAGCTGGGCAATGGGAAAGGTCTAAATTTACAGGGGTAGAGGTTTTTGGAAAAACACTCGGTGTTATAGGTTTTGGAAAAATAGGTCAGCATGTTGCAAAAACCGCACTGGCACTAGGTATGAACCTTGTTGTAAATGACCCTTACACTACAAAAGAATTTGTTGAAAAATTCGGCGGAAAATATATTGAAAACCTTGATGATTTCTGGGCTTTACCTGATTTTATCACACTCCACACCCCAAAAACACCTGAAACCACTCATTTAATCAATAAAGATACTATTGCCAAAATGAAAGACGGGGTAAGAATTGTAAACTGCGCACGCGGCGGAATAATTAATGAGAACGACCTGAAAGATGCCCTTGAAACAGGAAAAGTAGCATCATGCGCCGTTGACGTCTTTGAGGATGAAAAAAACATAGGCGGCTGTGTTTTAAGAGAATTTGGTAAAAATGTACTTTTAACCCCGCACCTTGGCGCAAGCACATCAGAAGCCCAAATCAATGTGGCACTTGATGTAGCGGAACAGGTAAAAGAGGTGCTTTCAGGCGGAAATGCAACATCAGCGGTAAATATACCTTCCTTAAAGCCTCAAAAACTTGAGCCTGTAAGAGATTATATGTCTATTGCAGAAAATATTGCACAAATGGCTGCCCAAATCACAAAAGGAAACCTTAAAAACATTGAAATCGAAGTAAAAGGCACCCTTGCCAATTTAGATGTTTCCCCGCTTGAAACCGCTGTTTTAAAAGGGGTTTTGTCAAATAACCTTGTAGGGGTAAATTATGTAAACGCACCAATTATTGCAAAAAACAGAGAAATCGCACTTACTGTTAAAAAATCACACCAGACAACAGATTATATAGGCTCTATCACGGTAAGACTCAATACCGAAACGGAAGGTACAGAAGTTTCAGGTGCGATGATTGCAGAACACATTAAAAGGATTGTAAAACTTAATGATTACAATACATCTATCCGCCCTGAAAAATATATGCTGCTTGTGCCGCACGTTAATAAACCCGGTATGATTGCACAGGTGGCAACTGTTTTAGGGTCTGACAACGTAAATATTTCAAGGATGCAGGTTGTCCAAAAATCAGGCAAACAGGCTGCGGATGAAAAAAGCATGATGATAATTAACACAGATAACGAAGTAAAGCCGGAAACTTTAGATAAAATCAGCAAAATTGACGGTATCTATGAGGCAAAATTCGTTAAATTGAATGTGTAATTAACAAAACTTTACAAAGTATGGAAATTTTGACAAATAATTTTATGTTTTAGTTTTTGTATAATTACAAGTAATACTTTAAAAAAAGGAAAAATTATGAAATTACAAGCTGTAAGCTTCGGCTCAAATGCCCAGGCTCAACCCGTTTCGGGGGGGGGGGGGATTTAAAAACCCGGATTAACAATTACAAAGAAAAATTAACCAATGATGAATTAAACATGGAAAAGGTAGCCACCGGTGCCGGTGTATTGGCAGTATTAGGTACAACGGCTTTATTGATTTATAAGGGGCTAAAAGGAAGGGGTACAGGTACTGAAGGTCAAAAACTTGCAGCAACCTTAGTAGATATTATTAAGGACCCACCAAGAAGGGTAGCGGAAAGAGCTGTAAAAACAGCAACGGGAAAATCTCCGTCGCGCGCAAGGGAAACGGAACATGTAAGAGTAGCAACCCAAAAGCTTGAAGGATTAAAAAATATGCTTGACAGGCGAGTGATTTTGCCTGAAAAAGTAACTCCTGAAAATTCGACAAAATATCTTAGGCTGAAAGAATTAGCTGCAAACAGAGAAAGAGGTTTAGCAACCGTAGAAGGTGCAACTAAGCATTTATCAAGACTTTCAAGGCATGCGGATTGGGAACCAGTCAAAGCAAAAAGTGTAACTCCTGAAAATTCAACAAGATATTTCGAACAGCTTATACCAACAAGAGTAAAAGCCGAAAATATCCAGACAGCTGAAGAGGCAACAAAATATCTATCAAAACTTTCAAGAAAGGCAAAATGGGAAGCAAAATACCTTGAAAGAATTGCAAAAAATGCATCGCCTGAAAATATGACGAAAAACGGAATAATCCTGCCGCAAGCACGTGTAGCACAAACAAAAAAATATATTTCAATTGATACTCCTGCCCCAAAATCCCCTTCACGCGCAGCTGAGGCAGAACATGTAAAAAATGCCACAAAAAAACTTGAAAATATCGCAAAAAAATACCCAAAAAAAGAAGGCGTTAATGACCGTCTTGCACGGCTTGCAGAAAATACAGCAGAGCAAAACAAAGGCAAGATATTATTAAGCGCATAACTTAACCTACACACCTTTTCATTCTCACTTGTTAAAAGTGGACGGGATTATTAATTTAATCCCGTTTTTTCAATTTTTGTAGTATCATAAACTTATGATTAATGTTAAAGATACGCTGATTTGGCAAGGGATACACTATTCCTTAAAAGAATGTGAATCTTTCCTTATAACCCTTGGCACAATAGGCAAAGATTTTGCCCGTGTGTTTTATTATCTTTTAAGGCTGCGTATCAATATTAAAGCCACAATTGAACAAGCATCAAGATTTGCGGTGGATAGCCTGCCTATAACCCTCACCATTGTTGGGATGACAAGTATTATTATATCAATGCAAATTGCTCCGGAGCTTGCAAAACAGGGCGCGGAAAATTATATAGGAATGCTCTCCGCCCTTGTAATGATAAGGGAACTTGCCTCTATTATGGCGGGTTTTGCAATAATATCAATGATAGGCTCATCCTTCGCATCAGAGCTTGCCTCAATGTCCGTCGGGGAACAAATAGCTGCCATGCGCGTTTTAAAGGTGGACCCGGTTGAATACCTTATTGTACCAAGGTTTTTAGCCGGCGTTATTATGATGCCGCTTGTTTTTGTTGTGGCATCGTTTACGGGCCTTCTTTGTGCGGGGTATATTTCAAAATTAACCGCGGATTTAAGCATATTAAACTATATAGATTCCCTATGGCGCGGGCTTTATGTAAGAGATATCATGATAGCACTTTTAAAATCCGCATTTTTCGGGGGCACAATAGCTCTTATCAGCTGCTCATCAGGATATGCAACAAGGGGCGGTGCAAAAGAAGTGGGAGAGGCCACCACTCGGGCCGTTGTGTGGTCATTCCTTGCAATTGCAATCTGGGATTACGTTTTTGCAGCAATGTTTTACCTATAAAGAAAGATAAAATATGACAATAAAAGTTCAAAATTTAACAAAAGTATTTGACGGCAAAAAAGTTTTAGATAACATAAGCCTTTCTGTAGAGGACGGTGAAACTCTTGGTGTAATAGGATTTTCAGGAAGCGGCAAATCTACCCTTTTAAAAATTATAAGTAAACTTTTATACCCGGATTCCGGCACTATTGAAACCACTAAAAATTCAGATATTGCAATGACGTTTCAATATTCTGCCCTGTTTGATTTTTTGGATGTATATCATAATATTGCTTTCCCTTTGCTTGAAAGGAGGGAATTTAAGGGCAAATACACAAGAGATGAGCTTAAAAAAATAGTTGCACAAAAATTAAAAATTGTAGGCCTTCAAGGGATTGAAAGCAAATTCCCATCGGAACTTTCAGGCGGCATGCAAAAAAGAGTGGGGTTTGCACGGGCCATTGTTACAAACCCCAAAATCATCCTTTATGATGAACCTACAGCAGGCCTGGACCCTGTATCATCCACACTTATAGAAGATTATATCAATCAGCTGAAAAAAGAACTTAATGCAAGCTGTATTGTTGTGACCCACCAAATGTCCACTATCACAAGGGCATGCGACAAGGTTATATTGTTATATGAAGGAAAAATTGTCTTTAAAGGCACCACAAAAGAATTCTTAGAAGGCTCAACCCCTTATACAAGACAGTTTATAACGGCATCAATTGAAGGGCCAATGGAAATAAAATCCACCACCTAATTTTTTGTTATGGTATAATTGACACATATAATTGAATTGGAAAAAGATTTGCAAAATTCGGATAGAAAAACTTCATCATCTCTAAAAGTGGGCGTATTAACAATTGTCGCTCTTTTGATACTGATTTTTACAGTACTTTGGATTAAAGGAAGAACTCTTTCAGCAGGGGAAAGAATCGAAGTTGTATTCCACGATGTAAACGGCATCCGCCCCGGCTCCGGTGTTCAGATGATGGGTCTTAGGATAGGACAGATTGAAGAAATTACACCTGTTATAAACGGTAAAGACAGCTATGTTAAGGTAAAATTTGTAATAACCGAAAAAGATGTTAAAATACCCCATGCATCAAATATTTCTATACAGCAATCAGGCCTTATCGGGGAACAGTTTTTAGAGGTTATGCCGCCAAAGGCAAAAATTGTATACCTTGAAACCTCAAAACCAACTACCGCCCTTAAAAACGGCCAGATAATTTTTATGAATATAGAAAATGAAACCAAGGCTATAGGCAAGGTTGAATACGCTGATGTTGTGCCTGTAGCATCTGCCCCTATTGAATACAGAGCAAGATTTAAAACCCCGTATGCAATAAAACTTTCCTACATTATAGATATGCCGGGGCTTATCCTTGACACAACAAACATAGATGCAAGATTTACAAACGGCAAAATGACTTTTTCACCAAGAAACGGTGAAGATATTATAATCCCGAAAACCGGCTCTCCTTATACCGTAATAGAGCCTATGAGGATAAGCGATTTTCTTGAATTGCAGTATAAATCCGCCCAAGGGCTTGCTGAAACAAATGAAAAAATCACACAAATTTTATCTGATGAATTTATCTATCAGCTAAAAGATTCTGTTGAAAACATTAATAAATTAACAGCAAAAGCAAGCAACACAATGGATAAAGCAGATGCATTATTTGATTCTTCAAAGGATGAACTTACAACAATCCTAAGCCAGTCTAATATCTTAATTAAAAAGCTTATAACGGTTTCTGATAATATTAACGAAATTACCTCCGATAAAGAATTGCAGCAAAACCTTTCTACAACGGTTGCATCAGTCGGAAAACTTTCAAATAATATAAATACATTGATTGAAGATAAAAGCACAAAAGAAATAATGGCAAATCTGAATGCGCTTTCCAAAAATCTTGCGGATATTTCAATATATGTAAATGAGTTTGCAGATGATGAAAATGTGAAAAAAGACCTCAAATCCACACTTTCAGGGCTTAGTCAGGCAATAGGACAAATAAATAAAAGTCTTGCAAAATCAGGCTCTATGTGTGAAACAGAACAACTTTCAGTTTCATCCGCCCTTTCTGACACTGTAGTAACTGCAAGAAATTTAAGAAAATTCTCTGAAAAATTAAACAAGAAATTCCTACTTTTCAGGCTGATGTTCTAATTTGCGGTTTTAATTTATGCTAAATTTCGGGCAAATAATTACAAAATTTCATTATAAGACACTTTCAGGTGTTTATGGCATCATATTCAAAATAATATTTGCAATTCCGCTATATATAGCATCATTATTTTATTTTGCCGCAATAACTTTGAAAAACACTTTGTACAAAAAAAGTATTTTAAAAGAAAAAAAAGTAAATGCTAAAGTCATCTGTATAGGCAACTTAACAACGGGCGGCGTTGGCAAAACCCCGGTTACAGTTGAATTTTGCAAACATTTAAGTAAAAAATACAAAGTATCTTCCCTAAGCCGCGGCTACAAGGGCAAGCTTAAGGGCGCAAACATCGTGAGGGATTACAATAAAATCCTGATTGAAAACCCTGCACTCACAGGGGATGAAGTAAAATTGCTCACCGACAACAGCTCGGGATACGCCGTTACCGTATCTGCAGACCGTATAAAAGGTGCTACACTTGCAATAGACACCCTTCAGACAGATGTAATCATTATGGATGACGGGTTTTCAAACAGAAAGATAGCTAAAGACCTTACTCTGCTTTTATTTGACGTGAATAAATTTATCGGAAACGGCAAACTGCTACCATTTGGCCCCTTAAGAGAACCCGTTAAAGAAATTAACCGCGCAGACGGAATAATCCTGATTGATAAAGAAAACACCCCACAAACAAAATTTGAAAAAATTGCACAAACTCTGATACACCAATATAGCTATAAGGGAGAAATTTTTAAATCAAAATTTGAACCGGATTATCTTTATAATATAAAAACAGGTGAAATTATTGACCCGATAAAGATTTCAACTGCCCATATATTTTCGGGTATCGGCCAACCGGAGCTTTTTTATAACTACGTTAACCAAATGCTTACTATGTGTCTGATGCCTAAAAAACCGGATAGCTTTGATGACCATTACATCTATACAAAAGAAAACTTACAAAAAATAATTGACAAAAGCCCCGCTGATTATCTGATTACAACAGAAAAAGATGCAGTAAAAATCAAAAACATCATAAATAAAGAAACGGGGGATAAATATATGGGTAAAACTTTCCTTGCACTAAAACTTAAAGTGAACATTGATGTTGAAAAAATCCTGTCAACACTTAATTGCAAATCCAAAATTTTAAAAAACATTGATTTGGACAGCACCCTCTAAACATGCTATATCAAATATTTTATCGCAAACATTAATTATATCACCTGCATTATATCCGCAAAAATCTTTATCGGAAACTTTAACATTTTTTATCCTGTAAACTTTTTCAATTCCGTTTACGCATAAAACACAGGAGCAATACACCCAGGGCCTTAAACCCCGTACTCTGGCACATATTTTTATTGCAGGCTCCATAAAATCTATAACATCAATATCAGGATACGGGTATTTATCATACGTGGCCTTTTCTTCATCCTGGACAACGGGGATTATTTTTCCGCATTCAAGGTCTTTTAATAATTCTCCTACCATAAGCTCTGCCACTTTTGCCGCTTTATTTTTAAGCGCACCACCCGTCATATCCGGCGTTATATCAAAAGCCGCCTGCATAAGGATTTTTCCTGTATCAAAATTTTCATCCATAATATGAAATGTAACACCGGTCTTGCTGTCACCTGAATATATCGCCCAAAAATAAGGGTTTGCGCCCCTATGTTTTGGAAGCAATGAAGGATGACAGTTTATGACCCCGTATTTTGGCAGCTTTAAAATTTCATCCGGAAATTTTTCACTCCAACTGCCAACAAGAATAATATCAGGATTTAAGCGTTTTATTTCATCATAAAATTTCTTTGATTTAACGCTTTCCGCCTTTATATCATAGAGCTTATGGCTTTTTATAAACGAAAAATCTTTAGAAGGATTAAAAATATCCTTAAAAAACAGGGCAGGTTTTGAATACCTTACCCTGTCTATTCTTAATACGCCGACAACATCATGCCCGTTAAACTTTGCCCCTGATATAAGGGCTGCAAGCATTTTATCGTATCCTGCCACAACAATTCGCATTATTTATCAGCAAGCCTTTTTGTCTATTCTTCCGTTTCAGCTGTTTCTTCAATATTTTCAACAGCCTCTGGAACTTCTTCAACAGCTGTTTCCCTAATTTCTTCGGTCATTTCTTCGGCAATTTCCTCAACGGTTTCAACTTCTTTTTGTGCCTGCTTTTCTATTTGCGCAGCCTGACTTTCGCTCTTAATGTCTATTTTCCAGCCTGTCAGCCTGTGTGCAAGTCTTACGTTTTGTCCTTCTCTCCCTATTGCAAGAGAAAGCTGGTCATCAGGCACAATAACAAATGCCTCTTTTCTTGTTTCTTCATCCGCTAAAATATCAACAGAAATAATTCTTGCGGGGGAAAGTGCATTCACAATATACTCAACAGGGTCAGGGCTAAATCTTACAATATCAATTTTTTCATTCTTCAATTCGCCCACAATTGTTTGAATTCTTGAACCCCTTGGCCCGATACAGGCGCCTACACTATCAACTGAAGGGTCATTTGACCATACAGCAAGTTTTGTTCTGTAGCCTGCCTCACGCGATATGGATTTAATTTCAACAATACCGTCTTCAATTTCAGGCACTTCAAGCTCAAATAACTCACGCACAATTTCGCTGTGTGCCTGAGATACTATAACCTGCGGCAGCCTTGTTGTTTCTTTAACATTTAATACAAAAACTCTTATTCTGTTGCCGGGTTTATAATATTCCCCGGGGATTTGTTCTCTGCCGGGCATTACGGCATCAGTTTTACCGATATTTACAATAATATTGCCTCTTTCATCCTTTCTTTGAACAATCCCTGTAATAAGGGTGCCTTTTTTGGATAAAAATTCATCCAGAACCATTTTGCGTTCTGCTTCCCTAATCCTTTGGGTGATTACCTGCTTTGCACTCTGTGCTGCTATACGGCCAAAATTTTCAGGGGTAACTTCAATCTTTACTTCATCATCAATTTCAACTTCATCATCAATTTCTTTAGCATCTTCTAAAGATATCTGTGTATCCGGGTTTTCAACGGTTTCAACAACAAGTTTTGTCCGAAATACACCAATTTCACCCGCTGTTTCATCTAAAATTGCCTCAACATTTTCTGCATCTTTATCTTTAATATGTTTTTTATATCCTGCAACAAGCGCATCGCAAAGGGATGACACCAAAATATCTTTTGAAATCCCTTTTTCTCTTTCAAGCTGTTCAGCTGCTTCAAATAACGCAGTTCCAATCTTAATCATATTATTCTCCTTTTAAGTTAATATCATCTAATCTGATAGAAAATATATTGTCTAATTTTATTGTGTATTCTTTATTTGTATCATCGGTTAAAACCTTAACCCCAAAGCTTTCGTTGTAATCAACAAGCTTTGCGTTGAATTTTTTAGGATAGCCTTCTTCCACAGGCTCTTTTACCTTTACTACAACATTGTGCCCTTTAAAAATTATGTATTCTTTGGCAGATTTAAGACGCCTATCTAGACCCGGGGATGATACTTCAAGATAATATTTAAACGGTATAAGCTCATCCAATAAATCCCCTAACCCCCTGGTCATATGCTCACAATCATTGTGGTTTACGGGGTGGTCATTAGAATATATAAAAATCCTCAAAAACCAATGCCCGTTTTCTTTTTCAAAAGAAACCTCAAGCGGAATTAAATTATGCCTCATTGCGGTATTTTCAATCACCGGCATAATTTGCCCTAAAACTTGTTTTTTATTAAACTGCTGCATTATGATTAGTTTTCCTTAAAAAAGAGCGGTTTTGGGCCGCCCTTCTTTTTAGTTGATAGGTTAACAACTGTAAGTATATCATAAACAATCAATTTTCGTAATTATTTATTAAAATATATTGAGTAAATCTATGTCACTTGAAAGGGACACTTGCTGCAGCGTGCTTTAGGGTGCAGCATAAGATTATCCTCTAAATCATACATCCTTGCAACGCGCACTATAAGCTTGCTGCCGCATACAGGACAAATTGGTGCAAATCCTTTATTGCCTTCATTTTCAATAATCTGCTGTTTTAATTCTTCAATATCCGGATTATTGCCACCAGTACCTAAAAGGTGGAAATCCTCTTTCTTTTCATAAAGCTTTATCTCACTTAATGATGTTTTTAGACCTTTTGCAAGCTTTTGCCTGACGGTAGATGATAAAAAAAGCTCTATACCGGATTCAATCCCTTGAATTTCTTCAATTGAAAGATTGCACCTTTTGGCTAATCCTACCTGTGAAAGGCCAGCCTTTTCCCTTGTTTCAAAAACAAATTGTGCAAGGGTGTCATATTTTTTAACTTCTTTTACCATTAATCCTATACAGTGGCCTTTTTAGCAGCTTTTTTATCCCTGATTTCCTTATCCCACGCAAGAAGAACGCTTGCAAAGAAAATACTTGAATATGTACCAACCGCAATACCAAGTATCATAGCAAAAATGAATTCTTTTGTGGTAGAGCCGCCAAAGAAATAAAGGGCCCCCAGAGTCAACAAGGTTGTGATTGATGTATTTAAGCTTCTTGCAAGGGTTTGGTTAACACTTGCATTTACTATTTCATTAAACGTGTATTTTTTTGCAAGAAACCTACTGTTTTCCCTAACCCTGTCAAACACAACAATTGTGTCATGTACCGAAAAGCCAACTACGGTAAGCACAGCAGTGATAAATAAAGCATCTACATAAACATTAAAAAATATTGACATAATGGCAAATACGCCAATTACAAATAACGCATCATGCACAAGCGATAAAAGGGTAATAATCGCATAATCCGCCTTAAACCTTAATGATATATAAACCACAATACCAAGAAACGCAAGCAAAAGTGCAACAATTGAATTTTTTAAAAGCTCTGACCCTAATGAAGGCCCAACAGATGTTGTCTGCACAAGCTCGGGAGAATTAACGGATGAGGCTACAATTTCTGTAATTTTATTTACGGTTTCACCCGTTTTATCATCAATAAAGCCGGTTTTAACGGAAATTATATTTTTAATCCCGTTTTTTGCAGCATTATCCACTCCTGCATTATTGATATTTTGAACAATAGGTGTAGTAAACCCGGCAGATGTCATATCATCCCTTATTTTTCCGATATTATCTACGGTAACATCACCTTTAACGGCGTATTGCAAAATTGTACCGCCCGTAAAATCAATACCCAGTTTAACCGGAGCATGATTAGCCTGTGTTGCCATAAGGTAAATAATTGCTGCAATGCACGGTATTAATAGTATGGCACTTATAGAAAGCCAGAGCCACCTGAATTTTACAACGTCTATTATCTGTTTTTGGTTCATTAAATTAGGGTTTGCCATTTTATATATTTCTCCAATTTATATTTTTAATCCAATACGCCGAATTTTGCTTTTTCTTTTCTCGTTTCTGTTGCACTGAATGCATTTTGAATATCAGACTGTTTTAATCCAAAAAGTGCCGGATGTTTTAATTCACCCGTGCCAAACATAAGGTGCATAAAGTTTTTTGTAACGGTAATTGCAGAGAACATACTAACAAGAACACCGATTGCAAGAGTAAGTGCAAAGCCTTTAACAATGCTTGTTCCAAGCACATACAAAATTACACAGGTAATGATTGTTGTCATATTTGAATCAAAAATACTTGTAAATGCCCTGTCAAAGCCTGAATTAATAGCGGTAAACAAGCTTCTACCCGCCTTGAGCTCTTCTTTGGTACGTTCAAATATCAAAATATTAGCATCAACTGCCATACCTATACTTAAAATGAAGCCTGCAATACCTGCAAGAGTAAGTGTTACGGGGATTAATTTAAATATTGCAAAAACAATCACACTATATATGCAAAGCGCAACACACGCAATAATGCCGGGCAATCTGTAGTATAAAATCATAAATACCATAACGAGGGAAAGCCCAATAAGCCCTGCAAATTTAGATTTTTGAATACTGTCGGCACCAAGGGTGGGCCCAATTGAATTTTCTTCAATAATCTCGGCCCCAATAGGCAGTGCTCCGGCGTTTAATAAATCAACCATTTCTTTTGCCTGTTTATATTCAAAGCCATTATTGCCGCCGCCTGTGATTTGTGCGTTTCCGCCTGTGATTTCTTCATTAATTCTTGGTGCAGAGTATAATTTTCCGTTAAAGAAAATTGCCATTTGCTGCCCGACAAGTCTCCTTGTAAGGTTGCCAAATTTCTTTGCACCGTCCATATTGAATTCTAAAGATACAATCCATTCCCCGGTTTGAGATGTGGCAACAGAAGATTTCTTCAAATCTTTTCCACTAAGGCCTGTTGATTTCCAAATCTGTTCACCGTTTGCATCAGTCCCTGCGGGTTCTTTAAACTCAAGCTCAGCCGTTTCGCCAAGGAAGGTTTTGGCTTTATTAGTATCTGTTATATTCGGAATTTCAATTAAAAGTCTGTCTTCACCAACTTTTTGAACAACAGTTTCGCCTACGCCCATAGCATTTACACGGTTTTCAATAGCGTATTGAAGACTGTCCATAACCTCCGGTGTAATTTTTGTAACCGCCTCTGATGTTTGGGCTTCAAGCATAAGCCTTGAACCGCCGACTAAATCCAAACCAAGAGAGGTTGGTTTTTTCCATATTACAAAAAGCGATGCTATAACTATTGCTACAATTACCCAAAAGAGAATGATTTTATTTTTCATTTATTTTTCCTATTCAATTACTCTCTCATTATCTGTTTCATATTTTAACAAAAAAACAAAATCAAGTTAAGTAAATATTAAAAATAGCCTTTCATAACTAATACCAAACAACATAAAAGACACCTTATATTAATAAGGTGTCTTTTTCTCTCACTCCGTTAAGTCTGGCAGCCACTGCCGTTACTTTAAAATTCTTTAATTAAGTGTTAATAAATCTTTTTCTTCATTCCTCTTTTATATCTCACATTGGCAAAACGACGGTTTCACCCCGTAATGTCCAGCCATCACTCCTTTCAGAATATCCTCTTTTTTGCTTTTCTTAACTCTCCTTGACTATGGTCTTAGTTAATAACAATCCTCCATGCCATTCAAGCACTTTATGGTAACGATTTTTTTACAATTGACCATGCCCGTTGTTTAACTAGGCAAATTTTGCATTTACACAACTTTACTTAATATTTCTATAAATTTATAAACTAGCCCGAAACACATTTAAGGTGTATTATTTTCTTGTTATGCCACGAAATCACATACTAGCATTAGCATTACTATTATTTATGGTGCTTTTTGCACCGTTATTTGGTATATCAAAAGCTTTTGCTGCTGAAGAAATTGCACCAACAGCTCCTGCAGCGGTCAGTGTTTATAAACCTGTCCCTCCAATAAAAATTATTGATTTAAAATTTGATAATTCAGACAATTTAGTACTAATAAATTCACAGGGACAAATCAACCTTCCGCCTGATAAAACCGAAGAAACTTCAAATGAAGAGACTGACGGTATACAAATTCATAATTATATAACAAAAGGATTTTTAAAAGACCCGGCACGTGCCTACGTTGATATAACAAACGCTATACTTGCGGGCTCTTCAAAAAACTATGAGCTTAAAAATTCCGTTTTAAAAAGCGTTAAAATTTCTCAATTTTCACTAAATCCAAACATTGTAAGAATAGTTTTTAACTATAAAGCCGGTGATATTATAACAAGCAACTTTAATGTGCTTGCAAATAATAAAACGGTTGCAATAAGATATGCAAACTCCCTAAATGTTCCCATAAACAATGCTGATAAAAACCAGATAATTTATTCAAATACTGAAGATAGCAAAAGAACGGTATTTTTTGAAAATACAACATCCGTCCTTTCGGATAATAACGCAATTGGCCAGGAAAATACCTTGGATAATAGCACTCAATTAAACCAAATGTTTGAAAAAAATAACGAACAAATAGTTCCTGAAAAAGAATATAAATTGCAATCCAAATTTTATTTATCATCAGTTTCAAAGATGCAAAACGGCATTATGGTTAAAGGGGCAGGATTTTTAAGCTTAAAGCCTGTATTTTTCCTTGAAAACCCAAACAGAATGGTGATAGATTTAGATGATACCGTGTTAAGCCGTTCTTTAAGAAACAGAACAATAACATTCGGAGAAAATTCAGGTGAAACATTAAAACTCGGACAAAATTCTGCAAATGTAGCCCGTCTTGTAATACAAGGGGCTGATGCTAAAAATTACAGAGTGGTTATCTCTCCTGATTTGCAAAATATTTTTATCGCAAAACGACAAGATGTAATAAACGCTAAAATTACAGAAACCCAAAGCATTATAAAAACCGTTAGGGGCTTTAAAGACAACAGTAAAGGCATAGAAACAAATACTCTTGAATTTACTTTTTCAAACCCTGCAGCATTTTCAGTATTTGAAGAAAACCGTAACCTGTACCTTGATTTTAATAATGTAAATTCTTTTGCGGCAGGTGCAAACGAAGAACTTATAAAACTTTACCCCGAAGCTAAAACAATAAAAATAGCTCTTGATAAATTAAGAATAGTATTACCCGTAAGCGAAAATACACTAAATATTCAAACCAAAGCATCCGCTGATGCTAAAACTATTCAAACAGTAATAAAAACTAAAGAACCACCAAAAGAAAAAGAGCAGGTAATTTCAAAAGGCAAAGAGCAAACAATATCAAATCTCTATAAAGTGGTAATTGATGCGGGCCACGGCGGCAGCGATGTGGGTGCCACACGGGATGGAATTTATGAAAAAAATATAACATTAGCTATAGCTAAAATGGTTGAAAAAAATCTTAAAAACAAAGATGTTCAAACAACAATGACTCTTGAAAAAGATAAAACTGTATCATTACAAGAAAGATGTGATATTTCAAATGACACAAGACCTGATGTATTTGTAAGTATCCACGTTAATTCAAGTGTAAATGATGCGATATACGGGGTTGAAACACACTGGTGGAAAGCTGACAGCAAAGATTATGCAAATACGGTGCATACAAACCTTGCAAAGAATTTTAACAAGTGGAAAACTAAAGACAGAGGTTTGTTTAAGTCACAGTTTTATGTTATAAATCATACTGAAGCGCCGGCAATTCTTGTTGAAATAGGTTTTATTTCAAACGAAAATGAAAGAAAAGCGATAATCACTCAAAAAAGACAACTTGAAATTGCAAAAGCTATATCAGAAGGTATTATGAATTATCTTAAAAACAAAGGACAAAAGAAATGATAGGTTTGTTTGATTCAGGCGTTGGCGGGTTAAGCGTATTAAAGGCAATAGTACAAAATAATATTAACGAAGATTTTATATATTTTGGTGACACAAAAAATGTCCCCTACGGCACCAAAACAAAAGAACAAATTTTAAGTTATACGCATGATATTATGCGCTTTTTCATTGATAAACATGTTGATATTGCAATTATGGCGTGCAATACAAGCTCTGCTCTTGTATATGAAGAACTTAACAAAGAATTTTCAAATAAAATTAAAATCTGCCCGTTAATTCAAAATGCGGCACCATATTTTAAAAATGAAAATAATACTATAGGTGTTATTTCAACAAACGCAACGGCAAAAAGTCACGCCTACACTAAAGAAATTTTAAAATACAACAGCAGTGCAAAAATTGTGGAACTTGAATGTCAAAAATTTGTAGAAATAGTTGAAAAAAGATTATACAATGATGCTTCAAGTATAGAATATATAAAAAATAAAGCTGAATTTTTGAAACAGTCAGCCTGCAAAAAAGTAATTTTGGGGTGCACACATTTTCCATACCTTGTACCGATATTAACAAAATTTGCCCCGGATATTGAATTTATAGACCCTGCAAACTATCTTATAAAAGCCATAAAAAATGAACTGACAAATATCGGCGCGCAAAAAAACAATTCTACTTATAGATTTTACGTATCATCAAACCCTGAAAACTTTCAACAAAGCGGTTCTTTATTCTTTGATATTAAAGAACCCGCAGAACTTATTGAATTTGCAAGGGTGTAGTTTTAATCCACTATAGCATCTTTGGGCACAACCGTTATACCATTATCAGATACAAAAAAGCCTCTTTTCCTGTCATCATCATGGTTATATCCAATTTCTGTATAAGGCGGAATTTCAACATTTTTATCTATAATTGCACGATTAATCCTTGAATGCCGCCCCACTGTGACATTTTCAAGCAGTATGGAGTTTGAAATACTGCAAAAACTATTTATATGCACCTTTGGCGAAAGTACGCACCTTGAAAGCGAACCCCCGCTTATGATGCAGCCTTCAGATACAAGGGAATTCTTGGCTACGCCCACCCTTTTATCTTCATCCCAGATAAATTTTGCAGGCGGAAAATTATAGTTAAATGTTCTTAGAGGCCAATCTTTTGAATACAAATTCAATTCAGGATTATAGTCTAATAAATCCATATTGGCCTGAAAATAACTATCCACGTTCCCCACATCCCTCCAATAACCTTTTTCTGAAGGGGTCATCCCGGGAAACTCATTTCCTGCAAAATCATAAATATATACTCTTTTGCCGCTATAGAGCATTTTAGGTATTACATTTTTACCAAAATCATGAGAAGAATTCATATCCTTAGAATCATTTGCAACCTCATTAATTAAAACATCCGATTTAAAGATATAATTACCCATTGATGCAAGGCACATATCCTCTCTGCCAGGGATATGTTTTGGTCTTACGGTCGGTTTTTCTATAAAACCTGTTAAACGCCAGCTTTCATCCACCTCTATTATCCCGTATTCACCTGCAAGCTCTATAGGGATAGGAATAGCAGCAATAGTTAAATCCGCATCTTTTTCAACATGATAATTTAACATCTGCCGTACATCCATTTTATAGATATGGTCACCGCCAAAAACACAAATATTTGTATAATTGCCGTCCGTTATCTGGTTAATATTCTGAAAAATCGCATCCGCAGTGCCTTTATACCAGTTACCGTCCGTTCTCATCTGTGCCGGCACACAATCCACATATTGCCCGACAGATGCTGAAAGGTTCCAACCCCTTGATATGTGTTTATTTAGGGAATCTGATTTATATTGCGTTAAAACCTTAATTTTATAAAACCCTGAATTTACAAAATTATTCAATACAAAATCTATAATACGGTATCTGCCGCCAAAAGGAACCGCAGGCTTTGCTCTATCTCTGGTCAAAGGATACAGCCTTTTTCCTTGCCCGCCGGCTAAAATCATTGTAAGAACTTTATCTCTAAACATTGAAATACCTTTTAAAATCTATACATCAATTATATTTTTTCATAACAAAGGTGGCAAATATCTTAATGATTGTATAACATTAAAAAACCGCCGGACGTATTCATCAGGCGGTTTAAACAAGTATTTAATTATTTAATTTATACAGCTGCTTGTCTTTTTAGATAGCATTCTTTGCAGTATATTTCTTTTCCTTCAATAGGCTTAAAAGGAACTTTTGTTTCGGCGCCGCATTCAGAACAAACTGCATCATACATTTTCTTTCTTGAATTTTTTTGGCGTCTTTCTTTTCTGCATTCCGGGCATCTTTTTGGCTTGTTTACCAGTCCCTTTTCAGCGTAAAATTCTTGCTCCCCTACTGTGAACACAAAATCTTGCCCACAATCTTCGCATTTTAGGGTTTCGTCTTGGTACATTGTTTATACTCTCCTTTGGTTTGTAAATATTTCAACCGCTTAGGGCATTTTGTGCCTTGGACAGGCTGAATAAAAACATTGTACCTTGTTTCATCAGCTTTTGCAATAGGGATAGATTAAGTATTAAAAAGATGACTTGCAAAACTCTGTTTGATACAATTAATTAATAAGGGTAAGCTCCTGCTTATCTCCACCGGCACATACTTGTTAAGAGAAATAACCGGAAAGGAGGTAAAATGCAATTCAGAATAACTAAAAAAACGCTATTGCTTATCTTATTGATAATAATAGCGCTCATAATTGCTAAATAGGGAGTTAAGAAGAACCTCAAGAGATTGCTCCTTTTGGGGTTCTTTCCCTACATACATAATTATAACTTAACTTCCCTATTTTTCAAGCCTGCAAATTTCTCAGATATTCTTCATACTCAAGCAAAAACTCCCCGGGTGTCATATTAAAACCCCGTGCAATTTTTTCTAAAACGGGGTATTTTATATCAAACTTCTTGTTTTCAAGACGACTTAAAACGCTTTGCTCAATATCATTTTCTATTGCAAAACGATTCATCTTGTATCCAAGCTGTGTCCTTTTAAGCTTTATATAATCTCTTAAATCAAACTGTTGCATTAATACAATGATTATCTATAATAAAAATTAAATCAATGTACTAATACATTGCATTTATACATACATAATAAAGAAAGGAAAACATTATGAAACTACATTTTGAAATTTCAATTGAAGATACACCGCTTACACTAAAATTCGATTCTTTGGCTAATTTTGACAAAATTCTCCCCACATTTGTTAAAGGCAAAAAGAAAAAACAAAAAGCGGAAGAGCTTGCAAAAAGCCTAATCCAAATTACAACCGAAATTATTAATTTAGTATAAAAAAAGGGTATTGATAAGGTTACAAAAATCAATACCCAAGAAAGTTGTTCAATTGTTTATCTAAAATCTCCTACCTCGGCTGTACAGTATATTCAATAATAACCATACCA
>CAJTLG010000007.1 GCA_910577395.1 uncultured Vampirovibrio sp. | reverse complement strand
CAAATTCCTTCTCTTTTCGTTTCGGATATTTGTAACGAAGGCAGTCCCGTCGCTTACGCTCCTCTTTAACACCCTTCTTATACAAATATCCTTCAACTTCAAGAGAACCATATTCAGGGTGACAAGAGTTTTCGGATTGTTTCACTTTGCTTGCAATGGCGGATTTATTTATCATAAATTATTCTCCTTAATATTTGCCTATAATATATATGGTTATTGAATATTAGCCATGTGGTGTTACACGTGTGTAATGGAATAATCTTATGATAGCACTAGAATTACATGTATGCAACAGCAGGATAAAAAACTACTGAAATTAATAGGCAAAAGGATAAAAAAACTGCGACTTGAAAAAAATAAATCCTTAAACAGTTTTGCCTTTAATGATTGTTTGATTACATCCGCGACGCTTAGCCGTGTTGAAAACGGACTTGTGGATTTAAAATTTACCACTCTTATAAAGATAGCAAATGCACTTGAAATCCCACCTGCAAAACTTTTAGAAAATTTTGAGTTTAAATATTCAGATTTGTACTGAAAGAAAAAATAAAGTTACTTTTTGTTGTTCTCTTCTTTTTCTTTCATAAAAAGCAAACGGGAGAGGAATTCTTTTTCTGCATAAACGGATAAAAACAGCTCAAGGATTTGTTTAAGGTCTTCTTCCATAGCGTTTAATCTTGTTTGTATAAGTTTATTAGTGTTTATTTTTAATTCCTTTCTTTTGATTGTATTATATCGTAGCTTAAAATTTGGTCTATATTTGGTAAATATACGGCCAATAAGATTAACAACTAAATTTAATTTTTAAAGCCCTAAAAAATAAACAAATCAGTTGAGAATTCAAGCTTTTGGGATTTTATGGTTTCTTCATCAAAAACTGCGCCCGCAGTAACATTAAAAGAGCTGTTTTGAAGGAATTTTGGCGAATATTTAAGACCGAATTCATTTTCATAAATTTTAGAATCCTGATTAAATTTGTTTGAAATGGTGAAAAATACATCATCACCCAACCTTAAACATGGGGTAAGGTAGAGTTTTTTAGAATTAATACTGGCATTTGGGTTTTGGTATTTTACTTCCATTCCGCCTGATATAGAAAATCTGCCGTCAGGGTTTATAACTGCCCCTGTAGTTGATTTGTAATCTTCTACCATATAATCATTCAAGCTTTTTGAAGAGTTTGAAAATATGGAAATGCCTGCCCTGTGAAATTCAAGCCCTGTAGGTTCTTTTTCTGTTTTTTGTATATAACTTTCAGGTAAGGTTTTATCAAGATTTAATTTTAATTCTTCAGGTTCAATAAAAATTTCATCGCCGAATAATTCCTCTTCATATGCAAAAGAGGGTATAATAAGCGATGAAATTAAAAACAATATATATAATAATGCTGATTTTATGTCATTTGGTTTCATACTAAAATTTTAGCATGATTTAGAAATAAGATTTTCCGTAAGAAAACAGGTCTGTTTTTGCCAAAAATCTGCCATAGGATTTTTTAAATTCCGCACTTGTAATTTTTTCTACAAGTGAAGGTATAGCTATTAAAAGCAGATAGCAAACGCCCGCAAAGGCTGTTAAACTTAATACCTCAAGCATGTTTACCTCGTTTCTTTACCTTTATAAAATGGTTTTCGGCATTTTATGGTGTATTCTTTAGGTTTTTAAGGGTAATGTTAATAAAAATTAACATATCTAATATAAAAGAAGGATTTTTTTGACTTTTGTTCCGCTTTCATTAAATTATAAGTGCAAAACATCGTATAATGAATATTATGCCTTTTAACTACCGACTGCAAAAATTCTTAGAAATAAGGATTAGAAAAAAAGAAGAGCAGCTTGCTGTTGTGCAGGAATGTCAAAAGGAAGTAGTAAGAATTGAAAATTTAATAAAAGAAAACAATGCAAATATTCAAAATACCAGAATAAACATGCGAAAATCCGACCCCAGAATGTATGACGGCTTTGATAAATTTTTAAAACATCTGTATGAAATTGGTGAAAAGCTTGAAAGCAAAAGACAGGAAGCCCTTGAGGCCTTAAGAAAGGAAGAAGAAATCCTGCGTGAAAGGGAAAAGGAAGTTGATGTTTTAGAAAAGCATAAGGAGCATAAAAAAGAAGAATATTTGTATGAACAAAAAATGCTTGAACTAAAAACACTTAATGAAATAGGCTCGCAAAAACATTTTATGCGCACAAGGGAAGAAGCGGCCGAGGCTGAAATTGAAAGCTTGAAACAAGCCAGGGAATAATAATGAATGTAGACAATCAGACATTTCAAAATACAAAAGAATTTAGCGGACTCAAGGCGGCCGTTAGTTATTCTGCGTTGGCTGAAAATAATGACGGGGGGCAGAATACAGCCCTGCAGACTCCGGAAGGGTCTTTTAAATCCCAATTGGAGCAAATTTTAAAAGGTGAAAGCCTTGGGGCGGAAGAATTTAACATAGATGATATTTTGGCTGAGTTTGATATTGGTGAAAGTGTAAATTTAGAGTGTATCAATATCGAAAAGACCGATGCCATGTTTTTTATAAATTTGCTAAATCAAGGCGGCGTTGTAAATTACAACGTACAAAACAACGGAAATATAGTAGATACGGGCAGTTATAAAAATATAGAAGTTTCAAAGACACTATCTGCTATGCTTTCGCGCGCAAATGAAACCAAAAAGGCTGTCAGGCTTGATTTTGATAACAATATAACGGTTATTTTAAAACTTTCAAATGACGGAAAGGTAGATGCCAGGTTCTTTCCGGGTGACAAGATAGCTGAAGAATATTTAAAAAATAATATTCCGTACCTCAAACAAAGATTTGAAGAGCAAAATATTCCCTATGCGAATTTAAGCTATAAACAGCAAAGGCAAAGGGAAAACGGGCAGCAAAACAAGGAGAAAAATAATGAATGATTCTTATGTTAACGCGCTAAATACCCAAAAGGCAACAAAAGAGTGGATGGACGCTGTTGCTGAAAACATGGTGAATATTTATACGCCCGGGTACAGAGAAAATAAAATCACGTTCAAAACCTTTTTAGACAGTACATACAGTGATTGTTATATGAAAAAGACAACACAAGGCAAGGCAACACCGGGTACATCAGATGAAAATGTGTTTTTAGAAGGTACAGGATATTTTGTTGTAAGAAATGACGAAGGAAGGCTTGCCTATACGCGCCTTGGCGAATTTAAATTTGATGCTGAAGGTATTTATAAAGCAACTGACGGGTCAAAGGTGCAAGGTTATATAATGAATGATAAAGGCGAAATTGTAAGCGGGACAAGGTCTTTAAGCCAGGAAGATTTTGATAGAAATCTTTCTGAGGGGGGCGCGCTTTCAATTCCGACAACTGAAATAAAATTGTGGATTGACCCTGATAACGGCAAGTTCCTTGGCAAGTATGATGAATATGAAATAAAAGAAGACGGTATTTTATACGGGAAAGCCAATAACGGTAAGGACATGACACCATTATATAAGCTTTCTGTTATGAATTTTCATAACCCCGAGGGGCTGTATGAATATAAGCCCGGGCAGTTTGTTGAAACCGAAGAATCCGGTAAACCTGTAATGGGGCGCGGTGAAATAAGAAGCGGGCTCATGGAGCTTTCTAACGTTGATTTTAAGGGGAATATATCTTATTATCAACAGGCAAAAATGCAATTAGAGCTATCAAACAAGCTGATTTCAAGCTATAAAGAGCTTTTGCAGAACGTAATTTCGCTGATGAGCTAAAATCCTGAACTAATTGAACTTGGTGCAGTATAACATTCTTTTCAAATCCAGTGACACAGCAAGCGCACCCCAAAGGCAAGAGTAACGGGTAAAGGTGAGCCTGTGCGCAAACCCATGCTCCCGTTATCTAACCAGGCATCCCAGTAGCTGCTGCCTGACCGCGTACCTGACCATATATTTTTCGGGTAGCAGTTGTTAGCCCAATCTGTGCCGGGTGCGGCGCCCTTACACAAACCCGGGCTGTACTGGGTGTAGCACCGTGGGGCACCGGTACTTGCCTTGTCTGACCAGTTACATAGCTGTAGGACACTGAGTGTGCTTGTGCTGTGTCAATATGGGGCAATTATTTGGTTTGATAGCATAAACACTCTTCAAACGGTATTTACGTACTGCGTAAAATATTTACCATTTTTATGGCATTGCCTGACGATTTGAAAATACCAATCTGTTAAAACCCTTAAATTTTAACACTCTTTGGTAATTTTATAATTTAATATAACATAAAACATCGTTTATTATATCTTTTGGATAGAGTATGAATTTTTTTATCATAATTAGATATTTACAGCAAAGTGCATTATGATATCAGGTATATAACACGACACGATACCTTATGACAGTTAAAAGACCCTGAAATAAATTCAGGGTGACATTGTTAAAATCATAAATGCGCTGAAAATTGGACCATATAAATTATTGAAGTAAGAAAAGAGGCGCGAAGGTTACTAAACGCGCCCTGAAAAGTTGTTCAATCGTTTATCTAAAATTTGTGCAAGCCGGTGTTCCCAAGGAGCAAAAGATGAGTTTGCGACCGGAGCATTAAAGGACGAAGGCTGTACCATGTTCATCCACCCCATTTCCCAAAATATATAAATACATATCCTCCCATACCTTTTGCACCGCCCGAGGCTTGAGGTGATGCATCATATTTCCACCCGCCGCCACCTCCGCCTGTAGAGCCTGCCGCAAGGTTTGATATAATATCATTGTTAAAAGAGCTGTCTGCTAAAATCCTTGAAAGGCTGAACGGTATGTTTGAGGTATTATTACAAGTCCAGGTTGTGTCTTCATTTACAATAACTGATTGTGTGTTTAAACCTCCGCATGGTACTCCGTTGATATCGCCGTCAGTTGCTGTAAGGGGTGAAATTTTAGGGTTGGTGCCGCCGTTTCCTCCTGCACTTGTTTGCAGATTAGTGCTAAAGATGCCTGCAGTCCCTATGGTGTCAGCACTGTTTTTTGGATAATATTCATCATTTGACGATAATTTACCTTTTGTGGCACCGGTTAAACCGCTTTGAGTGCCGGGTTTTGAAATTTCGGCAGGTTTATTATTTATGATATCTGCCTGTTTTGCGGTAATTCCTCCTCCTCCGCCTACTATTTCATATTTTGAAACGGTTTTTCCTTCCCTTGATATTTCAATAATACTGTCACCGCCATTATCGCCGTTATTACTAATATTTCCGCCTTTACCGCCATGACCTGCGGTTACTTTAATTAAATCCTTTGGGCGTACCTGAATGTTTTTAAAGTGTGCCACAGTGCCTGCGGCTCCGCCCCCACCGCCAATACCCGGATAGAATTTTTTATATGTAATATTTATTTTACCTCCTTGCCCGCTTGTGCCGTCATTACATACTGCTTTATTATCTTCACTTTCATAGGTGCAGGTGGTGCCTTGGATTGAAACTGTCCCTCTTGTAAATGATGTTACGGCAGGGATTTTATTGCATTCTATGTTAACTCCGCTTGGGTTGTTATATTTAGAATTTGTCGAATCGTAATATGTACAAATGTTTGATGTTTCACTAGCATTTGCCCCTGCAGCGGTTTTTGAAGCCCCTGTGCCGGCATTTCCGCCCGGTAATAATAATGCCCATAGCAGATTGCTGCCGTCATACACTCCAATCCAGCTTGATGAGCCGTCTGTTCCTTTGACTGCAGTTTCTTTTACGCTGCCTTTTCCACCGTATCCTGCAAGGGTTCTTATTTTTGCGTTATTATTTGCATTTGCAAGGGTGATAATGTTATCAGGTATTGATATTTCAATAGTACTGCCTGATGAACCCGCCCCGCCTTGATGCGGATTGAAAATAAAAGTCTTGTCAAGTGCACAACGGACGCCGTCTGCATAAGTATAATAATGTCCTGTTCTTTTTAATATGCCGCCTCCAAGGGTCACATAACCATAATGTCCTTCCTGATACATATAATCTATCCATATGTTTTGTGGAAAACATGTGTTAGCAATAGTTGCACCGGAATCGGGGCATTTATTTGCAAGGCTTGCACAATATGCTGAAGATTGATTTTTGCTGCTGTCACAAAACTGCAGGCCGTTTGCCGCTTTTCCTATGGATATTTTGGTTATATGTGTTATCCAAGTATCAGCTTCGGACAAATTTGGTAATCTTCCGGTAATTTCACTATGTCCGTTAATCGGTTTCCAGTTAGAACAAATAGTTTTTGCTGCATTCCATTGACAGACTGTTCTATAACAACCGCTATATCCACCGTTTGCTGCATCGCATCCATTTGCTGCAGTTTGATAATTTGAATTATTGTTGCCATACCAACAGCAGTTCCCGCTTGTACATTTTGTTCCTACAGGTACATTTGTTACGCCTGATATATTACTATTAGGGCTTCCGTCACGGTTTTCACCGGGGTTATATTTTGATACACATATTGCGTTTCCGCCATTGTGCTCTGCACTTATGTATACTCCAAAAGGCTCACAATCCTGTTGTTTTTCAGGTCTGCCAAGCTTTGCCTCACCGTAATTTCCTCCTCCCGAGCCACCACCGCCTGATGTCATTGTAACTTTAAAATCCTTATAGCTTTTATCAAAGCTTTGGATAACCTCTTCATAGGTTGCGTTGTTTGCGGCCCCCGTGGATGCCGTGTTTGATAAAAATACCGCATTATTTGCCATAATGCTGTCAACGGCCCCGGCCCCGCCGCCTCCGCCTGATGCCATAATGACATTCATTGAATATGTATTATCCGGCACTATGCAGCCTTCGGTTTCCGTATCCTTAACAAGTAATTCGTTACCGTTATTAACATATGCACAGAATGTTTTTGGGACAGTTCCGCCTGTTGCTGAAACATTGACATTATCTGCAAAGCGGCGTGTCATTACAGGGGCCAATGCTGCCAATAATAATGAAACTACCAACAATGCCATTAGCATTTCAACCAATGAAAAAGCAAAATATTTTTTGATGAACATTTCTTTCCTTTCAGATGAACAATTTGTTAAAGTATTTATAATTTTATAACATAAAATGTTAATAATGATTATATTTTTACACATTTTTTGTAAATTTGCAACATATATTATCTGTTTAGGTAATTTATTTAAGTCTAATTAAACTTTATTCTTAATAATAACGGAAGGATAAATATGGCTTGTTTAAGAAAAATTGTTGGTGAAAATATAAAAAAAATAAGAAAGTCAAGAAAATGGACACAGGCAGAACTTGCCGAAAGAGTTGGAATTGAGCCTGTAAGTATTGCGCGTATAGAAACGGGCATAAACTTTCCAAAAGAGGAGAATTTAGAATTAATAGCAAAAACATTAAACGTAAAAGTTTTAGATTTTTTTAACTCTGAAGAGCAAGATGAATTAACTAAAGAAACTGCACTTAATTATATTCACTATAATATCAACTATTTAAATGACAGAGATTTAAATGTTATATGTAATGCAATTAAAACAATGTTATATTATAAAAAATAATCCACAATTACCACTGCAAATGCTTCTATTGCTTCACACCTGCCAACTGCATCCATCCCTTCATTAGTTTTTGCTTTTATTGAAATATCAGTTACAGGCATGTTTAACGTATTAGCTATATTTTTTTTCATATTATTAATGTGTGGCGCTAATTTTGGTTTTTGAAGTACAACTGTTGTATCAATATTTAAAATTTTATAACCTTTATTTTTAAGGATACTGCCTGTTTCAGCAAGCAGTTTAAGGCTGTTAGCATTTTTATATTGAGGGTCAGAATCGGGGAAATGCTGCCCGATATCGCCTTCTGCTATTGCTCCAAAAAGCGCGTCAATTATAGCATGCACCAGTACATCGGCATCAGAATGCCCTAAAAGTCCGGTTTCGTGCAGTATTTTTACACCGCCAAGGATTAAATCCCTATCCGGTACAAGTTTGTGTAAATCGTATCCTTGTCCTATGCGCATAATATGTATCTTTCTATAGCATCAACAAGGCCGTCTTCACTCACTGTGGGGCAGATGTAATCTGCAATTGACTTTAGTTTTTCGCTGGCATTTCCCATTGCGATTTTAATACCTGCATTTTTCAGCATTTCATAATCATTATCCTGATCGCCTGAAGCGAAGATTTCTTCTGTTTTTATATTCCACATATCTTTAAGGAAATTCATTGCATTTCCTTTTGTGGCGTTAACATCTGTAAATTCCAGATAGTATTTATGACTTCTTACTACTGTAAGTTTTCCTTTAAATTGTTCTTGCAAAATGTTTTGCAGATGTATAATTTCATCTTCATTATAGGTTATGCATAAAAGTTTTGAAACGTTGTGCAGCTCAATATCATCAAAGCTTTTTGTAACTTCATATGTTGCAAAACGGCCGCTGGTATAGTCTTTCATGTATTGTTTATTATCATCTTCAACAATCAGTTTATCATCGTTGTAGAGGTTTAAGTGAAAACCGCGCGTGCGTGATATTTCAATAATTTCACGTGCAAGTTCATTTTTAACTGCATTTTGGTAAAGAATTTTATCTCCTTGTCGTACCATAGCGCCTTGATAACATATTACCGGCGTATCAAAACCTAAATCTTTTCTTACAGGGTCTGCACCTGCGAACATTCTGCCTGTTGCAAGTACAATTTTTATACCGTTTTCTTGCACTTTTTCAAAAGTTTTGCGTAGTTTTTTTGAACATTCGCATTTTTCATTTAAAATTGTGCCGTCTATATCTGAAACTATAAGTTTTATTTTATGCATGTTTTTATTATACTATATATTGTTATATATGATAAATTTGAATTGAGGGAGTTAGAGATATGGCACCGATAGAACGTCAAAGACCTGTTGAACAGGATGCAAACCTTAGAAGGAATAATTTTGATGCGGTTGAAGAAAACTTTACAAAGGAACAAGCATTAGCAGAGGCTAGCCGCTGTTTAAATTGTAAAAATCCAATGTGCAAAAAAGGGTGCCCGGTTAATGTTAATATCCCTGATTTTATACAAGAAATTAAAAACGAAAATTTCCAAAAAGCAGGTGAAATCATAAGGCAAAGCAATATGCTGCCATCAGTTTGCGGAAGAATTTGCCCGCAGGAAAGGCAATGTGAAGGCAAGTGCGTGCTTGGCATTAAAGGAAAATCAGTTGCAATAGGTTCTCTTGAAAGATTTGTCGGGGATAATTCCGCACCTTTAAAATGTGAAATCAAGCCTAACGGTAAAAAGGTTGCAATAGTGGGTTCCGGGTGCGCAGGGATGAGTGCGGCAGCCGACCTTAGAAATGCAGGCTTTGATGTAACTGTGTTTGAAGCGCTTCATAAGCTTGGCGGTGTATTAAGATATGGTATTCCGCCCTTCAGATTACCAAGAACCGTGCTAGATAGGGAAATTGATACATTAAAGGAAATAGGTGTAAAGTTTGAAAAAAATGTTGTTGTTGGTAAATCCATAACCCTAAAACAACTTGAAGAAGAAGGATTTGATGCAATATTTATATGCTCCGGTGCAGGCCTTCCAAAGATGATGGGAATAAAAGGCGAAAACCTGAACAGTGTATACAGTGCAAATGAATTTTTAACCCGTGTAAACCTTATGCAGGCAAATTCAGATATGACACCCACACCTTTAAGAGTTGGCACAAAGGCTGCAATAATAGGCGGCGGTAACGTTGCAATGGACGCTGCAAGGACTGCCGTAAGGGTAGGGTATAAAGAAGTTTATATCGTATACAGAAGAACGGAAGAAGAACTTCCTGCAAGGAAAGAAGAAATCCGTCACGCTAAGGAAGAAGGGGTTATATTTAAACTCTTAAGGGCGCCTTCTGAAATTATAGAAAAAGACGGATATGTGGATGGGATGAAATTTGAAATTATGGAACTTGGCGAGCCTGATGAAAGCGGCCGCAGGCGCCCAGTAGGAACGGGAACCTATGAAACAATGGATGTGGATACAGTAATTGTGGCACTAGGTACCGGGCCTAATCCGATTATTCAAAAATCATGCGCTGCTGATAATATTGATATTAATTGTGATAAAAAAGGCTATATTATAATTAATGAAAACGGTGAAACCTCTGTAAACAAAGTATATGCAGGAGGGGATGTGGCGCCTCTTGGCGAATCTACTGCAATTAACGCTATGGGTGCAGGTAAGCGTGCTGCTAAAGCTATAATTGAGGCACTTGGGTAGGCCTTGTTTCAAATCAAGCAAAATTTATTTTTATATCTGACGCCAAGGCAAAAATCACAGCTTTTGAGTTTTTTGAAATCATTTGTAAAAAAGCATTCAAACCTTGGCGTAGATGATATTTTGGATAAATTTATTGAAGAAGAAAATTACTATGCGGATATTAACAATCCGCATTTTGAATTTATATTAGAATACCTTGAAAATGAAGATTTTTTTAGGGATTTTAAGCTTTTTGCAAAATCCATTTTTGAAGAATTGAAATATAAAGAGCTTCAAAAGCCAATGATAGAGGCAAAAAAAGCCAAAGAAAAAGAACTTAGAAAAAAAGCTCAAGATTATAAAATGAGCAAAATGAAACCTACCAAAAAACAGCTTTTTTATTATGAAAAGGTGGCAAAAGCCCATGGGGTGCCTATGAAAAATACTACAAACGCCTCAAGACTTGACTTAAGGGATTGGATTATGGAAATTATTGACCCTAAGGAAGAAGACAGTGCCGATGATTAAAGAGGTTCGGAATTTTTTAATTAAAAACGGAATTGAGGCAAATGAAGCAAGAGCCGAGGCTGAATTAATTGTGTGTGCAGTATCAGGGTATACATTAGAGCAAATCTTTGCAGAGGCGGAAATTTCAGAAGATATCGCAGAAAAAATTTGGTTTGCGGCAAAAAAACGTGTTGAAACCGGAGCGCCCATTCAGCATATACTTGGTTTTGCATATTTTATGGGGGACAGGTTTTATGTTAATGATAAGGTGCTTATTCCAAGGCCTGAAACAGAGCTTTTAGTGAAAGCTGCAGCGGACGCTGTGCGTAAAAGATACGCAGGACAAGCAAATAAAGGTATTAGTATTCTTGATATCGGCACGGGCAGCGGATGTATAGCGTGCGAAATATCTAAACTATTGCAGGATATAGATTTAGAGATTATGGGGGTGGATATTTCAACGGATGCTTTAAGGGTTGCTATTAAAAATATGGAAATTTTAGGGTGTCAAAGGCGTGTAATATTTAGAAAATCTGATATATATTCCGGCCTTCGGGAGATTGATAAATTTGATATTATAGTTTCAAACCCGCCCTATATACCGATTTACCTGAAAGATACATTACAGGATGAAGTGAAAAATTTTGACCCTGATTTGGCACTTTTTACAGAAGATAAAGACGGTGTAGAATTTTATAAAAAGATACTTGCAGGTGCTAAAAGGCATTTAAAACTAAATGGCAGTGTACTTTTTGAAATCGGGTTTAATGACGGTATATCCCAAGCCCCTATTGTTGCCGAAATTGCGAAACAATACGGGTTTAAATTAGAATTTATTAAAAAGGATTTAGCGGGGATAGAAAGAGTAATTTGCTTTATGGGTTAGTTTTGATTTTCTGTATTTTCTTCAACATTTTCACCTTCAATAACAATATCTTTAGCATCTTTTGATTTACGGTATTCAATAAAATCCTTTATAACTTTATCAAAATCAAATGCCCAAAGCAGAGGGATTATCCACCCTGCAACACTCCAGCCAAAAAACAGGTTAATTAAAAATATCCATAAAGTGTGCGGGTGTTTTTTGTAGGCTGCAACGATTGTCGGTACAAAATATAAAACTGCAGCAAAACCAAGCCAGAAAATATTCAGGCAAAGCCCAATGATTATTCCTAAAAATAATAGTGCAAAAATCGCTATAATTACTTCCATTTTTTCTCCTTAGTTTTCAAGGGCTGATTTATCTTCATTTTCAGGGGCTTCAAGCTTTTTGATTTTTAATTTTACAATTCTTGCATTATCCACTTCAATAACCCTGAATTCAAAATTATCAATCTGTACACAGTCACCCTCTTGTGCAATACGGCCAAGATTTTTTACAACAAGACCGCCGATTGTTTCAATATCTTCATCTTCAACCTCTTCATTTTTATCATCAAGGTTAAAGTATTCATTGAATTCATCAATTCTCATCATGGCATTTGCAATGTATTCATCATCATAAATTTGCCT
Source organism: uncultured Vampirovibrio sp. (assembly GCA_910577395.1). Lineage (GTDB taxonomy): Bacteria > Cyanobacteriota > Vampirovibrionia > Gastranaerophilales > Gastranaerophilaceae > MGBC122484. Next base: position 112,389 of record CAJTLG010000007.1, on the reverse strand, counting down.
GATATCGGCCTCTTCTTCGTCAAATTCATCCTGTACTTCACCAAATATTTCTTCCAAAATATCTTCTAATGTTACAAGCCCTGAAACGCACCCGAATTCATCTATTACAAAGGCCATTTGGGTCTTATTTTTTTTAAATTCAAGCATTAAATTATCTATAGTCATAGTTTCGGGTACAAGCATCGGTTTTCTTATTATTTCGGATAATTTAATCTCGGCACCTGATGTCATAAGAGGGAAAATATCTTTAATGTGGAGAATACCTATAATGTGGTCTAAATCTTCATTATAAACAGGATATCTTGTATATTGTGTGTCAATAATTATTTTATTTAATTCGTTAGGGTCAATATCGATGGGGATACAGGTCATATCCGGCCGGGGCACCATTACCTGTTTTGATTGAATATCTGAAAATTTAAATACGTTTGTTAAAATTTTTTTTTCCGTATCGTTTAAAACACCCTCTTTATGGGATTCGTTAATTATCATATCCAGTTCTTCCACCGAATGAACAAGGTGGCCGGCATGTGCGGGGGGTATTTTAAGCAATGATAACAAGAAATTTCCTATGCCGTTTAATATAAAAATAAACGGAGCAAATATTTTAGATGCTATATACATTGGTTTTGCAACTACAAGGGCTGTTTTTTCAGTATATTGAAGAGCAATTGATTTTGGCATAAGCTCCCCTATTATAACGTGCATTAATGTTATCAACGCAAAAGCCAGAGATACTGCCAAAGAATGGGTTGCAATGCCGCGATAGGTCTCGGGAAGAAAATGAAAAGCAGGTTCTATAAGCCTTACAAGGGTTGCCTCTCCCACCCAACCAAGGCCGATACTTGCAATTGTAATACCCAGTTGTGTTGCAGCTATTGACCTATCCATATGGTCAACAGAATCAATTGCAACATCTGCATCTTTATTGCCTTCTTTTGAAAGTTGGGAAAGCCTTGTCCTTCTAACCGAAACAAGTGCAAATTCGGATGCTACAAAAAAGCCGTTTGCAAACAGTAAAAAAACAATTAAAGCTAAATTGAATAACAGACTCTGGTCTATTTCCATTTTTTCTCCAAAGTAAATTTAACACTTATTATAATATTAATACTGTAAATTTTCAATGGGGCAGGAAAACTCACATCCACACGACACAGCGCGCAACAGCTGAGGGCGAAAGGCGGCTCTGCCGCTGTGCCTGCCAAGGTATATGACTCGGGCGAGGAGCAAGCAGCGCACCGTAAAGGCAAGAGTAGCAGGATACGCGTTAAGTACAAATCTGCCATTGTTCAGCTGACCTATGCGATATGAACTGCCGCTGCTAACGGTACCTGACCATATATCGAACGGGTAGCAGGTGTCGGCCTCTCCTTTTCCGGGCGCGTAGCACTGTGTCGATTAAATACAGCAATGATTTTATCCTGCCAGTTTATACCCTGAAACAGGCGAAGTGTAATTTTATTATTTTAGGCGATAATATGCTGTGACGATGTGAACTTTCTTCTGCTAAAACCCTTGAGTTTCAGCACTCTTTGAAAATATTGTTCATATTAATTTTATCACTAAAAGACCGGATAATAATATATATCCGGTCTTTTGTTTATCGTTATTCACGTTTTAGCTTTTTATCAGCTTTGTTTTGTGGAATTTCCACTCTGTCACTTATCTGTCGTTACCAAAAGCAATAGTCATTTTGTCTTTCGGGTTTACTCTTGTGATTTTGTTTCCGGCACCGTCTACAACGTAGGCGATTTCGTCAACAGTGTTATTGAATAAACCGGCAGTACCGACAGCAGCAGTTCTTACGATATCCACAGGAGCTTTAACGGTTGTTTTGATACCGTCAATATAGCTTCTTCCACCGGCTTTAAATTGTCCTGAAAGGATTTCACCGGTACCTGTACCAACCTGGTCAAACAAGCCTTCAACAGCGTTGCTTAAGCCGATAGCTGCACCGCCAACCGTACGTCCTGCAAGACCTAAAGTAGAACCAACGAATGTGAATGGCATTTGGATAAGTCTTACAACAGGGTTAACGTCTTTGCATTTTTCAACTTTAGCAGTTAAAACTTGTTTTGGAAGCATTTGTTTGCATCCGTCGCAGCCAACAATTTCAGTGAATGAAAGTTTGATAGCGCCCGGGTTACATTTAGACGGTCTTATAACTTCGGTAATTTTACCGTTTACACGGCTGCCTGCAGGGTATGTTACACCATTAACAGTGATTTCATGGGTAGTTTCAGCTGCGAATTGTTCGCCAACGTTGGCATTCTTAGCGTTTACCTGGTCTTTCATTGTTAATTCAAGGGTAGGAATGCAAACAGGAGTTTCTTTTTCAACATAAGTTGTTTTTGCAGGGCCTGTTGCAGTCATTTCCGGTGCATTTTTATCATAACCGCCTGCAATTCTTGTATTTTGAAGCATAGAGGCGATTTCAGCTCTTGTAGCTTGTTCATTCGGTCTGATTAAATCAGTTGTTTTTGAATCTTTTAGGGCACCAACGTCAATAGCTTTTGCTACGCATTCTCTTGCCCAGGCAGGAACCTGATTTCCGTCTCTGTATTTAGAGAGGATTTCTTCAGCTTTACAGCTGTCCATAGGGCATTTTAAGCCTTTTGCCATTATAGCTAAAGCTTCAGCTCTTGTAAGGTGATTATTAGGGAAATACTTATCTGATGAATGACCTGCAAGCATATCAGCGCTTACACCTTTGTTGATTAAATCATGTGCCCAGTGGCTGTAAGGTACATCAGCAAAGTTGCCTGCTTCTGTCATAGGGGTAGATTCAAGGTTGAAACCTTTTACTACCATAGAGGCCATTTCTGCTCTTGATATATTTTTGTTTGGTTTAAAGAAATCATCAGGATACCCTACAACAACACATTGGTCTGTTAAACGGTTAATATCGCCTGAAGCCCAGTATCTTTCAGGAACGTCAGGATAGTTTTGGCCGCCTACATGGCTTGCTGCACCTGTTGTGCAACCGCTGTTGCATAAAGGTTCCATTTCTTTGTAGATTGCCTGCATAGAGTTTGGTGATTGAACATTAGCGCCCGGGCAGCAATCTTCCTTAGGCGGAAGTAAAGCCTGGTCGATAATTGGTGCTGCTGCACCTGTGATGCATTCATCTGAAAGACGAACACCAGGTACTACAGGAAGCCCTGCAATTGTTTGGTCTGAAATTACGGAATTGTTGGTTGCTTCACCGGTTACAGCTACGTTTGCAGGTGAATAGATAGCACCCGGATAAGCGTAAACCTGTGCGTTAGAATGAGTTCTCTGGTTTAAGCAATTAGAGCCAACGCCTGTAGAGCATTTATCGCAGGTAGGTTTTGCTTTTTTGCAAGGGTCACAATCATTTTTTTTCACTTTGCAAGGGTCGCATGGTGCTGCTGCTCCCGTTTCGCATGGGTTGCATTTGTTTTTTTTGAAAAATTTGAAAAAACTCTTTTTTTTACATTTGCAAGCATCCATTGCAGATTTGCATTTTGTGCAGGTTGCAGTGTCCGGAGTTACTTTTACCTGTTCTATAGGGCAAGCAGCACCTGTAGAACATGCCGCAAAGCTAACCGGCACTGTGAATGCAAAAACTGTAGCTACAGCTGTTGCAGTTAATACGAATTTTTTAATAGTCATCTTTCCTCCTTTAATAAAGATTAACTTTTATTACTTTTTAGATGCAAAAAGTGCATAACTCATGTCTTTTGATTGAATTATGCACTTTTGTTAAGTTATCTTCATTGCCAAAAATGACTATTTATTTTATTAGACTTTTTGGTTATCTTCCTGCAATTTCTCTTATTAAATAATTAGCAATCCATTGGAATTCTTTATCTTGAACGGCTTTCTCTTTTAGGGGTTCAATTGAATCTTCACCAATTCTTATAAGGCTCATAGCGGCAACACCTCTTTGAGGGCCTTTTGCAGTTCTTACTTTATCTACAAGGAAATCTGCAGCTTCTGCTCCAAACCTTACTATATCGTTTTCGATAGCATTTTTTGTCATATTATCAGCAGTATCAATATCACTAAATAATCTTTCAAGGGTTTGGGTTAAATTGTTACCTGCAATATTTGCATTTGTAAGTACAGCCTGCATTTTATCTCCTTTTTGCTTTCTTTTAAAAAGATTATAAAAGAAAAAAAATGAAAATCCGGTTTTTTTAATACAATCTTTATATCGGTGTAAAGAATTAAAATATATCCGCCCGGATTACCTGGTGGCTCTGTTTTATAAGCTTTGCTGTGTGCATAATCTATTTTGCATAATATAAAAGGAAGGGTTTTTATAATGGGGATTATTGAAGAAGTTAAAGCGCGTCAAATAATTGATTCAAGGGGAAATCCTACTGTTGAAGCTGATGTAAGGCTATCCTGCGGGGTTATCGGGCGTGCGGCGGTGCCGTCAGGGGCTTCTACCGGAATAAATGAAGCTATAGAACTTCGTGACGGGGAAAAATCAATGTATTTGGGGCGCGGTGTGCTGCAAGCGGTTGATAATGTAAATTCAATAATAGCACCTGAATTAATCGGCGAAAATGCTTTTGTACAGAAGGATATAGATGATATATTAATTTCTCTTGACGGAACGGATAATAAATCAAAACTTGGCGCAAATGCAATATTGGCTGTTTCTTTAGCTGTTGCAAAAGCAGCAGCTCTTGCGCTTGAAATTCCTTTATATCGTTATCTTGGCGGAATAAATGCCCGGACGTTGCCTGTTCCCATGATGAATATTATAAACGGCGGGGCGCATGCCGATAATAATGTGGATTTTCAGGAATTTATGATTGTGCCTGCAGGGGCGGTGAATTTTCAAGAAGCGGTCAGGATAGGCTCTGAAGTATTTCACAGCCTTAAAAATGTTCTTAAAAATAAAGGGCTTATTACATCTGTTGGGGATGAAGGGGGTTTTGCGCCTGATTTAAAATCCAATGAAGAGGCAATTGAGGTGATTTTAGAGGCAATTAAAAATGCCGGATATTCAACGGATATGGTAAAAATTGCACTGGATATAGCATCAAGCGAGTTTTATAAAGACGGTAAATACACTTTATCCGGCGAGGGCAAGGTTTTTAGCCGTGCACAAATGGTGGAATTCCTTTCTGATTGGGTTGAAAAATACCCTATAATTTCTATTGAGGACGGTATGGCAGAGGATGATTATGAAGGCTGGAAAATGCTTACGGATAAGCTTTCAGGCAAATGTCAGCTTGTCGGGGATGATTTGTTTGTAACAAATGTTTATCTTTTAAATCAAGGAATAATGCGAGGCTTGGCTAATTCAATACTTATTAAGCCCAATCAAATCGGCACACTATCTGAAACTTTGGATGCAATTAATCTGGCGCGTGAAGCTGGGTATTCTACAGTTATTTCGCATCGTTCCGGCGAAACGGAGGATACATTTATTGCGGATTTAGCGGTAGGGGTTAATGCCGGGCAGATTAAAACCGGTTCTATGAGCCGTTCAGAACGAATAGCAAAATACAATCAATTGATTAGGATTGAAGAAGAGCTTGGCTCTTTAGCCAAATATCCCGGGTTGAAGGCATTTCGCGGACAAAGGGTTTTTGACGGGCTTAACTGCGGGTACAATGCTTAAGCCGATGCTCCCAATGACGGCGGTGTTGAGCCGGCGGAATGGAGCTGTACGATGGCGACGTAGGATGTGAGCACGAAGGTGCGAAACACCCACAGGAGCAATGCTTAAGCCGATGCTCCCAATGACGGCGGAGGGCAGCTATTTTATATGAATACTGCCCTGGCGCAAAATAACTGGTTTATCCCCCGTGCATAAAACCACTGTGGATGAAACCCCTATGTTGCAGGGGTTTTCAGGCTTTAATATTTTTATCTGTGTACCGAACTTTTCAACAGCCTCATTGTAATCAGCCACGGGCGGCTCATTAGAACGGTTTAGAGATGTTGTTGCAAGCACGCCGCCCTCTATGTTTTTGCAAAGTTCTGAAAATTCTTTATGGTTTGGAACCCTTATTCCTACAGTGTCTTGACCTGATGTTATAAAATCCGGTGCAAGAGATGTTTTTTTAAATATCAGTGTAAGGGCACCCGGAAAGTATTCGTCTATCAATGTTTTGGCATAATCAGGTACCTTAAGCACATACGGTATAAGGTTTTCAACACAATTGCTCATCAAAATCAAAGGTTTTGTCTTATCTCTGCCCTTAATTTCATAAATTTTTTCTACTGCGGTTTTATCGTTTGGCAGGCACCCTAAACCCCAGACAGTGTCTGTTTCAAAGCCTAATACGTCACAATGCTTTAAATCTGTCATTGGGGCTGCACCTTTCCACGGTTTTTAATTCTTTCAATGAGGTCATCCAGGTATTCAATTTTTGTCAGATAGGCTAAAACTCCGTATGTAATTAACATTCCGCCCGATACCACCGTTAATTTTACAATTCCTGAAATAAAATTCCAGGGGATGAAATGACTGAATATAACACTGATTGCATACCCTGCAAGGTATGCTATCCCGCCTGATACAAGGATTTTTAATACATTTTTAAATAATCTTGTATATCCGATTTTTATTTTTTTTCTTAATAAAACCCCTAAGGTAGTAGCATTAAATAGGGTTACAAGGGTTGTAGACAGTGCAATACCATTAATACCAAAGGGTTTTACCAGTATTATGTTAAATACGCATTTTAGTATAATGCACGCTATTGCAATCAGGAACGGGGTTTTAGAGTCATTAAACGAGTAAAACAGCCTTGTGGCGCTATCTCTGAACACATAAGGTATTATTGATAATGTTATAAAGAATAAAATTTCAGATACCACAATGGTTGCATCATTATCGAACGCCCCCCTTTGCAGTGTCAGGCGGATTGCATCGGTTCTAACCACGAAAATCACTGTCATTAGGTAGGTACCGGCAAAAATCAATGTGCCCACCCCTTTTTGGAAGTAATGACGTACATTTTCAGTATCATTTTTGGCCACAAGCCTTGAAAATAGCGGGAATAACGGAACTAATATCGCTGTAAGCAGCATTCCTACAGGGAATTGGAAAATTCTATTAGCATAACCATATGCTGTCCAGCTGCCTTCCCTTAGGCCCGATGAGAAAAACATATCCACGTAAACGCCCAATTGGCCTATGGTTGAGCTTAAAAATGCAGGGAATAAAAGTTCTAAAATTTCGTTGAAATTTTTATTTTTGAAGAAATCAAAACTCGGTTTAAAGCTGTAACCAAGCCTTATAACGGCGGGTGCCTGGACTAAAAGCTGCAATACAGCCCCTATTGTAGTTCCTAATGCCAGTAAAAAGCCCGTGTTATCGCCTTTTGAGATTAATAATACGGCTATAATGCCCAAAGAAAGCATTGAAGGGGAGATATTAGGCAATAAAAATTTCTTATAAGTTACTAAAATTCCGTAGTAAAGCCCCATAATAGAGCCTATAAATACAATCGGGGACATTATTTTCAGATGATAAGCGGCCAAATTCAGTAATTGGGGTGAACCTTCGGTTATTATAATCTGCATAATGGCCTCAGGGAAAAAGAAACACGCCAGTGATAGCAGCGCAAACAGCCCCATAGTGAAGGTTTCAAAGGTATTGAAAAGTTTTTTAACATTGGCTTCAGGTTTGGTTTTAAAATCGGAAATAAGCTTTGAAAAAACCGCAACAGTGGCGCTGTGGAAGGGTCCGCCGACCCCGCCCAAAATCACGACAACAAGCGCCGGGATTTGATAAGCATAGAAGTAGGCATCTGAAACTACGCCTGCACCATAGTAATTTGCAACAACAATATCCCTTAAAAATCCTGCAACCTTAGACAACAGAATGATTACAGCTATCCACCACGCGGCTTTAAAAAGTCCTGCACCTTCATTTTCTTCCGTATTTTTTGTTTGCGTGCAACCTGTGTTTTCAGTGGTTTTTGGCGTATTTAAAATCTCTTTTTTCATACTATTTCTCTATTTCAACCCAAAAGCTAACTGTTTTATCTTTATCTGCGGCATTTAGGGGCATAAAAGTTATTGTATTTTCTCCCTTTTTAAGATATTTTGTTATATCCATTTTTAAAATTTTGCCAAAAAAACCCTTCATATCAGGCGTAAAGTGAAAATCATTTATGTAAAATTCAAGCCCTGCGGGTCTTTTTTCGTTATCAATATTTAAAATGTACTTAGATTGTTGATTTGACACGTTATATAGGGTTAAAAGCTCTTTGTGGAGCGGATTTTTATCTGATAATGATATTCCTCCGCTCGTTGCAGCTGTGTTTAAGGTGTCAACATACATATTTAGAACATAATTTTGGTTGTAATTATTATAAGACACGGTCTTAGGCATTGTGCCAAGGGTAATTCCGGAATAATAGTGTTTCAAAATTGCGTCATAACCCACACCATTGGCGGATAAATACCCTGCTCCGTATTGGCTCATGCCCACCCCATGGCCAAATCCGGCACCAATGAACGTGAAACTATCCGGCAGAGGCATTCCGAGTCTGTTTTTATACACTTTTTTAATTTCTTCAGTATTTGATGTTTCCGGATTTTTAATTATAGAGCCTTCGTTTTCAGGTTTTGAATACGTGAAAATGGCTTTAGAATTATTATTTTCAGGGTTTTTATTTTCCGGAATACCTGTATTTTTGGTGTTTTCGGTGTCTGATAACGTATTTTCAAGGGTTTTGGCGGTTTTTTCAGATACGTTTTTTTCAACTACAAAATTGCCTGACCATAAAATTGATTTTCCTTTTTTAAATACGCGTCTTATGCCAAGTTCCTTTTTAACTCGCCAAGTTCCGCTCATAGCATGGATTTCAACATCAATTGCTTTTCCCGATGCGCCTCTTTTAACAACCTTTATATCTTCTAAGCCCCAAACCTTATCATTTTCGCTAAATGCAGGATAGACAAGGCTTTTAAGAGATTGTTCCCGCAGGGTTTTTGAAAGTGTTTCTTCAAGTTCAAAGCGGTCAAAATCGACTTTCCACCTGTGTTTTGGGGATTTTATATCAAAAGAAGGCACACTGTTTGAATAAAATTTTTTTAATTCTTCTTCAGATTTCGGGATTTCTAAGCTATTGTTGTCTTTTACGGATTTAAGATAGGGTTTAGAGTTATAAAATGTAGTATTTAGGGGGTTGAATGTACCGTAAACGCTTTCGTAGTCCTCTGTTATGCCTCCTGCCGTTGAAGAATAAAGTGCTAAAATCGGCTCTTTATTATAAAGTGCAAAAACTCCGCGTGTTTCATCTACAGCTCTGTCAGAGAGCGGATTTTCGCCGTTTGCACCGTAATAAACCTGGCAGGCTGTTGAATCGCAAATGTCATAGTTCTTATACACGTTCTGCGGGCGGTTTGCGTAGTTTCTTGCCGCTATAGCCTGTGCCTTTAGGGCATTTAGCCCGAATGATACCGGCATTTCCTTTGGTACTACACCTTTTAGGTATGTTTGTGTATCTAAAACATTAATTATATTGAATTTTTGATTGTTTTTGTCTGTTGTTTTGAGTTCTATCATTCCTCTGTAATATGCAGGAGAGCCTTGTCTTGAGTGGTTTTTAAGTCCCAGTTTTCCGTTTGATACAATAAGGATAGGACCTTTAGCCCCTTTTAACACTTCTTTGGTGTTGATTGTAACGTTGTATTGTCCGTTTAAAATACGGATATGAATTGTTGTATTTGCCGGTATATCTTTAATTTGGGCTCCATTTGCCATATCATTCAGGGAACTTTGTGCAGTAGTCAGGATTGTAGTTTCTGAAAATTCAAAACTTGAAAAGCCGGAATTTGAAAGCCCGACTCTGATTACTTCTTTCTCTTCTGCCCCAAGGGTTTGCAGGGTATTTATAAAAAACGCCGTAATTATTAATATATATGCCGCAAATTTCATAAATCAATTTTACTACAAATAATTTTTATGGTAGATTATTTTATGCACAGAGCCTTAAAAGGTATCCTTGGTGCAAATTTTACGAATATTAATGAGGTGGCAAAATGTGCCGTATCGGGGCAATTAAATCCAGTGAATATTTTCACCCGGCAAAAACTTTACAATTAATGCGTTCTCAGCAAAAGGGGCATGATAATTCCGGTTTTGCCTTTGTAATGCAGGATTTAGGAGGTATATTTGAACCCTATAAGGATTTGCCGATGCTTTCAATGGCCTGTACCGATATGGGGATAAGGATTGCAGAGGATATATTGCATTCTGCGGGTTTTGTAAGGATGATGCAAATTACCCCAGATATCAATAAAACCGCGAAAAATCTGAATATTTGCCCGATGCCTAATTACGTTTTTGAGCTTTTTAATTACCCGAAAATGTATAAATACGCTACTCAAAAGGAAAAAGAAGAGCTATTGCTGGATACCAGGTTAAAACTCCGCGAAGCGCTTGAAGACGGGGATAACGGTTATGTTTATTCTTTTTGGCCGGATACCTTAATGCTAAAAGAAATCGGCGACCCAAAGGATATAGGTACGTATTTTAATCTGGATAAGCCAAACGGGGATTTTGTATCAAAGATTATTACAGTGCAGTGCAGGCAAAATACAAACTATGATATTGTGCGCTATGCCGCACACCCGTTCTTTTTACAGGGGTATACAGTTCTTGCAAATGGAGAAAACACCTTTTATGAAAAGAATAAATTATTTCAAAAAAATCTTTTTAAAGGATATATAGGTTTTGAATCTGATTCCCAGTGCTTTTTATACACTTTGCACTATGTAAATAAAATACTAAAATGGCCGCTAAAATACTATAAGCACGTAATTACGCCGCTTGAATATGATGAAATTCTTGAAAGGCCGGATAGCGAGATACTGCTTAGAATTAAGGCATCTTTGGCGCATCTTGAAATCAACGGTCCAAACACGATAATAGGTGTAAAGCCTGACGGGACAATGTTTGTAACCTGTGACAGCAAAAAGTTAAGGCCTGTTGTAATAGGCAGAGATGATAAAACCGTTATAATAACCAGTGAAGTATGCGGTGTCAATGAAGTTTTACCTAATCGCGATTCATCATTGGATATATACCCAAACGAAAGGGAAACCGTTGTTGTAGACAACAATTTAAGGATTGAAAGATGGAAACAGTAGATATAACAGGTATTTCAAAATCTGACCTTAAATGGCAGATAGAGCATAATCAGGATAAATGCACACTTTGCGGCAAATGCGTTGCGGTTTGCACCATGGGGGCAATCAAAGCTGATGTTCAAAAGCGCCGTAAAGTATATTCTTGCGGCAATTTGCCCACGCCTGAAACAAGTGAAATCGTTGTGCCTGTTATAAAACAGATAGTGACCAACTCTAAAAACTGTGTGGGGTGCGAGCTTTGCGCTAAGGTGTGCCCAAATGAGGCTATAAAGCCTGTTTTTAATGATAAAAACAGGGTCAATGTAAAATACCGCGCGCTAAATGCCGAATCGCCAAAACGCGGCGGACGTACAAACCTGCACACAGAAGGGCGTACGCTTGATAAGATTAAAATCGGCAGAATTTCACAAATGACAGACCCGTCTTTAGACGCTTTGAGGCATACTTTTGAGCTATTAGCACCTTTTGGCAGGGTATTGCCGCCTGAAAATTTACCTTTCAGCGTGGATGAAAATGGTGAGTTAAAAATTGACAGGAAAATCCCTGCTACACGCTGGATTTACCCTATTATAATAGGTGATATGTCTATTGGGGCTCTTTCTCCAAGATTATGGGAGGCTATATGTATTGCCGTTGCTTATCTTAACGAGGTTCATAATCTGCCAATCCGTATGTGTACGGGGGAAGGTGGTGTTCCTGAAAAACTTTTAAAATCAAAATACCTGAAATATATGATTTTACAGATAGCCTCAGGGCATTTTGGCTGGAACAGAATTATAAATTCAATGCCTGAAATGGTTGAAGACCCTGCCGGTATCTTAATTAAAATCGGCCAAGGCGCAAAACCCGGGGACGGCGGGCTTTTACTTTCCAAAAAGGTTGAAAAACATATTCAGGAAATACGCGGTGTGCCGAAATCCGATTTGCTCTCCCCGCCAAATCACCAGGGGCTTTATTCAATTGAAGAATCAGTTCAAAAGATGTTTCTTTCAATGAATGCGGCGTTTAAGTTTAAAGTGCCTGTGGCAATCAAAGTTGCGGCCTCAGTTACAAGTGTATCCGTATATAATAATCTGCTTCGCGACCCTTACGATATTGTGGGCGGATTTTTCCTTGACGGTATTGCAGGCGGCACGGGGGCAGCGCATGAAACATCGCTTGACCATACGGGGCACCCAATAGTTTCCCGTCTTCGTGATTGTTATAATGCGGCTGTACATCAAGGAAAACAGGGGCAAATACCCCTTTGGGCTGCAGGTGGTCTTGGGATGAGCGGAAACCTTGCAGCGGATGCATTTAAGATGATATGTCTTGGGGCAAACGGTGTGTTTACAGGGCGTTTAATGTTGCAGATTGCAGGGTGCCTCGGTAATGATTGGGGTAAATGTAATGCCTGCAATACGGGCTTGTGCCCTGCAGGGCTTACAACACAGCATCCTATATTAATGAAAAGGCTTGATATAGATAAGGTTGCACAAAATATTGTTAATTATTTCCTTGCAACCCATACCGAATTGAAGAAATTGATGGCTCCTATAGGCAATTCTACCCTTCCTGTGGGCAGGTCGGATGCTTTAATTACGGTAGATAAAAATGTAGCGGAAAGGCTTGGCATACAGCATGTTTGCTAGGTTTGAAGGATAAAACTTATGAACGTAACCATAATTGACAGTTTGCAGGATGATAAAAGGCTTTCTACAAGGGAACTTTTAGATTTAATATATGAGAAAATCAAGCTTGGCTTTAATGAATTCAAAATCCTGGCCTCAGGGCAGCATGATATAGGCGGCCCTCTCTGGTCTGTAGACGGTACTCCGCTTGTATTCCATGTGACTAACCCTGGGCAGAGGGTAGGCTCTATGGGGATGAAGGGCACAAAAATTATTGTGCATGGCAGTGCCCCTGCGGATGTTGGTTGGTTAAATTCAGGTGCAGAAATTGTGGTGCTTGGGGATGGGGGAGATACTACGGCACATTGCTGTGCGGGCGGCAAAATATATGTGGGTGGCCGTGTGGGGACAAGGTCAGGTGCCCTTATGAAACATGACCCTAAGTTTGAAGAGCCTGAATTCTGGGTGTTAAAAAATACAGGCTCATTCAGTTTTGAATTTATGGGCGGCGGTAAGGCCGTTGTATGCGGGTGGGGATGCGAAGATTTAAAATCCGTGCTTTCAAACCGTTCCTGCTGTGGTATGGTGGGCGGCACCGTGTATGTCAGGGGTAATGTAGAGGGGCTGACAGCCGATGTTGATATTTACCCCCTAAACCCTGATGATGAGGCATTTTTGACTGAAGGGTTAAAGAAATTTTTAAACGAGATTGAAAAGCCTGAACTGTATGAAGAATTAACAGATTTTAGCAAGTGGCAGAAGATTTTGGCTAAACCGTACGATAAGAAAAAATTTGTGCCGGAGCTTAATATTGCTGAATTTAGGAAACAAAGGTGGGTAAAAGGGGGAATATTTTCAGAATTTTTCGGCTCCGATAATGAGGTTATAGATTTAATCAATACAGGTGAAAACCGCCTTCGGGTGCCAAGTTGGGACAATAATGCAAAAATCCCCCCATGTGAATTTGATTGTCCTGTTTCAATCCCGACCCAAAAAAGGATTGCGCTTTTACGTGAAGGCAGGGTAGATGAGGCACTCAACCTTATATATAAATATTCGCCGTTCCCCGGGTCTGTATGCGGGCAGGTTTGCCCCAATTTGTGTATGAATATATGCTCAAGACGTGCCGTGGATGAGCCTATTAAGGTTGCGGCATTAGGGGTTAAATCTTTTGAAAATATTGACCTTGGAGAATTCAAGGCAACAAAAGACAAAACTGTTGCAATTATTGGTGGCGGGGTTAGCGGGCTTTCGGCTGCGTGGAACCTTCTTCGTCTTGGATATAGTGTTGAAATTTTTGAAAAAGATGATGAAATCGGCGGAAAATTAAGACAGGTAATCCCGGCTGAAAGGCTTAATCAGGATATTTTGAATATTGAGCTTGAAATTTTAAAAAACGCAATCCTTGACAGCAAGGGAAAAATTAATACATCTGTTAATCTTGATAAAGATGATTTTATAAGGCTTTGCGATGATTATGATGCCGTTATAGTGGCTGTCGGGGCGCAAAATCCTTTTGTGCTGCCGGTTGAAGGCAATGAAAGAATAATTAAAGGCCTTGATTTTCTGAAGGAAATTAACAAAGGGCATAAGTTTTCAATAGGGGAAAATGTTGTTGTTATAGGTGCTGGAAACGCTGCCATGGATGTGGTTTCAGGTGCATATAAAATGGGCGCAAAAAATGTTACCGCTATTGATATCCAAAAACCTGCAGCGTTTGAAAAAGAAATAGAGGCCGTATACGCCCTTGGTGCAAAGATTATGTACCCTTGCTTTACTGAAAAAGTAACAGCGGAGGGAGTTTACCTTAATGACGGCAGGCTGCTGCCCGCTGACAGTGTAATTATAGCTATAGGTGACCGGACGGATTTAAGCTTTATACCGGATGAATTTTTGGATGAAAAGAAACGGCCGCTTATAAATGAATTTAACCAGAGCACTTTTGCAGATAATGTGTTTTTTGCAGGGGATGTAACAAGGCAGGGGCTTTTCTGTGACGGCATAGGTCAGGGCAGAGGTGCAGCCTTGAATGTAGACAGACTTGCTTGTCAAAAGCAGCTGCAAAAGTATAAAGACGGGGTTAAGATTAAACCTGATGAAGTGAAAGATGCTTATTATAAGACATTAAAAGGGTCTGAAATATGCGGGCTTGATACACTGTATGAAAAGGACAGGTGTCTTTCCTGTGCAGGGTGCAGGGATTGCAAGATGTGTATGACTGCATGCCCAAGGGGTGCAATTGAAAGAGTGGAATTTGAAAATTCTGACGGTACAACGGCATTTGCATATGTTTCTGATGAAAAGAAATGTATAGGCTGCGGTATTTGCGCGGGAGTTTGCCCGTGTGGAATTTGGAATATGAAAAGCCGTCTTGAGGGGTAAAATATTATGCTATAAGGGGGTAAGTATCTATCATTTCTGCCCACACACATTTTGCTAAGAAATCGGTGGAAAGGAGGTGATAGAAATGAAATTAGGGAACTTTTTGTTGTTTTTCTTAGTTGAAAAATACAAAGATAAAAGCCCAACACTAGAGATGTTGAGCCTTTTCCTAAAATCATAGGGTGCTAAGCAAAGTCTCAATCAACTGATACTTGGTTGGGACTTTCCCCTATATTCTTATTATAACGCAGTTGTTGTTTTATGCAACATGCGGGCTTATGATTCTCCTTCAAAATTGCTTATTTTATAGTGTAAATTGTCTGCCTTTTTGCAAAGAATTTTAACTATCGGGAAAATTCTTGCCATATTTTCGCAATCCTGATTGTTTTTGCAGTATTCATACATAATTTCCAGCATGCTTAATAAATCACCTGAAACGGTGTAAATTTCTTTGTTGTTTTTGTGCATTAAGTGTTCCTTTATAATTGCTAGTGCTACTAGTTGTAAGTAATGCTAGTATAGCTAACAATTAGAAAATGAACAAGGAGTTTTTACAAAAATTTGCAAAACACTTGAAAGAACTGCGCAAGGAAAAAGGTCTTGTGCAGGATGATTTTGATTGTGATGAAATTTCAAGGTCTATGATTAGCCTTTTAGAAACAGCAAAAACCGATGTTACGGTTTCAAAATTAAAAATAATTGCCGATAAGCTGAATGTAAAAGTTAAAGACCTTTTTGATTTTGAATAGCCCCGGGTTTTAATGTTTTATGCCGGAATTTTTGTTCTGATTAGCCTTTGGAGCCAGAACGCTCTTTTAGGAAATTTTCGATAGTAATTCTTGCATTTTCATTTTCAACGCCATCCAAGCCAAAGGCTTTATATTGTTCCATAATTTTTTTCGCCTCGGCCCTGGCTTCATTGAATTCTGTTGTGCCTGCAAGGTTCCAGAATTCCTTGCAATAAGCTTTATATTTTTTATCTTCAATGTCGCTCAATTCTTCTCCGTTATCTTTCTTTGCAATAATATTTGAAGTCAAGCCGTCAGATTTTGCCACATTACTTGCTATTTCTTTTGTATCAGGACACATAGACCATATCAGCCTCATCCGCAAAGAATTCATAGGGTCCACAGTATTGCGAAGGCGTTGTTTTCTTTGTTCGGTCCTTTGCTGCCTTATAAGTTCCTCTTCAAAGAACTTTTTGTCTATAAATGCAGCATTTTTTGGATTTGTCTTATTTATAAGGATTTCATTACTATCTCCGCTAAAGATATATTCATCAATTGTTTCAACTTCGCCTGAAACGATTGCCTGTCTGACATCTTTTAGAGGTATTTTCAAATCTTTTGCAAAATCGGAAGGACTTACGGTATTTGAATTTAGTTTCCTTAAATCTCTCAATAGTTCTTCGCCTTTTACCTGGTGGGATGTATCCACAAGCACCCTGATTTTTGGTTTTTCACCGGGTTTTGTTTCCACCTTTTCAATCTTTCCGTTCAAACTGCCTTGCCGCACCATACGGGCGAGGGTCATAGCATCGCTGTATCCAAGCTTTTGCAGATATTGTACAGGCACCATTGTTTGTCCGTCGGGTTTGAAATATTTTTTAGAAGGTTTTGGCAGTTTATAATATTTGCTAAGGGTTTCAATATTGGTTTCATCGTCCATATCAATAAGAAAATCATCCCATCGGCCTATGATTTTTGGAGGCTCGCCAAACCCTACGGGCTTTATTGTGCCTGCTTTAATATGTGTTTTCATTGAGGTATCAGGAATGCTAAATTCAGATAATATTTGTGATGCAGTTTTAACGTTTTGGTGATTTTGCACTACATCATTAATAAGTTCTTCATTTTTTGGAAATTTTGAATCAATAAAGATACACTTTTCTGTTTCATCAAGCTGCAAAATACCGTTTGAACCCCAAGTATTTATTATTTCGGAATTTATTCCAAGTTTGCCGGCATAATCACGAACAGTATATATTTCATCATTTTGCGCAAGCAATTTATCCTTTTCTTCTTCAGATAAATCAGGGTTGTATAAAAATGCGGTTCTTGGGTTTAATTCAAGTTTTTCATTATAAAGTGCAACTTTTTTTGCATGGCGTTCAGCAAGCATTTGTGCCCTTGTCTTTTTTACCGGTTTTTCTTCCGATTTTTCAAAAGTATCATTGTTAATATTGCCTCTGAATCGGACGTGGTTTTGTGCGTAAGTTTTCTTTAAACCCGTTTGGGGCTTAGATGTTAAAAAATTTATTTCCATATTGTTTATAAAACATTTAGAGATAAAAAGTTGCTTTTAAAATAAGAATATCTAAAATTATTTTACAAAAATATAGCCCTATAAAACTATATGACTTTTTCTTAGGTTTAATGTAAAATAAGGACAAGTTTTGTTAGGAGGTTTTAATGGCAAACGAAGAGATGAAAAAGTTTACGACAGCCCAGCTTTTAAACTTTTGTTTAGGGTTTTTCGGGCTTCAATTTGCCTGGCAGATGAGAATTATTCTTTCAGGCCCGGTGACAGAGGCACTTGGCGCAAGCGCATTTATTTTTGGTTTGATATGGCTTGCAGGCCCGGTTACAGGTATTGTGGTACAGCCTATAATCGGCGCGCTTTCCGATGTGACACAAACACCTTTCGGCAGAAGAGTTCCGTATTTAATGGGTGGGGCAATACTTGCCGCTATAGGGTTATTTTTCCTTCCAAGGAGCGGCGATATAGCAGCATTATTCGGAAACGGTGCGCCTGTGTGGCTCGGGCTTTTCATAGCGGCAGTTATGATATGGATTATTGATGCTTGTGTTAATGCGGCGCAAGGCCCATACAGAGCGTTAATTCCTGATAATATTCCAAAAGAACAACACTCCCTTGCAAATTCATATCTTAGTTTTGCAATCGGTCTTGGGTCTGTTGTGGCTGCAGGTACGGCACCTTTATTAAAATATGCTTTCAATTATAATATGTCTACAAATGCCCAGTTTGCAATGGCGGGGGCAGCATTTTTCCTTGCAATGCTTTGGACGTGTCTTACAATCAGGGAAAGAAAAATCCAGTCTGTTGCTAAGGAAAACATTAAAGAAGAAGAAAGAAAATCTTTTATTGAAAATGTTAAAGAATTTTTCAAATTATCTCCTGAAGTTGGCAAAATTTGTACAATGCAGTTCTTTAGCTGGATTGGGCTTATGAGTATGATGATTTTCTTTACCCAGTATGCAGTGCACACTGTATTTAATGTGCCCGATACAACATCTTTAAGCCAATCTATTAAACATTTATATGAAAATTCAATGATGGACGGGCAGTATTTTTCACAGATTTGTTTTGCAGTGTTTAATCTGGTTTGTTTCCTTGTTGCTATTCCTATCGGTAAATGGGCAGAAAAAAGAGGAAACAAATTTGTGCATATTATAGCCCTTTCCAGTATGGCGCTTGCTTATATTTTAATGGCATTTTTACCAAACAAAGTTTCTGTAATGAGTGCTATGGCGCTTGCAGGTATTGGTTGGGCAAGTACATTGGCACTGCCTTTTGCAATGCTTTCAAAATATATTAAACCAGGCACGGAAGGTTCTATTATGGGTATATTTAATATATTTATAGCGGCTCCGCAGGTGCTTGTGTGCACTTTGCTTGCGTGGTTTATTGATAAGGCAAGATTTACAATGGATAATGGCTTTTTAAATAATCATTGGGAATATGCCTTTGTTGTGGGGGCTATAATGCTTGTTCTTGCGGCGGTTACGGCTTCAACTGTTAATGAAAAGCAGGCATAAAGCTGGTAAATATTTTAAAAGATCCTTCATTTATGAGGGGTCTTTTTTTCTTATATAATCTATAGCTTGTTTTCCTGTTATATGTTCAATGTTTATTTCAACCATACATAGTAACTTAAACTCTTTATCTATAGTTTTTTGTATGGTTTCCTTGTCAAAAGGACAGTATTTTTTAGTAAACATTCGGATGAAAGGCATCATTTCATCAATTTCCATAATGCGCGCCCTGCCGAATGCTATAACGCTTTTGTAATCTGTGCCGTATTTTTCAGGCACGATATCATCTTTATCAATTACGCAAAATGATACCTTGGTGTTTTTCCTTATAGCGTCTATTTTATGACCGGATTTTGCGCAGTGGAAATATATCTTATTATCAATATAAAAATAGTTTAAAGGCACCGTATATGGGTATTCATTATCCCCAAGCACAGCAAGTATGCCGGTTTTTCCCTTTTTTAATATTTCAATATTATCTTCAAAGGTTAATTCTTGGTTTTTTCGGCGCATAGGTCTAAACATAATTTGACCTTTAATTATTTGCTGTTTGCCGGGGCAAGCACCATAACGACATTTCTGCCCTCCAGTGCGGGTCTTTTTTCAATTGATACAGTGGTTTCATCAATATCTGCCAAAAATTTCGTTGCAAGGTCAAGTGCCAGTTTATTATGTTGCATTTCACGGCCGCGAAGCATAACAACCACTTTTACTTTGTTTCCCTGTGCAATAAATTTTTTAGTACTTTTTAGGCGCACTTCATAATCATGGGTATCAATTTTATAGCGCATTTTAACTTCTTTAATATCAACAGTGTGCTGTTTTTTCTTTGCTTCTTTAGCGCGTTTTTCCGTTTCGTATTTATATTTGCCCCAATCTAAAATTTTTGCAACCGGGGGGGCTTGGTTTGGTGATACAACAACAAGGTCTAAACCTTTTTCTTTTGCCATTTCTAATGCTTTTGATGTGGCTATTGTGCCGTGGTTAACCCCTTCATCGTCAATTAACATTACCTCTCTTGCTCTGATTTTATCGTTAACCAATTCTTTGGCCTTAATATCATTTTTACTAATTGTCGTATCTCCTTTTATTTTCTATATTACAGGCTTATTCTATCATAAAGTGTTTTAAATGTACAATACAAAAGACCAATCCTTTTTGAAGATTGGTCTTTTGTAAAGTTGATTTCCATTCAAATTGCTTGTTGCAATTTTTTTGGAATATTGGCTTTGCATGCTCTTATTTAACAAGTTCTTTGAACTTTTTACCGGCTGAAAATGCAGGAACTGTTTTAGCTGCAATTTTGATTTCTTTACCGGTTTGCGGGTTTCTGCCGGTTCTTGCTGCACGTTTGCGTGATTCAAAAGTACCAAAGCCAACTAATGTAACTTTTTTACCTTTTGAAACTGTTTTTTCAATTGTGTCTAAAAGTGCAGCTATAACTTCAGTTGTTTGTTTTTGTGATAATTTAGCCTGAGCTGAAACTTCTTTTACTAATTCTTCTTTGTTCATTCCTTTGAACTCCCTTCTTTTGTTACATGTTTAATTATATTCATTTATCCTTTATTTGCAAGTGTTTTACAGATTGTAACAATTTAAAATACCCTGTTTGTAGTATTCCGGGCGGGCAGTGTTTCTGTTAAGGGTTGGTTGCAGGGAGATACAGGGAATTTATGATTTTTTGTATCTTGAAAAAAATGTCGAATGAATTAAAATGTAAACACACGGGACGACCTTTGCCGAGGTCATGTCCTGATTATAGAGTCAAAGTGGTGCTCAACGCTGTTGGGTGCCACTTTTAATACTGGTTTTTTGTTACGGAAAATTTAACGTTTTTATAAAAATAATTTAAAATCTGATAAGCATTGTAACCCTTGTTTGCAAGGTTATTTGCACCATGTTGGCTCATCCCCACCCCGTGGCCGTTTTTCCTTATGCCGTCATCGTATCCCGGGACAGATTTAATATATGGTAAATCTTTTGCCCAAACGGCACCGGAGCCAACAGTTTTTCCGCCTGATGATGCGTGATAATATGCAGGGATTATTCTTCCCTCGTGGGTCAGTACTATGCCCTTTGTTTCCATTACGGCGCGGGTTGTTTGTTTTGTTTCAGAGCTTGCGCCGCCGTATGTCTGGTCCTGCGGGGTATCTTTAAGGTCATAGCCCATGGATTTTCTTTTGCCGAGGTTTGCAATAGCATAACTTCTTGCGGCTATCGCCTGTGCTTTATGAGCCTCAATATTCCACATAGGGGGCATTTCAGAGGGGATAACGCCCATTAAATATTCTTCCAAAGGCACATTATTTACAACAATAAGTTTTTTATTATAGTTGTATATTACAATATCGCCTCTATACCATTTTTTCTTTGTGGCAAGGAAACCTTTTTCTTTGTTTTGGATAATAACAAAGTTTGTGCCAAGGCTGTAGTATTTTCCGTTAATTTTTATAACAATAGTATCGTTGTGGGCCTTAATAGTATAAGGCACAAGGGCTTTGGTAAAATAAAGCGGTTTTTTAGTGCGCCCGTCAAGAATTTGCCCTGCCTTAGAGGTGCCGATATATGTTTGTTTAATATTTTCCTCTAAACCTATTCTTATAGCGTGTGAGGGGGCTATATTAGACAATAATATTAAAATTGTGATTATTATGGTGATACAATACTTTTTCATAGTTTAATTTTATTAAGACCCTCTGAAGTAGTCATCAAACAAATACAGTATTTATGTTTGTTTAGTATCCTTAAACGCTGATATTATTTTGAAGGCAAGTTCGCGTTTATCTTCATTTTCCATAACCTTTAGGCATTCAAGTGCTGTAAAATATTCTTTGTTTTCATCTTGCCTTTTGTGCCAAAAGCAGTCAAATGTGCCTTCTTTAATTCCAACACCGAGGTTTTGAGCTTCGCGTATTATAAAATCCACCATTAATTTTTGCTTATTTTTATCTGCATTTTGGATTAAATTTATGGCGTTTGATATAACAGGGTCTGCATCGTACCAACGTTTATTCATCTAATAACAGAATAAAAAAATAACGGCAATATGTCAATTATGTAAACAATTACTCTAAAAGCTTTGAGGGAGGGATTTTAAGGGCCTCTGCTATCATATACAGTTTGAGCATGCTCGGCGCGCCAAGACCTCTTTCTAATTGGGTAATACGGGCATCAGTTAAATCAGCCTGTATAGCAAGTTCCATTTGTGTAAGGCCTGCAAGCTTTCTGTATTTCTGGATATTGCTTCCTATGTGTTTTTTAATTTCATTGAAATTCACTGTCATAAGTTTATTGTAATTTTATTTTTATTGTATACTAATAGTTGAACTATGAGTTAAGGGTAAATTTTACTATGCTAACACTTAAAGATATACTCGACCTTGAAGATGAAATATATAAACTTGAAGGGATTTCAAACCTTTTAAGTGCATGGTCAAATGAAGATGGCGGATTTGAATCAAGTTTTTTAAGCAGTGCATTAAATGATACTGTAAAAACATTTCAGAGATTGTAAAAGATAAGGGATGAAATTAGTTTACTTCTCTTTTCATTACAGGATATTTGTAACGAAGGCAGTTCCGTCGTTTACGCTCCTCTTTAACACCCTTCTTATACAAATATCTCTCCATTTTAAGAGAAACAGGTTTTTGATTTTAAATTTATTTTATTCCTTTGCTATTGATTTTTGAAAGCGTTAGCATAAGGTAATTAGAAACATTTAGTGAATGTATAAAGCGAACTTGTCTGAGCCGGTACGTCCGTAAGCTTAGAGTACCGGCGAGTTGTGAGCAAAGAAAAAATAAGCTTAATGTTTCTTTTACCGTTGCAGACTCGCTTGAAAAAATTAATAGTGAAGGATGATTATTTAGACCTTGAAATAGTCTATCCCCTTTTCTTAATAGATTTTGAAACGATATTTAAAATAAATAAAATTATAATTACCGCAACGGCAAAAATGTAGTATTTGCTCAAAGAGCCGGCTATTAATATTGCGATAATAGCGCAGGCAAAGGATATTGAGGCTAAAATTAATACTGCAACATCCTGGGAAAGTCCGGCATGGAGCAATTTATGGTGTATATGCTCTGAATCTGCCACAAAGGGGCTTTGCCCCTTCATAATGCGCCTTATGCTTGAATAGGCAACATCAAGCATAGGTACGGCAAGGATTAACAGCGGCAAATACATAAGGTGTCCGGAGGTTTTAGCTATCCCTGTAATAGAAAGGGTTGCAAGGCAAAAACCTGCAAACAGGGCACCTGAATCGCCCATAAAGATTTTAGCCGGATTGTAGTTATAGGTTAAAAATGACAGCATTGCCCCGAGCAGAATAAACGCTACAAGGGCGGATATCGGGGAGGCAGGGGCTACCACCATTGCAATAATGCCAAGCGCAAAAGAGCTTATTGTGACAACACTTCCTGCAAGGCCGTCTATACCGTCTATAAAATTAATGGCATTTGAAATACCCACAATCCAAAACAGTGTAATCGGATAAGACCAGAAACCAAGCTCTACAGGGGATGAAAACGGCACATAAATGCTTTCAATCCTCACCCCTAAAAGTATTACCATGGTTGCTATTGCAATCTGTATAAATAATTTAAATTTAGCATTAAGGCAGAATATATCATCCACAAGCCCTAATAAAAACATAAGCGAACCGCCCGCAATAATCCCTGAAAGTCCCTGTCCTGAAGGGTAGCGGCTAAGTAAAACAAGGGATAAAAATGTAAGCATAACAGAAAGCCAAATTGCAATACCGCCAAGGCGTGAAATCTTGCCGTGGTGGATTTTTCTTTCATTCGGTACATCCACAAGGCCTGCCTTATCTGAAAAATATATTACAATAGGAACAATAAACACCCCTAAAAGGTATGCTATAATTGCTCCAAGTATTTGTGCCTCAGTTAATTTAATCATAATTTATTCCTTTTTGTTTTTGGAACACCGGCTTATGCTTGCATATCAGGGTAAAGTGGAAACTCTTTGCAAAGTTTTAATGTTCTTTGTCTTAAATTTTCCTTTGTATCTGTACCTTTTATTGTATCTGCAATAATTTTGCCGATTTCTATCATTTGCGGCTCTTTGAAACCGCGTGTTGTTGCAGCGGGGACACCAATTCTGACTCCTGATGTTACAAACGGGCTTTTAGGGTCATTTGGTACAGTGTTTTTATTTGCAGTAATACCAACTTCTTCAAGTTCGTTTGAAATATCTTTACCTGTTTTATCAAGCTTTCTAAGGTCAACGGTCATTAGGTGGTTTTGGGTATCAGAGCCTACTATATCAATACTTTCATCCATAAGGGTTTTGCATAAAGTTTTGGCATTTTTAATTATTTGTTTTGCATATTCTTTAAATTCAGGCGAGAGCGCCTCTTTAAGAGCAACGGCCTTTGCTGCTATAACATGTTCAAGCGGGCCGCCCTGAATGCCGGGGAAAACAGCCTTGTCAACCCCTGCAGCATGTTCTTCTTTGCACATAATAATGCCGCCCCTTGGCCCCCTTAAGGTTTTATGGGTGGTTGTGGTTACAAAATCCGCATACGGTATCGGGCTTGGGTGTTCCCCTGTGGCTACAAGTGCTGCAATATGTGCTATATCTGCCATAAGGTATGCGCCTACCTTATCTGCTATTTCTTTAAATCTTTTAAAATCAATTATTTTAGAATAGTTGCTAGCACCTGCTATTATTAATTTCGGCTTATGTTCAAGGGCAAGTTTTTCAAGCTCTTCATAATTTATCTCGCCGTTTTCATTAACGCCGTAACTTACAATATTAAAATACATACCTGAAAAATTAACAGGAGAACCGTGGGTCAAATGCCCGCCGTTTGAAAGATCCATGCCCATTACTGTATCGCCGTGTTTTAAGGCGTATAAAAATACCGCCATATTAGCCTGTGCACCTGAGTGGGGCTGAACATTGGCGTGGTCGCAGTGAAACAATTCACAGCATCTTTTTTGTGCAAGTTCTTCAATTTTATCAACATTTTCGCAGCCGTTATAAAACCTTTTATAGGGTTTTCCTTCGGCATACTTATTTGTAAGTACGCTGCCTTGCGCTGCCATAACAGCGGTGGAGGTAAAATTTTCAGATGCAATAAGCTCAATTGTATTTTGCTGTCTTTTTAATTCTTCTTCAATATAGCCTGCCACTTCGGGGTCAGCTTTTTTTATGATATCAATTTCCATTTTAATCCCTCCCTATAAGGCTTACCGTAAATTACTTTCATTTTACATTAAAAATAAATTTTCGCGCAAATAATAAAATTTAGGGGTTTTGTTTTATTAAACATACGAGATTAACACGGGAATTAAAAAATGAAAATAAACGGTATAAACATGGCAGGCATGCGCAATATGTCTTTTGGTAAAGTTATAAAAATAAATACAGAGGCAGCTATTCTTAATATAAACGAGCCTGAAATAGACAATCAGTCAAAATCCGTAATTGATGTCATAGAGGGTAAAAAGACACGTCCGTTTTATGGTGCTACAAAAATCATAGGTGATTTTTTGCGTAGAAAAATAAGTGATTATAATGAAAAAGATGGTCTTGTGGCTGAAAAAGTATACGGCGAAGTTTATGTGTTTACAGGAAGAGAAGCCGTTGCTGCGCGTAAGATAGTTGAGAGTGTGGATAAAAATAATACTATTTCTGAACGCCGGGCGCAAATCGAGAAAAATTTAAAATTATTGGATATAATCGGCAGAGCAAAATACGCCGGTGCCCATGATGAGATTGATGCTGAATTTAATGAGGATAATGAACTTGATATTCTTGCTTACAGGGATAATACAGGCAAAGAAATGTTTGAAGATTTATAATACAAATAAATATTTTTGTTGTAAAATAACTTTGCAGCATAACTATTAGAAGACGGAATTAACAACAATGAGAAAAAAGAATATAAGAAACATTGCAATTATTGCACACGTTGACCATGGTAAAACCACTCTTGTAGACTGCATATTGCAGCAAACTGGCGTTTTTAAAGAACATCAGGAGGCTGGTGTTCGCGTACTTGATAATAATGATATTGAAAAAGAGCGCGGAATAACTATTCTTTCAAAAAATATTTCCGTTGATTATAAAGGCGTAAAGATAAATGTTGTAGATACCCCAGGCCACGCAGATTTTGGCGGAGAGGTAGAGCGTGTGCTTGGTATGGTGGACGGCGCCCTTTTAATTGTGGATGCACAGGAAGGCCCTATGCCGCAGACAAGGTTTGTTTTATCAAAGGCGTTAGAGCTTGGGCTAAAAATTATTGTAGTTGTAAACAAAATTGATAAACAGGGTGCAGACCCTAACGGCACAATAGATAAGGTTTTTGACCTGTTTACTGAATTAACGGATAATGAAGAGCTTATTGATTTTCCGATAATCTATGCAAGCTCTCTTCATAAATTTGCAAGAAAAGAATTAACTGATACAAACAGTGATATTATTCCGCTTTTAGACTGTATTTTAGAAAACATTAAACCTCCTGTGGGGGATGATGATGCCACTTTGCAGTTTCAGGCAACAACACTTGATTACAATGATTATGTGGGACGTATTGCAATCGGCCGTATTATAAACGGTAAAATGAAATCCGGTGAAAATGTCACTCTTATTAAGACAGACGGCAGTTTTGAAAAGGGAAAAATTGTTAAACTGTTTGAATTTAAAGACCTTGGAAGGGTGGAAACCAAGGAGGCGGAAGCTGGTGATATTGTTGGTGTTGCAGGTTTTTCCGATATTCAAATTGGCGAAACATTATCTGCCGTTGTAAATCCTGTTGCTCTTCCTTTGATAAAGGTAGATGAACCTACTTTGCAGATGAATTTTAGTGTTAATAATTCTCCGTTTGCAGGGCAGGAAGGTAAATTTGTAACAAGCCGCCAGATAAGAAAGCGCTTGTATTATGAGCTTGAAAAAAATGTATCATTAAGGGTTGAAGATACAGATTCTACTGATGTTTTCAGAGTTTCAGGCAGGGGTGAACTGCACCTTGGCATCTTAATTGAAACAATGAGGCGTGAAGGATATGAATTTCAGGTTTCAAAGCCTGAAGTTATATACAAAAAAGCTGAAAACGGCGAAACATTAGAGCCTTATGAAAACCTGATTGTGGATGTGCCTGAAGAATACACAGGTTCCGTTATTGAAAAATTGTCCCAGAGAAAGGCGCAAATGCTGAATATGGAATCAGGGCCCAAAAGAAATAATATTGATTTTATAATACCGGCGCGCGGTTTAATAGGTTTCAGGTCTGAATTTATCCGTATGACAAAGGGCGAAGGCATTATGTATCATACGTTTGAAAAATATGATACCCATGCAGGCGAAATAACAAAACCAAGAAACGGTTCTTTGATTGCATTTGAAGAAGGGGAGGCTATCCCTTATGCGCTGCATCAGTTTGAAGACAGGGGGGTGTTTTTTGTAACGCCCAAAACAAAGGTGTACAAAGGCATGATAATAGGGGAGTGCAACAGGCCGCAGGATATAGCGGTAAATATATGTAAAACTAAAAAACTTACAAATATGAGAAGTGCTACCGCCGATGTTATGGTGACCCTTCAATCTCCAAGGCTTATGTCGCTTGAAGATTGCCTTGAATATATCGCAGATGATGAACTTGTAGAAGTTACACCTGAAAATGTTCGTATTCGTAAGGCGAACCTTACCAAAATTAAATAATTTTTTAGTTTACAATTCTTAAACAAGTTTAAATTTATAGCAATTTGTTTCCTTTTTGGTATTTATAGAAATGTCTAAGAAGGGAACTTTAATGAATTCTATAAATTTTAGCGGTTCATATTCGGCAAAAATAAACTCCGTTAACCGAAATAATAAAAAGCGTAATATTAAAAAAGCTGTTTTGATTACAGCCGGTGTTACGGCGGTTGCAGGCGGCGCCATTATATATGCACACAAAAAACCTGATACTGTACAAAAACTTTTTAATAACATAAAAGGTAAATTTTCAGAACTTGTTCAAAATTTAAAACCAAAACAAGATATTAAAACACCGGTGGTAAATAAGCCTGTTATACCGGCTCTGCAGGATAAATCTATTGGCAGGGCGAAAGAAGGTGCTAAGAATTTAAGGCTTACAAGTGCTGCGGCGGCAGGGGGAGGGGTAATCTTTCTTGTTGATAATTTGGCAGCAGAAAATGAAGAAGAAAATAATAAAACAATAATAAAATATAATAATAAAAAATTTAAAGGCGAAATCCGTGACGGCAAGGCATACGATGAGGACAATAATCCTTTTACAGGCGAGCTTTCCGTGGTTTATAAAAATGATGATAATACTAAAAATACCAAAATAACGTATGAAAATGGGGTTTTAGTTCAGGCTGTACATTATGATAAGAATGAGGGCGAAATTCCTGTTTTTGTAAAAGATTATGAGAACGGATATATTACAAGGCTAAGTACGGATTTAGTGCAGTCTGCAGATGGTGGCAGAGAGCTTATTCCGCAGAAAATTCTTCGCTATAATACAGAGGAAGAATCACCGTTTCCTATGTTGAGCATTGAAAAAACCTTTAGCGATACCGGGGTGGAGCTAGAGAATAAAGTTTACAAAAGAAACCTTGACAGTGAAAATAAGATAGCGGGAAAACCAATCCACAAGTGGAGTGTAGAATATGAAACATTATCTGACGGCACAAAGAGAAATACTTTCTACCCCGCTGAAGATTTGGTCTTTGAAGATAAAGATACCGATGAAAAATTGGTTTTAAGGCAGCCTGTAAAAATTGTTGATGCAAAACCTGACGGCACAACCGAAGTAACTCTTATGTCAAGAGAAGGATATCCTCTTGGGAAGATGTTTCTTAATAAAGAGGGTAAGGCTGTAAGCTACAGATTGATTGTGGAGCCTGAAAAAGGTGATTATGACGGAAACCTTGACGGTATTATAAGATTAAAAGACGGGAAAATTAAGGGGATGAACGATTTTATGTCTGTTCTTAAAAGTTTGCAAAATGCGATAGCCCCGCCTAAACCTGTAGTTTTAGACAATCCTGAGCTTTCTGAAATTAAAACCAAAGAAAAGAAACGGGCTTTTGCGCAAAAGCTTTCAAAACAGGCAAATTCAAGATGCAGGCTTAATGATGCAACGAATTATAATCAAAATGATATAAACAGAGTGCTTTCTTCAAATTACAGTACAAGGAAAATCGGCATAAGATATAATGAAAACGGTACTGTAAGGGCAATAGCATTATATTCTTCATACGATGATTTTCCTGATTGCGTAACCCTCTTTAATGATGACGGTACGCCGCAGAAAGATATAAATTACACTGGCAATGGCATGGAACAATCTTTTAGCCCTGTGTACCAAGTTCGCTGACGTGCATAATTTCTTTATGATATAATTTTTGATTATGGATAACATTATTTCTGTAGGCAAAATCTTAAATTTCCATGGCATTTTGGGTGCCGCAAAGGTCGGGTATTCAAATATTGAAGTTATAAAAAACTTAAAAACCGTGTATATGGCGCCCCATGGGGCTACGGGCAGCAGGGAAAAATTTAGTGTCCAAAATATAAAATTTCATAAAAATTTTGCAATTATAAAATTTAAGGAAATAAATTCTATAGATGAACTTTTGCCATACAAAGGCACAAATATCTGCATAAATAAGACAGAAGCTGAAGATGCGCTAACTGATGATGAATTTTTAATTGAAGATTTGCTGGGACTCAATGTTTTCGATAATAATGACGAGTATATCGGTGTAATTACAGATGTGAAGGGTACTTTGGGGAATGATATTCTTTGCGTGCAATGTGCCAAAAACGGCATATATGCTAAAACCGTGAAAGCCTCTGATGATGCGGGTTTAAAAAATGACACGCATGAAATCCTTATCCCGTTTGCAAAAGAGCTTGTTCCGGTTGTTGATATCAAGAAAAAAAAGGTTGTAATCAAGCCTATAGAGGGGCTTTTATAGATGCGGTACGATGTAATTACCCTGTTTCCGGGCATTATAGAGGATTATTGCTCTTATTCAATTATGAAAAGAGGTATTGAAAACGGCATAATCAGTGTGAATACTGTAAATCCGCGGGATTACACGCACGATAAGCACAGGAGAGTAGACGATACGCCATATGGAGGCTCCAGCGGCATGGTATTAATGGCGCCACCTGTGTTTGAGGCATATGAAAGTCTTGAAAGGCTTGAGAATTCAGAGTTTATCATGTTAACTCCACAGGGAGAGCCTTATAATCAGCGGATTTCAGAGGAATTATCCCATAAAGACCAATTGATTTTGCTGTGCGGAAGGTACGAAGGCTTTGATGAGAGAATACGTTTAGCGCTCAAGCCTCGTGAAATTTCGCTTGGTGACTATGTTTTAACCGGCGGCGAACTGGGTGCGTTGTGTATTATGGATAGTGTTTCAAGACATTTAAACGGGTTTTTAAACAAGGAAGAATCTTCTCTGAATGACAGTTTTTCAGAGGCTTTGGAGGGAATTTTGGAACATCCGCAGTATACAAGGCCGCAAGAGTACCGCGGAATGCGGGTTCCGGAGGTTTTATTGAACGGAAACCACGCAGAGATTGAAAAATTCAGGCATGAACAGAGAATTTTAAGGACAAAAGCCCGCCGCCCGGATTTAATGTAAGGCTCTAAAACTCTTTGCCTGCTTAGGTTTTGGTAGGTTTTGTCTTGGATTATTGCTGGTTCACAGGTTTCATATTGCTCCTGTGGGTGTTTCGCCTGTTGTTCGTTTTGTTTCATCAAAACTCACAAGGCTCACATCCTACGGCGCTTATCAACAGTTTCGCATTCCGTCAAACTCATCGTTTGCCGTTATGCTTCACTCTGGCTTACGCTTTTAAAAAAAGGGCGCTTCAAGGTTACATAAAAAAGCGCCCGAAAAGTTGTTCATCTAAATTGTGTAAACTAAGCTCCCTAATGACGGCGGTGAGCCGGCGGAACGGAGCTTTAAGTGGCAGTTTCTCTTGAAATGGAAAGAAAAAGCGGATATATGGATTATCAACGTTTTACTTACAACCCCCTCTATTCCTGTTCCCACCATAGGAAAAGATACCTTGGTTGCCGGATGAACCTGTTCCTTGTTTTGGGCTTTGGTTTGCATTCCACCCGCCGCCTGCACCGCCTGCGCCTGTTTTGCCGTAATCAGGGGTATTAGCTGTAAGGCCGGTGTATGTGGGTGTAAAATATTCTCCGGGAGTTGCATTTACATTGCCGTTTGTGCAATCAGGGTCGCCGTTTGGCCTTAAACCCCCGCAGCCTCCTGTGGCATCTGTTCCTGATTTACCACCGTTTCCGCCTATATTTAGGTTACCGTTTATTTTAAGGGCGGTTTCCTGTGTTGTACCGCTATAAAGGCCTTCGCCATAGATAATTTCAGCCAATGTGCCAAGCTGTATAATGTTTTCACTTACCTTTCCCCTATTTCCCCCGCTGCCGCCTACAGGTTTTGGATTGGTGACAGATGTGCCGCTTGCGCCAAGCTTTCCTCCTTCTCCCCCGTGTATAATATATTCTTTTGCATTTCCGCATTTTATTGATGTATTTCCGCCGTTTTTATCGTTTTGTCCGCTTCCGTAGTTGCCTCCTCCGCCAACTCGGATAATACATTCTTTATCAGAGGGCAAGGAAAGATTTTTTATTTTTGCCATAGTTTCCCCTGCGCCGCCCCCTCCTGCACCTGCTAGTGTTACTTTAACATCCGTCATATATTCTGTTATAGGGATAGTTTTTATTTCATCTTTTGATGTTGTACCTGTTATTTGCACAGGGCTTGCTTGTATCTTTGTTTCCTGCGCTGCACCTGCACCGCCCCCTCCGCCTGATACCATAATTAAATTAATGAAAGATACTCCTTTTGGGACGGTGAAATCCTTAAATTCGCATACATTGTCTTTGCCTTCTGCTTTATTGCAATCAGAAGAATAAGTATAAAGCCTCCACCCTTTGGATTGGGTTGTGCTGTTTGCGGATATATTGATATTATCATTGAATTTTCTTGTCATCACAGATGCCAGGGCTGCAAGCAACAATGATGCGACAAGTAGTGCCATAAGCATTTCTACTAATGAAAAAGCAGGCCTGAGTTGCTTCTCTTTTTGTTTCGGATATTTGTAACGAAGGCAGTCCCGTCGCTTGCGCTCCTCTTTAACACCCTTCTTATACAAATAATCCTCAACTACAAGAGAAACAGATTTTGCAGTATTTTTAAAGTTCATTTTTATTCCTTTTTAGTGAGTATTACCGAAATGGCTAATTCAGGTTTTTATCAACCTGAATTATATACATATATGTATACCTATTTGTACATAAGTCAATAAGATTTTAGAATTTTAAGTATGGATGCAAATCAATTTATCAAACATATTCAGGCGCAAACCGGATTAACTTATGCTCAGATTGCTGAATTATTGACACAAAAAACCGGCAAAAAATATTCAAGACAATCCTTGTATGCAAGAGTACGCCGAAAGAGTTTGAAATTTGAAGAAGCAAATACCATAGCTGAATTGGTTAATGCAAAAATCGGGTTGAAATTTGATTAACCGGTAATATAATGAAAAGTTTTGAATGTTAAAAAAATGTTTTCTTGTCAATAAGTATTTTTATGTGAAAATAAACTTATATAAGTATTTATTTTAATTTAGGAAAAGGAAAAATAAGCCATGGCAAGAAAAACACCTTTGGAAAAGATAAGAAACATTGGTATTGCCGCTCATATTGATGCTGGTAAAACCACAACAACAGAACGTATTTTGTTCTATACAGGCAAAACCCACAAAATTGGTGAAGTACATGACGGTGCTGCTGTTACCGACTTTATGGACCAGGAAAGAGAAAGAGGAATTACAATCCAATCAGCTGCCGTTACCGCTGAATGGAAAGGCCACCAGATTAACGTAATTGATACTCCCGGGCACGTTGACTTTACAATTGAGGTTGAACGTTCTTTAAGGGTGCTAGACGGTGTTGTTGCTGTATTCTGTGCGGTTGGTGGTGTTCAATCACAATCAGAAACCGTTTGGAGACAGGCTAACAGATACGAAGTTCCGCGTATGGTGTTTGTTAACAAAATGGATAGAACCGGTGCAGATTTCTATCGCGTAGTAGACCAAATTAAAAACAGATTAGGTGCGCCTGCATTTCCTATCAGGCTTCCAATTGGTGCAGAAGATAAATTTACGGGCTTAATTGATTTATTTACAATGAAAGCTGAAATTTATACAAACGACCTTGGTACTGATATTAAAGAAGAAGACATCCCTGCCGAAATGCTTGAACAGGCCAAAAAATACAGAGACGAGCTTGTTGAAGCTATTGCTGCAGAAGATGATGAATTAATGGAAAAATACTTTGAAAATCCTGATTCAATTACTGTTGAAGAACTTAAAAAAGGCTTAAGAAAAGCGGTTTGCAAAAACAAAATTGTTCCCGTAACCTGCGGTACTGCATTCAAAAACAAGGGTGTTCAGTTATTATTAGATTCAATTGTTGAATTAATGCCTTCTCCGCTTGATGTTAAAGCTATTGAAGGCGAACTTGAAGATGGTACAAAGACAGAAAGACATTCATCAGATGATGAACCTTTTGCAGCTCTTGCATTTAAAGTTATGACAGACCCGTTTGTAGGCCGTTTAACGTTTATGAGAGTTTATTCAGGTAAATTAACATCAGGTTCTTATGTGCTGAACTCTACAAGCGGCAAAAAAGAGCGTATTTCAAGACTTGTACAAATGTATGCTGACCAAAGAAACGAAATATCAGAAGTTTGTGCGGGTGATATTTGTGCGGCTGTTGGTTTAAAAGATACAACAACAGGGGATACATTATGTGATGAAAAATCACCGATTATATTAGAAAGAATGAGTTTCCCAACCCCTGTAATTTCAGTTGCAATCGAGCCTAAAACAAAGGCTGACCAGGATAAAATGGGTATTGCCCTTCAAAAACTTGCTGAAGAAGACCCATCATTCCAGGTTAAAACCGATACTGAAACCGGGCAAACAATTATTTCAGGTATGGGCGAACTTCACCTTGATATTATTGTAGACCGTATGCTTCGCGAATTTAAGGTTGAGGCAAACATTGGTAAGCCTCAGGTTGCATACCGTGAAACAATCAGAGGCACATCTGACCAGGATTCTAAATTCATCCGTCAGTCAGGTGGTAAAGGCCAATACGGTCACGTTAAAATCAAGATTGAACCTGCTGAAGAAAATGCAGGGTTTGTATTTGAAAACAAAATTGTCGGCGGTGCAATACCTAGAGAATACATTGAACCTGCAAGAAAGGGTATGGAAGAAGCCCTTGAAGGCGGTATTATCGCAGGTTTCCCGATGATTGACGTTAAGGTTGAACTTTATGACGGCAGCTATCACGAAGTTGACTCTTCTGAAATGGCATTTAAAATTGCAGGCTCTATGGCTATTAAAGACGGCTGTAAGAAGGCAAAACCTGTAATCTTAGAACCTATGATGAAGGTTGAGATTGAAATTCCTGATGAATTTACAGGTACAATTATCGGTGATATTTCAAAACGCCGCGGTCGTATTGAAGGTCAGGAACCGCAAGGTAACACCGGAAATGTTATTGTAAGGGCGCTTGTTCCTCTTGCAAACATGTTTGGTTATGCTACAGACCTACGTTCTAACACACAAGGCAGAGGCACATTCTCTATGGAGTTTGCTAAATACGAACAAGTGCCTTCTAATGTTGAAGCTGAAATTATTGCAAAAGCAGGCGCTAACGCATAATTTTCAGGTTTAAATAATATTAAAAGCGGCCTATCCTTTTTTGGAGGGGCCGCTTTTTTAACCATATAACCTTATTGCCCGGCAAAAGCCTTAGCATCCTATATTTACTGTATCGGGGTGAATTGTTCGTTTGTTGTTAAAATTTTACTTACAAAAGAAAATAAATCTCCAACTGAATATTTTAATGTCCCTATTGCCTCTTTAAGGTCTTCAATGCTTTCTTTAACATCTACAACGCTTTCTTTTATGGCATTTGTTGCAACTTTCTTAAGAGGTTGGCTGTTAATATGGCTGAATGCAAGCTCTACAGGGTCTTTTGCCTGTTTAAAGATTGTTCTTATGTTTCTTTGGTCAAGTTCATTTAAAGAATTCATAATGCCTGTGCAATCAAAGTGTTTTGTTTCAAAGTTAACTGCCATTTATTTTCTCCTCGGTATCTCTTATTTATATAAAGGATATATATTGGTAAAGATTGACAAAAATGGCATTATTTGTAAAGAATTTGTTACAATATTGTTAAAAACTGCTCTGAGGCTGCTTTACAGGTTAAGCAAGGTTTTTGCAAATTCTGTTAATTGTGTTTGATAAAATATGGCAATTAAACCTGCAAACACTAGTGCCGGCCCAAAGGGGAGATATAAAAAATCATCCGACGAGCGTTTTTGTCTTATATCTTTTAAAATAATACAAAGTGCCAAAAGCAGCATAATGCTTACTGTAATTAGCAAACCAAGGATTAACGGGAAATTATCATACAAATTAAATTTTTTGAATAAATAAACGGCAATTACGGCCAGAACAAGGATTAAATATGCTGACGTCGTTTTATAATCTTTGTTTTTGAGCGATTTATTAAAAAGCAGGGGCAATGTTAAAAAAGCTTGCAGCAGAACGCTTAAAAATATGATTAAAATGAGGGTTTTCCAGCCAAAGAACGCTCCAGCGCCCATTGCAATAAGGGTATCACCTTCACCAAAGGCCCTTGTGCCTGCAAAAATGTACCCTAAACGTGCAAGCCCTTCAAAAATCAAGAATCCTGCCGCAATACCTAAAATACTTTGCAAAATGCTTATATCAGTTTCCGGAACAAGGCTGTATATAACGCCAAGCGCCATTATAATGTATGTGTGCATATCAAACACAACGGTTTCTTTTAAATCGGTTATTGCAATGACTATGAATAGCGAAACCAACGGGAGTAAAAAAAGTGTTTTAACCGTATACCCGAATGTAAGAAAACATATAAGGTAGAGGGCTGCATTTAAAAATTCAACAACGGGATACTGGATTGAAATAGGTTTTTTGCAAAACCGGCATTTGCCCCTTAAAAAACAGTATGAGATAATCGGAATATTTGTATACCAGTTTAGCTTATTGCCGCATTTTGGGCATTTTGAGGGCGGAAATACAATACTTTCGCCTGATAAGCCGCGGAGTGCTACTACGTTTAAAAAGCTTCCAATACAGGCGCCTGTAATAAATATAAAAATTGTAATAAGTGTTTCAAGGCTAATCATAGTGTGTTACACCTTTTTTTGTAATAAATTCAAAAAGTTTGTTTAATGCTTTTTTTAATTTTCTTGAAACCTGCATTTGTGAAATATTTAGCTTTTCACTTATTTCCCTTTGATTTAGCCCTTCAAAAAAATTCATTGTGATAATTTTTTGGTCTTCTTTAGTTAATTGTTTAATTGCATCTTCTAAAATCATTTTATCTTCAAAAGAATTTAAAAAATTTTGGTCTTTTTCATCCGCAATTTTTTCCATTAACGGCGCCTGTCCGTTTTCTTCAGAGCCTGTAATCTGGTCTATAGAAACAGTTGTGGTGCGACGTTCAAGCTCTATTACTTCTTCTATTTTTTCCTGAGGCATTTGAAGAGCCTGCGCTATTTGTTCATCGGTTGGCTGGCTTCCGTATTTTTCCGTTAATTCAAGCGTTAATTTATGTACACGGTAGGATAATTCTTTAATTTCTCTGGGGGCTCTTATAATTGTAGTTTTATCTCTTAAATAGTGGCGGATTTCTCCTGTTATAAGATATGTGGCATAAGTTTTAAAATTAGTGCTTATTCCTGGGTTGAAAAGGTCTATAGCCTTAATAAGGCCCAGGGACCCAACCTGTGTTATATCCTCAACCGGGTCGGTAGAGCGTCTTGCAAAGCCTCTTGCCACTTTTTTAACAAGCGGTATATAGGCAAGCACAATTAGACGCTTGAGTTTCTTTTTAGTTTCCTCATTGCTTGTGTTTTTATATTCATAAAGCCAGTTGTTGGCTTCTTCTATAGTTTCAGAATTAAAGTTATCCTGCATAATATCTCTCTAACTATGATTATATCTTTTATACAGGCGTTAGACAATAGTATTTATGTATGGGATTTGCGGAGTATTTTATAATCTATGGCAAAATTTATATACTAAAAAGAATAAAAAAACGGGCGAAATGCCCGCGCTGAATTATATTTAGTTTGAAACTTATTATTCTTTTACAATAGTGCTTATTTGGCAGTGTTACACTTCAAGTATAATATATAATCTTAATTTATGCAAGATAAAACCGTATACCTTAAAATTGGAAAAAATATACGGAAATACAGATTGCAAAAAGGATTATCTCAGGAAAAACTGTCGGAATTAATTTCAGCGAATGACAAATTCGTAGGGCACATTGAAAGAGGAGAAAGAGTACCTAGTTTAAAGAAATTAATCAAGGTTGCACAAATTTTAGAAACTGATTTAAAAAATCTGTTTTGTTAAAGTGATAAAATTAAACTGTCTTTTTATTTGTTGCAAAGTCGCTGTCTAATCTTAAAAAGACCGGCGCTATTTCTTCTTTTGAAATCAGTTTGCCTGATTTAACCATATTTGGTTGTATTTCTGAATATTTAATATTGATGTCAAACTTTAATTGGTCTGCCATTGCCTTTGCAATGTTCGGGCAATACGGCTCAATCAGAAGTGCAATTTTTACCATTAAATTTAAAACATTGTATAAAACTTTGCCGCATTCAGCCATTTGTTCATTTTTGGCTAAACTCCAAGGTGCCGTATCATTTACGTACTTATTAGCTTCATCAACAAGGCCTATAATGGCATTTGCAGCAGATGCTATATCGCATTTATCAAAATATTTTTGAACTTCTGTTGTTATATCTTCAGCTTTTTTATTTAAATCATTATCAGCTATAAATTCTTCTTTGATTTCACCATCAAAATATTTAACAAGCATATTTAATGTGCGGTTTAAAAGGTTGCCCATATTGTTTGCAAGGTCTGCATTTACTTTTTCTTTAAAATCAATATCGGAATAGTTGCCATCTTTGCCGTTTGCGGCAGCTGTTGCCATAAAATATCTTAAAGAATCCGGACATTGAAGCTCATATGCTTCCATAACGGTTTTTGGGGCAATAACGTTTCCTGTTGATTTTGACATTTTATTTTGGTCAATTGTAATCCAACCATGGGCATATATTTCCTTAGGAAGTTCAACCCCAAGTGCCATAAGGATTGCAATCCAATATATAGAGTGGAATTTTAAAATATCCTTGCCTATTATATGAAAATTAACAGGCCAGAATTTTTTAAAGTTTTCAGAGTGGTTTCCGTTTACATCATATCCTAAGGCTGTAATATAGTTTGAAAGTGCATCAATCCATACATAAATTACCTGGCTTGGGTCTGATTTTACTTCTATACCCCATTCTACAGAAGATTTCATACGGGAAACTGAGATATCTTCAATATTTTCAAGTTGGTTTAAAACTTCATTTGCTCTGAATTCAGGCAGGATAAATCCGGGGTTGTTTTTTATATGTTCTATTATTTTATCTTTATATTTTGTCAATTTAAAGAAATAATTTTCTTCAGAAACCTCTTCCGGTTTTTTGCCGTGTATCGGGCAATTTCCGTTTTCATCAAGGTCTTTCGGGTTTAAAAATGTTTCACATCCGCTGCAGTATAGGCCGGTATAGCTATGTTTATAGATATCACCCTGTTTAAGCAGTTTTTCAAAAATATCCTGCACTATTTTTTTATGGTCTTCATCTGTTGTTCTTATAAATTTAGAATATTCTATATCAAGCAATTTCCAGGCATCTTTAAATTGTGCAGAATTAATATCGCAAAGTTCTTTCGGGGTAATGCCCATATTTTTTGCGGTTTTTTGTATTTTAATACCGTGCTCATCCGTGCCGGTTAAGAAAAAGGTCTCTTTTGCGCGTTTTTTAAAGTGACGGAACAAAATATCCGTATAAATTTTTTCATAGGCATGCCCAATGTGGGGGGCACCGTTAACATAATCAATAGCCGTTGTAATATAAAATTTTTCTATCATAAGTTGATTATACATACAAAGAAAAATAACTGCAAACCTTTGTTTTGTGGTATTATTTTTACAGATTTATTTTTTATGGGGAAGTTTATGATATACAAGGTTTTATATTCACTCATTATATTTTTGGGTGCGTTTTTAACATTTATGTTTCAACCTGTTACGGGTAAAATATTAACGCCGCAATACGGTGGTGCTGCTGATATTTGGACATCCTGCCTTGTGTTTTTTCAATTTGTATTATTCTCAGGGTATTTGCTTGCTTTATTTTTAAATAAACTGAAACCGAAAGTAAATGCTATTATTTATTTAATTTTGTTTATAGGGGCATTAATACTTTTTAAACTGCCTACTGAATTTGGCAGCTGGCTTATAGGAGAGGGATCTTATCCTCTTATTTCGCTTTTTGCATCCTTATTTAAATATGCGTTTCTACCCGTACTTGTGCTTTCTACAATCAGCATTTCCATGCAAAACTGGTACACAAAACAAACCGGTGAATCTCCTTATATTTTATATTCAATTTCAAATATAGGTTCTTTTCTTGCTCTGTTTTTATATCCTTTGGTGTATGAACCTATAATGGGGCTTAAATCAACTGTTAATTTATGGCACGGTGCTTTTGCATTTCTGGTTGTTTTAATTATTGCAGCCTCAATAATATATTATACAAAATCTGCGGATGATAAAGAAGAAACAGCGTCAACTGCCGCAATACCACTTAAATCTTTTGCATATTGGATAGCCTTAAGTGCCGCAGGCACAATCCTTTTAACATCTTATACAACATTTGTAACAGTGCGGGTACTTCCTATACCTATGCTTTGGTCTTTGTTTTTGGGTGTATATTTGCTTAGTTTTGTGCTTTGTTTCGGGTCGGAAAAATTTTATAAGAAAAACCTTATTATTGCGTTAATTCCTGTAATTGCTCTGATAAACGTGTTTTCTAATAATATGATAGGGAAAATAAATTTAGGACCTTTGGCTCTGGTTTCAATTACGGCAATATTGTTCTTTTTATTTTTAATGATATGTAACGGGGAAATATATAAAACAAGACCAGAACCTTCAAGGCTTAGTGAGTTTTATCTATCTATAGCATTTGGCGGAGTTTTAGGAGGAATTTTTGTAAATATTATAGCTCCTGCAATTTTTAATTCCTACATTGAATTTACGCTTATAAATGCCATTATGTATATTTTTGCACTGTATCTTTTTATGAAGGATATGATTGCAAAAAGGCCAATCAGCAAAAAAGCTTGGGCTAAGATTATTGTATTATCAATTGTTGCAATTATTGCGGCCGGATATTATTGTTTTATCGGTTTTTATAAAGATAAAAATGTTGTAATTAAATACAAAAGAAATTTTTACGGCGTAGTTTATACGGCAATGTATAAAGATAAAAAGATAAAAACTATTGCAAACGGTGTTACCACCCATGGTGCACAGGTGTATGACCCGGAAACCGATACATATACCCAAATGCCCTTGACGTATTATTCAGATACAAGTGCATTTGCATATGCCTACGAGGGGATGAAGAATTTTCACGGTAAAAAGAATAAACCGTTAAACATAGGGGCAATCGGCCTTGGGGCAGGGACTGCTGCCTCTTATACAAAACCGAATGACCGTATAACATTCTATGAAATTGACCCTAAAATGTATGATTTAGCAAAAAATGATTTTACATATCTAAAAGATGCTAAAGGCAGTGTAGATGTGCTTTTGGGGGATGCAAGAATTGTTCTTGATAAGCAGGATGGGCAAAAATACGATATATTGCTTGTTGATGCATTTTCATCGGATTCCATACCCGTGCATCTTATAACAAAAGAGGCATTTGATATCTACAAAAAACATATGAAAAATGACGGTATAATACTGTTTCATATAAGTAACAATTATCTTTCCCTCGAAAAGGCTTTGAAGAAAATTGCAGATAATGAAGGTTTAAAATCAGTATATTTTGCTTCAAATTATTTGGCGGGGGAAAATGCCTCAGGTGCCGATAAATATATTTATACAACACAGTATTTCCTTGTATTTATGCCTGACAATAAATTGTATGATAAATTTATGGGGTATAAATACGGAACCAAAAGTAAAAGACGTCTACTTACGGTAATCGGCGGCGGCGTTAAGGATGACGAATTCTTAAAACCTTTTACTGATGATTATTCAAGTCTGTTTAGAGTATTTAAATTTTGGCAATAAGTTCACATGGTGTTGGTTTAGAATTTGAATAACTAAATGCCTCCGCTGCGTATACTTTAGCCTCTTCAACTTTAGATGGTGAAACCTCATTCCAATACAAGGTAAGCAGGGTTTCACCTATTTTAACTTCATCTCCGGTTTTTTTATTTAATATGCATCCTGCACCAAAATCTATGCTGTCGGATTTTTTATCCCGTCCTGCGCCAAGCAGTTTGCAAGCGTGGGCTATTTTAAGTGCATCAAGTTCTGATATATATCCTTCTTTTTCAGCCTTTATTTCGAATTTGTTCTTACCTATATTAAATAAATTGTAATCATCAATGCAGGCACTGTTTCCATTTTGGGAATTTATTATTTCTTTTAATTTATTTAAGGCGGCCCCTGATTTAATTGCATTATCTATAAGAGCCCCTGCCTCTGTTTTATCTTTTGCAAGCTCTGCAAGGATAAGGGTTTTAGAGGCAATTTCAAACACTATTTCGTATAAATCTTTATTATAATTTCCTTTTAAAAATTCTATACTTTCAATAATTTCAAGAGAATTTCCTATGTGCGTACCAAGAGGCTGTTCCATAGCACTTATTATTGCTTCAATTTTTTTGTTTAGCTTTGCACCCGTCTTTATCATTAAATCCGCAAGTTCTCGGGCTTCTTTTGGGGTTTTTATGAATGCACCTGCACCGTATTTTACATCCAGTACTATTATATCTGCCCCGCTTGCAATTTTTTTGGATACAACGGAGGCGCAGATTAAGGCCTTGTTATCAACTGTTGCCGTTACGTCACGAAGGGCGTATATTTTGCCGTCCGCAGGGGTAAGATTTGGCGTTTGGGCTGAAATTGCGGCACCGATTTTTTTTATTTGTTCTTTAAAATGGTTTTCATCTAATGCACATACAAAATTTGGTATAGATTCAAGTTTATCAACGGTTCCGCCTGTATAGCCAAGCCCTCTTCCGCTTAGTTTTGCGCATTTAACCCCAAGGGATGCTAAAAGCGGTATTAATACTATTGTAACCTTATCTCCAACACCGCCTGTAGAGTGTTTATCGGCCACAAGGTTTGAAATATCTGAAAAATCAAGTATAGCGCCTGAATTTATAAAGGCCTCTGTAAGATATGCTGTTTCATCCTCATTTAAATCCTGAAAACACACAGCCATAAGCCAGGATGCCATTTGATAATCTTCAACGGTACCTTCCATAAGCCCTTTTACAAGAAAGTTAATTTCTTCTTTTGTGTGGGTTTTTCCTTCTTTTTTCTTTTGGATGATATCAACTGCGCGCATATTTTTAAATCCTTTTATTTATGATATGTTTCATTGTTTAAAATTTTATAGGCTCTATATATTTGTTCAATTAAAATAAATACCGCCTCTTGGTGCAAAAAGGTTAATTTTGACATTGAAAATTTAAAATTACTTTTGTTTCCGGCCTCATTAGGCAACCCTTCCGAGCCTCCTATCAGGAAAATTATTTCATTATAACAGCCGTCAGTTTCTATTTCTTTAATTTTTGCGGCAAATTCCGGGCTTGAAAGTGCCTTGCCTTCTATTTCAAGGGTGATAAGGTATGAATTTTGCTTAACGTTTGTTTTAATAAATTCTAAGATTGAGGAGGTTTCAATAATTTTTAGAGAGGTATACCCCGTCAGCCTTTTTTTAAATTCATCAATTCCAAGCTTAAAATAAGGTTCTTTAATTTTTCCTTCTAATACAATTTTTATATTCATACTATGTCTTTATAAGAATCGTTATTTAAAAGTTCATAGTTTATTTCATTTTCATTATCTGCAATTATTGCCGCAACAACAGCATCGGATGCCACATTCACGGTTGTGCGCATCATATCAACAAGCCTTTCAAGCGCAAACAGGAAGCTAAAGCCTACAACAAGCTGTTCCGGTGTCAGGCCTATACCGTTTAAAACTAGTGCTATTGTAATTAATCCTGCACCCGGGATACCTGCACAGGTAGAGGATGCTATTATTGCAAGGAATGCAATTTGCAGGATTAAAATAAAGCTTAATTCAATACCGTAAGTCTGGGCTAAAAATATAACGGCAACAGTCTGCATTAAGGCAGTTCCGTCCATATTTAGTGTTGCACCCAGAGGGAGTACAAAAGAGCAAATTTTTGATGAGATGCCGCGCTTTTCACAGCAGGTAATAGTTAAAGGTAAAGTGGCAGAGCTTGATGCCGTGCCGAAGGCCACCATAATGGCCTCTGTTATTGCTGTATATAATTTGCCCACAGGTACTTTAGAAAACATTTTTAACATCATCGGGTATACAAAGAAAAATTGAATCATAAACCCTAATGCTATAACAAGAAGGTATTTCCAGACCCCTTCAAATATTGAAATGCCAAAGCTTGAAACGCTTGCTGCAGTGAGGGCAAAAATACCGGGGGCTGCAAGGTACATAATCCAATCCGTTACTTTCATTGTGGCTGCAAATATGCTTTCAAAGAAAGAAACCACCGGTCGGTTGATTTCGCCGATTTTAGCAAGGGCTACCGCAAATACCAATACAAAAATTATAATCGGTATCATATCGCCTGAGGCTAAAGCGTGGAATGGGTTTTTAGGGATAAGGCCAAGGAACATACCAACCATGTTAGATTGCTGTTCTGCAATGGCTGCTGAAACATACCCTTGCATCTGGCTTGCAACATCAGAGCTTATAAAGCTTTTTGCGCCAAGCCCCGGTTGCATTACAAGTGCAAGAACGGCTCCTATTGTTACTGCCGCAACGGTAATTATTGCATAGTAAAAAATCATCTTTTTACCGAATTTTGCAAGCTGCTTATTATCGCCAATGCTTGAAATGCCGATAACT
Organism: uncultured Vampirovibrio sp.; assembly: GCA_910577395.1. Taxonomy (GTDB): domain Bacteria; phylum Cyanobacteriota; class Vampirovibrionia; order Gastranaerophilales; family Gastranaerophilaceae; genus MGBC122484. The sequence continues at coordinate 68,374 of CAJTLG010000007.1, read as the reverse complement.
ATTGCGCTTATAACAAGAGGTATTACAACCATTTGAATAATGTTTATAAATGATTGACCCACTATATCTAATATTTTATGCGCAAGAGGATAGCTCGAGGCCGGCAGCAGAATACCTACTATAATACCTGCAATAAGGCCGAAAAATATATGCCAGTTTCGCTTAATGCCAAGCAAAATCGCAATTAATATCTGCATATGTATACCCATTTTGAACAATCCTCTTTTTAATTTATCTTTATCAATAATACAACTATTTGCTTACCTTGGCAATCTTTGGGGTCAATCAAACAGATGATTTTTATTAATTTTGTTAATCAAAAAATCATCTTTTGCGATAATTAAATATATCTAATACAAATAGTAAATTTAAGTTAGAAACGCCGGAATGTTTAAACAGGAAAAATCACAGGATATACAGGATATAATAAGCTTTGAGTATGCTGCCTCACCGGATAAAGACAGGGATTTTTTATCTGAGGCAACTTTTGCACATCAGCAATATTTAATAAAATCAAACAATGATGACCTGATGCAAGCCATAAATTATTATATTCAGGCTATAAAGGATAACCCCGGGGTTTCAAGTGCATATTACAGGCTTGCAAGCCTTATGCATGAAAGTGGTCAGATAGGCATAGATGCAGCGATAGAGCAATGCGCACATGCGGTTGAAATTGACCCGGATAACGCTAATGCCAGGATGTATCTTGGGTATTTTTTATCCCAAAAGGGTGAATATGAGGCGGCAAGCCGGGAATTTAAAAAAGCTATAAAATTAAAACCTTTTTCATCCTACAGAGCAAGAATGGTTATGGCGCTTACGCTTTTAGAAAAAATGAACAAGGGTGATGATAAAAAGGATTTAGCCTCTTTTTCAAAGGCCATGTTTTATATTTTTTCAGGCTCTTTATTTTTCTTGTTTGACAAGGCAAATTTAAAGATGTTCTGCAAAAATATAATAAGCGATTTAAATTTTGCTAAATATAACATAGCAGGCAAAATTTTAGAAAAGGCAAATTTTGATAAAAATGCCTATGAATTATATTCTGACGCCCTTGATAATACTAAAAACGCCCCTCTTTTTTATGAAAAAATGGCAAATATTGCAATTAAAAAAGAAAGGCCGGAGGTGGCGTTGCAGTGCTATCAAAATGCCGTAACTTTATCAAACAATAATCCTGAAAAAATTGTGGATTTAATAGAATTTTTAGAAGAAAATTTTCCTGAAAAAATTGATGATTTGATAGATAACTATACCGTTTTAATAAGCAAACTGCCCGGTTTTTCAAGGGGATACTATGAGCTTGGAAATTTATATCTTAAAAAAGAAGAAAATATTAATGCAGTAAATGCTTTTAAACTTGCACTTGAAAGCGAGCCTGATAATCCCTTTTACCAGAATTCTCTTGCTTTTGCCTATGTGCAGCTTGAGCAGTATGACAGTGCCATTGAATTATATAAAATTGCACTTGAAAATAATCCGGATAATGAATGGTCATCAGTTGTGGCACAGGCACTTGCGGCAATTTACCATAGGATTAAGGGAAATTTCGATGCAGCAATTTCAATGCTTCAAAATGCACTTATTTTAACAAAAAACAAAACAGAAATACATCTTGCCCTTGCGGATATTTATTATGATATTGATGATATGGACGAGGCTATAAAGTATTATACAATGGCATTAGAGGGCGGGCTAAAAGATGCTAAGGTATTTTCAAGGCTTGCAATGGCATTTTGGGAAAGAGATTATGTTGAAAATGCTATAGAATTTTATGAGCGCGCCATTGATATAGAACCTGATTATGAAATAGCGTATAACAATCTTGGTGTTGTATATTTTGACGGCCTGAATGACCCGAATAGGGCAGAGCCTTGTTTTAGTGCGGCATTAAAATTAAATGATAATTATACAATGGCGCATTTTAATATGGCAAGATGCTATGAAACCAAGGGGGATAAAGTTCTTGCCGCAAATGAATATCAGCGTGCGCTTGATTTAAACAAAATTTATCCTGAAATTGATGATGAAATAATACAGGACAGGCTGTTTAAGCTTTTTGAAACATAATAGAACCAGCACAAAATTAATGTAATTGCCAAAAAAGGTGCCAAATTTAGATAATGAAAAGATTTTTAAAAGTTTTTAAAAACACAACAGTTAAGATTTTTAGTATAAGTATTTTTGTACTTTTTATTCTTAGTCTGTTTATATTTAAAGATTTTTATAAAGCCCAGTGGCACAAAACCTTAAGTTTTTATTATGTGTATCTTGGGGATAATTATTATAAAAAACACAAACCCCAAAAAGCTATAAATTCATATGTCAGGGCGCTTGAGCTGCATCCGGGGCACTATAAGGCAAGGTATAATCTTGGAAACCTTTATGTTGTATATGAAGATTATTATTCAGCCCTTGATGCTTATTCAAAGGCACTTCAAACCCGCCCGGATTTTACCGTTGCAAGGATAGATTACGCCATTATTCTGTCTGAGGCCACATTTAATTATGATAAGGCAATTGAAGAGTATGACCTTGCAATAGAAAAAATCCCGAAATGGGTGTATATACCGTTTATTATTGATAATAAGCATTCTTATAAACACAATAAAGGGGTTGCATACTACAATCAGGGGCTTGCCTGGCGCGGGAAATCCCTGCTTGAAGGGGAAGATTTTTTCCTGTCAAGAAAATATCTTGAATCTGCAGTAAATTCTTATGAAAAGGCATTAAAATCTTTAAAAACTTATGATGTCTATTATAATTTAGGGATAGCGCACCACCTTTTAAAAAACCCGGAATTTGCAGGATATTATTATTGTAAGGCCATTGAAAAAGAGCCTATGAAATATGAAGCCCATTATAACCTTGCGATACTTCTTAAAGGGATGAAAATGTATGCCCATTCTATTGAAGAATTTAAAAGGGCGGGGCTTATCCTTGATTCTAAGGGGGATGGGAATAAGACAAGGTATATTTATGATGTTTTAAATGAGGTAAACCAAAAGTATTCTATAACGGAAGAATACAGAGATATGATTGAGCACCTTAATGAAACGGATGATATAAATAAAGCAAAAATAACGTATATAAAAGGCAAAATGGTTCTTGCGGACGAATTTGACGGGGCTGTTGCAAAAAATTTCAAAACCTGCGCAAATAAAAAATATTTTGAAAACGGGGTGAAGGATTGAAAACAAACGAAAAAGCAATATACAATTTTTTACTTAATCTGACATGTGTTTTTGAAAATTCAAAAACCGCACCGGAGCTTATTTCTGGCCTAAAAGAAGCGTTTAAAATATTTGGTAATATTTTAGAATTTAAAATTTTTATGTTCGATGAAGTGTTAAATTCACTTAAAGATTTTACAAAACCTTGGGAAGTTTTAAAAAAAGATTATCAGGCAAATATTTTGAACAGTTATTTTTGTTCTTTTAAATATAATACGGCAGATTATATTAAAGAAAAAAATTCAATTTGTTTTCCTGTATACGATAGTGAAAAACTTTCAGGCATTGTATATATTAAGGCAGATATTAAAAATAAGGTGTTGTTTGAAATTTTACCCCTTATATCAAAACAGATATCCTATGCGCTTAACAACCTTAAAAACTCTGAAGATATGATGATACAGGGGAAATTTCATAAAACAATAAGGAATATTGCAAAAATTATAGAAACCCAATATGAGCTTAATTATATAATGCCGGTATTAGGTGAAATGATAGACAGTTTTATCCCGGAGCATCTTATATATGTATTTTTAAAGGTGCCAAAAAAGAAGGATTATAAGCTTGTCTGGCCAAATAAATGTTCCGATATGAGGATTTTTGATTATTTAAGTGTAATAAATTCAAAAAGTACGGCTATTTTAGAAGATGAAGGCAAAATAGGAATTTTTCCTCTTTTTTGTGAAGGAAAGATATTCGGTGCAATAGTTGCAAAAAGCGGTTCTGAAAAGCTTAATAACAAAGATACAGAGTATCTGATTGAAATTGCAAAACAAGCCTCTACCACTGTAGAGAGGGCAAGTTCTTATATGAAAATATTAGAACATGCTACCCTTGATGCGCTGACAGGGCTTAATAACAGGCACCAGTTCCATACAAGGCTGCATTCTGAGATTGCTAATGCAAAAAGGCAAAAATCAAGCCTGTGCTGTATTATGACGGATATTGATTTCTTTAAATCGGTTAATGATACATATGGCCATAGTGTCGGGGATTGCGTTTTAAAAACGGTTGCAAAAGCAATTAAAAAAGAGCTTCGTGAGTATGATATACCTTCCCGTTACGGCGGGGAAGAATTTACAATTATTCTTCCAAATACAAGTCTTGAAGAGGCTGTCCTTGTGGCTGAAAGGCTCCGCTCCCGTATAGAAAAACAGAAAATTAATATTGAAGATTATAGAATTGAAGGTGTTTCAAATATTAATGTCACAATTTCCGTTGGTGTTGCGCAGTATAATAATACTTTTGATACGCCAGAGAAATTTTACGGGGCAGCTGATAAAGCCTTGTATGAGGCTAAAGAAGGCGGCAGAAACAGAGTGGTTGTCGCTAAAATATAAACGGTCTGTTTTTTTCAAAGATAAAATAATGGTTGAGGTTTGGGCTGCTGCTGTCAAGATAATGTGTTGCCATTTGGAATCCTGCATCAAGCAAGGCATTTGGGAATTTATCCGTACCGGGAAGTCCGTCTTCGCCGCTGCAGTCATATTCTCCGATAATTACAATTGAACCCGGTGCAAGCCTCTCATATAGCCTGTTTGTAAAATCATCATATTCACCACTGTCTATATACGGCCACATATTCCTGCACATTATAATAGATGGAGCGGAATTATCAATGTTTTCAATATCTTCCAGGATATTTGTGCAGCTGAATTGCACTTTATCCCTTACTTTTTTTGCTAATATACCCGTCTTGTCCGTTATCGGCAGGTGTAATGTATTTTTCAGGTGTTTTGAGGTTTTTTGCCGTACGCTGAAATCCTTCTTTTATCGGTATAGGCTTTATTTGTGCTTTAAGGTTATCTGCGATTATTTTTTCATCAATATCTTTAGCCATTATCGGGAAGAATTTTTCCGCTTCATCTTTAAAACTTTCCTGCAAAACTATAGACATTGTATATGGCTCTTTACCCTCCGGGCAGCCGTAAATGTAAGTGTTAACCTTATCTGGGCTGTCAAATCTTTTTTGAAGATAAGCAGCCAGGTTTTCCCACTTAATATCATTTCTGAAAAGCCAACTTTTCGGGCAGGATTTGTTGCAATAAATCTCGCCTCTTTTTAAAACCCGTACAGCAGGTGCTGAAGGCTGTGTTTTTGATTTTTCAAATGTGTCATATTCATAAGAAACTGTTTTTGCAAGGCAATCAGCATTCCAGCCTTTAAAGCCAATATTGACAGCTTTATTTAATTGTCCGAAACGGTGGGGTATAATGTGCATATTCAAACATATCCTGATTTTTAACCTTTTTATATTTGGTAATTTATTAAAACCACGGGCAGAATAAAATTTGCCATTTTTAAACAGTTATTTTATTCCAGCCAGTTTTGAAACGGCGGCTTTGTTTACCTTAAATCCTCAAAAAGCACGCTTGATAGGTATCTTTCACCGTAATCAGGTAAAATTACAACTATTATTTTACCCTTACTTTCGGGTCTTTTTGAAACCTCTAAAGCCCCTGTCATTGCAGCACCGGAGGATATTCCGCAGAGTATTCCTTCCCTTTTTGCAAGGTCTTTAGCAGTATTTATCGCATCTTCGTTTGATATTTTTATAACTTCGTCTACAAGGCTCATATCAAGTGTTTTAGGGATAAAGCCTGCCCCAATACCTTGTATTTGGTGACTTCCTGATGTTTCACCCGATAAAACCGCTGATGTTGCGGGCTCTACTGCTATTGCTTTAAAATTTGGTATTTTTTTCTTTAAAACTCTTGATATACCTGTAATTGTGCCCCCTGTGCCAACCCCTGATACCAGAATATCAATTTTACCTTCTGTATCGTTTAAAATTTCAAGAGCGGTTGTTTTTTCGTGTGCGGCCGGGTTATCCGGGTTTATAAACTGGCCTGCAATAACAGAGCCGGGGGTAGATTTTTTTATTTCTTCCGCTTTTTCAATAGCCCCTTTCATGCCCTTAGAGCCTTCTGTCAGAATAAGTTCCGCCCCATAGGCTTTCATCATAAGGCGTCTTTCAACGCTCATAGTATCTGGCATGGTTATAATCAGCTTATAGCCTTTAATAGCGCACACCCACGCCAGGCCTATACCTGTATTTCCGCTTGTGGGTTCAATTATCACAGTTTTACCGGGTGTAATTTCACCTCTTTTTTCCGCTTCTTCTATTATATTTAGTGCAACCCTGTCCTTAATTGAGTTTGCAGGGTTGAAACACTCTAATTTAGCGTATATTGTTGCATTTCTACCGTTATTTAGCTTGTTAATCCTTACCAGCGGCGTGTTTCCTGTTAATTCACATAAATTTTTTGCAATTTTCATTAAAAATTTCCCTTATTATTTTTTATGGATAAATTATATGGCAAATGCGTGCAAAAAAGTATCCCCCGTTTAAAAAAGTTTTTAATTATATTAGTGTAATATGGTTAAAATATTGGCGTAAAACTTTGGCACAGCATTGCTTATCAGATTTTTGCACGCTTTAAATGATTGCCGGGTGCCGGTTTTAGCTTATTTAATGAAATTTTTAAGGGACGGTATTATTTTATTTAGGTTGTAAATCATTGTTTAGTGCTTGCAGGCAGGTTTTTGCACGCTTGTAATTCAGACTTAGAGCAGCTTTTTGCTGTATTGGGTTAAATTTTAGCCTAAATGCCTTATCAGCGGTATTATTAAGGGGTTTTTAGTTCTGTAAATGTCTGACTTTACTGCATTTGCACAAGTGAATAATCTGTAAATGCCTGTCAATTGAGCAAATATGCAAAACGGGCATCTGTCAAAACCCCTCTTGTTTGAAAAATCTGTTGGTAAACTATTTTTGGGCAGAATTATTAAGTTTTGTTGCAAAGAAAATCGGAATGGTGGAAATTCTTCTTGTTTTAAATATAATTGTTAAGGCAAAATAATTAATACAAAAGAACTATTTTTTATGCCAAATAGAAGCGGGAAAATCTTTGTGTTAATATTTTGAATGTAGAGTAGTTTAGATAATAAAGGACTAGAAATATGTCATTACCTAACGTAGCATACTTTTCAATGGAAATTGCATTAGACCAATCTTTAGCAACTTATTCAGGCGGCTTAGGCTTTTTAGCAGGTTCCCACATGCAATCTGCAGGGTATCTTCAAATGCCTATGGTTGGCGTTACAATCCTTTGGTCTTATGGTTATTATGACCAACGTATCAATGAAAACGGCGAGGTTGAGGTTGCTTATATCAGAAAACATTATGACTTTTTAACTGATTTAAATGTTCAGACAAAAGTTAATGTTTTTGGTGAAGATGTAATAGTTAAAGCTTACAGAGTTGAACCCCAATTATTCGGTTCTTGCCCTGTATACCTTTTAACAACTGATGTTGACGGCAACAGCGAATGGGCAAGAAGAATTTGCCATAAACTGTATGACGGGGATGAAAAAATCCGTGTTGCACAAGAAACCGTTCTTGGTATCGGCGGTGTAAGAATTCTTCAGGAAGTTGGTTACAACTTTGATGTAATTCATATGAATGAAGGTCACGCACTCCCTGCCGCTTTTGAGTTATTAAGACAATACAACGGTAATCTTAAAGAAGTTAAGAAAAAAGTTGTATTCACAACCCATACGCCGGTTGCTGCAGGTAATGAAGTACACTGGGTGGACACCCTTGTAGAAGGCGGTTTCTTCTCCGGTGCGCCAAGGGAAGTTGCAGTTGAGCTTGGCGGGGAAAATTTCTCTTTAACAGTTGCTGCACTTAGAATGAGCAGAATTGCAAACGCAGTTTCACAGCTTCATGGTCTTGTTGCTAAGAAAATGTGGGATTGGGTTGGCGGTAAATGCCCGATTAAGGCTATTACTAACGCTGTAAACCAACACTACTGGCAAGACCCCAGAATTGAAAATGCAAACAGTGATGAAGAATTATTGAATGCAAAACATGAAATGAAAAAGGATTTATTCCAATACATTTCAGATACACAAGGTAAAAGGTTTGACCCTAATGTTCTTACAATTACCTGGGCAAGAAGGTTTGCAGATTATAAAAGAGCATGGCTTATCTTAATGGATAAACCGCGTATTGAAAAATTATTAAATGAAAACAAAGTTCAATTGATTTTTGCCGGTAAATTCCACCCGGATGATACTATGGGCAAAGAAATGTTTAATAAGATTTTAAAAGAATCTTACAGTATGAAAAATGTTGTTGTACTTCCCGGTTATGAGCTTGCACTTTCAGCAAGACTTAAAAAGGGTACCGATATTTGGTTAAACACACCTTTAAGGCCGTTTGAAGCATCAGGAACATCAGGAATGAGTGCCAATATGAACGGTGCACTTCACTTTTCAACATTCGACGGTTGGACAGTTGAAGGTACATTCCCCGGTATAAACGGCTATACAGTTGAATATCCGGGCCTTGATGATGATATTCCTTGGGAAGAAAGACACTGGAAAGACCACCAATGTGTAATGAACACGTTAGAAAATGAAATTATTCCTACATATTATGAAAATAAGGCTGAGTGGGCAAGATTGATGAGACAGGCAATCAGAACTTCAGAGGCTTACTTTAATTCTGACAGAATGGTTATAGAATACTATAACAGATTGTATAAGCCGATTGCACACGCCGGAACCCAGGCAGGTATGGAAGAGGATGACGATTCCAAAATGGCTGAAAATCCAAATCTTGATGCTTGGACATATTCAAATATTAAATAAATTTGAACGTTATATTAAAAAAGCCTCATCCGTTAAGGGTGGGGTTTTTTATATGGTTAGATTTTTTATCGGGGTTATATCTTCGGGTCTAGTGTTTAAAATTTTTAAGTGCATAATCTATGCACTGCACTATAAGCTCGTTGCGGCTAATATCAGTTTTAGCTGAAACTTCATCAACTGCTTTTAGCATTTCAACATCAAGCCTTATGCTTATTACGGTTTTTTCCTGTTTTACCGGTTTAAATTCATTCATCTTTGCACCTTTCACTATTGTATTTAATATAGGGTGCATAATATATATTTAAATATAGAATACAAATAGTATTCACATTATGAATATATTATGATATTATTCTTTTTAAATAGATATTAGCGAGGTGTACTATGTGTTATAGAAATATAAACCGTAATATTATTCTGAACTTTGCAAAGCTCTGTGGTTATCTTTGCATCTTTAATGGTCTTTTTACCAAAATATCCTTCCATTGCAAGAGAAAAGCTTTAGCTTTTCCTTTAACCCGTCACCCTGAACTCGTTTCAGGGTCTAAAAGGCAAATGGCAGCTTTCTCTCTCGTTGAAATGCTTATGGCCCTTCTTGTTGTCTCTCTCCTCCTTGCCGCCCTTGCCCCTGTAATGACAAAAAGAATGTCAGATAATGTTAATGTATCAGGAGGCACAAATAATAAAGGCGGTAATTATACCCCCTGTATACCAATAGGAGGAAGCTGCAATGTGCCATTAGATGCAAACATTGCAGGAGCAATAATATTATCAGCAGGTGGTGGTGGAGGAGGAGCTGTACCCGATACAATAAGTACAAACAAAACAAACCTTGGAAATATTACAGGAAGTGATAATGCAAGCAATAATGCAACATATCAAACAAGTACTTATCAATTAACAGAAACAATGAGAGATTTAGAAATAATCCTAACCAGTGGCGGAGGTGGTGGAGGAGGTGCAAACGGTGCTGTAACATCAGGAAATGCACCAACAAAACAATCAGATTGTGAACCTTTCGGAGTATACATATCCGCTTCTCAAAATGGAGGTAAAGCAATATGTGTATCCAAATACAATCCAGGCGAAAACAGGGACGGAAGCCCAAATCTTACAGGGGTAACCGCTGTATCTGTGGGTACAAATTGCACAGGAGGAAACTGCTGTTGGACTGGTAAAACAGCAAGCACATGCGGTACAGGTACAAATGGTATGACATATAGTGGCTGTAATAGGACGGTATGTCAATGGAATGCTGCAAATACTATATGTAAAAATTGGAAACCAATCAATGGAAGTAATGCGGCAGGAAGATTACCTACCTATGCGGAATTTACAGCTTGGAAGAGTACGGGGCTTGTTCCGGATAATGGTGGCAAACCCGGTTTAATGAATTGGAATCCTTCTACCAATTCAGGTTTACAGTTATGTAATGCCTCTTTGAGTCTTGCCGGTGCTTCATTATGTTGGCCTTTAGATAATGGCTGTCTTGGTGCCAGTAATAATGGATGCTACCCGTACGATATATGGTCAGGTACAAGTGTTGGTAACAACATATATCGTTCGATAGCCTTAAATGGAAACAAAGGAATGGTGTCTTTAAGTTGTGATGGCAAAAGCAATTGTTCATACACCTTTGCTTTCTCTACCCGCTGTATCATTGACACTATCTCCTCCCAAAAACTCTACACAGGCGGCGGAGGCGGTGCAGGAATATACGTAAAGGTTAATGTACCAAATGAAGTATTAGAACGTGCAACAAATTCAACAGGAAAAGCAACACTTACTCTGCAAGCAGGAAACGGAGGCAAAGGAGGAAGTGCAAAAAATACATCACGCGGTGTATCGGGCTCCCCTTCAATTGCCAAGATAACAGATAGTAATAATACACTAATATGGTATCTTGAAATACCCGGAGGACAAGGAGGACAGGGAGCATCAACCACAGCAGGAGGCGCCCTTGGAAGCGCCGGAAATATATCCCAATGCAAATATCTTGATATTACAAACTCTAATTATTCAACACTTAAAACAGCAAATTGTTCTTCTTTCCCTCTTTCAAATGTATCACAAGGTGAAGCAGGAGGAAAAGGGGATATAAATACTTCATATTCAACAGCAGGATATGGAGGACGCCCGAAGGTTGAAAATACATTCCAAGGTTCAAGACCCCAAACCCCAAACGGTACAAGCACAACAACAATTAACGGTAATAATGCAGGCTCATTAGGCGGAGGCGGTGCCGGCGGAAACTGCTTTAACAATAATGGTACATTAACATGCGGTATAGGAGGATATGGTAAAGGCGGAAGAGCAGAAGCTAAGTATAAAAAATATACCCCGGGTGCCGCAGGAGGAGGCGGAGGTGCAGGAACATTAATCCACATAAGGAATATACAGGTAAAATCAGGAGATGAAGTAAAAGTATCAATAGGCAAAGGTGGTAACGGCGGTACAAGCGGAGCCAACGGAGCAGGAGGACAAAACAGCTATGCAATAATATCAGGAACTAAATTTGAAGTAACAGGAGGCGGCGGAGGAAGGGCGGCAACACCCGGAAACCCTGAAACAAATGTTATGGCAAAAGAAGGAGGCGGAGGCTCTGCAAGCAGCATTGCAAATGCAACAAAAAATATTTTATCAAACCTGAGTGCAAGTAATTACAGCATTTATCCTGAAGATAATTTAACAACAGCAGGAACTAATGCTCCAACCCTAAATTTAATAAATAACAGAATATGGACACAAAGTGCAGGAGGAAACGGAGGAATAAACGAAGCAACATTTACACAATCAATATACCCTTGCGGGGGATTAAGCACAATAACAGATAACTGTAACAATATATCAATCACACCTCTAACCCCAACCCCAAAAGATGATAACCAGCCCCCTGATTATTTTGATGAACAATTAATGAGGCAATACCCCGCAGGAGGCACAGGAGGTGGCGGCGGTGCCTGGCTGAAAGGTACAGGAGCCTCTGCAGGTGCAAACGGTATGAACGGTTATGTCTATGTTTACTTTAGCAGCAGCGGGATGTAGGAAGCAGAGACTTATTTCTCTTGAAATGAAAGGATGTTTTGGCAAAAAGACCATTAAAGAGTCGTGTGACCGAAGGAATAGATGTTGGAACCTTAAAAGACGACGTATTGTGTCTTTGTCCAAAACATCCTGCAATGAAAAGAGAACTATCCAAATTTCCAGACCTTGAAATGAGTTCAGGGTGACTAAAACAGATTTTAGATGAACAACTTTTCGGGTATTGATTTTGTAACCTTATCAATACCCTTTTCTTTTTTGAAACTTTTTATGTTTCAATTATAATTTTTATATAAAATAATTGATTTTTAGGAGTGAAATAATGGAATCGACGAATAATACAATAGATTCGATAAGGGAAGCCAGAATTCAAAAGCTTACGGATTTGGTTGATAAAGGGATAAATCCTTATCCTTATTCTTATGACAGGAATATAAGTGCAAATGAATTGCAAAAAAGGTATGAAAACCTTGCCGCAGGTGAAGAAACCGGTGATGAATATTCTGTTGCAGGCCGTGTTATGGCAATGAGAAACAGTGGGATGTTTATTGACCTTATGGATTCATCAGGCAAAATTCAGATTTTTTCGCACAAAGATAATTTAGATGAAGATAAACTAGCAGTTTTAAAACTTCTTGATGTGGGGGATATTGTAGGATTTAGAGGCACAATCAGAAGAACCCCGAGAGGTGAATTAAGTATAAAATCCTTAGATTTAAAATTGTTGTCAAAGGCCTTAAGGCCTCTGCCTGAAAAGTTTCACGGACTTACCGACGTGGATACAAGGTACAGGAAAAGGTATCTTGATTTGGTTGTAAATCAGGATGTCAGAGAAACTTTCAAAAAAAGGAGCCTTATAATTCAAAAAATTAGGGAATATTTGATAAAAGAAGGGTTTTTAGAGGTAGAAACCCCTATGCTGCAAACTCAGGCGGGCGGTGCCAGCGCAAGACCGTTTGAAACTTTTCATAATGCGCTTTCTATGCCCATGTTTCTTAGAATTGCGCCAGAATTACACCTTAAAAGGCTTTTGGTTGGCGGTTTAAATGAAAAGATTTTTGAGCTTAACCGCAACTTTAGAAACGAAGGTATTGATATTCGCCACAACCCTGAATTTACGATGATGGAACTGTATCAGGCCTATGCTGATTATAATGATATGATGATATTAATGGAAAATATGATAGCATCCGTTGCTATGGATGTTTTAGGCACCACAAAAATTACATATCAGGGTAAAGAGCTTGATTTAACTCCGCCGTGGGATAGGAAAACAATGCTTGGTGCGATAAAAGAAGAAACCGGCGTTGATTTCAACGAGCTTTTAACCGTGGAAGAGGCAGGGGAGGCCGCAAAGAAAATGGGTATCGAGGTTGAAGAAACAGATACCTGGGGTAAAATTTTAGATAAGATTTTTGAAGAAAAGGTTGAGCCAAAACTAATTCAACCTGTTCATATTCTTGATTATCCAAGGGATATTTCCCCGCTTGCAAAGGTGCATAGGGATAATCCGAGGTTGACTGAAAGGTTTGAAACAAGAATTAACGGTTGGGAAGTTTCAAATGCGTTTTCAGAGCTTACAGACCCGATTGACCAGAGAAACAGGTTTGAGGCACAGGCTAAGGCCAAGGCTGCGGGGGATGAAGAGGCTATGAGCATCGATGAAGATTTTATTGAAGCGCTTGAAGTTGCAATGCCTCCTGCAGGAGGCATGGGAATTGGTATAGACAGGATTGTTATGCTGCTTACCGATTCACCTTCAATCAGGGATGTAATAGCATTTCCGACAATGCGCCCAAGGGGGTAACCTTGCCTTTTCCCTTTTTAGGCAAACTTATGATATAATCTTTTGCGGGTAAGCCCTAAAGCTCATCTTGCCGTCCAAACAACATAACTGCAGTATGAAGTTGGAAGGGAGGTGATAATAGTGATAATTAGTGAAAAAGCGCTAATAATCATTTTACTGATAATCTTAGCGCTAAATTATTTAATCAATCATTAGGGCTTTTAAAGTGCAGGTTGCAGCTTGCACGCACATTATTATTATACTCTGCTTTTATAATATTTCAAGTTGTTAATTCGCAAGGCTTTGTGCGTTAGCCGTTAATTGCTTGCCCCGATTTGTGCGTTAGCCGTTAATTGCAAAATATACATCTTTAAGGTGTTTTTTGGATACATGGGTATATAGTTGTGTGGTTACAATGTTTGCATGGCCTAAAAGCTCCTGCACCACTCTTAAATCCGCCCCGTTTTCAAGCAGGTGGGTTGCAAATGTGTGGCGGATAGTGTGAGGCGATATTGATTTATGTATGCCGCTGCCAAGTTCCTTGATAAATGTATAAACCCACTGACGGGTAATTTTTTCGCCAAAATTATTCAAAAAAACCTTGTCTTGGGATTTATTTTTGGATGATGATAATTTCAGTGCAAATTCTCTTTCTTTAAAATAAGCATCAAGTGCCTTTTTAGCGTTTTCACCAATCGGAATAACCCTTTCTTTAGAGCCCTTACCTATGGTTTTTAAGGTGTTATTTTTAAGGTCAATATTTTTGATTTCAAGCTCAACAAGCTCGCTGACACGAAGACCTGTTGCATATAAAAGCTCAAACACGGCAAGTTCACGCGTATTCATCCTTGTCTTCAAAAGTTTTTCAATCTCATCCATGCTGATTATTTTAGGCAGTTTTTTGGAAAGTTTTGGAATGGAAATATCAAGTGCCGGATTTGTCCTTAATTTTTTAACGGCACACAAGTATCTGAAAAAGCTTTTAATCGAGGCAATTTTTCTTATTATACTGCTTGTATTCAGGCCGGTTTTACCAAGGTGCTTAATGTAATCGCTTAAATGGGTGCGTTTAATTTCTTCAATAGTATTTATTTTGCCGAAGTATTCAAAAAATAAAAAAATGTCATTTTTATAGGCGGCAATTGTGTTTTCGCTCAATCCTCTTTCAATTTCAAGGTATGATAAATAATCGCTTATAAACTGAATAATCATAAGGGAATTTTATAATTATTTTTAATAAGACACAAGGGCTTTATGTATTATTTTTGTGCGGGTAAACTTTGAAAATTAGCAAATACCGGGATATTATTTTTTACAGCTTTCAACATTGCATACTGTTTTTTCACATGTTCCTGTTCTTCAACAGTTTGCACGGCCTTTGCCTGGTCGCCCACTTGTTTATATAATTCCTGTTCGATTCTGTTTCCTGCAAGGTATACATCCATTTCTTCCGCTTTTTTATGAGCATTAATTTTGCCCTGATACATTGATTTCGGGCCGTTAAACAGGGCATATAATCCTGCAAGCAAGCCTACAGTACCAATTAAGATAGCTGCCCATGATGCCATGCTTAATGCAAATAGCTTGCCACCCGCGGCATTTTTATGGTTTTTCTTTGCAAGTTTTTTACCTGCATCTAGTGTGCATTCAAGCAGGTCCGTATCTTCAAAAGCGTAATAAAGCGCCCGTGCGCCAAAGCCTAAACCCGCGATTAAGGAAGCTTTTACAACATCTAGCTGCTCAAGCGGTTTACTTATAGGATTTTCCTTATCATGGATTATTGCAGTTTGCCCTTGTTTATTTTGCACTTCATTTGGTGTTTTGTTATTTGCAAAACTTATATAATTATTTTTTACAGGGTTAATTTTCATCTTTTTAAAAAGTTGTAAAACCTACGGTTGCTGCCTTATTTGCAAGTTGTAACTGCATATTGTGCTGTAATTTTTGGTCTAAAGAAACTTCAGGGTCTTTTACTTCAGTGTGTACTTCTTTTGTTAAATCTTTTTTAAGTTCTTTGTCTGCCGTAAATATACCCATTTCTTTTTCTTTAACGGTAGCGTTTATTTTGGTATGATAAAGTTTTGAAGGAAGTGTGAGGCCTAATGTTACAAGGGCAGCAGCAGCACCGGATAAAAGAGGAATTTTTGAAAATAACTTGGTGTTTTCTTTTATAACCGAAACAAGACCTGCTGCAACGGCACCTACTGCAAGAGAAACGCCTGTGGATGATAATACGGCAAGTTTTCTTTCGGTTTTAACATTTACGGGGTTGTAGTATTCTTCTTTTTTGGTTTCTTCATTGTTTCCCCTAAAGCCTGTTAATGCCTTATTTGAAACTGAATAACTTTTAACAGCTGATATATTCATTATTGCCTCCTTATTTTATAAACCTAACAGATTGATTGTATTGTATACAAACTTGTAAATTTTAAAGTTTGCTTTTTTTAGAATTAAAAAAGCGGGCTTTATTAACCCGCTTTTAAACATTATTTTTTATCTTTTTGGATTTAAGAACTCAGGTATATCCAATAATCCGCCGCCTGCCGGTTCATTTGAAGGCCTTGAAGGTTCAAAGAATGTCTGGCTTGGGCTTGGTTGGTTTGTCTGCGGTTTATTTCCAAGGTCAGAGAAACTTAAGCCCCCGCCAAAGATATCAGCGGCACTTAATTTTCTTTCTTGTGATTGCGGAACATCGTTTCCTTTTAATTGGAAACCTGTTGCAATAACCGTAATTTGGATTTCCCCTTGAATTCTGTCATCAATAACGGAACCGAAAATAACCTCTGCATTATCTGCAACTGCATCATGGATAACGCTTGCAGCCTCATTTACTTCATGAAGTGTCATATCAGGGCCGCCTGAAACATTCATAATAATACCGGTTGCACCGTTTATTGATGTTTCAAGAAGTTTTGAATTAATTGCAAGCTTGGCAGCTTCCATTGCCCTGCCTTCGCCTGAGGCTTTACCTATGCCCATTAATGCGGAACCTGAAGCCTGCATTACGGCACGTACATCGGCAAAGTCAACGTTGATTAAGCCGGGGATTACAATGATATCTGAAATGCCTTGAACACCACGTAGCAGAACTTCATCAACAACAAGGAAAGCATCCCTCATTGTGGTCCTTCTTTCAACTACTTCGATTAATTTATCGTTTGGTATAACAATAAGAGCATCAACATTTTCTTTTAATTTTTCTAAACCGGCAACAGCCTGGTTCATACGTTTTTTGCCTTCAAATCCAAAAGGCTTTGTCACAACGCCGATTGTAAGGGCACCAAGTTCTTTTGCAATTTTAGCAACTACAGGAGCAGCACCTGTTCCTGTACCGCCGCCCATACCGGCTGTTACAAAAACCATATCAGAGCCGTCAAGTGCAACTAATAAATCTTCTCTTGATTCTTCTGCTGCTTTTTCGCCAACTGAAGGGTCACCGCCTGCACCAAGGCCGCTTGTTAATTTGGCACCTAATTGAATTTTTTTAGGAGCTGAAGACATTTCAAGAACCTGGGCATCTGTATTCATTGCCCAAAATTCAACACCTCCAAGACCTGCTTTTATCATCCTGTTTACAGCATTTCCGCCGCCGCCGCCAACACCTATGACTTTTATATTGGCTTGGGATGAATATCTGCTGTAATCGGTTGTTTTTCTATCGTAGTTATCTAGTCTGAACTTTTCCACTTTGTGCGACCCTCATAATTTTAATTATTATATCGGCATTTAAATATAACTTATTTACCTACTACTATATGTAAAAAGCATGGATATGTAAAGCTTTTAATATAATTATGCCCAAATTTTAACAAAATTCAATTAATATTTACACAACTTAATGTAAACGGACCAGAGATTTGTTTAATTATGTACTACATATGTAACAAATGTTACAATTTTTTGACTTAATTATCCATGATGAGGCATAATAGGTTGATAAATAAATTTAAAGAACAATTTAGGAGGAATTAAAAATGACTTACATTCCCGAGCAAGGAAAAGCATTAACAAAAGAAGAAATTAAGAGCATTATTGAAAAAAATAATGTACATTTTATAAGACTTCAGTTTGTTGATATCAACGGCAGAGTGAAAAATATGGCAGTTCCTGCAAGCCAAATTGATAAAGTTTTAAATAATGAATGTATGCTTGACGGGTCATCTATTAAGGGCTTTAGAAGTATTGAAACGTCAGATATGTACTTTTTTCCTGATTTATCAACATTTTCACTTCTTCCCTGGAGGAAAAATGATGAAGAAGGCACAAATGTTGCAAGAATTATTTGTGATATTCATAATGCTGACGGTACGCCTTTTGAAGGGTGCCCAAGGTGTAATTTAAAAAGAGTTATTAAAGAAGCTGCAGACCTTGGCTATGTTTTAAATGTAGGGCCGGAGGCTGAATTTTTCTTGTTCAATATGGATGAAAAAGGAAACCCTACCCTTGATACCCACGACAAAGCGGGATACTATGATGTGGGGCCGGATGACAGGGGTGAGAACGTACGTGCGCAAATGGTTGAAACCCTTACACAAATGGGCTTTGATATAGAGGCAAGCCATCACGAGGTTGCTGACGGGCAGCATGAAATAGATTTTAAATACGCTGATGCCTTAACTACTGCTGATAATGTTGTTTCATTTAAGTACGCCGTGAAAGCTGTTGCTGCAAAGAATAATCTTTATGCAACTTTTATGCCAAAACCGGTATTTGGTATAAATGGTTCAGGTATGCACTGTAATGTTTCATTATTTAAAGACGGTAAAAATGCATTTTATGATGAAAATGCACCATATCAATTGTCAGAAGAAGCTATGTATTCTATAGGTTCACTTTTAACAAATGTTATGGGCTTTACTGCTGTTTCAAATCCTTCCGTTAACAGCTACAAAAGGCTTGTGCCGGGGTATGAGGCACCTGTGTATCTTGCATGGTCCCTTGCAAACAGAAGTGCTTTAATCAGGGTTCCTGCAAAACGCGGAAACGGTACAAGAATAGAATTAAGGTCACCTGACCCTTCCTGTAATCCGTATTTGGTATTTGCTGTAATGTTAACCGCTATGATTGACGGTATTAAAAATAAAATTGTTCCGCCACAACAAACAGAAGAAAATATCTATGAAATGAGCGCTAAAGAAAGGGCTGAAAAAGGTATAGCATCACTTCCCGGTGCATTGAACGAGGCAATTTATCTGATGAAGAAGAATGACCTTGTAAAACGTGCCCTTGGTGAACATATTTATAATGAATTTGTATCATCAAAGGAAAAAGAATGGGATGATTACAGAACAAAAGTTTCAAAATGGGAAATTGAAAATTATCTGTAATTTTATTCGGTTCATAAAGTGTTCTTGTAAAATGCCTCCTGCTTTAAGGGGGCATTTTAGTTTTGTTAAAAAGCAAATTATTTAATTTTGCAGTTTTATCTTAACAGAGAAATTTTATTAAAAAGGTATGATTGGTGAGGATTACCCCGTACAACAAGATATTGCCGTTAAAATTTTTAGCTAATAAAGATTTTAGGAATAAAAAAGATAACAACATTGCTTTTGATAAAAAGGCAGTTGAAGTTTCCGTGCAGGATGTTCAAGGGGCATATGGCAAGGTCCTTGTAAATATACAACAAGATGCAGGTTTATTTAACAAGTCTGTTTTTGATTTGTCTTTATCTCTTGCGGGGCTTAGTGATGAAGAATTTAATAACCTTAATATAAGCCAAACTTTTAAAAAGGATAATTTTATAGCTGAAATCCTTTCTGTTACTAAGGATTTACCCGAAACAGAAAGGCAAATTGCATGCAAATATTTTGGTTTTGAACTTTATCAAAATGAGGAAAGCCCTCTTGGGTTTTCAATATCAGGATATCCTTTTATTTCGGGTGATAAAGAAATTATACAAAATGCGGATAGCGGGGTTTATGAGGCAATTGACAAGCTTAGGCCCGTGATAATAAGATTTTTAGATAATAATCCTGTTGTATGTAACAATAAAAATATTGAAAAAGAATTGAATTCTTTAATTGTATTTTTTCCGGAATTAAGGGTTTTAATAGGAAAAAAACAACATAAAAACCATAATTTTGATGTGATGAAACACAGTTTAAAGGTTATGCAAAAAATTGTTCAAAACCCGGAGTTTGAAAAACTTAACAGGCAGGATAAAGAATTATTGCTTGTTGCATCACTGTTTCATGATATAAGAAAAACTGAAGGTAAGCGTGACCCAAATCATGCTATAAACGGGGCATTTGATACATATGGTATTACAAGAAAATTAAATTTGCCGCGTGAAGATAGGGTAAAACTTTATTCTTTAATTAAAAACCACGGGTGGTTGAATTATATAAACAGAACAAACACCTCTATAGAAAGATGGGAAACACAAAAAGCGGTAGCATTTGATATGCGGGAAGGTAATCTGTTTGATATGATGAAAATATTTACCGAGGCGGATTTAAAATCAACAAAAGACAGCGACGCCTCTTTTGATAAGCATAAAGCAAGCTTTGAAACTAATTCAAAGAATATCAAAAAGCATATTAAGTTTATGTATCAATATTTGTAGCATAAACTGCGTTTTGTTCAATAAAATCACGCCTTGGGGCAACATTATCGCCCATTAGTACATCAAACAATTCATCGCAAAGCATGGCATCTTCAATGCTTACCTTTAACAATGTTCTGTTTGCAGGGTCCATAGTGGTTTCCCAAAGCTGCTGCGGCATCATTTCACCAAGACCTTTAAACCTTTGGATTTGCATGCCCTTTTTCCCTCTTTCATCGACAAGCCTTTGCAGTTGTGCAAAAGAGGTTATCTCAGATTCACCTTCAGGGGTTTCAAAGATTAATCTTTTTTCTTCTTCAATTAAAAATTCTCTGATTTTTGGGTATGAATTTTTTAAGCGTTCAAATTCTTTTGATTTAACCATATTGGCTGTAATTACAGCGGGTTCAATATCTTCGCCTAAATTTACCTTAATATAATATCTTGAATTTTCAGGGTTTTGGGCTAAAGATGTTGAATAATTTTTAGCCTCTTCTATACCGTAATTTAGCGCGTGGTCTTCAATATAGTGGGCAAGGTATCCATGGATTTCATCCATTCTTTCTTTATTTTCAAAATCTTCAGGTTTTATTTCAGACCTTATTAGCCCTCTTATAATTACGGAAGGCATCTGGTTGATTATCGGATTATGGAAAGATTTATAATATGTGGACATTGAATACAATATATTTTCAAGCCCGTCATCTTTCAGGGATTTTGTTTTGTTTTTATCATACAGTACAACACCCTTGATGCCGCGCTCGCGTACCATTTTTTCTAACGCCCTGTCATCATAAAGGTATTCTGCCACTTTTCCTATTGTTACCTTGTACAAAGGAGGCTGTGCAATATATACATACCCGTTATCAATTAAGGGTTTAGCGTATCTGAAGAAGAATGTCAGCAATAATGTTCTGATATGTGCGCCGTCAACATCGGCATCTGTCATAAAGATAATCTTATGGTATCTTAGTTTTTCTATATTTACTTCTTCTTCATTTTTTGAAATGTTTATACCCATTGCCTGAATAAGGGATTGAATTTCGTTGTTGTTATACATTTTATCAAGACGGGCACGTTCAACATTCAAGATTTTACCTCTAAGCGGCAAAATTGCCTGGAACATTCTGTTTCTGCCCTGTTTAGCAGAGCCGCCTGCCGAATCACCCTCTACAATATACAATTCGCATTTTTCAGGTTCTCTGTTAGAGCAGTCTGCAAGTTTGCCGGGAAGAGTGGATGTTTCAAGAGCGGATTTTCTTCTTGTTAATTCTCTTGCCTTTCTTGCAGCCTCACGTGCTCTTTGTGCCTGCAGGATTTTATCAATTATAAGCTTTGCAAATTTAGGATTAAATTCAAGCCATTCCATAAATTTATCTCTGACAGCATCGTTAACTATAGGTGTTACCTCTGCATTACCCAATTTTTCTTTTGTTTGGCCTTCAAATTCAGGGTTTGGGATTTTAACAGAAACTATTGCCGTAAGACCTTCTCTAATGTCTTCGCCTGCAAGGTTTTGGTCATTATCTTTAATCAGATTGTTTTTTCTTGCATAATCGTTAATTACCCTTGTGATACCGTTTCTAAACCCCGTAAGGTGCGTGCCGCCAAAGTGGGTGTTAATATTGTTTGCAAAACAAAGCACATTTTCTGTGTAGGCATCGGTATATTGCATGGCAATTTCAACCGCCGTGCCTTCAATTATTTTTTCAATATATACAGGCTTTTCAAACATTACATTTTTATTTTTGTTAAGGTGTTCTACATAGCTTGCAATACCGCCTTCATAGTGGAAAGTTTGTTCTTTATTATTTTTTTTGTCAACAAATATAAGCTTTATCCCTTTATTAAGGAAGGCCATTTCTCTAAATCTGTTTGCAATAACATCACAGTCAATTTCTGTGGTTTCTGTGAATATTTCTGGGTCTGCCCAAAATGTGGTTTTGGTACCTCTTTTGTCTGTTTCGCGTACTTTTTCTACAGGGTTAACAGGTTCCCCTCTGAGGTATTCCTGCCTGTGAACCCAACCTTCGCGGGAAACTTCAACAATATATTTTTCTGAAAGTGCATTTACAACAGATGCGCCAACACCATGCAGCCCGCCCGATACCTTATATCCGCCGTCACCGAATTTACCGCCGGCATGGAGTACTGTGTGTACAATTTCGAGGGCAGATTTGCCGCTATCCGGTTTAATGTCAACAGGGATACCACGTCCGTTATCTTCTACGGTTACAGAGTTATCTTCATGAACTGTTATAGTGATTGTATCGCAATACCCCGCAAGGCTTTCGTCAATTGAATTATCAACGATTTCATATATACAGTGGTGCAAACCTCTTTGTGAGGTTGAACCTATATACATACCGGGGCGAAGACGTACGGCCTCTAAGCCCTCTAAAACTCTTATATTACTGGCATCATAACTTTGGTTAGTTGTTGTATTTGTCATCGTACTTCCTTAAATTAAAAATAAAAAACCTGCCTCTATAGTAATATTGTACTATAAAAGGCAGGGAGTGCAAATTTTATAAAGTTGTAAAATTATGCTTTTAAAAATTATTATTGAATTCTTGTATGATTCTTTGGTGATATGGATTGCCGCTTGTATCGGAAATTTTATCTGCCGTCAATTTTGGATATTTTTTAAGCAAATCTATCATTTCTTTGAAACGGGAATTAAAATCTCCAACTTGTTCAAAATTACTTGTTTTTGAAGCACCGCTTAAGATTATTTTATCACCGCTAAACAAAGCTCTGTCAGCTGCAGCTGTATATTCGCTGCTAATTTTATTCACTCCTGTTAATTTTACAAAAGCATCAATTCCGCATTGTTTAATAGGTACATCTTTACCGTATTCTACAACTGTTGCTATTGCCTTTTTTCCAATATTGGGCATTAGAAACTTTCTTACAGTTGTTCCTGATTTTGCATTAACTGCAGTACTGATTAATCTTGCTGTGTTTGGGATAGTTACCATAATTTCTTTCCTTTCATAATTTTTTGACTGTTTTGCTTGTATTTATTTAAAAACGTTTATTGTATAAAAATTGCTGTAATTTTACAATTTAAAATACTATTCTAATAATATTCAGTATTTATAATACATTTCAGCTTCATATAACTTAATATAGAATACTTATAAATACTATTTTGGTTACTAATAAGAAATTAAAATTGTAAGATTATGAGTATTAAAAAAGAACTCGGGAAACAAATAAAAAGGTTTCGTATTGCAAAAGGTTATACGCAGGAAGAATTATCGGAAAAAATTGATATTTCACAACGCGCCTTAAGCAGTATCGAGCTTGGGAATAATTTTGCAACTGCAGAAACCATTGATAAATTGCTTAAAGCTTTTGGCATAACATCTGAAGAATTGTTTGCCACAAATCACCTGAAAGAAACCCCCGTGCTATTAAAAATGATTGAAAGGAATATATCAGAAATTGGTGATAATCCTGAAAAGCTTGAAATTATTTATAATTTAACAAAAAGCCTTAATAAGAAATAACACATAATTTAACAATGTTGTAAAAAAACAGTGTTTGGTTTATAAAGGGTGCTATGAAAATTATAATCTACGGCGCAAATGAAACTAGTTCAATTATTGCAACGGAATTTTTTGAAGACCACGATATAATTGTAATTGATTCGGATGCTGCATATTTGGAAAAATTTAATAATCTTGATTTAGCAACAATTGTGGGTGAAGGTTCAAATATTAATGTATTAAAAGAGGCCGGTATAAAGGATGCCGATGTCTTTATAGCCTGTACTTGTCTTGATGAAGCTAATATTGTTGCCTGCTTAATGGCAAAGTATCTTTCAAATGCGCAGACTGCCTGTTTTGTAACCAAAAAAGAGTGCAGAAATTCACTATCTATAATAAAAGAATCAATGCAGGGCGAAGGTCCGTTTCATATAGATTATGTTATATGGCCTGAAAAGTTGCTTGTAAACGAAATTTTCAGGATTGTAACCGTGCCCGATGCAGTAAACGTTGAAGATTTTGCAAACGGCAAGGCAAAGCTGCTTGAATACAGAATTAAGGAAAATTCTCCGCTTTTGGATAAACAGCTTAAAAATACGCCTTTTAACAACGAAATGCTTGTGGTTGGTATCAAGAGGAATGATGAGCTTTTTATCCCAAACGGGGATGATACATTTAAGCTTAACGACAAAGCAATATATATGGGGACACCGGAAGGGCTTGATATTACAGCATCCCAGTTTTTTGTTGAAGAAAAGAAATTGAAAAGCGTTGCAATAATAGGTGGCGGCACGGTAGGGTTTGAACTTGCAAAGTCTTTAGAAAAAACTCCCATAAAAACAAAGCTTATAGAAAAAGATTTTCGAAGATGCGAGTTTCTGTCTGAGCATTTGAATAAAACATTGATATTAAACAGTGACGGTACAAACCTTGAGCTTTTAGGACAGGAAAGCATTGGCGAATGTGATGTTGTAATTTCCGTTACAGACAGTGATGAAAAAAACCTTCTATGTTCGCTTTTAGTAAAACAGCTTGGTGCAAAGCGTGTTATAACCCGTGTCGGGCAAATGGCAACTGCCTCTTTATTTGAAAAGGTTGGGGTGGATGTTGCGGTTTCTCCTAAAAAAGCAGCTTTAAATGAAATTAAAAACAGAATTGTTGATTATAAGGAAGGGTTGCTTGCAACAGTTGAAATGGGGCTTGCAGAAATTCTTGAAATTAATATTCCCTCGGCATTTAAAGATATTTCATTAATAGATTTAAAACTTCCAAGACGTGCGGTTATTGCTATAATACAGAGAGGTTCAAAAGTCATTATTCCAAAGGGGCAAACACTTGTGAGAGGCGGTGATGTGCTTATAATATTTACAAAATCCGATGATGCTTCTGAAATCAGAAATTATTTTGCAAAACTGGTGAAAGTGTAATGCGTATAAATGTCGTTATAAATACTGTGGGGATAATGTTAAGGTATATAGCGCTTTTAATGCTGCTGCCGGTTATTTTTGCATTTTGTTACAGAGAATATACTTCTATTTTACCGTTTTTAACAGGTTCTTTAATGTCACTTATTTTTGGCGGTTTATTTTCATTAAACAAGGCAAGTGAGAAGGATATCGATACTGTAAATAAACCGGAGGCTCTTGGCATTGCGCTTTTCGCCTGGATGTTTTTTGCACTTGTTGCATCCATACCATATCTTTTTTATAATCTTGGGGTTGTAAATTCGTTATTTGAGGCAGTTTCCGGTGTTTCGACCACAGGCGCTACCATTCTAAAAGATTTTTCGATTTACCCTAAAACATTCTTTTTCTATCGTTCAATGACACAGTGGTTTGGCGGTATGGGAATTATAGTTTTGTTTATAGCTGTACTTCCAAAATTTTCCGTTGCCGGACGGCAAATGTTTTTTGCAGAAAATCCTAATCCTGCAGAAGAAAAAGTAACCCCGAGAGTTCGGCATACTGCAAGCTGGCTGTGGGGAATATATTTAGGACTTACGGTATTACAGGTGATAATATTAAAACTTGCGGGGCTTGATTTTTACAATAGTATTTGCACAGCATTTTCAACTGTTGGTGCAGGCGGGTTTTCACCAAACGGGGATAGTATTATAGGATACAATAACGCAATAATTACAGCTATTATTATGGTTTTTGCATTTTTGGCCGGTACAAACTTTATTTTAATGTATAAGTTTTTTGTTCAGAGGAAATTCAGTGCACCCCTAAAAAGTGAAGAGTTTATAACATATGTTGCAGTAACGCTTATTTTAGGGTTGTTGATTGCATTTTCACTTTGTAAAAATATGGGATATCTGCCCCGGGAAGGGCTTTTGGCCGGGTTATTTCAAACTATCAGCATTATGACATCCACAGGGTTTGCATCTTCCGATTTTGGAGATTGGGATTTTTCAAGCAAATTACTGTTGTTGTTGCCAATGTTTATAGGGGCTTCTGCAATTTCAGCATGCGGCGGTTTAAAAATTACAAGGTGGATTTTTGTCTTTAAATATATTAAGCGCGAATTGTGTAAGATTATTCACCCTAAAGGAGTTTACCCCATACGCTTGGAAGGTAGTGTTGTAAATCCTGAAACTGCACAACAGATGATGGCTTTTGTTATATTTTATTTTGCATTATTCGGGGTGAGTGCTTTTATAGTTGGGTTTATTGAACAAAATGTTTCTGTTGCAATAGTTGGGTCTATTGCTTCCCTTGGTAATGTAGGCCCAGGGTTTGGGGCTATCGGGCCCTTAAATCATTTTGCGGATTTAAATACGGCAACAAAATTTATATTTATGTTTAATATGCTGGTTGGAAGGCTTGAGCTTATTCCGTTTTTAGCAATTTTGCATAAAGATTTCTGGGCAGTGAAAAAATAATTAGTTCCCATTTGCTAATTTCATTATGTTATCAAATTCTTCTTCAGTAATTCTTTCGCCTGCATATCCTTTGCCCGGGTTAATTCCTTTATTTGCCTGAATAGTATTTTTGTTTAAGAAATAACTTCCTAAAAGAGTGTTAATTTCGGATGAATTATCAGGTATCATATATGGAAAACAACATAAGGCATGCATATTTCCGCAGCCGCCTGTAGTATTTTTCATAAGAAAATCTATTTCTTCTTTATCCAGGCTTTTAAAGTTCCTTAAATAATCGTTGAGTATTTCGGAAGTATCAATTTTAAAGCGTTTTGCCCAGTTTTCAAGTAGGTCTATTGTTCCAAGGCTATTATAATTCAGGCTTTGAATACATGTAATATCCATATATTTTTTTCTTTCGCCAACTTCTATATTGATTTTGTTTTCTGCACTGTCTGCCCTGATTATAGGGGCCAGTACAAGATTTATGCGTGAAGTGGTATTTGCATGGCTGAACATTGCTATAATTTCTGTAGCTGAAGCGCCGCTTGCACAGATATCGTCAAGAACGACATAAATTTTATCATTAGAATAATTATTCCTTGCATTGTACAAAGATACAAACTGTTCTTGCGGGACATTATTCACTTTTGCATACAAGTAATTGATTGCATCATAACTTTTACCTGATGTCGGGAGCATATATACAACATCATCCATTGTTTTTCCTGTGCTTTGCACATATTTTTCAATAGAATTGTAATGTTCCTTTAATTTTTCCGATAAAGTTTGATAAGAAAAAGCAACAAAATTTTTATCAAGATATTTACAAACTATATCTATATATTTGTCCTGATTTGGTTTGTCATTAAATTTGTATTTGGCTAAAGCTTTTATTGCATTTTGAATTTTATCTTTATTTGGGTAATTTATGTTTTTAGGGTTTGTTTGTTTTTCTATAATTGTAATTTCAGGATTTTTCATTCCTGTTATATCTTTAAATTGGTTACTTAATTTTTCAAACTGTTCATCATCTTTACCAAGATAATAAAGCTGTATATTTTTGTCTTTAAATTCTTTTAAAAATTCTTTAATATCTATTTTTTTAAGAAAATCTATGCTCATATCATCCAGCATAAATGCAGTTTTATCTCCTTCAAGCTGAATTTGCTTTTTTATTGAAAGATAATGAAGCATACTATTTAGAGAAACTCCTGTATAATATACATTTCCCATATTATCTTTGTTGAATATTTGGTTGATTGTATCTATATCTTTATTATTTGGGATAATTTCATTTATCTGATATTATCCGGTGTAACCATTTTTTCGATTTTCTTTTCAAAATCAGCTGAAAATGTTTCTAAATCAGTACTATTATGACCTTTAAAATTTATATTATATTTCGAACTTAAATTTACAACTTTTGGTATTAATAAACCGACATTATTTTGTGCTGCATGCAGAGTTTTTACCGCTACATTCGGTTTATTTGCAAACGGTTTTGTTTGTATGGGATTTATAGCCGTATTTATTGTCAGCATAATTTGTAGAAAACAAAATGTGGTTATAAATTGCCTGTATTTAGTGTTTGTCTTTTAAACTTTTTTCTAAGGCGGACTCTAATGTTTTTATTTTGTTTTCAAGGGTTTTTACCTGTAATTCGCTATCATCTGCACCAAGGGATGTTTTTTCATATTTTCTTTTTAAAAGGTTTTGTTCTTTTTTAAGGCTGTTTATTTTAATCAGCATAATTAAGAGTCCCAAAACAAGCCCTGATATGAAACTTAGAATATAGTATGTCATCTTTTACTCCTTATAATGTTAAAAAATTTCTTAAAATCGTTATCATATTTTTTTTCATCAAGTTTAAATTCCATAACCTTTCCTGTTATAGTGTGGGTTAGCTTTAAATAATATGACATTAAAAGCTGCTCGTTTGTTTTAAGATTTATTTTACTTTTCCTTCCATTTGCACCGTATAGTGTATCCCCAAAAACAGGGTGATTAATTGATGACATATGGCATCTTATCTGGTGAGTTCTTCCTGTTTCAAGTTCTAATTCAAGCAAGGTAAGGTCTTCATATCTTTCAATTACACTATAATGGGTTATTGCTTCTTTTCCTGTATCTGCAACATTCATTTTTACTGTTTTTCCCATATAATGCACAAGAGGCTTGTTTATTGTACCGTTATCGTTTTCAATAATTCCGTAAACAACGGCTAAGTATTTTCTTTTTGCGGTTTTATTTTGAATTTGTTTTTGAAGATTTATATGTGCTTCATTTGTTTTTGCAGCCATAATAAGACCTGAAGTGTTTTTATCAAGCCTGTGGACAATCCCTGCGCGTTCTTTGCCTTGAATATCAGAAAGCGGACATCCATAGTAAAGCAGGGCATTAACAAGAGTGCCTGTTTTATTTAAAGGTGTTGGGTGGGTAAGAAGTCCTTTTTGTTTATTTATTATAAGGAAATAATCATCTTCATATATAATATCAAGATTAATATTTTCGGGTACAACTTGGGCAGTATCAGTTTCAATATCGTCTATTTCAATAGTGTCACCGGGTTTTACTTTAAAAGAGGCTTTTATATGTTTAGAATTTACCGTGATTTTACCTTCCTCAATCATTTTTTGAATTTTGGAGCGTGTTATTTGTATATCTTCAAAAAGACAGCAATTGGCAGCCATTTCAAGAATGGCATTATCAATCCTTACATTTTGAAGTTCGTTTTTTAATATCTTCATAAATAATCAGCCCTGCAAGTAAAAAAATGGAGGTGGTAATAAGGATATCAAAAAAATTAAATACGGCAAAGTTTACAAAGTTTAATTTTATAAAATCTATCACATACCCTTTTTCAATTCTTTCAACCAGATTTCCCAGAATTCCTGCACTTAATGATACAAGTGTTAATATTTTTAACTTATCTTCAAATTTTAGTTTTTTATATGCATATATTACAATGCAGATTAGGGCAGCTATTCCAAATAATGCAAGAAGATTTGAATGGTCTTTAAATATGCTGAACGCACCGCCCGTGTTTTCAAGATAAACAAAAGAAAGTACAGGGTTGTTACTAGTTGCAATCTGTATATTGGATTTTATGCATATATCTCTTATTGATACCCCAAGCTGCCATAGCACAAGACTCATCAGTATATACAGAATAAAAGCTTTATTGTTCTTGCCGGGCATTTATAAAGGTTCCTTATTTAGTTGTTTCTTAATGTATTCTTTATCCGCAGCATTTTTTATGGGGTTTACATTTACTCTTTTCATTAAAAAGGCAATACCGGACATACGATAGTTGATTGCGGTTTTTTCTTCATTTAATGATATTTCGGTTAAACCGACGGATGCAAGAGAGTATTCATTCATGCCGTTTTTATTTGATGTTACAACTCTTTCTAAAATACCGTCTGAGGGCACTTTTCTAAAAATATCAGACGGGATATTCGGCGGATATTTAATTTCTTCTCTTGAAATAGAGGCAAGCATTATAGAACCTTTTGGTTTAGAGGGTACATTTAATTTTATACAGTATTCTTCTCCTTCATTTACTGATAGCGGGGATGAAATTTTCATATCGACATCCAAGGCCGTTCCATATTTAACGGAGGTTTCTTCCGCAATGATACTGTCAGAATAGATAAGCCATTTGTTGCCTGATTTTTTAAGATATGTTATATAGTGGCTTTTGCTTTCCATAATACCGTTAAGTTCATTATTTAATACAGGTTTATTTTCAACTATAGCTTGTGTTGTGGTTTGTTTTTCAGAGGTTGATTTATCTGACATTTCAACTGCGGCATAATCCCCAAAGATATTTATTGATTTGATTTTGCTTTTATATGAAATATCGGGATAAGATTTAAAAGTTTCATCTATCGAAACAAAAAAAGCATCGTAATTAAACCCGTCAAAGCTTATATAATCTTTAGAGTAGAATTTTTTTATTGCATCGATATTGTGAGTATTAGAGTATTTGTTTAAATCATTTAAAAGCTGTCTGATTTGTGTTTTATCTGATACTTTAGCCTGTACATTAAGCGTTGTTATCAGAAATAAAACAAATATTATAAAAAGTTTTTTCATTTATTTTCCCTGCTAAATCCTCTTTTTTATTTTATCATTGTTGTTTAAAAATCATATAATATTTATGTTCGCCATAAAATAGTATAACTTGATAGAATTCTCTATCTATATCATTTACTTCTATGTATGCTTTTGGTGCGGGCATTCTTTGGGTTTTTTTAGGGAAAGCTCTTCCTATTGTATTGGATATTCCGCTGCCCACTTTTGACCAAAAGCCTTTTTTCTTTTCAGGTATATACTGGTTATAGAACAGGGGGTCAACTAAATCTATATTATAGACAGGAACCATATATTTTACCCTTCCTTGTTCTTTAAACAATACAAAGGTTTTTCCGGCTTTTTTTCTTGGGGTTAAAATATAGTATCCGGGTTCAATTTTTGTATTTTTAAATATGAAAGGTACCCCGACCCGAAACAGGGGATAGGGTGAGTACATATATTTTGTATAATCTTCTGCCTGGTAGGGGTCTATTCCGAATATATATTCAAAATCAGCAGGTTCAAGTTTTTCATAGATTTCATTATAAGTTTCTTTTTCACCTGCAAATGCAGAAGTGTCCGGCATGGATATTACAATGCCAAAGATTAATAATATTAATATTTTTAAAAAGGTTTTCATAAGTATCTGCAGTTTAATGTTTTTCTTTTAATAATCAACCTACGTATAATTTTTCGTTGTTTAGAATTTCTTCAATATTTAAAACAAGATACAATTTATTGTCTTTAACATATTCCGTTATTTCATTTTTATTTTCAGTTTTGGTATTTTTGTTTTTTGGCTTGTTTTTAAATAAATCTGCCGGCTGGATATTAATAGCATCTGATATTTCATCCACAATGAACCCTATATTAAAATCTTTTGATTGTATTGCAATAATGGCGGATTTATCAGTAATACAAGATTCCTCGTTGTCAAAATATTTCTTAAGGTCAATAATTGTAATATAGTCACCTTTTATACTGATTAAACCCTTGATAAAACCGGGGGTGCAGGGTACTTTTATAATTTTGGTTTCAGAATACTTATAAAAACCTCCGACATAAACTATTTCAAGACAATATGTATTTGAGCCTATCTTAAAACTGATGTACACATCCTTATTTGTTGTAAGACCGCCATAATGAACATTTTTAGTTTTATTAATAAGCTGTAATTTTCGCTGATGCAGCAGCTCTTTTGATTTTATATCCCTCGGAAGGAGTCTTGAAGCTTTTTGGTTAAAATTAGTTTCACCTTTATCTGAAATGCTCATCCATTCTTCAAGTGCATTTAAATTTACAACAGTAGATGTTGTACCATTATTTAGGTACATTCCTTTTGTAAAATGACTTCCTATTGAATGAGGCGGCGGCACTATAAGACTTGTGTCAATCCTTTTAATATCCGTGATACTGTCTGCAATAATACCGTAAACAGTATCTTTGCCTTGTATTATTAAAATATGGGTATTTGTATCATAATTTTTTTCTTCAATGTTCAATATTGTTCTAAGGTCAATTATTTGGATAATTTTTCCTCTGTATTCAAGAATCCCTGCAACATAAGTAGGCATTTTTTCGGGGTATTCAAGTTCTACGAGTTTTATAATTTCAAGAATACTCAATGCAGGAAATGCATACGGAACATTTCCTATTTTTGCAAAAATAAAGACATCATTTTCATTTATGTTATCAGGTGCGGTAATTTCATTCATTTTCAATTATAACCTTATTTTTTCCTGATTTTTTTGCTTTATATAATGCTACATCAGATTTTTCAATTAAATCCGAAGGTACGCGCATATCCTTTGAGTATGTTGTAGCCCCTATACTTATTGTGACTTTTATTTGGTGGCCATTGAATAAAAATACTTTATTTTTAATGTTTTTTCTTATTCTTTCAAGCGGCATAACAACATTTGGCAAGCTTGTTTCCGGCATTAATATGCAGATTTCTTCTCCGCCGTATCTATATACAAAATCTGTTTTTCTTAGTGTATCTGTGAATATTTTTGAAACTTCTTTTAAAATGTAATCTCCTGCCTGATGTCCGTAGGTGTCATTGATATATTTAAAATTATCAATATCAGCCATTGCAACTGATATAATTGTGCCATAGCGTTTCGCTCTTTCAAATTCCTGATTAAGGACACTGTCAAGGTGGCGCCTTGTGTATAATTTTGTAAGCTCATCCGTTATTGAAAGGTAGCAGGTTTTAACATATAGGAACTTTAATCTTAAATACAAGTCAAGTTCTGATTTTGCGGTGGGCATAAATTTAAGCTTATTCCATTCAATGTTTTTAGTTGAATAAAAATAAACTTTACCTATGAGATTATCCTTGCAGAAGAATTCAAATTCTTTTCTTGATTGGAATTCATCGGCACTTTCAATAATAATCTCACCATTATTTTCATTTATTGTTTCAATTTCAAAATCACTAACACAGCTTGGGAGCATTTGTCGCCATATATCAAGGAATGCGCTTTTTTTCAAATGACAATTTTGCACATCGAATATCAACCTTTTTTTAATGGTACTATCAGGTGAATGAAAATATATACAAGCCGTTTCATACTCAATTATTGTTGATAAAATTTTAAATATTTTTTCTGCAATAACTTTGTCATCGCTTGTATAATCCGTCAGATTTCGAAATTCATTTGTAATAGTGGATTTCATCAGGGCATCATCAAGGATTTTATTGATTTGGGAGATAATACCGTCTTCATCAAATTCAAAAGTACCAAGCAAATCTTTGTATCTGCTCGAAACGGGGAATTCTTTTATAGTGTCTTCGGCTATTCCTATTATATTTTGAAAATCAGAATCTTTTTGAATAAAACGGTTTGCGCCTGATTGGGAGGCCCAGAATTTATCAAGTTTTTTGTCAAGAATTGTAAGCATAATAATAGGGATTTGTTTTGTTTCAGGATTGCTTTTTAAAAGTCTGCAAAGCTGAAATCCGCCAAGGTGTGGCATTAAGACGTCTGATATAATTAAATCAGGTGCTGTTTTATAAACTTTAATGAACCCCTCAACCCCGTTTTGTGCTGTTTCAACATCAAAGCCTGCACGTTTAAAGAAAATTTTTAAACTGCTTAATTGAGTAATGCTGTCATCAATTATAAGAACTTTTTTTGCCATAATTTCAATTATCTAATATAATTAAGTTAGATTATACATTATTTTTTGAAAAAGGGGAATTATGTTCAAAGATGAAAAGAAAAGAAATACACTCTCTAACGAGCTATCACAGAAGAGCACGATAGATGTAATAGTGTTGTTCTTTATATTTCTAATCCTTTATCTGGTAACAGAGCATGCTGGAAGTGAACCTATCATCATGGTTGCAATCCTTGTATTTTTGTTTATCTTTGCGGTTCTTGTTTTTGAATTTACCAAGAAACGTGTTAAAAGGGCACTTGATGTGGTGGTTTATGATGTGATTGATTATACCGACAATGAAACCAAAAAAATTGAAAGCACCACAAACAGTCAAAAAGAAAACATAAATTTATCCTGTGCAAAGCTAACAAATGTAGTTTCCCTGATAGAAAATCTTAAAGATTGTTTAACATCCATGAATGATGTAATTAGTGAAACCAAGGCAAAGACTCGGCATTCTCTTGAATTTACAAATACTGAACATCTTGCGGTCAAGGCAAATATCGAAAAAATGTTTGCAATAAGGCATAAAATCCAGACAATTGCAGAATTAATACTTGAACTTTCTGAATTTATACAATCTATATCATCTACAATAGGAGTTGTTGAGGATATAGCAGAGCAAACAAACCTTCTTGCCTTAAATGCTGCCGTTGAAGCGGCAAGGGCCGGTGAACATGGTAAGGGTTTTGCGGTTGTTGCCGGTGAAATCAGAAAGCTTGCAGATGAATCTAAACAGGCTACAACAAAAATTACATCTTTAATTACCGATATACAACAAACTACAAATTCAACCGTTATGGCAACGGAAGAAGGCACAAAAGAAATTGAATCCGGTATTGATTTAGCGCACAATATAGGCAGCAATGTTGAACAGCTTATTGAATTTATGAACGATATATCTGTAAGTGTTAATGAAATAATTACTTCTGCTGATAAATTGAAAAAAGATACTCAAAACACAGGCGGATATATTAAAGAGCTTACCGATATGCTTGAAAATAATTTTAAGATTACGGAAGAAAACTATAAAAATATTGAAAACCTTCATACATTAACAAAAGCATTTAAAACCAGTGTTCTGGATGATTAATAATGGAATTTTTACAAGAAGAGCTTGATGAGATTTTAAATATTTTCCAGCAGGAAGGCGGGGAAATATTACAATCTATGGATAAAAACCTTCTTATCCTTGAAAAAAAGCCAAATAATATTGATATTGCAATGCAACTGTTTCGGGATGCCCACAGTTTAAAGGGTTCAGCCAGAATGCTCGGTTTTGACAGTATTCAAGACATTGCACATAAAATCGAAGATGTTTTAGGGCTTATTAAGGAAGAAAAACTGAATGTAACATCATATATCACCGATGCTATATCAAGTGCCTTGTCCTGCATTTCAATGCTTATTGAAAAGACGGTTGAGCTGAAGAGTGAATATGTTTGTGACGAAGTTGGTTTTCATATAAAAAAACTTGAAGAAATTGTCAAAAACACGGAAGAAGATACCCCGGCAGAAGAAAATCAAGACAAACCCCGGGCAGAGTTTTCTGCGGTTAAAAATAATATTATAAAAAACCTTGGAAACATTGAAGATTGTTTGACAGGTGTTATTTTTCTGTATTCTAAATGTGCGCAGGAAAATGATTTTAACCAAATTCATGACATAAAACCGGTTGCAATAAAGCTTTCTGATATATTAAATAAAATCCCGCTTGGGGATATGAACAAAATTGTCCTTAATATAATTGAAATTATAGATAAAATAAAACAGCAAAATCCCGGAGAGGATACCAAAAATGACCATATACTTGATTTAAATTTAAAAATTAATGAGCTTGTGCAGCATTTTAATCAGGTATGCAAAAATGAAGATATAAAAGTTAAGAATTATTATGAAAATGCATACAAAATGGTTTCAACAGAACCAAAAGCATTTAAAAATGAGGAACCTAAGGTTACAACCCCTCAAGACAAACTTGACGGGGCCGGATTATTAGAACTTGTTAAAAATATTTCAGAAAAAGTTTCTACCCTTTTAGAAAATAAAATCAATCTTGCTGAAGTCAAGAGCCTTATAAATGAAACGATATCAAGAATAGATGACAACGATTTTAAAAAAGTTTTTGTGACTATTTTAAGGATTATTGCACTTTTTGAAAACAGCAACAGCCCTTTTGACAAAGATACGGTCGGGGTAATAAAAGAAATGTCTGAAGTTGCGGGGAAAATTATAGAAAACAGGTTTTCTAAAGATTCCTACAAGGATATGACAAATGATATTGAGCTTTTAAATCAAAAAGCTGTAATTATAGAACAAATGGTGCAGTTCTCACTTACAAATAATCATAAAATTCAAAGCAAAAAATCTAAAACAAAGATAAAAATGCAGCAGTTAAGCTCCAATGACTGGCTTACGAATTTTGATACCACTGCAATTAAAACATTGAGGGTAGATTCCGGCAAACTTGACCAACTTGTTAACCAGATTGGAGATTTAATTATAACTAGGATTAAAACACGGGAACTTTTAAGTTTAGCTAAAAATATCCAAAATGAATTTAGTGAATGGCAAAAAAACTATCATAAAGTAGGATACTATATGAAGTTTTTTGATAAAAAATATCTTGCTAATCCGCTAGGGGATGAAAGTTCCAGAAATATGCAATCTTTTATAGGATATAATAAGCAGCTAATGGCTCTGCATGGCGTTAATTCAGACAGGATGAATTCTCTTATAACAAGTGTAGATACGTTAATGAAACAACTGCAGGAAAATAATTCAAAGCTTTATTCTACATCTGCAGAGCTTGAATCTATGGTTAAAAAGATGCGTATCTTGCCGCTTTCAACAGTTTTTGGTCTTTTCCCAAGAATGGTTCATAATATCGCAAAAGATAAGGGCAAAGAGATTGATTTTAAAATTGAAGGTGCCGATGTAAGTGCAGATAAAAAAATTATTGAAGATATTAAAATTCCTATAATGCATATAATAAGAAATTCTATCGACCATGGGATAGAGCTTCCTGATGAAAGGGAAAAACTCGGAAAGCCAAGAATAGGAAATATTCTGATTGAAGCGGTTCAAAAGGAAAGTAAAATTATAATCAATGTGAAAGATGACGGGCGCGGAATTGATGTTGAAAAAATCAAACAACGTGCAATTGAAAAAGAAATATTATCTCAGGATGAAGTTGAAAATCTGCCTGAAGAGCAAATTGTAAACCTTATATTTTATCCAGGGTTTTCTACCGGGGATACAGTAACAGAACTTTCGGGCCGCGGGTTGGGGCTTGATATTGTACATACAAAAATATCCCAACTTAACGGCAGAATAGATGTGTATTCCGAATTAAATAAAGGGACTCTTGTTACAATGGAATTGCCCACTACAATGGCAACATTGAGAACATTTATTATTATGGAACAGGGTCAATTGTATGCTCTTCCTGCTTCATCTATCCAGACCGTATTAAGGATAGACCCCGGGGATGTATTTATAAGGGACGGGCGCAATCATTATATCCATAACGGTGAAGTAATACAGGTATATACACTCTCCCAAATTTTAGAGCTGGAAAATAAACCGAGGGAATCTGAAAAATATACACTTGTTATTGTAGAATCAGAAAACCTCAGACTTGGAATTATTATAGAAAAATTAATTGCGGACCAGGAAATTTTGCATAAAAAACTTTCCCCTCCGTTGTTTAAGGTAAAAAATATAGCAGGCATTACAACGCTTGCAAGCGGAGAGATGTGTCTTATATTAAATATGACAGATATTTTAAATACAAATTTATCAAGAAAAGTTTCAAACAACATTATTCCTTCCAAAAAAGCGCAAAGGCTTATTGCTAATGCAAGGAAAAGAATTCTTGTGGTGGATGATTCGCTTACTACAAGAAGTTTGCAGAAAAATATTCTCATAAATTCAGGGTATCAGGTAGAGGCCGTGAATGACCCTGCCGTCGCCTTTAAAATGCTCGATAGCGGGGATAATTTTGATTTAATTATAACAGACCATGAGATGCCGGTTATGACAGGTTTGGAATTTGTAAATAAAATAAGGGCAAATTCTAAAATATCAAATATTCCGGTTATTGTAATATCTTCCGTAAAAAAGGAACTTCTAAGTAAAATATATGACAAAGTTACTGTTCAGGAGTTTCTTCAAAAAGAAGGTTTTGAACAAAATAAATTTCTTGATGCGGTAAACAGGCATATTAATTGTTAAGGTATAAAATGTATGGATTTAGCCGATTTTAAAAAAAATTATCTTAATGATAAAACATTATTAGAACACAGTCGGCTTGTTGCAAAGTTATCTATAAAATTATTTTTGAAACTTGTAAAAATTTTTCCTGATTTAGGAAAATACAATAATAAAACCGACATAATGCTGCTTGAATACGGAGCGCTTTTGCATGATATAGGGGTAATTTTAGAAAAAAAGCTTGGGCGCGGGCACCATAAAATAGGGCGGGATTTAATTCTGGAAAATAAAATTTCAAATCTGGATGAAGAAAAAAATCTGATTGTTGCAAATATTGTAAGGTACCATAGAAGAGCGCTACCTGATATTAATGAGCATAAATGGTATAAAAATTTAAATCCGGAAGCCAGACAAAAGACTGATATTTTTGCTGCTATAGTGCGTTTTGCGGATGCTCTTGATTATAATCATTTTAATATTGCGGATGATTTTGATATAGGGTATGACACAAAAAGCAATATTTTGACAATAGTTCCGGGGGTAAATATAATGTTAAATGTTGGATATATAGATGCCTTAAATAAGAAAAAAGATTTTCTTGAAAAAATACTTGGCACCCGGGTTTTGATTAATTAAATGTTTAAAAAAATTATATTTACTGTTTTATTTTTATTCTCTGCCGGTTATGCAAATGCATTCCAGGCCGGTGTTAGCGTTGATTATGTGCAGAGCGTAGATGAAGGCTCCATATATATTCCGCCTGTAAATGTTTCAAATATGCCAAGGTTTAAATACGCAGATATAGGGTATTTGGTACGTTTTAAGCCTGTTAATATGTTGTCAGCCACAGAAATCAGGTTGGCGGAAACAAAAAACAGAAAAATTGCGCAGATTAATCAAACATTTTACGCTCCAAGTGTTTATAATATTTCTTTTGAAAACGGCGGCAGATTAAATTCTGATGATGCGGCAAATAATATTAGTATAGAAGAACTTATAGCAAAAAATCCCGGAAAGCAGGAATATATTTATGCTTATGCTGTCAAACTAAAGAGCGAGAGCAGATACAAAGAAGCTATAATGCAGATAGATAAGGCACTTTCAATAAATAACAACTATGCTTTAGGGTATTTTTTAAAGGGCGATATTTTAAGGATTATGGGAAATTATAAGGAAGCTTCAAGACAATATTCTAAAACGCTTGAAATTAATCCATACTGTACGGATGCATATTTTAATATAGCAAAGATGCTTGAAATATATGGCCAAAAAGAGCTTGCGCTGAATTATTATGAAATGGCCTATGCAACAAATCCTAATGATTTAGAGATTAGAAACCGGATTTTAAAATTGTCCAAAACCGGCGCGTAATCTTTTAATAAGGTTTAAAAAATTTTCTCTGTCTGATTTTGGATATAGTATTTCACAGTTTGTGCCGTATTTTAAAAGCCTGTTAAACAGTTCATTTTTATCTTCGGTTTTATTTGTGACAAGCATATAATCTCCCCTTGCCATACCTGTTTCCCCTTCTTTTAAAATATAGGTGTTTTTCAATCTGCCCTTTAGCTTAAATGTGGTTGCAAGCCCGAATTCCGTATTGGCTGATATGCTTGGAATTCTTGTAATGCTTGTAATTTTATCCAATAGGAAATTTTTGTTAACATTTTTATTATTATCATATGCAAGCAGACTTATTGAATTTTTATAATATCTAAAATTTAGGGGTGTTATATTATATCTTTTTTCTTCATAAATAATTTTTACCTTTTGAGGGGTATTATTTATAAATTCAGAAAATATTTCAATTTTGTTTTTATATTTTTCAACAGTTTTTTCATCCAAAAAACTTTTTTCTGTAAGACATTTTTTGTATGCAATATTATAGTTATCAATATCTGATTTTGGGCAAAGTGCAAAAAGTTTATCTAAAAACTTTAAAAAATAAGAATAATTGTTTTTGGAATTTAGTGCGGATATTGTTTTTTGGAATTCCGCAAGTGTAGAAAAATCACATTGCGAAAAGTGAAGGGCAGGAAAATTTATATAGAATTTATTTCTTTTCTTTTGTATATTACAGCCTGCGTTTCTGAGCGTTGCAAAATATTTTGAAATGGTTTCTCTTTCTATAAATATTCCTTCATTTTCAAATGTACTGAGTATTTCATCAATACTTACGGGATTTTTTGTCATAATATTTAAAATTTTTATTATTTTATAAGGCGTTGATAAGCTTTTAATTTTTGTCACTTTAATTTTCCTCATAAATTTTTTGCATATTTTTCAGCGTTTCAAGATACTTTTCTTTCATTTTAGTGTTTTTTATATCTAAAAGGTTCTCCCCTTGGTTTAAAAGTCTTTGCAGGGCCATAAATTCATTTTCATATTTATTTTCAATTGTGATACAGGTTTTATTTTTCTTTATTATTTTTTCAGTTTTTAACGGTTCAAAATACGTTCTTGTGTCGGTTTTTATTTTGTATATCATTTTTTGCGGTGTATTTTGAATTTTTGCAGGATAATTTTCACAAGATAAAATCTTTAAAATTTTCAATATATTATCAACTCTTAGAACCATAATATTCGGATAATCCGGTGATGTACCGGTTATGTATAGTTTCATATCCGAATATTTTATTTCTTTTAAGGTTATCAATATTTCTTTTTTGCCTGTAAGTGGCGATTTGTATAAAAGTAATACACTTTTCTTTCGTTTCACAAGGGCGTTTAGAGTTTTTAATATTTCAAAATCAACATTTACAAAATATCCAAAATGCATAAGTTCATTTTTTTGGGTTTCATCTTCTATAAATTCCGATATTTTTTGAAAAAAACCGTAAAGTTTTATAATATATTCCCAACTTGCAAGTTTTAATATGGCATCTCTTGTTGAAATCAGGGTTTTTAATTCGTATTTTGTAAGTTTAAATTTTATGGGGCTTCTTTTTATTTTATACTTATATCCCCCGCTCTTGCCGGTATTTTCAATTTTAAAGCCGGCAGATTTTAATGTGCTTATATCCAAGCGCAGTGTTTCTTTTGTGACTTTTCTCCTAAAATCACTGTTTAGAGCAAGCTCTTCCAATAGCTCGTTTTTGGACATAGGTTTTTTAAATAGCACGTCCAATACAAAAAGTATTCTAAAACCCGTCAGCGACGCTTTTTGTTTTAATTCCATAGTTTCAAACAACTTTAATTCAGCTTAATTTATTCAGTGGCTTTATTATACAATGTTAAGATGTATGAAGTCAAATTTTGTTATATAAAATTATTTTTGGTATAATTAAATTTAACATTTAGGTTTGATTAAGAAGGAGCATTTTGATGTTGTCAAAAGAGATGAGTGATGCCGAGTATGAGCAGCTTTTAGGCCAGTATGAGTATAAATTCCAAAAGGGTGATTTAGTTAAAGGTCTTGTTTGCGGATATGATTCAGAAGGTGCAATTGTTGATATAGGAGCTAAAACAAATGCAATGTGCCCTGAAAGAGAGGCAAAACTTAACAAAGAAGACAATATGGAAGAAATCCTTAAAAAAGGCGAAACCTATGAATTCTTAATCATAAGAGATGAAGACGATGACGGTATTTTTACCGTTTCTTATAAAAAGGTTGCAAGTGCATATAATTGGAAACAACTTGAAGAAATTAAAGAAGCTGATAAAGTTGTTGAAGGTACTGTTATACAGACAGTTAAAGGCGGTGTACTTGTAGATGTTATCGGGATTAGAGGGTTTGTTCCTTCTTCTCACTTAAGGTCTAAAGAAATTGAAAATATTGTGGGGCAGACAATTGAACTTAAGATTTTAAGTATTGATGTTTCACAAAATAATTTTATATTATCAAACAGAAAAGTTTATGCCGATTCTATTGAGGATATTAAAAAAGATGTATTTGATCAACTTGAAGTAGGGCAGGTTGTAAAAGGTGAAGTGGTTAGAATTGCTGATTTTGGCGCATTTGTTGATATTGGCGGTGTAGATGGGCTTCTTCCTTTATCCCAAATCAGCTGGAAATGGGTTGACCACCCCAATGATATATTAAAGGTGGGCGAAAAAATCAATGTTGAGATTATTGGCGTTGATTTTGACAAGCAAAGAGTATCATTAAGCCTTAAGAACCTTGAACCGGACCCGTGGATTGAGGCTAAGGGCAAAATTCAGGAAGGTGCCGTTGTTAAGGGAAAAATTACGAGAATTAAACATTTTGGCGCATTTGTTGAAGTTTATCCTTGTGTAGAGGCGCTTTTGCCTCAGACAGAATTAGTGCAGTACCAAAATGACCACGGTACAATCCTTGATGTGGGGGATGTTATAGATACGGTTATATTAAAATTCAACCCTGATGATAAGAGGATTTCTTTAAGCACAAATATTGAAGAGGCTAAAAGCTAATATATTCTAAAATTTTATTATTCATCTTTGAAAATTAGCAATTCATAGGGTTCTACACCAAGGGCTTTTGCGATATCGTATAGCCTGGAAAGGGAGGTGTCATTTTTGGCAATTTCCAGATTGCCAATAGCACCCGGTGTTACACCTATTTCAAGTGCAAGTTCCAGTTGGGTTAGGCCTTTTTCTTCCCTTAATTTTCTAATATTTTTAGCGATTTTTTCAATAAATTCCTTGTTCATTTTTTAATTTTCTGTTATTATACAGTGTGTATCAACCAGTGTAGCTTATAAAGTATTACAAATAAGGGAGAAAGATATGCAGGACAAGGCTTTTCAAAATGATATTATAAATAAATTAATAAATATTGAAGATAAATTCATAGAAATTGAATCAATTGTAAAAATGATTAATATTTGGGTTAAAGAAAAAGATTATGAGTTAATTCCGATTTTAAATATTTTAAATGATAAAATAGATGATGTTTCAAAAATTATTAAAAAGTGATATTTTGCTATATTGTATAGGCAAAAGTCTTTTCTATGTTATTTTAAACCGTATCCACAAGCGGGAGTTTGATTAGAAATTCTGTTTTTTCGTTGTCTGAAGCGGTAAGCTCTATTGTGCCAAGCTGTTCTGCAAGGTATTTTCTTGCAACGCCAAGGCCTATGCCAAAACCTTCTTCCCGTGTAGTGAAACCTGTTTTAAAAATATTTTTTTTAACACTTTCTTCAATTGGCTCACCATGGTTTTGAATGGTGATTTTAGCGTGGGTTTCATCCTTTGTAAGTTCAATTATTATTTCGTCATCTGAGGTAAACTGATTTGCGTTTTTAATTACGTTATTTAAAACGCCAAGAAATTTATTTTCATCAATAAATACACGCCTTTTATCCCCGCCAAGGGTTGAATT
This sequence comes from uncultured Vampirovibrio sp., assembly GCA_910577395.1. Lineage (GTDB taxonomy): Bacteria > Cyanobacteriota > Vampirovibrionia > Gastranaerophilales > Gastranaerophilaceae > MGBC122484. The sequence continues at coordinate 24,989 of CAJTLG010000007.1, read as the reverse complement.
TATAAAGATTATTTTATTGTTATTCTGTTTTACAATCTCTTCAAACATTTCAACAGAAAGCGGGATAACATCTTCTATAAGCATTTCTTTAAGGTTCAGGTTTTCAAACTGTCTTAATTCGTTTAATTCCATATTAATTAAAGAGATTGATTTTCTTATTAAAGAAGATGTTTTATCGTCTGCAAATTTTTTCTCTAAAATTTTAGAATAGATATCAAGCACACTCAGCTGGTTTCTTATCTCATGGCTTGCGTGGCGGATTTTTTCTTTTAATTCTTTTGTATCTTTATCTTTTGGCTCAAAATTAAGCGCTTTATCTTTGTATTCATTTTCATATGAAGTTTCGTTTAAATTTTTTACAATATTTGCAATACACTTGTTTAAAAGTTCATTTTCACGTCTTTCAGGCTTAAATGAATAAAATTTTTCTTTTAGGTCAAGTTTTGAATTTTCATTTAAGATGTCAAATACGTGGTTAACATTTTTTGAATTCATCATAAGATAAACGCTTGTTGTTTCTTTATTAGGGTCATCAGAATAATCCCATATAAAAACCGCATTGTAGCGGGAAGATGTTAAAAGAATAAATTCGGTTTCAATCAAATCATCTTTAAGTGCAACATCAGGGTCTAAAAAATTGTACATATCAATGTTTCTTGAATATTCAAGTCTTTTTATTATCCCGTCAAGGCCTTCGGTATTTTTCAGACGGTGAAAAATCATAGAAGGTACATTTTCGCTTGCTAAAGGCTCTAAGATACACCGTATTATTGAAATTATGCTTTTTTTCGAAAACAGGCTGGAATTCAGCCTGTCATCAGATAGTATTAAATTTTTTAGACAATCGTGGAATTTTGACATTGTTATACCGCAATTTTGATTTGGTTTCTGTTCATAAAGCCTTTATTTATAGCGTATAATACAGCCTGGGTTCTGTCGTTAACCTGTAGTTTTTGGAATATATTGTTAACGTGTGTTTTAACCGTTGTTTCAGATATGAATAATTTCTTTGCAACACCTTTGTATGTGACACCCTGAGTTAAAAGGCCAAGCACTTCTTCTTCCCTGTTTGTAAGGTAATTAAGAAGGTTTTCTTCATCATTTGCCGCATTGAGTTTTTCATTCTTTTCAAAGTTTTGGAAATATTCAAAGAATTTAGAACATAAAACATTCGGCAGGCAGATTTTACCCTGAGATACTTCATCAAGCGCATGGATAAGCTGTGCTGATGCCATTGTTTTTAAGATATACCCTCTTGCGCCGGTTTTCATTGCCCTAAAGATTAAATCTGCATCGTCATATCCTGTAAGTGCTATAACTTTTGTTTTAACATTTAATTTTTCAATTTCTGATATTGCAGTAATGCCGTCAATATCGGGCATATTCATATCCATTAAAACGATATCCGGCTGATATTTTTTGATTAAAGAAAGCGCAACATTAACATTTCCTGCATTTGCAATTACTTCATAGTTATCTTCAAGGTTAATTAATTCTCTTATACCCGAAGCGTGGTCGTAATTATCATCTACTACAAGCACCCTTGTTTTTCTTGCAAACTCAGCTCTTCTCATTTTTCCTCCGCTATTTATAATTTTTTTAATACTTTCTAATTTGTCTTTTTAGTATGGATAATGTAATACATTTAACTGATTACACTTGAATAATACCCTTGATAGAGGAGCTTATCATCAACACGAAGGTTGAAATTTAGGGCATTTAGACCTGATAAGAATATCTAAACCTTAAGATTTAGAATTAGTTTTAAACGCCTGGGGAGATAAGGTTTTAGATGTGTCAATCCTCACTTGGGGAGTAAAAAAATTATTTTTGTTGTATAATTTGTATGAAGGATTTAAAGACAGGTTTTAAATGAATTTTCATATAGGGGAGCATTGGGTAACAAATATATTCGGTTTAAATGTCCATATGGATACGCTAATTACCATGTGGGCGGTTATGTTGTTTATTTTGCTAATGTCTTTAATTGCAGTATTAAATTTAAAGCTTGTACCGGGGAGGTTTCAGGCTGTATTTGAAAATATAGTAAGTATTTTTACCGGCATGACAAAATCTTTAGGGAAAAGCACAGGCTCTAACGCTACACTTTTAATGTCTTTGTTTTTGTTCATCATTTTAGGAAATATGGCAGGGCAGCTTCCTTGGAAACTTATACATCTTCCGAAAGGTGAATTTGCATCTCCCACAAATGATATTAATGTAACCGCAGCTCTTGCAATCACGGTTTTAATATACTATATAGCAATGGGTATAAGGGAAAAAGGTTTAGGATATTTTAAGCATTATTTTAAACCTATGCTTTTTATGACACCTTTTAATATCCTGGAGGATTTTACCCGTCCTTTAACTCTTGCAGTCAGGCTTTTTGCAAATATTTTAGCAGGTGAAATTTTAATAATGGTACTTGGGGGTCTAGTGTTTATGCTTTTAAGCCCCGAGGCTGTAACCCAATTTAGCGTAAATATTTTAAAAGGGCTTTTACCTGCATCCTGGGTTTATAATATAGGTTTATTTATAGGGTCATTATTACCTTTGCCTATAATGTTTTTTGAACTTTTTGTAGCGTTTATCCAGGCACTTGTATTTACGCTTTTAACGGCAGCATATATAGAAACAGCAACAGCGAAAAATCACTAAAATAGGAGAAAATAAAAATGGAAACAGCAGCAGTTAAATTATTATCAATGGGGATTGCAATCGGTCTTGGCGTTCTTGGGCCCGGTATTGGTCTTGCACTTGCAACAAAAGCTATTATTGAAAGTATTGCAAGACAGCCTGAGGCTGAAGGGCAGATTTCAAAATATTTCTATATCGGTGCCGGTCTTATTGAGGCATGTGCTATTTATGCACTTCTTGTTGTAATCTTAATTGCATTTGTAATCAAGTAAGGGTATTTGTTTAATGCTTCTTGAATTTGACGGAACATTTATATTTGCGCTAATCAGTTTCATTGTTTTTGTTACTTTGATGAACCTTATTTTATACAGGCCTGTTACAAAAATCATAAACGAAAGACAGAAATTTTATGATAAAAATAGTAAAATGGCTCTTGAATCAAAACAAAAGGCGGAGGATGTAATAAAAAACAAAGAGGCTGAAATTTCAAATACAAAACTTGAGGCATCTAAAATTTTAAGTAGTGCACAGGAAAGTGCCAAATCAAATAAAGAAACGGCACTCGGTGCTAAAAAGAATGAGGTTCAAAACAAGCTTCGGTTGAATAATGAGGCACTTATTAAAAACAAAGATGCGGTTGTATCTGAACTTGCGGATGAAAACAGTATAAATACATATGTTAATGCGGCAGTTGCTAAGGTTTTAGGGGAAGGATAGATATAAATGGAAAGTCTTTACCAAAAAATCTTAGAATCAAACCTTATAAATTTTATTATTATGGTGTCAATTTTGACTTTGATTTTTAAAAAGGCAAAATTAGGCGGCATTATTGATAAAATGGCAGATGATATCAGAAATTCCGTATCATCAAGTACCGAGGCTGCAGCAGCTGCAATAAAAGAATACAAAGAGGCTAAAAGAAGTACTAAAAATCTTGCTGAAGAGAAAAATGAAATTTTAAATAAGGCGCAAGAAGGTGCAACAAACATTGAAAATGCCACAAAAGATGCCATTTTAAATGAAAAAGCCGGACTTGAAAAAAAATGTTTATCCCAAATGGAACTTGATAATATAAAAGCTAAAACCCTTGCAGCAGATGAAGTTTTAGATATTATAACAAAACGTACAAGGGCAGAGATTGAAAAGCGCCTTAGAGATGATGACGGCACAATCCAACAAAGGCTGATTGAAAAATGTATTGATGAAATCGGGCAAATAGAGAGGCTGGAAGTGTAATGCAGTCAAAAATCGCTAAAAATACAATTGATTTAAAAAACCTGAAACCTGCAAAAAGGTATTCTAAGGCACTTTTAGAATGCAGTGACCCTGATATATATAAAAGCCTTGAATTTGTCTTAGATACAGTTAACAATAATCCTGAACTTAGCAGTTTTTTTAACAACCCTGTTATCTCAAAGCAGGATAAAAAAGACGTACTTTTAGAGGTATTCAAGGGTAGGGTTTCTGATTATACGGTTAATTTTCTTTGCCTCTTGGTTGAAGAAAACAGACTTTGTATCCTTGATGATATTTTATTAAGTCTGAAAAATGATATAAATGAAACTGAAAATATTTTGCAGGCTGATATTATAAGCGCGGTTGAACTTAATGAAACCCAAAAAGAGGCTATAATATCAAAACTGAAAGAAAAAACAGGTAAAAATATTTTGCCCGGATATGCTACAGATAGCGGGATTTTAGGCGGAATGATAATAAAAATTAATGATACGGTTATAGATTTCAGCTTAAAAACAAGAATTGATAATTTGAACAATATAATTGAAAGGTAAATGTTATGCAGGCAATCAGTGCAAGCGAAGTTTCAAACATAATAAAATCAAGGATAGAAAATTATAACAGCGGGCTTGAAGTTTCAAATACAGGCGTTGCAATAGAGGCCGGGGACGGTATTTCAAGGGTTTATGGCCTTAAAAATGTTATGTCATCAGAGCTTGTAGAGTTTGAGGACGGTAACGGAACGCTTGGCATAGCTTTAAACCTTGAAGAGGATAATGTAGGGGTTGTAATTTTAGGAGATTATACCCAAATTAAAGAAGGTATGAATGTAAAGGCTACAGGCAGGATTGCATCAGTCCCTGTCGGCGATGCGCTTATAGGAAGGATTGTCGACCCTACGGGAAAACCGCTTGACGGGAAAGGGGAAATCAGAACGGATAAAACCCGCCCGATAGAAAGGATTGCCCCGGGGATTATTTCAAGAAAATCTGTTCATGAGCCTTTGCAAACAGGTTTAACCGCAATTGATGCGCTCACACCTATAGGCAGAGGTCAAAGAGAATTAATCATTGGGGACAGGCAGACAGGGAAAACCGCAATTGCGCTTGATACCATAATTAATCAGAGAAATGAAAATGTTATTTGTATATATGTTGCAATAGGCCAAAAAAAATCCACCATAGCCCAGCTTGCAAAGACTCTTGAAGAGGCAGGTGCTATGGATTATACAATAATTGTTTCAGCCTCTGCAGATGAGGCGGCACCATTACAGTATATTGCACCGTATGCAGGGTGTGCTATGGCAGAAGAATTCCTTGAGCAGGGCAGGCACAGCCTTATAATATATGATGACCTTACAAAACATGCTCAGGCATATCGTTCCATGAGCTTGCTCCTTAAAAGGCCTTCAGGAAGGGAGGCATACCCCGGGGATGTATTTTATCTGCATTCAAGGCTTTTAGAGCGGGCTTGTAAATTATCTGATGAGCTTGGCGGCGGTTCTATAACGGCTCTTCCTATTATTGAAACACAGGCGGGGGATGTTTCGGCCTATATTCCGACAAACGTTATTTCAATTACAGACGGGCAAATATTTTTAGAAACAAACCTGTTCAATGCGGGGCAAAGGCCTGCAATAAATGCGGGTATTTCGGTTTCCCGTGTGGGTGGTGCTGCGCAGACCAAGGGTGTAAAGCAGGTGGCCGGGCAATTAAGGCTTGATTTGGCACAATACAGAGAATTAGAGGCTTTTGCGCAATTTGCATCAGACCTTGATGCTGCAACAAAGGCACAGCTTTTAAAAGGGGAAAAATTAACCCAGATTTTAATTCAGCCCCAGTATAAACCGTTGAGTGCCGCAAAGCAGGTTTCAATACTGTTTGCGGGCAATGAAGGTTTTCTTGATAATGTTGATAATACAAAAATTCAGGAATATAAAAATCAATGGTTTGAATATTTTTCAGCTAATCTTTCCGCTTTAGAAAGAAAGCTTAATGAAGGGGCAAAATTAGAGGATGAAGATAAAAAACTATTGTGCGAACATCTTAAAACATTCACAGAAACTGTGTTTAAATAAGGGATAAAATGGCAAATTTAAGAAATATAAAAGACAGAATTTCAAGCATTAAAAACACGCAAAAAATTACCCGTGCGATGAAAATGGTTGCCGCAGCAAAGGTAAAAAAGGCGGAAAATATGGTTAAAATGTCCCGCCCGTTTACTTATGAGCTTTATCGTATGTTTATTATGGTATATAAAGAAATCGGCAAAAGCAAATTTGATGAAATCAAGACAAAAAGTGCCATTAATAACTATCCGGCCCTTTTAAATGCAAGAGATGTGGATACTGTGGGGCTTGTTATAATATCTTCAAATAAAGGGCTTGCAGGTGCATACAGTGCAAATATTGTAAGGTTTACATTAAATAAAATAAAAGAGTTAAATGCCGATAATAAAAAGGTAGTGCTTTATCTTGTCGGGCAAAAGACTCTTGCGCCGCTTAAAAATGCTCAAAAAAATCTTGATTTTGAAATAAGGGAAGTATATACAGGCATTTTAGATGATTTAAACGTAAGTTCTGCTAAAATTGTTGCTGAGGATTTGGCTGAAGATTATGTTGCAGACAGAATTGACAGGATTGAGCTTATAACAACAAGATATATTAACACTATGACCTATAAAGTTGAAGAATGGACACTTTTGCCGGCACTTACACCTGAAGAAGGGCAGAACAAAGCGCGTGAGATGAAATTAAATAAGTTTCACAGGGATGAATTTGATAAAGAGCACAATGTAGAATATGAGCACCATATAAAGCTTGAATCCGTAATGGAATTTTTACCATGTCCGGAGTGCGTTCTGCAAAAGATTGTGCCAATGTATATTACAAATGTTATTTATCAAACTATGCTTGAAGCCCAGGCAAGCGAATTATCTTCAAGAATGACGGCTATGAGTGCCGCTACAGCTAATGCTGATGATATGATAAAAAATCTTACCGTGCAGTATAACAAAGTACGCCAGGAAGGCATTACACAAGAACTAACTGAAGTTATCGGTGCGAGCCTTGCAAAATAGCATTAATTAAAAATAGCAAAAATTATTTTTTTCATGCGTTATACAATTGCCGAATTTTATTTCAATAATACGAAGGATAGTTTATATGTATATTAATAAAACAGGGTATAGCCCCGTAGCTTTTAAGAGGGCTTTTTACAGTGAAGATTTCAAGACTGAATATTCACGTAAGCTTTTTAAAGATACCGAAGACGGCGATAAACTTGATAGAATGGTGGATAGTTTTACAAAATTGTCTGATAAAAAGAACAAAAATGTAAAAGTTGAACTTAATTATGATGATAGAGAGCGCAAAATTGGTTTTATATTCGGCAGAATCTGGGATAAGGGCATAAAATTTGATATGGATGAGTGCCAGTCTTGTGGCACTGTATTTGAATTGCAATATGATACCATAGATAGTGCTATTAAAAATTTTAAAGATAAAGTTAATGGTATATTAAATCAAATCCCATCAAAAAAATCTTGAAAACACCTTAAAGTACAGGAATATAGAGGATAAAATTAATATTGCACCTGCAATCTTAAGCAGTATTTCGCTTTTTGAAGAGAATTGTTTCATATTCTTTAAAAAAGATGTCGAAACTCCAAGCAATATTATAATAAGGCCTTGCCCGAGTGCAAACATAAACAGTAACAATGCAGCATAGGGCAGATTTTTAGATAATGTTGCAAAACCCATAATGCCTGCAAGGATTGGGGTAGAGCATGGGCTTGCGGCAAGAGCGAATAATGCACCTACAATAAGAGGGTATAGAAAAAGGCTCTGGCCGTTTGATTTTGGCATTTTTTTTACTATAACGGGCATTTGTAATTCAAGTACACCAATAAGATTTAAACCCATAACCAAAATTAACGATGCAATTATTAATACCCAGTATGCTCCGCCGATTGATGCAAAAACCCTTCCTGTGGCAGCGCATATTATGCCTATAATTGTTAAAACAATTGAGAGGCCTAAAACAAAAGAAATAAGCTGAAAGAATGTCTTTAAATTTGCTGAAAGTTTACTGTCATTTTGTGATTCACCATATCCTGCAACGTAAGCTATGATAATTGGTAAAATGCCAAGCGAACATGGGGTAAGGGATGCTATAACCCCGCCAAGGAATGCCACAAATATAAAAAGATATGAAAATTCCCCTGTTTGTAATCTTAAAGATAATTCTTTTAATAATTCTTCCATTTTCGGCCTCTTTTAATTGTTTACTTTATATTATTTAAGCTTGTCCTGATTTCTTTTTCGGTTATGAAACCTTCATTTTTTTGAACAATTTTTCCGTCTTTATCAATGAAGATTAAAGTTGGTACAACCGTTACTTTGTATTCGGTAACAGCATCATTGCTTGCTTTTGAACCGTCTGAAACATTTATTTCTTCAAATACAACAGCATCTTTAAAATCTTCTAGAACGCCTACAAGTTCTTTAGATACCTTTTTGCAATCAGAACACATCGGGGAAGAAAATTTTAACATTTTAGGCTTGCTGTTCACCTTGGTATAATTATGGTTTGCAACCGTATTTGTATTTTGTGCCGCTTCTTTAGCAATTGTTTTGGCACTTGTTTCAAGCCATGCAAAAATACCCAACGGTATAACAAATATTAAAAGTACTATAATCCAATTTTTTCCGTTTCTTTTGTTTTCCATTTATTTTTTACCTCGTTTATTATTTTCCGTAAAAAATTATAAGCAGATTAAAGATTTTATCCATTACCCGCCTGTAGTTTAAACTCCTGCATACCCTCTAAATTGCAAAGCCTGTGCTATATGCTTCGGTTCAATATCGGGCTTTTTATCAAGGTCTGCTATTGTTCTTGAAATCTTTAAAATCCTGTCATATCCTCTTGCTGAAAGATTAAAAGATTTTGCCGCATTTTTAAGTAAATCTTTAACCTCAGCGGTTAATTTACAGTATTTTTTAATTAATTTAGGGTTAAGCTCTGAATTTGTATATATACCCTCGTTTTTATACCTTTCAAGCTGGATTTTTCTTGCCTCTGCCACCCTTTTTCTAATTTCAGAAGAAGTTTCTCCTGTGTTTGTATCATCCAGAAGTTCATCATCTTCAAGCCTCGGCACATCAACGTGGATATCAATTCTGTCTAAAAGCGGGCCTGAAAGGCGTGCTCTGTAGCGGTTTATTTGAAAATCACTGCATTTGCACACATTTCTCTTATCCCCCAAAAATCCGCACGGGCAGGGGTTCATAGCACCAAGCAGGATAAAATTTGCAGGGTATTTTATACTCATCTGTGCACGTGATATTGTAACTTCTCTATCTTCAAGGGGCTGTCTTAATACTTCAAGTACTGTCCTTGGGAATTCCGGCATTTCATCAAGAAATAATACCCCCCTGTGTGCAAGTGTTATTTCACCGGGTTTCGGGTTAGAGCCTCCGCCAATTATCCCAACCGATGAGGCACTATGGTGGGGTGCTCTTATCGGGCGTTTATCTATAAGCGGGTTAGAGTGGTCTAAAAGTCCTGCTATAGAATATATCTTAGTGATTTCTATGGCTTCTTCCTTGCTTAAAGGAGGCAAAATTGAAGGGAATGCTTTTGCAAGAAGAGTTTTGCCTGAGCCGGGGCTGCCTTGCATAAGAAGGTTATGGGCACCGGCGGCTGCTATTTCAAGGGCGCGTTTTGCAAATTTTTGACCTTTTATATGCTTAAAATCAACCGGATACTCTTTATCGCAGTTAATAAAATCGTTTATTTCCTGCTTTATGGTATCAAGCGGCGCGTTATCATTCAGGTGTGTTATTATTTCATTAAGGTTTTTAGCACCCAAAATTTCAATATTATCTGCAAAACTTGCCTCTTTTAAATTTTCATACGGGATTATAACCTTTTTAATACCTAAATTTTTAAGCCCAAAAACTATAGGTAATACGCCATATATTGGCTTTATGGTGCCGTCAAGAGATAATTCCCCTATAAAAGCTGTGTCTTTAGGTTCTTCTTTTATTATTCCCTCTTTTGTTAAAATGCCTGTTGCCATAGCTAAATCATAAGCTGCGCCCTCTTTTTTTAAATCGGCAGGCGCAAGGTTTATGACCACCTTTGTTTGGGGAAAAGCGTGGCCTGAGTTTTTAATTGCAAGCTTAAGGCGTTCTTTTGCCTCTGAAATTGCAGTATCGCCCAGCCCTATTATTGAAATTTGCGGAAGCGAATTTGTTATATCAACTTCAACTTCAATCCTAAATACATCCAGCCCTATTGTTGCGGCACTTAAAATTTTAACTACCATAAAGAGTTTAGTTTATTCCTATAAAACTTATAGATTTAATTAAATTTCTTGTTACTTCAAAATTGTAGGTGTTAAATAGTTTTGCTGAAATTACAATCTTTGTTGTGGTGTCTTCTTTATTTTGTCTTATTGCCTTTGAAACCTTTGCTACAATGCCGTCATCAGCGTTTTTAGTGTTATAGGCGGCAAGTGTTCCTTTAACTGTGATAAGAGGCAGGATTTTTAATTTTGCGCTGAAATTTACGTAAGGTACAATCTTTCCTTTTGCAAGTATAGTGCCTCTTTCGGTTATTTCAATATCTTGAATTCCTACGGAGTAATTTTTTACACTGTCTAAAAGCTGATAGAGTTTCAGGTCAATTTTTGTGCTGTAAAAATCTGTCTGGCTAAGAGTTGTGGTGTCCCCTATATCAATAAGGCTGATTTTTTGGCCTGTCGGGGCATATGTGACAAGGAGTTTTCTGTATTTGCCTATAGTGATGGACCTTTGGAATTTGTACTCGTCGCTGACATTTATAATGTTTCCAAAATCTTTTTCCTCATACATTAAAACTTCTTTCGAAGGGCTTGTGTAGCTTTCAATTTTTTCTTTTATAAATGCCGGGCCCCCAAAATAGAAAAAGCCTGCAACAATAAGAATTATAATAATTATGCGGAAAATTCCCCTTAAACAGCCCATAAATCTCCTCCGAAAAGTTTGCAAAATAAACTATATTTATTCTATTATAAAATATATGGAATTACAAAATTTTATTAAATCTTGTGATGTCGATACTTCAAATATTCCAAAAATTTTAGAACAATATCTTAGTTTGAAAAGACAAAACGCTGAATCCATAGTATTCTTCAGACTTGGGGATTTTTATGAAACCTACTTTGAAGATGCTTATGTATTGTCTAAAGTTTGCGGGGTATTATTAACAAAAAGGAAATTTTTGGGTGTCGGTGATATTTTAATGGCAGGTGTGCCGCATAATAATGCGGAAATTTATATTGCAAAGCTTACAAAAGAAAAATATAAAGTTTCAATTGCAGAGCAGGTGCAATCAAAGGATGAGGTTAAAAAAGGCAATATTATCAAAAGAGAGATTATAAGGACCTATTCGCCGGGTACCCTTATAGATGAAAGTTTTTTAGATTCTAAAGAGAATAATTTTATAGCATCTATCCTAAAATCCGGTGACAGGTACGGTTTTAGCTACGCAGATATTTCCACCGGTGAATTTTTTATAACCGAAGGAAACCTTGATGAAATACTGTGTGAATTATCTAAAGTGTCACCAACAGAACTTCTTTTAAAAATTAAAACCCGTGAAATAGAGCCTATGAAGACAATTCCTGAGGCGGAGCCTGATATGGATGAAATTATACCAAAAAAGTACCCTTATACGCTTGTAAAAGCGGATTTTTATGATTTTAATCCTGAAAATATTAATGATAAGGGGCTTTTAGAGTATAAAATCGGCTTAAAGTGCGCTAATTCAATAATAAATTATGCAAAAACCACCCAGAAAAATTTTATGCCAAAGCTTGATATTATAAAGAAATACTCTATTTCGACCCGCCTTATAATGAACCAAAAAACACGCGAAAACCTTGAATTAAACAAGACTTTTGGCAGAATATCCGGGGAGGGGAAAAAATACGGGTCAATTTTATGGTCAATGGATAGGTGTAAAACTGTTATGGGTAAAAGGCTGTTAGCCCATTGGCTGAATGAACCTTTGTATAACAAATCAGAGATTGAAAAGCGTTTAAATGGAGTAGAAGAGCTTGTTTTAAATAAAGAAAAACTTGAAAAATTATCATCAATATTAGAGAATTTATCAGATATATCAAGGCTTTCAAGTAAATTATCAAATGGAACCATAACACCAAAAGAGCTTTTAGCTATTAAAAATACTTTAGAAATTACAGAAGCGTTTAGCAAGTGCTGCAGTGGGTTTAAGGCAGAAATTTTAAAGCCTGCTGCCGTGGATGAAAACCTTGTAAATTTTAGAGAAATCATTGAAAAAACCATAAAAGAAGAGCCTTCAAATAATATAAGGGTCGGAAATATTATTAAAGAGGGCGCAAACGGGGTATTGGATACCGTAAGGGCAGAACTGGCCAGCCTTGAGGGCGAGATAATTTCTTATGAAAAAGAATTGATTAAAAAAACAGGTGTGAAAAATCTTAAAATCAACTATACAAAAAATCTTGGATATTCAATAGAGGTGCCGGTTTCGGGTGTTAAAGAATTTACAATTACGGTTGAAGGGTGTTTTGTAAAACAAAAATTATCCGGATGTGAAAGATTTGGTACAGAGGTCTTGAATACCCTTGAAGAAAGAATTTTGGGGCTAAAGTTAAAATCTTATGAGCTTGAATTTGATACATATTTAAAGCTAAGAGAATATGCAAAAGAACTTACTGAGCCTATAAGGCAGTTTGCATATGATGTTTCGCTAAAAGATGTGCTTGTATCTTTCGCGCTAATTGCAATAGAAAACAATTATACAAAGCCAAAATTTACCGATGAATTTTTATACGAAGTTAAAGAAGGTGTACATCCTGTATTGGAGAGGCTTTGCACAAGTGATAATACCCGGTATGACAGGCTGGATATAAGTTTTAGCGAAAATGTATATTCAAAAATCCTGACCGGTGCAAACATGTCCGGCAAAAGCACCTATTTAAGGGAAGTTGCAGCTCTTATCATCTTGGCACAGGCCGGCTCTTTCGTTCCTGCAAAGAGTTTCAGGGCAAATTTGGTTGACAAAATTTTTGCAAGAATGGGAAGCGGTGATGATTTGCTTAATAGCAATTCTGCATTTATGTGCGAAATGCTTGATATAACTGAAATTTTAAGGAATTCAACACCTAAAAGCCTTATATTACTGGATGAAACCGGAAACAGTACCTCTTATAGCGACGGTATTGCTATATCCTACGGGATTATAAAATATATAACAGAAAAGATGAAGGCGAAAACTCTTCTTGCAACGCATTTTCACAGGCTTTCTGTTCTTGAAAATGATGTCAGCGGGTGCAGAAATTTCCGTCTTGTTTTTGATGAGAATGGTAAAAAACCTGTTAGATGCCTAAAGGAGGGAGTTTCAACAAGCAGCCTCGGGTTTAACGCTGCAATAAAGGCAGGTTTGCCGGATGAAGTTATCACTTGTGCAAAAAATTTTCAACAGAAATGCACTTAATTTATGCGCAGTCCAATAGTGAACAAATGCATGTAGTATTGTTTTTCAAAAGATAGTCTTTTTGTAGGATAAACATATGTATGAATAAATAGTATAGTGTTTGCTATGGAAAAGAAATCTTTAATTTTTAGTGTATGGAATAATATTCACCCAATTGCCCACTTTTGGCTTGTTATAAGTGCTTTTGGCATACTTTGTATGTATGGCGCACTTAGTATTATGGGGTAAAATGGTATTTTAACCGGGGTGTTGCAGGCGGAGGCTTAGCCCTGGCGGGGAATTTTTGAGTATTTTATTAATTTTTTGTTGACAACCGCAGGTTGATGTGGTATAGTATTAAAAATTTGAGAAAAAGTTCGGAAAACTAGGTTAGATAGTTGATAGAACGAGCAGCATGCTAAATTTTTTTTGACTAATTTAGCATGGATTAGTTGTGTTATAGGAATATAAATGAGAGTAACCCAAACCAATAGCGAGAATAATTTTAGTGTGCCAAAAGCAGGTGCTGCCGGTGCGGCATTGGGGTGGGCTGCTACTTATGTTATGCCTTTAACTACTGAAGAACATAAGCATTATTTTACAGATTCCGTTAAAAACGGAATTAAGCAAAAGGCAGTTGTTTCAAGGGTTGATGAAATATCGAATATAACCAGAGAATTAAATACCGGTAATATAAAGCCTCTTGTTAAAGATATTTTTGAAAAAAGCAAAGAAACCCTTAAAGAAAACCCCGGCAAGGCTTTAAAAGATTTACATGAAAACCCGAATATAGACGTTGCTGTTAAAAGAGATTTAACTTCTTTGTTTAAAAGGGTTAGAAATTCAGGTAAAATTACTGAAATGACTGAAAATGCGGCAAAAAGCCTGGCTGCTAAAAAAGACAGCAGAGCAGCTTTGTATTATGCATTTATAGGCGGTTTTGCCCTTATGAGTGCAGCGCTTTTAAAGAAAGCTGTTGATACACTTTTTCCAAAAACATCCAAAAACCCCGAAACTCCTTTATTTGATAAAGAAACAATGGAAGATATGAATTATATAATTGAATGCGGCGAAATACCTGCAGAGCTTTATATCTTAGGTTTTGGCAAGGACAGTAAAAAAGCTCATTAAAAAAGGCTGCTCAAAGGAAAGGTATAATTCTCAAAATCTTTAATGTAGCCTAAATGGTTGACCGCGGCGTTTTTGCCGTAGTTTGCACCTTTTGCCTTTTTTCGTATTATATAAAAACGAATAAGCTTAATTTAAGTGCATTAATTTTACAATATCTTTAATATCGGCAGATGTTTTTTGTACCTGCGAAATTGCATTTTTAATGGCACAGTCAGGGTCTTTCAGGCCGTTTCCTGTTAAGATGCAAACAATTTTTGATTTTGGTTTAATTGTATCTTTTAATTTTATAAGCCCCGCTACACTTGCAGCACTTGCCGGTTCGCAGAAAACACCCTCTAAATTTGCAAGCAGTTTGTAGGCTTCAACAATTTTTTCATCGTTTACCATATCAATTGTGCCGTTTGATTCATCTCTTGCGGCCTCTGCCTGTTTCCAGCTTGCAGGGTTGCCTATTCTTATAGCAGTAGCTATGGTTTCAGGGTGTAAAATCCGCTCACCTTTTACAATAGCGGCACTTCCTTCTGCCTGAATACCCATCATTTTTGGCAGGCAGGATGATTTTTTAAGGTTATAAAACTCGTTATATCCTTTCCAATAGGCAGTTATGTTGCCTGCGTTTCCGACAGGTATAAAATGGTAATCAGGCGCATCTTCAAGGGCCTCTATGATTTCAAAAGCACCTGTTTTTTGCCCTTCAATTCTGTACGGGTTTACAGAGTTTACAAGGGTAATCGGGTAATTAGCGGAAATTTCCCTTACAGCCTCAAGCGCCTCGTCAAAATTGCCGTTGATTGCAATTACTTCTGCGCCGTACATCATAGCCTGGGATAACTTTCCAAGGGCAATGTACCCGTCAGGTATTAATACATAGCATTTTAAACCTGCCCTTGCGCCGTATGCCGCGGCTGCGGCAGATGTATTTCCTGTAGAGGCACAGATAATAGCCTTAGAACCTTCTTCTTTAGCTTTTGATACCGCCATTGTCATTCCGCGGTCTTTAAAGCTGCCCGTTGGGTTAGAGCCTTCATATTTTAAATATATTTCGCAATCCAAGCCAAGGTGTTTAGCAAGGTTATCAGCTTTAATAAGAGGGGTATTTCCTTCGCAAAGTGTCACAAATGGTGTTTTATCGCTAACCGGAAGGTATTCTTTGTATTTATCAATTAAACCGTTGTATCTTGCCATATCTACATTACCCTTATAAGATTATTAATTACAATATTATGTTTATTAAGTTCTGCTATTGCATTTTGGATATCAAGCTCGGCACTTTCTTCTGTTATTACGATAATTTGTGCCGTGTTATCCTCTTTGGTCCCTTTTTGGAGAATGCTTGAAAGGTTTATATTATTTTCACCGCAAACAGTGCCTATTGCGCCGATTGTACCCTTTGAATTCGGGGCTGTGATTGAAATATAGTATTTATTCTTAGTGTGTTTAATATCAACTATTTCGGCCTCTTTTTTATGGTTGCACCTATGAAGCGGTAAAACAGTGTCTGTGTGGCCGCATTCGCCTGCTATTGATAAAATATCCCCCACAACAGAGCTTGCAGTCGGGAATTCGCCTGCCCCGGGGCCTGTAAACATAACCTTATCCACAGGAAAACCCTCTAATAATACGGCATTTAGAGCATTGTTAATTCCTGAAATCATATTTGTTTTTGGTACAAGCATCGGGTGTACCCTGATATCAAGCTTTTGGTCGTCATATTTTTGGGCAAGGCCTATCAGTTTTATTTTATAGCCAAATTCATCCGCAAATTTAATATCATCAGCCGAAATTTTTGTAATGCCTTCCCTGTAGATTTTATTTACATCAATGCGCCTGTGAAATGTAATGTTTGCAAGGGTTGCTATTTTATACATAGCATCATATCCTTCAACATCGCCTGTGGGGTCAGCCTCTGCATAGCCTAAATTTTGGGCATCTTTCAGGCATTCAAGGTAAGATATATTTTTTTCTTCCATTTTTGTAAGGATATAATTTGTGGTGCCGTTTAAAATACCTGCCACTTTTGTAAAAATGTTCCCTCTTAATGTGGTTTTAATGGGGCCGATAATCGGGATACCACCTGCAACGGCTGCTTCATAGAGTACTGAAACATTATTTTCGTTTGCAAGGTCAAAAATTTTATCTCCGAATTTTGCAAGAAGTTCTTTATTTGCGGTTACTATATGCTTTTTATTTTTAATAGCCGTTGTAATAAGCTCATAAGTTGGGTTACAGCCGCCTGCAACCTCTACTACTACATCTATTTCAGGGTTGTTTACTATTTCAAAAGGGTCGTCTGTTAAATTTTGAACTTCAACATCCCTTTTTTTATTTAAATTTTTTACGGCAGCTGATACTATTTCAACATTTTCAAAGTTTTTTAATGTCTTAACGACACCGCTGCCCACTGTTCCAAGGCCGATAATGCCTATTTTTAATTTTTTATTTTCCATAAAGGAATTATACAATAAAAATTTATTTTTGATGTATGATTTTTATATAAAAAGAAGTTTTTTGGAGATTTTTAGAAAATGGAAGATATAAGAGTAAGGATTGCACCCTCCCCAAGCGGAAACCTTCATATAGGGACTGCAAGAACGGCTTTATTTAACTATTTGTATGCAAAAAAGACAGGCGGCAAGTTTGTTTTAAGGATTGAAGATACAGATTTAGAAAGAAGTAATCAGGAATACACACAAAATATCTTTGACAGTCTTAAAGCTCTTGGCTTGCAATGGGATGAAGGCCCGGATGTCGGCGGGGAATACGGCCCTTATTATCAAAGTGAAAGGTTTGATATATACCCTAAATATGCGCAAATCCTTATAGATAAAGGGTATGCGTATGAATGTTTCTGCACACCCGAAGAACTAGAGGCTGAAAAGCAGGAGGCTATGCAAAACCACAGGGCATACGTTTATTCAAGAAAATGTATGAATCTTTCAGAAGAAGAGAAGGCAGAACTTCGTGCCAAGGGTGTAAAACCTTCTATAAGATTTAAGGTAGAACATAAAGAATTAATATTTAATGACCTTGTAAAGGGGGAATTAAAGTTTGACACTAATTTAATTGGCGACTTTGTAATTATGAAATCAAACGGCACACCGACATACAATTTTGCCGTTGTAATTGATGATATGCTAATGAAAATTTCCCATATCATAAGGGGTGAAGACCATATTTCAAATACGCCTAAACAAATTTTAATCTATGAGGCATTAGGGGCAGAGGTGCCAAAATTCGGGCATTTGGGGATGATACTTGCGCCCGATAGAAGTAAGCTTTCAAAACGTCATGGGGCAACGGCAGTTTCAGACTTTGTAAAACAAGGATATTTAACTGATGCCCTTATAAACTTTGTTGCACTTTTAGGCTGGGCACCGAGCGACGGTGTTGAAATAAAGAATGTAGAGGATATTGCAAAAGATTTTAGAATACACGATGTTTCAAGCAGTAACTCTATTTTTGAATACGATAAATTAAACTGGATGAACGGCCAATATATAAAGAAAATGGATATTTCAAAACTAACGGATATGGTGATACCGTTTCTTTCAAAATATGCGGATGAGGTTTCAAAAATGAGTCGCGAGAACCTTGAGAAAATGGTTGAAATCACCCGTGAGCCTATAACAACGCTTAACCAAATGGAATATGATTGTGCGTATTTCTTTAATAAAGATGTTGATTATACGGAAGGTATGGAAACCCTTAAAAAACCTGAAGCAAAGACTGTTTTAAATAGAATTTTAGAACTTGCTGACGGGTGGGATTTCAATTCAGATGAAGATATCCATGAAAAACTTGCCGATTTTAGGACAGAATTTAAAGAAAAACACAATATAAAACCAAAAGAAACCATGTGGGCTGTGAGAGCTGCAATTACAGGCAGAACTAAAGGTGCTGATATGGCAAAAACCATGACAATCCTTGGCAAAGATGTATGTATTTACAGGATTAAAAAGGCTTTAGAAATATAATTTATTTGCCGCCGCAAGGGGCGGTCTTCATATCCATTAGATACGATGCACCGAAAAGGCATAGGTACCTGAGCAGTAGCCGGTAAAACACGCATCAGTAAGACTGATAACACCTCCACCCAAACTTGGGGCCCAGTAAACACCGTCAGACTTTGGAGTGCCTGACCACATAATATACGGATGACAGACGTCGGGGTATGCAGTATCGGACATACTGCCCTTGCACATACCACTCAAATTGCGACATCGCGGGGCACCGGTACTTGCAGCTTGAGACTGGCTACATAGCTGCAAGCCTGCTGCATTTGTACGGTGCTCTTCATATCCATAGGACACAGCGCACCGAAAAGGCAATAGTAGCAGGATACGGAGAGTCATCGGGCTCATAAAGAACACCGCTGCTAAGCATTAATGAGCGATACCTGCCGTTAGAGGGCGTATCAGACCATATAAGGTGCGGGTAACATCGGTCGGCCCATATCTCGTGTATCGCCGCTCCCTTACAATTTGTAAACGACTGAAAACACCGCGGGGCACCGGTACTTGCTCCGGTAGACTCGTTACATAGCTGCAAGCCTGTCCGTATTAGCACTACGCCATTTATTTTGACAGATGATTTTGCATATTTTGCAAACCTTTCACCATTTAAATATGGTTCTGCCTTACGATATGAAAACCTCTCACTATCAAAATTCTTAAACTTTGACACTCCGGAGGATATTTGTATTATACCTCATATCCATAGGACACAGCGCACCGAAAAGGCAGCAACGGCAGGAAGTGGTGAGCCTGCACGTAAATCCATACTTCCGAGACGTAAGTAGGCATTCCAATAACTGCTGTCAGACGGGGTGCTTGACCATATATTAGCCGGAAAGCAGTAATCAGTCCAATTCTGGCTTGTATATCCAGGTGCGGCACCCTTGCACTTGCTTACATTCCAGCACCGCGGCGCACCGGTACTTGCGTTTGTTGACTGGTTACACAGCTGCAAGCCTGCAAGTGTCTGCATGTGTGTCGCGGTTATCATATCCATTTGACACAGCGCACCGAAGCGGCAAAAGTACTGACATACGGAGAGTTAACCAGCTCACAAAAGCTGCCATTATACAACATAAATGTGTGATACTTACCACTGGTGTATTTGTCTGACCATATATGTACTGAGTAGCACTGGTCGGCGTAGGCAGTACCAGGCGCGGCGCCCTTACACTTGCCATTTAGCTGATAGCATCGCGGGGCGCCGGTATTTGTCTGCATTGGCGCCATGGCTTTCCATATCCACTTGAAACGACGCACCGAAAAGGCCTGGGCAGCTGTAAAGGCGGAAAGTAAAAAACCTTTATCGCTAAGCTGGCCAATATGATAGGTAGCACCGGACTTAAGTGTGCCGGTCCATAAATCAAACGGGTCGAAATAAGTCGGAGTGGCACCCTTGCACTTGGTAGCTATGCTGCATCGCGGCGCACCGGTAAGGCTTGTAGAGCCGTTACACAGCTGCAAGCCTTCAAATATCTGCATCTGCACTGTGCCGTTATTTTGACAGATGATTTTGCATATTTTGCAAACCTTTCACCATTTAAAAAATGGTTCTGCCTGACGATATGAAAACCTCTCACTGTCAAAATTCTTAAACTTTGGCACTCCGGAGGATGTTTATATTATACCTTATATCCATAGGACACAGCGCACCGTAAAGGCAAGAGTACTTAGACAGCCTGTATATCCTGTGCAGTTAGGTACAGAGTAAGCGCCATTGTTGATGTTTCCTAAAATATAAGCTCCACTGCTGCCGGGCGTACCTGACCATATATCGTGCGGGTTGCACCTGTCAGTATTTGCATCAACTGTGCTGTGCCGAATATTTTAGCAGATGATTTATTTTTAAAAAGCATAAACTCTTTTTAAATATTAATTTATCATTTTGAAAATGACTCTGCATGTACGATATGAAGCCCCTTTCTAACAAAGCCCGTAAGCCTTGATACTCTTAAGGGATTAAAGTTTATATGATACCATTATCCCCGTATCAAGCGGGATAAGCTGGCTTTGATAATCTGTGCGAGAGGTTATTTCTTTTATATACGGTTCCACCTTTTTGTAATGGGAAAGGATATTGTCTGCCGCTATAATTCCACCTTTTTTAAGCATTTTATCGACAAGCTTAAAATATTTTATGTATTCAGATTTATTTGCATCAATAAATACAAAATCAAATACGGGCGGGTTATTAGAATATGCCATTTCCTCAAGTATCATAACCGCTTGTCCGAGTTTTGGTTCAATAATATCGGCCACACCTGTTTTTTTGAAATTTTCAACTGCAACATCAAGACGGTTATCCCAAAATTCAATTGTGGTAAGTTTTCCTCCTGTGGTTTTAAGTGCTTTAGCAAGCCATATTGTGCTATAACCGTTTGATGTCCCTATTTCAAGTGCATTTTTGGCGCCGCTTGTCTTGATTAAAAGGCTTAAAAAATTTGCACTTTCATTATCAACGTTCCAAAAATCTTCACGTGTTTTATCAAGCCCGGCAAGCGTTTCAAGAGTTTGATTGTCAAATATATTGGTATCCTGGCTTTTTTTGATTATGTTTATGCCTGAAAGGTCTTCTTTAAATTTCATAAATTATTACAGGCTTTCTTTTGTTTCTTCCCTTGCAGGTGCTGCATTATCAACAATTATTATGTTTGCAACATCAATATTTGCATTTTGCTTTTTAGATATCACCATTTTATCAAGGTTTAAAAGCAGAAATTTTTTGGTTTGAATGCCTGTGATAATTGCATTTGGCTGATTTGGAATTATTGTGATTTTTGAATAAAACCCGCTATTATCGAGGATTACGTTATCCGCCATTTTTTGCTTTTCAGTGTCAAAAACATCAATAATACTGTCATCGGCGCAAAGAATATATATTTTGTTATGGTATACAACGGCATCTACCGGTTTTTGGTGCAGTTTTATTTCATTTGTTAAAATGCCCTCTGCCTCATCATAGATAGACAGTTTATTTTCAGTCCTTGATATTGTATAAATTTTTCCGTCTTTATATAAAATTCTGGATAGGTTTTTACCGTCTGCTATGTATTTTGCAACATAAGCTCCGTCTGATGATTGCAGGCTGTAAACTTTGCCCGTGTTTCTATCCGTAAAACATAATGAATTTCCGTCATTTGAAACAGCTATTCTTTCCGGGGATTGTTCCAATTTTATTGCTTTAATAAGTTTTGCTGAGTTTAAATCCACCATATAAATAGCAGAAGCGTTTGCGCTTGCAACATAGGCTATATTATTTACGGTATCTAAATCGGCATCTTTTGGTGTATTGTCAAGATTGATTTGCGATACCATTCTTTCATTTGTAAGGTCAACAATTTCAAGAGTTTTAGAACCGAAATACATTACAAGGGCAAATTTGGATTTGTTTGACGCTAAAATCTTTGAAGGCAGGCCGTTTAGTTTAAGCTCATACATAGAGCCTTTGGCCTCTCCGTTATAGATAAGCACAAACTTTGATTTATCAGTTGAAATAATGGTTTTTTTATTTTTTAGTTCATTTAACGGTGCAATTGAGCCTGTTTTAGTATCAACATTGCCCAATTTTGTATCTGTGGCTGCAATAATCATATTATCGCCTTTTTGAGGGATAACAAGGTCGCCAAGGATAAGTTTCAGGCTTTCCGGTACTTCTAAGCCCACAGGTACAAGCATATCCTGCGGCATTACGCCAAGCTTTACTTTTAGGGGCAAATTCTCATTTTTTGTTATTGAAAAATTACCGTTTTTATCTTTCATAAGCTTTAAAAGCACATAATTATTATTAAAAATCACAACTTCGGGCTTTGAGGCAAGGCTTTTTCCTGCAGGGTATGTATATTCAATTTTTATGTCTTTAGTTTCCGTTGTTTCTGCCGGGTAAAGAGGAATATATGTGGTGCCATCAGGCAATACAATAAGAGAATCAAACCTCTGGGTTGAATTTGGGAGTTGTTTTTTAAGGTATGCCCAAAAATCATCAGGAAGCCTTGATGCCATTGCTGTTTGGCTGATTAATACCATACATAGGGCAATTAATAACATTTTAAATTTCATCAAACTCTCCTTTTTGTTTTGGGCTATCTGTGCAGGGCTGCTTTTACTTTATCTTTAATACCTTCTTTTGTATTTTTTTGAATATTATAAAGCATTCTGTATAGCTGCTCTTCTTCTTTTGAGATTTTTTTTGGCGTTACCACTTTAACCGTAACATAATGATTGCCTCTTTGGGTATCGCTTCCGATAAAGGGTACACCCCTGCCTTTTAAAAGCAGTTTATCAAGACTTTGAATACCCTGCGGGATACTCATTTCGACATTGCCGTCTATTGTTTCAACAGTTACTTTATCCCCTAATACTGCTTGAGAGGGGGATATTTCAAGTATTGTATGAATATCGGCACCTTCTCTTATGAATTTTTCAGATTCTTTAACGTGGAGTACTACATATAAATCACCGGGATGTCCGCCGTTTTTACCGGCATTTCCTTCGTTTGAAAGACGGATTTTTGAACCTGTATCTACACCTTTAGGTATTTTAATTTTGATTGTTTTTTCTTTTTTAATGCCGCCCTCACCTTTGCACACTTTGCAGAATGATTCCGGGCTTTTTCCTGTGCCGTGGCATTTGGGGCAGGTTGTAACGGATGTAAAACTTCCTAAAATGGTTCTTGTATTTTGCTGTACACGCCCATGGCCCCCGCAGGTTTTACATACCTGCTCTTTTGCATTTTTATCAAAACCCGTACTGTTACAGGTTTCGCAGGGTTCTGTATGTTCAATTTTTATTTCTCTTTCGATACCCTTCATAGCATCCATAAAATCTATTTGGATATCCATTCTTAAATCTGCGCCGCGCCTTGGGGCGTTAGGGTTTTCCCGGTATCCGCCAAAGCCTGTTTCCATACCGCCGCCAAAAAAGGCTGAAAATATATCGTTAATATCACCAAAGCCAAAGTCAAACGGCCCCTGGGAAGAATACCCTGCGTTTTTAAGCCCGTCTTCGCCGTATTGGTCGTATAATGCGCGCTTATTGTCATCCATTAATGTTTCATAGGCACGGCCAAGCTCTTTAAACTTTTCTTCAGCATCAGGTTCTTTATTTACATCAGGGTGTAATTTTCTTGCTTTTTGTCTGAATGCGCGTTTTATTTCATCTTTTGATGCGTTTTTTTCTACTTCTAATATTTGGTAATAATCCATTTTTACAGCTTTTCCTATTTCTAATTATGCGCGGGATTAGCCCTCTCCGCCTTCCGTTGCAACATTTACAAATGTCGGTCTTAATACTTTATCGTGTAATTTATATCCTGTTTGTAATTCATCTATAACAGTGTTTGCAGGGTGCTCGTTTGTAGGGGTTTGCATAACTGCCTCATGCAAATTCGGGTCGAATTCTTCCCCTTTGGCTTCAATTTTTTTAAGCCCTATTTTATCAAGTGTATCATAAAGCTGTTTTATACAAACTTCATAGCTTTCTTTTACTTTTTGACATTCTTCCAAAACTTCAATAGATTTTTTTGCCCTTTCAAAGGTATCAAGTACGGTTATTAGTTTCTTTAAAGTATCTTCTGCGCCGTATTTTAAAAGATTTTCTCTTTCCGCTGTTTGGCGTTTTCTAAAATTATCAAAATCAGCAGCAAGCCTTAAATATTTGTTATTTAGGCTTTCAAGCTCTGCTTTAAGAGTTTCTTCATTATTGGTTTGTGCGTTTTCTTCTTTCGGGATTTCTTCGTCGATATTATCGGAAGTTTCTTCCGTTGTATTGTCAGTATTTTCTTCGACAGTTTCCTCTGCAGCAAAAGGATTATTTTTTTGTTCGTCCTCTTTTTTGAACATAGCTTTCCCTTCATTTAATTTATTTTAATAATATTATAAAGTATCAATATTTGATGTCTAATTTTATTAATGTTTTATTAACAATTGCTATTACCTGTCTTTCCGATATTAATAATCTGTGAGCTGAGTCTTCGCCTTTTGGCGGAACAATCAGCGAGTTAGAGGTCATTTATTGGGCAGCTCGGAACATGATTATCTAGGCTGAAAGAAGTTGGGCCGTCAAGGTTTTGGGATAAAATCTTTAATTTGCGAGCTTGACAAAAAAAAAAAAACGGTAAACTGGAAATTAAAGGGTATAGTATTTCGGTATACTTTTAATCACCATAACCGTTAAACTATCCACCTTACAATATCTAAAATCGTTCTATTGTTTATCTATAGTTAAAGGAAAGATTGTTTATCTATGAAAAAAGTTGTTCATTTCTTGCACCGCTTTGCGTGTGTGCATTCTAATCATTATGCCTTCTCCCATGTTTCACATCACCCTGAACATGTTTCCCTTGAAGTTGAAGGATGTTTGTATGCGCCAGCCGGTGCCAAAAGGCACTACGGCAGGAAAGGTGTTAAAGAGGAGCACAAGCGACGGGACTGCCTTCGTTACAAATATCTGAAACGAAAAGAGAAGGAATTTG
>CAJTLG010000006.1:33898-152949 GCA_910577395.1 uncultured Vampirovibrio sp. | reverse complement strand
CAATTTAGATGAACAACTTTTCGGGGCGCGTTTTGTAACCTTCGCGCTCCTTTTCCTTGTTTTGCATTTGATATATGTGATTGTCGGTTTTACTTATCTGGATACTACAAATACCGCTTCTTCTGTGAAAAAGTTCGTAATAGTTTTTATCAAAATGCCGCTACGGGCTTTATTTCTTGTTAAATACACAGATTTTAAAATTTTAATATTCCGTTTTTTACAAAATTCAAAAAAATCATTAACGGTCATAAGGTGGATATTTGGGGTATTGTACCATTCATAGGGCAGTTGTTTTGATTTTGGCATTTTTCCTTTAAAAAACAAATAAAACCGTACCTTCCAATATGCAAAATTCGGGAAAGTTACAACGGCTTTTTTTGCCACACGGAGCATTTCATCCATAACAAAGTCCGGCTTTTCTGTCGATTGAAGGGTTTGATTTAATATGGCATAATCGAAACTTTTATCCGGGAACTGTTTTAACCCTTCATCAATATCACCCTGAATTACGGCAGCGCCTTTATCAAGGGCCTTGATAACTTCTTCCTGGTTAATTTCTACACCAACGCCTGTTATATTTTTTTCTTTCATTAATTTTGAAAACAGTGTACCGTCCCCGCACCCAAGGTCCAAAACCCTTGCGCCTTTTGGGATTATATCTGTTACTACTTCATAATTTAATTGCGTACCGTTCATTTTTAAGGTTCATCCTTTCTTAAAAAGCTTTTTATAATTTTTGTTTGAGTTTTGTGCTCAATTAAAAATGCGTCATGTCCGCAGGGGCTTTTAAGTTCAACAAATGAAACATCTTTTCCTGCAGCAATAAGGGCATTTACTATTTCTTTAGACTGGCTTGTTGTAAAGAGCCAATCTGAATCGAAACAGATTATTAAAAATCTTGAGCTGCTTTTACTGAATGCTTTTTCAAGACTGCCGAATTTTGAAATCGGGTCATAATAATCAATTGCTTTTGTAATATATAAATAACTGTTAGCATCGAACCTATCTACAAATATTCTTCCCTGATATTCAAGATAGCTTTCCACCTGAAAATCTACTCCGAAATCAAAATTTGGCTTGTCTTTAAAATCTCTGCCGAATTTTGTGTGCATAGCATTTTCGCAAAGATATGTGATATGACCTACCATTCTTGCAATTGCAAGGCCGTAATCAGGCGTATTGTTTTTGTCGTAATAATCGCCGCCGTTAAAATTTTTATCTGATATTATTGCATTTCGTCCAACTGCATTAAATGCAATAGCTTGGGCTGAAAGCCTTGCGGTAGATGCTATTATTATGGTTGTTTTAACGGTATCAGGGTGTTTTATTGACCATTCCATTGCCTGCATGCCGCCCATAGAGCCGCCTGCGACAATCATTTTTTTGACACCCAAAAAATCCACAAGTTTTTTTTGAACCTTTACCATATCCTCAATAGTGATAACAGGGAAATCGTGCCCGTATGACTTTTGTGTTTCAGGGTTAATTGAACATGGGCCTGTTGTACCTTTGCATCCGCCAAGGACGTTAGAGGATATTATAAAATACTTATTTGTATCAAACGCTTTATTGGGGCCAATCATTGAATCCCACCAACCGGGCTTTTTATCGCCTTTATGATAGCCGGCAGCATGG
The DNA here is from genome assembly GCA_910577395.1 of uncultured Vampirovibrio sp. Classification (GTDB taxonomy): domain Bacteria; phylum Cyanobacteriota; class Vampirovibrionia; order Gastranaerophilales; family Gastranaerophilaceae; genus MGBC122484. The sequence continues at coordinate 151,314 of CAJTLG010000006.1, read as the reverse complement.
GCATCTGCTGTTAGAGCATGGCAGATTAAAATAGCATTATCACCGTTTTTATTTAATGTGCCGTAGGTTTCATATGCCACCTGAACATCTTTTAAAAGCTTTCCGCATTCAAGCGAAATATCGCTTTCTATTTTATAATATTTTGTTTCGGTAAATTCTGCTAAATCTTTCATGATGCTTTATTCTAGCATATTTTTAATACTTAAGTCAGGTTTTTTGTAAACTTTAGTATAAATTTTATAAAAATGTTTAAAGTTTTTTTTAATAATGCCGATAAACTAAATATAGATATTTTAGGATATTGTATGGAAAATTTAAACGACCCAAAAAGGTTGAAGGATAGCGAAGTTAATATTGATGAAGCCATGACCGTTTGCCTTTTGGAAAATGACCCCCTTGAAGAGATTTTTGCCCTAAACCTTGGCGATTTTCTTTGTGAGCACCTTATAAGCTCTGAATTTGCTCATAAAATAGGCAATAAGGTAAAAACTAAAAATGAAAGTCTTAAAGACCAGCTTTTAGAGTTGATTTCAATATATTCAATTGATTCAACACTTTCTATTTTAGGCTTTAATTCAAATGAAGATTATATTATTTATAATTCAATTGCAAAAACAATAAAACTTATGCTTTCGCTTGAGAAATGTGTTATTTACCTTGCAAAGAAAAATGAACCGATAAAACTTGCGGGTACATCAACAGATGATATTAATGAAGAAGTAAATTCGCATATTGCAAGAAGTTATAAAAAAGAAGAAGTCATAATGCTGAGCGAAAATAATAAGCAAATTATTGTTTTCCCCATGAAGAATAAATTTGAATGTATCGGTGCAATTGAAGTTACACGCGATGCATCTCATCCGCTCGAGGCTGAATTTATTGAGCTTTTAAAAATTACGGCGGGGCTTTTTGTAACTTCCCTTGGTATACAAAAGCTTATAGACCAGGTTAAAAGGGTAGTAGGTTCAGACACCGTTACAACAAGTGAATTGTTAAACCTGCGTGCCCAATTAACATCAATTATAGGTGACCTTGGGGATAAACAGCAGGCTTTCGTTGAAAAACTGGCGATTGCCGTAGACCTTAAGGGTAAATACAAGAATAATCATTCCCAAAGGACTGCTGATTTATCAAGAGAAATCTGCAATTTCCTTGAATTAAATGAAAAGACAACAGATTTAATATACTATGCAGGACTTTTGCAAAATATAGGTAAAATTACTATCAATGATGAGCTTTTGCATAAAAAAGGCAAGTTATCAAAAGATGAGTGGGATAAATTACAAGAACACCCTAATGCCGGTGTAAGTCTGCTTATGAATATAAACTTCATGTCTGAGGTTGTACCGTATATTCACTACCAGAAGGAACGTTGGGATGGCCTTGGCAAGCCGGAAGGTCTTGGCGGATTTTCTATCCCGTTTGGGTCAAGGATTATAGCCGTGGCGGATGCGTATTGCGCACTAACGGAGGATAGGCCGCACAGAGCCGCTCTTTCAAATGCAGAGGCGCTTGAAATCTTAAAACAGGAAAGTGCCGCAAAATGGGACCCTAATGTTATTAACGCACTTATTAAGATGAAATCTTAGTTTCTTCTTCCCTATGTTTTTTGTAGCCGTAGGCGAAATATATTATTGCACCTAAAACTATCCATAGCGGGAAAAGTATCGCTGATATTCCAAGTGTAATAAATCCGTGTATCATTATTCCGCCACAAAGTATTATCCCTAAAATCGGGAATAACGGCACGAAAGGCACCTTGAAGGGCCTTTTTCTGTCAGGGTCTGTTTTTCTTAAGATTAAAACCGCAATGCAGATTATCATAAAGTTTGCAAAAGTGCCAAAATCGCAAAGCTCGGCTGAAATTTTTAAATCCATAAACAAGGCACCAATTATCACAATAATCCCTGCAGCCCAAGTAACAATGTGCGGTGTACCGTGTTTTGGGTGGATTTTTTGAAAAGATTTTGGGAAGAAATTATCTCTTGCCATAGCGTATAAAATTCTTGTTGTGCCAAGCTGGTAAACCAAAAGCACTGATGTAAGCCCTGCGAGCGCGCCCACTGCGATTAATCCTCCTATTTTATATAGTCCTGCAGAGTTTATTGCAGCTGTTATTGGGGCCAGTATGTTTATTTTATCAACAGGCACCATGCCTGAAAGCACCAGTGCTGTGCCAACGTATACAATTGTGCATACTATAAGTGTTCCTATGATACCAATGGGCAGATTTTTTTGCGGGTCTTTGGTTTCTTCTGCTGCAGAAGATACTGCATCAACACCAACATAAGCAAAAAATATTAAAAATGCACCCGATAATATACCTTTTATGCCATTTGGTGTGAAGGGTACCCAGTTTTCGGGGGAAACATAAAATGCACCCGCAAAGATAAACAGCAAAATAACAAAAAGTTTTACAAAAACAAGGATAGTTGCAGCCCTTGTGCTTTCTTTGATTCCTTGAATTAAAAGAATTGTTATAATAAGGATTAAAAGAATTGCAGGCAGATTTATACAAAACGGTATAATTCCGAAAATCTTCGGTATTTCAAATGACGGGTCAAGCCCCATATTTGTATAAACGCTTACAGCGGTTCTATAGTCATTAACAAGCCATACGGGCGGATTTACAAGCCAAGAGGGAAGAATATGTGAAAACCCTTTTAAAAGTTCCATAAAATACCCTGTCCATGAACAAGCAACAGTGATGTTGCTTATAGCGTATTCAAGCATTAATATCCACCCTATAATCCAAGCCATAAATTCACCCATAGTAACGTATGTATAGGTGTAGGCAGAGCCTGCGGCAGGTATCATAGAGGCAAATTCAGCATAGCAAAGAGCTGAAAACAGGCATGCAAACATTGCAATTATCATTGATATAATAACGGCAGGGCCTGCACCGGGGCTTGTTTGTTCTCCAACCATTGCTATACCGATTATTGTAAAAATGCCTGTGCCGATAACTGCGCCTATCCCAAGCATAATGAGGTCGAATGCATTTAATGTTTTTTTGAGTTTGGAATTTTTTGCTGTTTCAATAAATTCATCGGGTGTTTTCTTTCTTAAAAGATTTAAAATGAATTGTTTTATATTATTTTTCATTTTCGGTCTTTCTTTGTTTTTTATAGCAATATGCAAAATAGATAATAATGCCCAAAACTATCCATAGCGGGAAAAGTATCGCTGATATTCCAAGTGTAATAAATCCGTGTATCATTATTCCGCCACAAAGTATTATCCCTAAAATCGGGAATAACGGCACGAAAGGCACCTTGAAGGGCCTTTTTCTGTCAGGGTCTGTTTTTCTTAAGATTAAAACCGCAATGCAGATAACCATAAAGTTTGCAAAGGTGCCAAAATTACAAAGTTCTGCAGATATGTTTAAATCCATAAATATTGCACCCAATATAACGAGCACACCTGCAGCCCAAGTGACAACGTGCGGCGTACCGTGTTTTGGGTGGATTTTCTGGAAAGATTTCGGGAAGAAATTATCCCTTGCCATAGCATATAAAATCCTTGCTGCGCCAAGTTGGAAAACAAGAATAACTGATGTAATTCCTGCAAGTGCCCCTGCTGCAATAAGTCCTCCTATTTTATTTAATCCTATAGAGTTCATGGCGGCGGCAATCGGGGCAAGAGTGTTGATTTTATCCGTTGATACCATGCCTGAAAGCACCAGTGCTGTTGCAATATACACTATAGTGCAGGCTATAAGTGTTCCTAAAAGCCCTATAGGTAAGTTTTTTTGAGGGTCTTTTGTTTCTTCTGCGGCTGAAGATACTGCATCAACACCAACGTAAGCAAAAAATATTAAAAACGCACCTGATAATATACCCTTCATTCCGTTTGGCGCAAAGGGTACCCAGTTTTCAGGGGAAACGTAGAACATGCCGGTAAATACAAATAAAAATATTACAAAAAGTTTTATAAAAACAAGTATTGTTGCAGCTTTCGTGCTTTCCTTAATTCCCTGCACAAGCAGGATTGTTATTAATAGTAAAAGTAAAATTGCAGGAATATTAATACAAAAAGGAATTATCCCTAATATTTTTGGTATTTCCGCTGTTGGGTCAAGCCCCATATTTGTGTATACACTTACGGCGGTTCTATAGTCATTAACAAGCCATACGGGCGGATTTACAAGCCAAGAGGGAAGAATGTGTGAAAAGCCTTTTAAAAGTTCCATAAAATACCCGGTCCAGGAACTTGCCATTGTAACGTTTCCTATAACGTATTCAAGCATTAATACCCAACCTACAAGCCAGGCCATAAATTCACCCATAGTAACGTATGCATACGTATATGTGGTTCCTGCAACCGGAACCATAGAGGTAAATTCTGAGTAACAAAGGATTGAAAAAAGAGATGCAAACATGGCAATCAGCATTGAAATTATAACGGCAGGCCCTGCACCGTATCCTGTCTGTTCCCCAACCATTGCAACGCCTACAATTGTAAAAATGCCGGAGCCTATAACTGCTCCAATTCCAAGCATAATTAGGTCAAAAGCGTTTAGTGTCCGTTTTAAGTTTACTTTATTTGCTGTTTCAATAAATTCATCCGGTGTTTTTTGTTTTAAAAGGTTTTTGCATAAGTTGTTTATGTTATTTTTCACTATTTTTTTCAATCTTTCTTTGTTCTTTGTATCCGTATATAAAATAAATAATAATGCCTAAAGCTATCCAAATCGGAAATAAAACTTTTGAGGTTGTTAAAAACCGTATGGAATATAACATCAAGCCGCCACAGCATAAAATTCCCATAATAGGAAACCAGGGTGAAAAAGGCACCTTAAAAGGCCGTGCCCTGTCCGGGTCTGTTTTTCTTAATATCAGCACCGCAACACATACGATAATAAAAGACGTAAAGGTGCCAAAATTGCAAAGCTCTGCTGCGGTTGAAATATTTAAAAACATCGAACCTAAAATACATATAATGGCAGCCAAGATTGTTATTATGTATGGCGTTTTAAATTTAGGATGAAGTGTTTTTAATACTCCGGGTAAGAAATTATCCCTTGCCATAGCGTATAAAATTCTTGTGCCTGCAAGCATCATAACCATTAAAACAGAGGTGAGTCCTGCAAGTGCGCCTATCGATATTAAACCTGCAATCCAGTTTTGACCTACAGAGCTTATAGCATATGCAAGCGGTGCCTGCAGATTGATTTCACTTATCGGGTTTATGCCAATCAGTACAAGGGCTGTTAAAATATAAACTATTGTACAGATTACAAGAGAGCCTATAATTCCGACAGGGAGATTTTTTTGCGGGTCTTTTGTTTCTTCTGCTGCAGTTGAAACAGCGTCAAATCCAAGGTATGCAAAGAAAATCAAAAATGCACCTACGCATATGCCGCTTATCCCGTTTGGGGCAAACGGCAGCCAGTGCTCGGGTTTTACATAAAAAGCTCCTGTTATTACAAAAAGCGCAATAACACCAAGTTTTATAAACACCAGAATTCCTGTCATAGCAGCACTTTCTTTAATGCCTCTGATTAAAATTGCTGCAACGATTACAGTAAAAATTACGCCGGGCAAACTAAAACAGACTGGTATGCCAAAAATATGCGGAATTATTAAATCAGGGTTTAGACCCTCTTTTGTTAAATTGGCAACAGCTGTTGTATAATCCTGCACAAGCCAAACAGGCGGATTGACAAGCCAGGGTGGCAATATGTGTGAAAAGCCTTTTATAAATTCCATTAAATACCCACACCATGCACTTAATACTGCAATGTAGCCTATTAAAAATTCCATAATCAGGCACCAACCAATAATCCAGGCTAAAAATTCACCCATTGTAGCATAGGTGTATATATAGGCAGAGCCTGCAACAGGTATCATTGTTGCAAATTCGGCATAGCACATAGCTGAAAATATGCAGCAAAAAGAGGCTAAAACCATTGAAATTATAACAGCAGGCCCTGCGCCAAGTGTTCCGTTTCCGCCAACGGCTGCAATCCCAAGGGCTGTAAATATGCCGCTTCCTATCATGACGCCAATTCCAAGCATAATTAAATCAAAGGCGCTAAGGGTTTTTTTAAGGCCACCGTTTTTTGAGTCGTTGACCATTTTATCGGGACTTTTTGTTTTAAATAAGTTTTTTGCAATATTTAAAAGTGTGCCATATTCTTTAGTGTCTAATTTTAGGTCTTCAGCGATTTTGTTTAAATCATCTCTCATTCAATTTCCCTTATTTTTTAAGGAGAGGATAACCCAGTTCTTCTCTTTGTTCTACATATAATTTAGCAACTGCTGCTGCCATTTTTCTTACTCTGTTTATATAATTTATTCGCTCATCCTTGCTAATTACTCCCCTTGCATCAAGCAAATTGAACGTATGAGAACATTTTAATACCCAATCATAGGCAGGGAGTACGATTTTAGCCTCAAGGCAGGAATAGCATTCGGCCTCTGCTAAATCAAACAGAGTGAACAATCTTTCAGGAGTTGAATATTCAAAATTGTATTTAGACTGTTCAATTTCATTTTGAAGATAAATATCGCCATATTTTAAATTGTTGTTCCACATAACATCATATACGGAATCAACATTTTGCAGATACATTGCTATACGCTCTAAACCATATGTTATTTCAAGGGCTACAGGTTTAACCTCGAGACCGCCAACTTGTTGAAAGTATGTAAATTGCGTAATTTCCATACCGTCAAGCCAAACTTCCCAACCAACCCCTGCTGCGCCAAGTGTAGGGGATTCCCAGTTATCTTCAACAAACCTTACATCATGTTTTGAAAGGTCTATACCCATGGCCTCCAATGATTTTAAATAAATTCCCTGTGCATCATCCGGAGAAGGTTTCAATATTACCTGATACTGAAAATAATGCCCAAGTCTGTTTGGGTTTTCGCCGTATCTTGCATCGGTTGGGCGTCTGCAGGGTTCAACCATTGCAGTATTAAACGGTTCCGGCCCAAGCGCCCTTAAAAAAGTGGCAGGGTTCATTGTGCTTGCACCTTTTTCGATATCATAGGGTTGTTGAATAATGCAGCCGTAGTCGGACCAATATTTTGAAAGATTTAAAATTAATTCCTGAAATATAAGTGCCATTCTTATTTTTCCTTATGACCGATTTTTACAGCGGTTTTGTTGTCGTAATCTATTCTTCCGATTAGTTTATTTATACGTTTTGTGATTTCTTTAAATTGCGGTATGCTTAGGCTTTGTGCGCCGTCAGAGCTTGCATGGTCAGGGTCATGGTGCACTTCGTACATAAGACCATGCGCGCCTGCAACAAGGGCTGCTTTTCCCATTGGTTCAATTAAATATCTTTTGCCTGTGCCATGGGATGGGTCAACCACCACGGGGAGGTGGGAATATTTTCTTAAAACCGGCACAGCGGCAAGGTCAAGAGTATTTCTTGTAAAATCGTGGTCAAAGGTTCTTATTCCCCTTTCACAAAGAATTACATTCGGGTTGCCGTTAAACATAATATGTTCTGCTGCAAGCAAAAATTCTCTTATATTGGCGCTTGGGCCTCTTTTTAGCATAACAGGTTTTTTAGTGCGGCCAAGAGCTTTTAAAAGTTTAAAATTTTGCATATTTCTTGCGCCCACCTGTAATACGTCAGCGTATTTATTTAAAAGAGGGATATCAATTGTATCCATAACTTCTGTTACAACAAGGAGGCCTGTTCTTTTACCTGCTTCTTTCAGATATTCCAAGCCCTTTTCTTCTAACCCCTGAAAATCATATGGAGAGGTTCTTGGCTTAAAGGCGCCGCCTCTTAAAAATTCGCAACCCATTTCTTTTGCAGCGATTGCTACTTCAAGCAGCCCTTCGAATTCTTTTTCAACCGAACATGGGCCAACCATTAAAACGGGTTTTTCAAGACCACCTATTTTTACACCATTTTCAAATTTAATAACAGTGTCTTCAGGGTGAGAACTTCTTCCTGACAATTTATACGGCTCTTGAATAAGTTTTACTTCACTAACGCCTTCAAAAGAATTAATAGTGGCGGTTGAAATCATTCTTTTATCACCAATTGCTGCAATTACCGTTAAAACATCACCTTTATTCAGGTTTATTTTAAAGCCGTGCTGTTTAAGGTAGTCCGATACTTTTTCTATTTGCTTATCTGTAGCCTTTGGCTCCATTACAACAATCATCTTAAAATCTCCTCTAATATAAAGTTTGCTTATAAATATTAAACCATAAAAACAGATAAATTACGCAAGTAATATTATGCAAACAAGGACTTGAATTTATTTTCTGTTTGGTCAAAAGAGATTTTTGGCGCATAGCCCTGGGTTGTATTTAATTTATTTGGATTTGCAACATTATTTGTTTTTTGTTGGTTTTGAGCAGTTTGTTGACCGGGCTGGGGATTGTTTTGGGCAGATTTTTCTTTTAATTTTTTAACAATTGTACCTACAGCAGGGACCATAAGAACAGGGATTATAAATCTTACCACTGCGGTAAATATGGTATTTGATTTGAGTTTTCCTGCTGCATCAAAGAATTCTTTTGTGCTTTTTTCGCTAAATTTTATTAATTCTTCAGGCGAGTATGCCTTAAACTTCTTCATTTCTTCGGCAGTAAGCTCCCTAAGTTCCGCCATTTTTTCGGCGGGAAGTTTTTTATAAGCTTCCGCCAATTTATTAATAAGTGGGGCGCAAGCCTCATCAATAGCCAAAGCTGCAAGAGATGATGCTATTGTAACTGCTCCGTTTTGTATCATTGAGGGAATTTTTCTCTCTTCATCGATTTTATCGGATTTCCAGGTGTTCCACATATAGAAGAATGTAATAGCAAAAGATTCAAAGTCTGCCCATCTTGCAGGCGGATTTGGAAGTTTCCTTGTCATATCAACAAGTCTATCTGAAAGACTTGTCTGGGATAATTTCGCAACACCTTTTGCTATATGCTTATCAAGATGTATAGTATTGTTTAAGGTATTTGTTACAAAATCCGTCAACAGGAAACCTTTTCCTTTGCCTTTAAAAGACATGTTGTCAGGTGTATTATTGCTTGCTATAGGACGATTTACTATGGGATTTATTTTCATTTTGTGACCGTCCTTTTTATAAAATTGTCAAATACTTTATCAATTTTACTGTTTGCAATCATGTTTGGGTTATTTAAAATATCCATATACATAGGTTGTGGGGTTTTATTTTCTTTTTTTGCTCTATCGCCAAACAGGAATTTTAATACAAGCGGCATAAGTGCAATGGTTAAAGCTGCCTTTGCAGGGGCTACAAATAATCCAAGAGCGTTTTTATAAGTTGTTTTAAATGCACCTGATTCATTCATTTTATAAGTAGAAAACCAACGTTCTTTAAATGTCTGGGTTTTAAATACCTCTTTTTTATCTTCTGCAAATCTGTTGACTAAATCATTATCTTTGCCGAGATACTCTTCAGGGTGTTTTAGAAATTCATTAACGCCCGCCGAAATTGGGTTTAGTATTGCACAAGATAAAAGAAAACCCATGAAAGCAGAGATAGCATTTTTTGTTGCCGTAAACTGCTTATCTTCTTTTTCGGCTCCCGGCATAGCAAGAACACATATGGGTTTTAACATTCCTGCCATCCCTAGGGCAAGTACAGCTTTTATCTGTGCCTCGTTTTCTTCGGCAAAATTAACCAGATGATTAAACCGTTTGCTGGATGCAAGTTTTGTAAAAATGTCTCCGCCGCCTGTGTTTTTTTTCATTTTTGATGCAATTAATAATGCCCCTGTACCTATGGTAATGGCAGTACCTGCTGCAGCTATTATAATATTTTTCTTCTTCTTAGCTGTTTCATTATCCTCTTCTGAAACCGCAGACCCACTGAAACTTACACTCTCAGTGGGTCTGTTTATACCTTTATAATTTTCCTCGTTATTATTTAATTGCAGGTGCACACCATTTTTGCTCTTCGCTTGGTTACTCTCAGGATAAGAGTACGGGCTTGCTCCTTTTTTGCGGGAAGTTAGAACCCGCGGTGCCGAGCTTTCAAAATTATTAAATGATGATAACTTGACTTTCATGATACTATCATAAAACATGTGAATAAAATAATTTGCCTCTGAAATACTTATTTAAACAAAAATTAACATTTCTTATAAAATACCGGCACAAGTCCCTGATTTTTCTGAATTTATAATATTTAATATTTTATCAGTAATAATATTTTCAAAGTTTACATTATAAAGAGAATTAATTTCATTGATGAAAAAACATGGGCTTGTAATATTTATTTCAATAATTTTGCCGTCAATTACATCTAAACCGGCCATATATACGCCGTCATCCAACAGGGTTTGTGCTATTTGGCCCTCAATAAGTTTTTCACTTTCGTCTAAATCACCCTTTATAAGATTTTCCTTAACATGCTCGTTAAATTTAAAATCATTATTTGTAGCTACTTTTCTTACGGCGTAGTTAAAAATCTCGCCGCCTATAAATATAAGTCTTTTATCGCCTTTTGAAATTCCTGAAAGAAATCTTTGTGCCATAATCTGCGTTTTACCGTTATTTGTTGCGGTATCTATTATTGCATTTATATTTTTATCAGCTTTATTCAGGTAAAATACGCCGCTTGAAAAACATCTGTTCAATGGTTTTATGATTATCTCCCCGTTTTTGAATAAAAATTCTTTTATTATATTTTTGTTTGCACTTACTATATTCTCAGGCGCAAGGTTTGGAAATTTATTTATATAAAGTTTTTCGTTAAAATCTCTTAATGTCTTGGGGGAATTTATAATAAGTGTTTTTGGATTATTTATATAGCTTAAAATATATGTTGCATTAATATAATCAATATCAACGGGCGGGTCCGGGCGCATAAAAATTACACTGAAATCGTTAAGGCAAACAGTATCTACAGTTTCGGATTTAAAAATATTATTATTTCTTGCACTTGTTTGATAAATTTTTGCAAGCGGAATGTTGCCGTTTAAATAAAGCAGGTTTTTAACAGTGATTGAAACCTCATAGCCTCTTTCAAGAAAACATTTTATAAGCCAAAAATTGGTGATGAGACGGTTGAATTCAAAATATTTAAGTTCAATTTCATCAATTATGAATAATATTTTTTTCTCATTTTTCATATCATTAATTATATTACAACAATGTTTGAAAAAGTAAGTTATCAAATTTACTATTTGTGTTGTATAATGTTTAAAAGACCAGACGGGAAACAGCTTTATGGATGACGCCTTGCAAGATAAAGAGTATATAGAAACCTTAAGAAAAAAAATTGATGAAGCCCCTGATATTATTGATAATTATAGGGAGCTTGCAAATATATACGTGGCAGGCGGTGATTTTGACAGCGCCCTTTTTGTGTATAACAAAATGTTGAATGTTTTTGCGGATGACGTTCAGGCGCTTATAAATTCAGGAAGTATATATTTTTATAAAAAAGATTTTGAAAAAGCCATTGCTTTGTATCTGAAGGCTGCCTCAATAGATACCGAAAACGCCTCAATACAATATAATCTCGGAAATGTATATGCTGAAATCGGCAATTTTATAAATGCATTAAAATATTATAAAAAAGCGATAGAATTAGGACCTGAAAATGGTGCTGTATATAGCGCTATTGGAATGTTGTATCAGGATAAAAATGACCTTAAAGGCGCAAAAGCTAATTATAAAAAAGCAGTAGAGCTTGAGCCTGAAAATGGTGAATATTATATATATCTTGCAAATATTTACCAAAAAGAAGGGGATTTTGAAAAAGCAGTTGAAAACTATAAAAAAGCTCTTGAATTTAACGGTGATGATTTCAAGGCACTATTGAGCCTTGCAAATACTTATGCTTCAGCCGGCATAGAAGAAAAAGCTGTTGAATGTTTTGAGGCTGCGGTCAAGATTGCTCCTGAAAATTATTCCGCCTGGTTATGTTTCGCTATTACCCTTGCTGATAATAATAATATTGATAAAGCAATAGAATTATATGAGCGCGCTATTGAAATAGACCCGATGAAACCAAATGCGTATATTCTTCTTGCAAATATTCTAACAAATGAAAGAAGATACAAAGAGGCAATAGGGCTTTATAAACAGGCGATAAAACTTGTAGGGGCAGACGAAAAGAAAGGCAGAAGAGTATTATTTGTATTTATTGCAAATGCGTATATGCTGCTTGAAGATATAAATAATGCTATAACATATTATAGAATGGCACTTCGTGAGTCACCTGAAAATAATGAAATAAGACTAATCTATGTTGAAATTATGAATGAATATATTTCACGCAAGATAAAGGAGGCAAACAGAGCATGAGGCAGAGTGTATCCTTGTGGGACAGATTTGTTTCGGTTGCTACATATTTTACCTTTGGCATGGCGGGGCTAATTTGGCTTATAGCGTCATTTTTGATTTTTAAAAAAACAGTGACCCAATTTTGCGCTTATCATATTTATCAATCAATATTTATTGCGGTAATTCTTGCGGTTTTAGGGATGTTTTTTGATATTGCTTATTCTTTTACATCCCAAATCCCATATATAGGTAGTTTTATACAGTATGCTTATGTTTATCTTGTAAGAACGCCCATATATTTTACATTTTCACTTATTCATTTTGTAATATTTTTATTTTTAGTGTATCTTTCATTTGGTGCGGTTTTAGGAAAATATTCATACCTGCCGTTCATCTCAGATGTAATAAAGTCTAATTTCAGGAATTAAGGTTATGTCCGGTATTAAGAGAAAATTAAAGCTTTCAAAAGATATAAAAATGGTTGTTTCGGATTTTGACGGTGTCTTTACTGACGGTACATTTTTAATTGATGAAAATCTTAAACAGCAAAAAAGCGTTAATTTTGTTGATATTATGGGGGTTAGCCTGCTTCTTAAAAAAGGTATTATGTTTGGAATAATATCCGGTGAAACATCTGATATTTTAGAATATTTTCGTCATAAATTCGGGGTTGAAGAAATCCACAAAGGAATACGGCAAAAAGGAATTGTACTTACCGAATTAATGGAAAAATATAATCTTAAAAGCAGTGAGGTCTTATATATAGGGGATGATATAAACGATATTGCGGCTTTTAAGTGTGTTGATTATAAAATTGCCCCAAGTAATGCAAACCCTGTAATTAAAGTGATGAAGGATGTTCAAATAACTGAAAAATCCGGCGGAAACGGTGCTTTTCGTGAAATGGTTGATGAGCTTTTATGGGAATGAGTTTTTTTAAAAAAATTTTATTTAGAGCAAACAAACTCAATCTCTTTGTGAATAAATATAAAACTGCCGCAAAAGAGGTTGGCCTTCCTTCAAATGCCTATATAAACTGGGGCATGAAACTTTTAGATGAGGGGCATTCAACAGAGGCGCTTAAGAAATTTGAAACAAGCCTTAATATGGCATACAGAAACCCTGAGGCTTATATTAATATAGGTATTTTAAAAGCTAAAAATAGCGAGTATGAAAAGGCAGCTGAATATTTTAAAAAAGCTATAAGGTTAGATAGAGCCTCTGCAAGGGCTTATGCGCTTTTGGGTACGGTTTATAGCGAAATTTCGGATTTTAAAAACGCAAAAAAATCATTTGACACATCTTTAAGAATTGACCCCAGAAATGCGCAAACATACATAAGTCAGGCAGTTTTTCTTGCTAAATTTGATTACAAAAAAGAGGCCAATGCTGCTTTTCAAAAAGCCTGTCTTTTTAATCCTTCAAATATGCAAGGAGTTTTCCTTTGGGGTGTACTACTTTCACAAATGGGTGAGTTTGAGGCTGCAATAGAAAAATTCCAAAAGGTCAATTCTATGTTACCTTTTCATTCGGAGGCACTTTATCATCTTGCAAATTGTTTTTTCAGCATAAAAAATTATAAATATGCTGTTGAATACGCAAGAAAAGCTATGGCAATAGCTCCGGATAATCTTGATACATACATTATTCTTGCGGAAGCATATATGAACCTTCGTGAAGAAAAATTATGCCTGTCTGTTTACGAAAAAGCACTTTCGATTACGCCTTTAAATTCAAGATTTTATTCTTCTTGGGGGCTTGCGTGTCAGAATTTTCAGTTGTGGGAAAAATCAATTGAAAAATTTAAAGAGGCTATAAAATTTGATAACAAAAATGTTTTTCCTTATTACGGGCTTTCAATGTCTTATTTAAAGATGAATATGGACAGTGAAGCATATGATACTATGCAAAAAATCCTTGAATTAGAGCCGGAGCATACTATAACCCTTTATAATATCGGACAGTATTATTTTAAAAGAAAAGAGTTTGACAGTGCCATAGAATATTTTACCCGCGCGCTAAATTCTACCCATGATGCAAAGCATATCTATTTCAATATAGCAAATTGTTATCATCAAAAAGAAGACTATAAAAATGCTCTTAAATATTGGGAAAAAACCGTTGAATACAACCCGGATAATGTTGAGGCCAAAGTTAATCTTGCAAATGCTTATGCGTTAAATGGAGATAGTGCCTCTGCGATAAGGAAAATAAGGTCTGCTTATCTTGCAGATAAAAAAAATCCAAGGATTGTGTTTGTGTATGCGGTTTTACTTCTTAAAAACAATGAATTTTTTGAAGCTATGGAAAAATTTGAAACAGTTTGCAGTCTTGATAAGAATATGCATCTTGCCGTATTTGGGAAGGTTGAATGTCTTGTTAAGATGAATAAGGTAAAAGAGGCGCTTTGTATTTTAAATGAATATGAAGAAAAATATGGAGATAATAAGGAATTTTTGGCTTTAAAAATCTTTGCTTATTCAAAATTAACAGATGAAGTGCAGGATGAAAAAGAAAATGAATATTTAATTAAGACAACAACAGAGGTTTGTGATAAAATGTTTTCTATCCATGGGGCAGATAAATGTGACCTGTGGATTAAAGAAAAATATGAAGAGCTAAAACAAAAGCTGGAGAAAAAAGAAGAGTAAAGTATGAGTGTTATTGTACAAAAATTCGGAGGCACATCGCTTGCCGATACTGATAAAATCAAAAATGTTGCACGTGCGGTTGTCAGGGAAAAAGAGCTTGGAAACGATGTAATAGTTGTGGTTTCTGCCATGGGGCATACTACAGATAATCTTATCAAGCTTGCGCATGAAATTTCAGAGCACCCTTCAGACAGAGAAATGGATATGCTTATGTCTACGGGAGAGCAAGTATCAATTGCCCTTTTAACTATGGCAATTCAGGAAATGGGGTATGATGCTGTTTCTATGACAGGGCAGCAGGTTGGAATTTTAACCGAAGAAACCCATTCGCGCGCAAGGATTGTGGATATTAAAACCGATAAGCTCGAAAAACATATTGATGAAGGTAAAATCATTATTGTTGCAGGTTTTCAGGGAGTTACCAAAAAAGGTGAGATTACAACCCTCGGAAGAGGCGGTTCTGATACATCTGCTGTTGCGATAGCCGCTGCAATGAAGGTAGACAGGTGTGATATATATTCTGATGTAGAAGGGATTTATACAACCGACCCCAGGGTTGTGCCTACGGCACAAAAATTGAAAGAAATTTCTTATGAAGAAATGCTTGAACTTGCTCGTGTAGGCGCAAATGTATTGCATCCAAGAAGTGTTGAAACAGCAAAACAATTTGGTGTGCCGATGAGGCTTAGAAGCTCGTTTAAGCTTGATGATTTAGGAACTTTAATAATAGGAGTTGAAGATATGGAAATTTATAAACCGGTTACAGGGGTAGCCTGCGATAATTCCCAGGTCAGGGTTGTAATTTGTGATGTGCCCGATAAACCGGGGAATGCCGGCAAACTGTTTACGCTTCTTGCAAAAAATAATCTTTCGGTTGATATGATTATTCAATCTTACGCAAGAAGTCATAATAATACTAACGATATAGCATTTACCATTGATAAAGATGACTTAACAAGGTTCTGTGCTGTTAAAGAGGACATTATGAACCTTATGAATCCAAGCAATGTGCATATTGATGAAGATATAGCAAAGGTTTCAATTGTGGGTGCCGGCATGATAGACAGGCCCGGTATAGCATCAACAATGTTTGAAACGCTTGCAAAAGAAAATGTAAATATCAAAATGATTGCAACAAGTGAAATCAAGATAAGCTGTCTTGTTGAAAAATTTGACGGCAAAAAAGCAGTGCAGGCGCTATGCAAAGTGTTTGAGCTTGACGGAGCCGAGGCCGCCGTTGTAAAAGGTACGCTGCCCGATTAGAAAGCAGTATTTTTAGAAAATGTTTTTGGATGATAATGTAAAATTCAAGCTCATTTTAGGGCTTGGTAACCAGGATATTAAAAGCGCCTTTGATATGGCGCTTTTATATGCACATGCCGGCGTGAGGTTTTTTGATATTGCGCCCGGGGTGTTACCTGATTTAAAAAGATGCCTGGTGAAGGCGGGGTATAATGTTGATGAATTTACATTATGTGTTTCTGTTGCAACATTAGGGGATATCCATGGAAGAAAGGCGCATATCAGCGAAAGCGTATGTTCAGGGTGTGCCATTTGTTTAAAAAACTGTCCTCAATTTGCAATATCCAAAAATAAAAAAACCGGCAAATGTGAAGTTGATAATAAAAAATGCATAGGGTGTGGGTTTTGCAAAAAGGCAATGAATTGTTATGCAATTTCTTTTGAATATGGAAACAGCGGTATTGTATCGCTAAACAGCCTTGTTGATGCCGATGTAATTCCTGATATGGTTGAGCTGCATGCTTCTGTTTCTGATAAAAAGCAAATTATTCGTGACTTTAAAGATATACTTTCTGTTTTTAAAGGTGATATCAGTGTGTGTGTGAATAAAAAACAGTTTTCGCTGAATAATGTTATTGATTTACTTAAAGAATTAAGAGGTTTGTATGAAATTTCAAACCCCAAGGGCAGATTTTTTGTGCAGGCAGATGGTGCATCTATGAATGGCGGCGCGAAGGATGTAGAGTCTACGCTTGAGTGTATTTTGTTTGCAAAAGAGCTTATCCCTTACGGGTTTAATTTGATTATTTCAGGCGGTACAAATGCCAAAACGCCAAAAATGCTGTATGAAACAATAGAGGATGAAATTTTAAACGGTGCAAAAATGCCAATTATAGGGTATGGCACATATGCAAGAAATCTTATAAACGGTACAAATACCAATGAGGCGATTATTATGGCGGAAGAGCTTTTAAGAGGAACAGAAAAATACAGCAAGGTATGATGAAAGAAGTTACTAAATTTCTTAAAGAAAATAATATCAAGGATAAAACCGTTCTTGCTGCAGTATCAGGCGGGGTGGACAGCTGTGTTCTGTTTTATATTTTAAACAGCCTTAAAAAAGAATTTAGCCTTGATTTAAAGGTTATTCACCTAAACCATAACTGGCGCGGGGAAGAATCATTAAAGGATTTAGAATTTGTGCAAAACCTTGCAGATGAGGCAGGGTGCGGATTTTATACAAAGACGCTTGAAGATGATGTTAAAAAAACAGAGCTTGAGGCCAGGGATGCAAGGTATGATTTTTTTGAAGAGGCTTTAAATAAATTTAATTCGGATGTTTGTTTTCTTGCCCATAATAAAAATGATAATGTTGAAACCCTTATTTATAGGGTGATTAAAGGGACTGGGGTTTCAGGGCTTTCATCTATCCCGAAAATCCGGCATCCTTATTATCGCCCCCTGCTGGATTTTTCCCGCATGGAGATTGAAAAATTTGCAAAAAAGCACAATATTTTGTTTAGGGAAGATAAATCAAACAGTGATACCAAGTATAAAAGGAATTTTATCCGCCAAAATATTTTGCCACAAATGCAGCAGATAAATGATACCGTGTTGAATTCCATATCATCTTTAATTCGGCTAGCCTCTGAAAACACGGAAATTATAGATGATTATATGGCGGATGTTGAAAAAAAAATATTTGAAAAAAATTCTGAAAGTTGGCACTATAAACGCCCCACTATTATAAGGGAAGAATTTTTAAAGCTGAAACCTGCTTTGCAGCGGGAGATTTTATCCAGATATTTTAAGGGTATTTTAAAAAACAGGGATTTTAAGAATATTTTGAAAATTCAAAATTTTATTGTTGATAATGAAGATTCTATACTTTCCGTTAATACGGATACTTTCTTAAAGGTGTGGAAGGGTACTGTTTTTTTGTACAGGAAGGATAACAGGGGGTAAACAAGGATTATGAAAAACATAAAAGAGCTTAAAACCTTAATTGACAAAGATGAACTAACTGAAAAAATAAAAAATCTTGCAGATGAAATAAACAAATATTATTCTTCAAATTATTCGGAAAATGAAGAGCTGACAGTGGTTTGCGTACTTAAAGGGGCTGTTATGTTTTTTGCGGAGCTTTCTAAATATCTTAAAATGCCTGTCAGAATGGAATTTGTGAGTCTTTCAAGCTATGGGGCGGGTGAAAAATCTTCAGGCAGGGTTTCTGCTTTAAATCTTTCCCTTCCGCCTCTTGAAAATAAAAATGTACTTGTAGTTGAAGATATTATGGATACAGGGCTGACACTTAAGTTTTTACTTGATTTTATAGAAACAAAATGCAGGGCAAAAGATGTAAAGCTTGCCGTTATGTGTGATAAAAAATGTGCCAGAAAATACGATATTTCACCCGATTTTTATGCACTTGATGTGGATGATAAATTTATTGTCGGGTTTGGGCTTGATTATAACGAACTTTACCGCAATATCCCATATATCGGATATTTTGAATAAAATATAGTTTTATATCACAAAAACCACCATCTGCACACAATTATTGCGGCGACAATGCCGATTATATCGGCAAAAACCCCCGTAAGTACAGCGTGGCGAAATTTTTTAATGCCCACCGCGCCAAAATAAACACTTAAAACGTAAAATGTTGTTTCAGAGCTTCCCGTTATAACTGCAGCAAAGCTTGCAGCGTAAGAGTTTGCACCGTTAGCTTCAACAATATCCGAGAACACGCCAAGTGTGGCACCGCCTGATAATGAACGCGTAAGCATAAGCGGAAGAGTATCGGCAGGTATATTAAAATATTCAAGCGGGGTTTTTAAGGTTTCCGCTATCCATTCTATCGCACCGGACGCACGCAGCATTGAAACTGCCGCCATAATGGCAACAAGATAGGGGATTATTTTAACACTTAAAGAAAAGCCTTCTTTTGCGCCTTCCGTGAATGTTTCATACACGGGCACCTTTTTTATAAAGGCATTGATTAAAATTATAAGTATTATGGCGGGTAAAATCCAGATTGATACAAGGTTTAAAATTTCTTTCATTTTGCACCCTCCTTAAAAAAAGGTGCAAGCAGGCGTGCAATTATAATGGCACTTATAAAGGCTATGCTTGTTACAATAAGGGTCGGCAGAATAATTTTTGCAGGGTTAACTGCACCCGCTGCTGTTAAAATTGCAATAACACTTGCAGGGATTAGCTGAAAGCCTGCCGTGTTCATTCCTAAAAATATACACATGGAATTTGTTGCAGTATCTTTTGGCTTACCTGCTTTTATTGCTTCCTCTTTTAAATCTTGCATTGCTTTTATACCGAAAGGCGTTGCTGCATTTGCAAGCCCAAGTGCGTTTGCACTGAAATTTAGCGCGATATTAGAATATGCGGGGCTGTCTTTTGGGAGCTCGTTAAAAATTAATCTTAAAAGGGGGCTTATAAGTTTTGAAAACCAATCAATAAGGCCGCTTTTAAGGGCAATATGTGTCATACCAAGCCAGAATGCCATAATGCCAATTAGTGCTATTGCAATCGTTACGGCATTTTGTACAGATGACAGCATAGCGTTTACCACATCATCCAGTTTGCCGTTTATTGCACCAAAAACTATTGAAATTATTATTAATCCGCCCCAGATGTAATTCATAAAATATACCTAATGTTTTACAAGGTCGTAATTATGGTAATTCCAGGCATTTTCATTAATTGAATATTTTGTTTTATCGCCTTCTTTAATTTTTTCAATCAAAACACGTTTAATTGCGGTATTTATAATGTCTGAACCTGCAAGCCTGTTGAATACAGGGTATAGTTTAGAATTTATATCTTTTAGGGTGAATTCTTTAATATCAAGAATTTCATCCAAATAACAAGCACCTGCTACAAATTCATCCAGAGGGGTTTTTATATTTTTGTTTTTTGTATATTCTTCAAGCGTTAAAACGGCCGTGGTTTCAGGTTGTGTAATTTCAGGCTGTTTTGGCTGTGTAGTGTTTTTAGTATCAGTAATTTCTTTAAGAGGTTCGTTTTCTTTTTCAATTAAAACAGGGGCATCATCAGCATATTCTGTTACCGTATTGGAGGTTTCTTCCTCAGAAACCGGTTCTATGCAAGGGTTTTCAATATTTTCTTCTTGTGTATCAACGGCAGCTTTCGGTGTCTGTTCTTTGTTTTTCTCTCTGTTTAGACGGCCGTATTCACGTTTTGCTGCCTCTTTAAAATTGGTTTCAAAATTTTCCCATTCCTCTTTTTTATAGAGCATGGATTTTACATACTGGTCAAACTCATTTCCTATGATATCCGGTATATCGCCTGCAATTGAAAGGTCGCAGACCCCGTCGTATTTAACGGTCAGCTTATATTTTGCCATAATTTTTTACTAGCCTTGATTTTGCATTTTTAAGATATCTTCACGCCATTTTGAAAGTTCATCTTCAATAAATTTAGAATCATCAGATGAAATTTCAACTTCTATTTCGCCCTTTTTTATTTTAAAAACATAGTCTGACATTTAAAGCTCCTTCAATTAACTATTTTATTATCTATTATATTTTAAGTTTTTACAATAGTTTTTTGACTTTTTTAAAAAAATCGTTAAATAAGAACTTGAATGGTCATAGCAAAAAATCATCTGTTCGGATGAGAGAAATGCTTGTAAATTCTTCTATACTAGTGTGTGGGAGAATAGGTTTTTAAAACTTAAAGGTATAAATTGCCAAAATGTATAATTATAATCTGATTAATCCTGTAAACATCAACTACAGAAAACCTCAGCAAAATACATCCTTTACGGGTGCGGCCGGGGAAGATTCTTCTGAAAATGTATCCGAAGGTTTAAATAAACCCGTTGTCTTGGATGAAAACAGGGGCGGTGAAAGACATTTTCCTAACGGCAACAAAGTGCAGGTGGATTATAATTCTAATAAAATAAATATTGCGCAGGTGGTTGAAGATTTTAAAAGTACAATCGCTGCTATCAATGCGCCTGAGGATGTATCATCAGAAGTTCATTCCTATTTAAATCTGGTTGAAATTGAATCAAGAAAAGAAAATCCCTCAAGAGAGATAATTTTATCAAATTTAAGAAACGCTTCAAAAATTTCCGATAAATTTATAGAGGATAGCCTGAATAAGTCTTCTACCGTGGTTTTAGACTGGGTAAACGCGTTATTCTTACAGCAGGTCGATTTAAAATCTGACCCGGGGTTTGTAAATGAGGCCTTCAGGGTGCAAATTCCTGAGGATAAAAAGCCGGAAACATCCGTTGTTAATACAGCGGAAGAAACTGCTGCGCCGCAAATAGCCAACCAGGCTGCCGCCCTGTATCAGAGCGGGTCTGCACCTGTTATTGCGGGTACTGGTTCAGCATTTAGTACTGTATCTTCAGCCAACGATTTTCGAAATTCTTCCGTAAATATTTACGATATCCCTGAAAACAGGGTAACAACCAGTGAAATCAAAAATATGACCTATTCAACCACAGCACCTTCGGTATCTTATAATGAGGTACAGAAGGCTGCTGTTTCTTTTGAGCAAATGCCGCAAGCAGGTAGTGCGCAAATGATTGAAACGGTTGAAATGCCTGCCGCTAAAGTGCCGGAGGCTGAATATAACGGTGTTTATAAACTAAGCAAAGGTGCCGGTGTATCAGTGCCCGCATATCAGGCAGATGTTGCCGCCGGGGCTGCATCTGCTGAAATCCGTGATGCAAAAGACAGCTTTATAAGGGCAAAAAGAATAGTTAAAGAAAACGGGGACCCCTATAGTGCCCTGAAATTATACGACGAAGCCCTGAAACTTGTTGAAAACAGCGGGGATAATAACCTAAAGGCTGCTATACACTTTGAGAGAGGCAAGGTTTTTGATGATTACGATTATGCTGAGCTTGCACTCAAGGACTATAACAGTGCCACAAAATGCAGCGATTATAACCTTAAAACCCATGCGCACCTTAAAATGGGCAGGATTTATGATGATTATGTGATGTTTGACCCTGCTGTTGAACAGTATTCTCTTGCGCTTGAAACATCCGAAGAGGCAAAAAATCCTTCCGGTAAAACCCGCGCCCTAAGGTATCTTGCGGCGCTTTTTGCAGACAGGTATGACAAAGAAAATACGGAAACCTTCAACATGCTTTCAATAGATGCCGCAAAGGAAACGGGTAGTGCGAAAATCATTTCAAGGACACTTATGGATGCTGCTGAAAATTATGAATGTGTAGGAGAGGATGCAAAGGCTCTTAGTATCTACAAAGAGGCGGCAAAAATTCTTTATGATATTAAAGATTACAATATGCTTTCAAAAAATTATGAAAACGCCTCTGAAATTATGGAAAGGCTTGGCAGGGGCGCTAAAGCAATGAATCTTTTATCAAAGGCTCTTCAATATCGTCAAAAAGCTGAACTTCAAGCGGCCTAACCGGTAATACCAGTTTAATTTTGTTATTTGATACCTTTTTGTCGGATTTCATTCCTTCATAAAGTTTTTCTTTGTCAAAATTTTTCATATCATCTGAAATTAAACCGTAATCCCTGATTAATTTTACAGAGCTGTTAAAATATTCTCTATCAATAAGCATACGCTTGCAGGCTGTGGTAAATGCCATAACCATGCCTGCAGCCACTGCTTCCCCGTGGGTATATTTTTTGTATTCCGTAATTTTTTCAACACTATGCCCAAATGTATGGCCGAAATTTAAAATTGCCCTTAGGCCCTTTTCGCACTCATCTTTTTCTACAACTGCTGCTTTCATTGAAACAGATGCGTATATAATTTCCTCCCAGTGTGCCGCAAGGTTTTTATACAGTGTTTCCTGCCGGCATTCGTGCTGTGTTTGCGCGACCGAGGCAGTCTTTACAAGGTTTTTCAGGTATTCTGAAAAGCTTATATTATTAAGGCCGGCGTCTTTCACGCCGGTGCTTTTTTCAATAAAGCTGTATTTTAATACTTCGCCAAGCCCTGTTTTTATCTGGCGAATATCAAGCGTATCAAGGGTTTTTGGGTCAATCAGCACAAGTTTTGGCTGTTTAAAGGCGCCAATCAGGTTTTTCCCTGCGGGGTGATTAAATCCTGTTTTGCCGCCCACTGATGAATCTACCTGGGATAGCAGCGTGGTTGGAATCTGTACATAATCCACACCCCGAAGAATTGTTGCTGCGGCAAAGCCTGCCATATCTCCCACAACCCCTCCGCCGAAGGCTATTATGACATCCCCCCGTTCAATTTTATTTTCTAAAAGCTTTGTTATAATGTATTTATAGGTTTTAAAGTTTTTATATTCTTCTCCGTCCTCAATTTCCACAACGCGCTCAAAATCTTGCAAGGTGGCACGATACAGGTTTGCAACTGTTTTATTTGTGATTATGAAATACCTTTTTCCTTTAAAATTTGGCAGATATGTTTCAATATTTGCTTTTATATTCTCTGCAAGCCCGTTTTCAATGATTATCGGGTAGCTGTTTTCTTTCAGATTAACTATTAATTTTTTCATAAATCCCGGTTATTTCTTCTGCTATTTCTCTTGCTGTTTTGTTTTCGGTGTTAATTTTAAAATCGGCACATTCGTATTTCATCTTTCGCCGCTCCAATATCTCTTTCAGGGCTTTTTTCGGGTCTTTTGTTATAAGCAGCGGACGTTTTGTGTCATCTTTTATTCGTTCATACAAAACGTCATATGGGGCTGAAAGATAATAAATGCGCCCGATTTCCCTTAGCTTTTCAATATTTTTTTTTGATTCAACAACCCCGCCGCCTGTTGAAATTACAAGCTTTTGCCCGGGGTTTATACTGCAAATGGTTTCGCATTCCATATTTCTGAATTTTTCTTCCCCGTAAAGTTTGAAAATTTCCGGTATAGTAAGGTTTTGGGTTTTTTCAATCAGATTATCCAAATCCAAAAAGCCAAGCTTTAGCATTCTGGATAAAACAGCACCCACAGTGGATTTGCCGGCACCCATCATGCCGGTTAAAATGATAGTTTTATTTTTAGAATTCTCTTGAATACTTTTCATAGTTTTTAAAATTTTCCATGGTTTCTTCAAAATTATCCGGGCCGAATTTTTCAAAAAATGCATCCAATATCACTATAGACGCCATATTTAGTGCAACTGTTCCAAGTGCCTCAACCGCACAGGTATCAGCCCTTTCAAAGTGTGCTGTTTCGGGGGCTTTAGTTTCAATGTTTATTGAGTTTAGGGGCTTTTCCATAGTGGGTATAGGCTTCATTGAAAGCCTTAAAACAATATCTTCTCCGTTTGTCATTCCGCCCTCTATGCCGCCTGCATTGTTTGTATTCCTTGTATATCGGGCGTTTCCGTTTTGGGAGGAAAATATTTCATCATGCACTTTAGAGCCTGTCAGTGCCGAAACACCTTTGCCAAGGCCAATTTCAACGGCTTTAACGGCCGGAATGCTCATCATAGCCCCTGCTAAACGTCCGTCGAGCCTTCTATCCCAGTGTACAAAACTCCCTAAGCCCACAGGCAAATTTTTGAAACGGATTTCTATCTCTCCCCCAAGGCTTTCGCCGTTTTTGCGCGCTTCATCTATTGTTTTATCAATATCTTCTTCCGTGCTAAATCCGCCTATAGATAGCGTTTTAGCTTCACCTGCTATATCAAATTTTCTTAAAATATCCTGGCAAATTGCTCCAACGGCCACCCTTGTTGCGGTTTCACGGGCACTGGAGCGTTCCAAAACATCTCTAATATCGTGGTGGCGGTATTTTACGGCACCCGGCAGGTCTGCATGTCCCGGGCGTACGCGTTTTATCGCCTTTTCATTTATTTTTTCCCGAATTTCCGCCTGTGCTGCAGGTTCCAGGGCATTGAAATCAAATGCGGTCACGCTCATCGGGATTTTCCAATTTTCAAAATCCTTGTTTTGGATTTCAATGCAAATCGGCGCCCCTGTTGTCTTTTGGAACCTTACGCCCGATTTTATTTCAATGCGGTCGGTTTCAATTTTCATCCTTCCGCCCCTGCCTTTACCCTTTTGACGGTTTGCAAGTTCGTTATTTATAAAATCCAAATCAAGGAAATATCCGCTCCCAATACCCTCTATGATTGCGTTTAGGCATTTTCCGTGGGATTCGCCTGATGTCAAAAATCTGATTGCCAATGTTTTTTCTCCTAAATATATTCCCAGGGTATATGTTCTTTGGCTATAATTGTTTCCACGCCTGCCTTTGCGATTAATCCCTGCAACAGCGGCAGCACCGGGAGTTCGGATTCAAAGTGTCCGATATCGGCAACCGCAAACCCCCGAACCTCAAGTGCGGCGTGGAATTTGATATCCCCTGTTATATATAAATCAACATCATATTCATTTAATTTCTTGATATTGTTGCCTCCGGCACCTGCACATAAGGCTACATTCCTTACGGTTTCTATGTTTGAGGGATTTATTAATTTTATTCTCTCGGAGCCCACAGACCTTTTAACCTCTGAAAGCAGCTCCATAAGGTCGATTTCGTCTTTTAGACGGGCTATTTTTATGTATTCGTCAATAGTCATAAGGTTTTTGAACCCCAAAACTCCCGCAAGCGCATCTGTGGTTGAACCGTAGGTCTTATCAAGGTTTGTATGCGCGCTATAGACACAAATATTGTGCTTTATGGCTTGCACAATTGTTGTATCATCAATTTTGCTCAATTTGTCGAAAATCAGCGGGTGGTGCGTGATTATAAGGTCACAATCGTTTGTAATAGCCTCGCTTAGGGTTTCTTTGGTTAATGACAGTGCAATCAAAACCCTGTTAACGTAGTCGTGGTGCAGGTTTATCTGCCAACCGGAATTATCCCAGGGTTCCATTAAATCAAGGGAGGCGTACTTTTCAATTTTTGAAATAATTTCTTCGGTTTTAATCATAAAACTCGCTCCAGTATGGCTTTTGCCACGTTTTCTTTAGTGTTTTTTTCGATATGGTGTGTGTTTCCAAGATTATCTATTATCCAAACTTCGTTTTCATCAGTGTTTAGGGCGGTTTTTGCTTCATTTGCAATTATAAAGTCGGCGTTTTTAGCTGCCAGCTTGGCTTTTGCGGTTTCTACAGTATCTTTTGTTGATAATGAAAAGCCTATTGTTTTTTGGTTTTCGCGTTTTATTTTGCCCATATTCTTTAATATATCGGGGTTTTGGACTAATTCAATATTTATTGTTTCACCGGTTTGTTCTTTTGAAATTTTATCCGGTGAGGGGTTTTTTACACGATAGTCTGACACAGCGGCTGCCATAATCAGGTAATCACAGTCAGGGAAACGTTTTTGAACTTCTTTTTCCATTTCAACAGCGGAGTTTACAATTGTCACTTCATACGGGCGGTTTTTAATTTCAACTGTGCTGATTAATTGCACGCTGTATCCCATTGTATGGGCACAATCCGCAAGGCACAAGCCCATACGCCCTGATGATGCGTTAGAAATAAAGCGTACAGGGTCAATCGGCTCTTTTGTGCCGCCGGTTGTTAATAATATCTTCTTTTTTTGCGTTGAAGTGCCTAAAATCCTTTCAGGGTGCAATGTTTCCGTTATTTTATCAAAGATTTTTTGCACGTGCGCCATGGCACCGTTTCCGATATCTCCGCAGGCAAGCTGTGCTGTGCGGCTTTCCACTATTTTTACACCTTCATTTTCAAGGTTTTTGATGTTTTTTTGAACAAAAGGATTATTGAGCATTCCTGTATTCATTGCAGGCGCAATGATGACAGGCTTTTTGCCGCCAAGATACGCGTTAAATATGCTTGTAATCAGGTTATCGGCTATTCCTGCGGCAAATTTTGAAATAGTATTGGCCGTAATTGGTGCTATAACAAAGATATCCGCCCATTCGGCAAGTGAAATATGCTCTGTATCTTGTTTTGGGGCAAATGTATCCGCGTAAATAGGGTTATTAGTAAGGGTTTCAAGCGTTTTAGCACCTATAAACTCAAGAGCAGAGGAGCTTATAACCACTTTTACCTCATAATTTGCCTTGGTTAACATTCTTAATAATTCACATGTTTTATAACAAGCAATTGAGCCCGTTAAGCCAACAAGCACGCGGCCTTGCAGGGGAATTTGATTATTTTTTGAATTTTTATCAAAATCTTTTTTCATTTTTTTCCGTGTTATAAATTTCTTGTAATTTTTGAAGAGCATTTTCTACAAGGTCGTTTTCTATAGAGTATTTGTAGGTTTTAGCCAGTTTTAGCTCTTCTCTTACTTGATTTAAGCGTTTTTGAATAGCTTCTTCATCCTCTGTATTTCGCCCGCGGAGCCGTTTTTCAAGCTCATCAAGGTTTGGCGGGGTTAAAAATATTGAAATACAATCGGGGAATTTTGCCATAATGCTTTGTGCGCCTTGAGTTTCAATTTCTAAAAGCACGTCAATCCCTTTAGACAGGGCTTTTAAGACAAATTTTTTGTTTGTACCGTAGTAGTTATCTGAATATTGCGCCCATTCAAGAAATTCATTATTTTTTATGGAATTTTCAAATTCTTCACGTGTTACAAAAAAATAATTAACGCCGTCAACCTCGCCGGGGCGCGGGTTTCTGGTGGTTTGTGAAATTGAATATATTATATTTTTATTATTATGGAAAAATTTTTCTAAAATTGTGCCTTTGCCGACCCCTGAAGGCCCGGTTATTATGAATAATTTTCCTTTTTTTGTGCTTTCCATTTGTAAATTATACACTAAATTTGTGTATAAAAAAAGCGTTTTTTAATTATTTAAAATATTTGTTGTATGCCTGTATAATTGTGCTTTTTAAGTCACTGGCATTTTTATCAAATTCGGGGTTTTGTGTGCTGATTTCATTCATAGTGTGGTATGCACCGTATTTTATTTTGCCATCCATTCCGTTTTCATCATAAAGCGCATCCATTGTTGCATAGTAGGCTTTTGTTTCGTCTGTATCAATGTATCCGTTACCGTTTAAATCAAAGAAGGCGTGCCCTGCACTGAAAGCATCTTTAACTCCGGGGTCAAAGATGGTCAGTTTATCTGCTTCATCGGTTACAAGGGCGTTATAATCAGCAAGTTCTTTTGATATCATTTCATCCAGACTTATTTTTTTGTCATCGTCCGTATCATAGGCGGCTATCTGGCCTTTGGCTATTTCTTCATATAATTTGAAAAGTTCTTCTTCAGTTGTTATTTTTTTATCCTGGCCAAGATTAAATGTGTTTTCATCAATATAGGCGGTTTCTCTGTATGTATGGTCGTATATTTCAGAGAAATTCTTTTCATACATTTCATCCCCAAGCATAGGGTCTGTATATTGAAGGGCTGCCTCTGTGGCCTCTTTATCAGCCCCGGTATGAATATTGTTTCCCCAGGTGTTAAATGTATTATATAGGCTGCTATCAGCTTTCTTTTCTGTTTCAGCTTGCCTTCTGAATTCCGGTTTTATATCACTGGTTTTTATTGTAATTCCTTCTAGTGCCATTTTTTCTCCTCTGTAATTCCTTAAAATGCCTGTTTTACTATGCTTTGTATGTGTTCATATCGTTTGGGTAGTATTCTGTGTACAGTTTTTTATAATCTTCTGCGGTAATTTCGCGCTCCGTGTCATCGGCTTTCATATTATTTGCAAAAAATTGGAACGTATCATAGGTAATTTTGCCGTCTGCGCCTTTATAGTCATCCATTATTTTGTAAAGGCCGGTCAGTTCTTTTCTTTGGATGCCGTTTTCATTATTTACATCGATAAAATTAAATATGTTTTCAAGTTGTTTTTTAGTTTCATCATCTGCATCCACCAGGCCGTATCCTGCGGTAAATTCATCAAAATCTATTGTGCCGTTTTCATCTGTATCAAATTGTTTCATTTGCGCTTCGGCAAGTTCTTTTGCGCCGTCAGAAATCGGGCTTGATGAGTTTGCTGCATTAAAATTAAAAGCATTTTTATGATTTCCGTTAAACCATTGGTTTAATTGCGCATATTTGCTGTCAGTATCTTCGTATTCGGTTTCGGTTTCAAGCATATCAACGGGCGGTAAAATAATGTTTTCACCTGCAAAAATCATATTTGCATTTGTGATATTGCTGTTATTGGCGGTGATTTTATTTACTATTTTTTGAATTTGATTATTGCTTAATGTGCCGCCGTCCGGGGCTTTATAATTATTTTTAACAATATTCCAAAGGTTATCGCCGCTTTTAACGGTATAGTTTGTCCCTACATTGTTGTCCATAGTTTTATTTCCTCTAAAAAATCTCTCTTATGAGTTAATAAAAACTATTTTTATTAAATAATTGCCTTTTTATATGAGGAAATGTTAAGGAATATTAAAAGATTATTCTTCTATTTCAAAATATTCTTTTGTTTCATCAATATTTCTTGATATTCTTCTATTTATGCCCTCCGCATCGTGTACATCGGGTTCGCATATATCTTTTTGCGCATGATGCAGGTATATTTTTGTCATTTTATCTATATATTCAGCTTTGTCTTTCTGGTCTTCGGTTTTTACCGCAAGAGCGTATAAATTTGCATAAGCGCCTGCAGCAGCAAGGGTGTCAAATTCATCTGCGCAATACATTCTGGTCTCTCCCAAGACCTTTGGGGTAACAACGCTATACGGGCATGGGCGTTCTGTGGGCCAATGGGCATGGTGGGATACTTTTGCGATATCTCCGCTTTTATCGTTTTCAATAGCTTTTATGCCTTGTTTGAATTCTTTTTTTGAAATCTTTTCCTCATTATAGCTGTCTATCAGTTTTCTTATGGCAAATTCGTTTATATTGCCAAATTTCGGAGAGTTTTTTATGCTGTTAAATGACCTGGAGGCGTTAATATTCATACTTTATCCCTTTTATAATGTACGGCATTGTGTTTTTTTTAAAACCCGTAAATTTTAAATTTTGCCTTTTTTGTATTGTGAAATGTTCAACAGATCGTTGATAAGAAAGGCAATGCAGAAGTTGGTATTAGCTTGTGCAGTTTCGGATAAAAAGTTTGAAAAGAGCAACAAATAAAAACCGGGTTTAAACCCGGTTTTTATAATAGTTTTATAAGGTATAGTTACAGACCTGTTTTCTTGGATTATTGCGGGTTCGGTCTTTTTAACAAAGCTCTCACAATGTACGTTCGGCGAAAGCCTGCCACGCACCGCAAAATCTGCTACACTTCAATATACTCTTTCAACCTTTTAGAGCGGTTTGGGTGCCTTAATTTTCTGAGTGCTTTTGCCTCAATTTGACGGATACGTTCGCGGGTTACGCCAAACAACTGGCCAACTTCTTCCAGTGTTCTTTGTCTGCCGTCATCCATGCCAAATCTTAGCCTTAAAACATCTCTTTCCCTTGGGGAAAGGCTGCCTAAAACCTCTGCAAGGTCTTCTCTTAATAATTCATGGGCAACAGTTTTTACCGGTGCATCGGCGTCTTTATCTTCGATAAAATCGCCAAGGCGGGAATCTTCCTCTTTACCTATCGGTGTTTCAAGAGAAAGCGGTTCCTGTGCCACTTTTATAATCTCTCTTAATTTATTAATGGAAATACCCATTTCCACTGATAATTCTTCTTCTGATGGTTTTCTTGCAAGTTCCTGTGCAAGTTTTCTTGTTACTTTTTTAAGTTTATTTATTGTTTCAACCATATGAACAGGAATTCTGATTGTTCTTGCCTGGTCTGCAATTGCTCTTGTGATAGCTTGTCTTATCCACCAGGTGGCATATGTTGAAAATTTATAGCCTCTTTCATGGTCAAATTTTTCAGCAGCACGGATAAGGCCAAGGTTTCCTTCCTGGATAAGGTCTAAAAACAGCATACCACGGCCTACGTATTTTTTTGCAATACTTACAACTAATCTAAGGTTTGCCTGGACAAGTTTTCTTTTTGCAATAGCACCCGCATTGCCGCCTGCAACAATTTTTCTTGCAAGGTCGATTTCTTCATCTGCGGTTAAAAGCTTAATCCTGCCTATTTCTCTAAGGTACATCCTTACAGGGTCATCTATAGAAATTCCTTTCGGTACGGAGATTTCGTCACTTTCATCTTCATCATCCTCTTTTTCAAAGAATGCAGAGCCTGAAATTGTGCTGACATCAATCCCTGCCTGAGACCTTATAATGTTTGAGATATTGTCTGTTTCAAGGGCGGAGCTTTCAAAGAACCCGTCATCAGTCATATCTTCGTCTTTATCAACTACACTAATTACAGATTGGTCTGAATTTCTTTTTCTTGTCATTTAGATTTCTCCATTTTTATTAGTTTTTATATTTGTTACTTAAAAATTTCCGTTTAATATTTCTTTTGAGATTGTTATTTTGTCTTCTTCGGTTATATTGCTTTGTCTGTTTTTTCTTTTTAATTCTTCTTTTTTCAGGGTTTTTTCAAGCTGGTTAAGCCTTAAAAAGGTTTCTTGGACAGCATTTATATAATCGTTGTATGGTAATTTTTCAAATTCGTTTGAGGAAAAGATTTTGTCAGATAAATCCTTTTGGATTTCGTTATCATCATAAAACTTCGAAAAAAGTTTTTTTGCTATTGATTCAACATTATCAGCTTCGCTAAGTGTTTTGTCAATGTCTGATAAAATCTTGGAATTGGCCTCTGACTTGGGTTTGTACCCCTTAATCTGTTGTATAAAATATAGCTTTTTTTCAGGGGTATTGGCTTGAAGAGCAAGTTTTGTTAAATTGTCCTCCATTCTTTCATAGCGTGCGTTTATATTGTTTTTGGCAATCTTTTTAAATAGCACTCTTGAAGGTTCAATTGTTACATTTTGATACAAATCCTCGGATTGCACCTGATGGCTTTCAACTTGTCTTTTTAAAACGGCCTCATCTATATTCAGTTTAAACGAGATATTTTTTATGTAATCAGCTAAAATAATGGGATTTTTGATTTCTTGTAAAATATACACTATTTGTTGTACAAGTTCGCTCTTTTCCTGTGCCGTTGGTGATTTTGGTGCATTTTCAAAGAGCATGGAAAGTTCAAAATCAATTAAAAGAGGGGCTTTTAGGATTTCATTTTTATAGCTTTCCGCACCGTATTCTCTTATATATTCATCAGGGTCCTTGCCGCCAAGCTGTGATACTACGCGGATTTCACAGACATTATCCGATGATGAGGTGTAGCTTGAATCGTACTGTTTAATGTTTCCAAGACCTGAAAATATTTCTTTTATTACTTGCGCACCAAGTTTTGTAGCCTTTCTGCCTGCCGCATCCTGGTCAAAAGCAAGGAATATTTTTCTTGAGGATGTGTATCTGCTTAAAAGTTTTATATGTTGCGGGGTAAGTGCTGTTCCGCAGGATGCTACGGCATTTTTAACACCGTTAACCTGGGCGGATATTACATCAAAATATCCTTCCATAATAATAACGCCGTCTTCTTCTTTTATGGCATCTTTAGCTCTGTTTAGGCCAAATAACACCGAGCTTTTAT
Organism: uncultured Vampirovibrio sp.; assembly: GCA_910577395.1. Lineage (GTDB taxonomy): Bacteria > Cyanobacteriota > Vampirovibrionia > Gastranaerophilales > Gastranaerophilaceae > MGBC122484. The sequence continues at coordinate 118,801 of CAJTLG010000006.1, read as the reverse complement.
TGTATATCGAAGAATCCGGAGAGTTTAAATATTTTGGGTTTTGTCCGTCTATAATTGCTCTTGCGCCAAATGCTATAGGGTTGTTGTTTACATCCATGATAGGGATTATAAGCCTGTTTTTGAACCTATCCAAGAAATCGCCGTTTTTTTCATACAAAAGGCCTGCTTTATACATTTCATCATTTGTATAGCCAAGTTCTTTTAAATAGTTTTTAAGTTCAAAGTTTGAATTGGGGGCCAATCCTAAGAAAAAACTTCCTATTGCAATTTCATTCACGCCGCGTTTTTCGAGGTATTTAAGTGCGTTTTCATTACTTAGAAGCTTGTTGTGGTAAAATTCCATAGAATATTTAACAGCCTCAAGCAGGCGTTCTTTTTCTTTTTTATATTCTTTGGCATTTGCCCCTGATGTTGTCTTTGGGAGTTCTATTCCAAGGATTTCAGCTTGTTCAACAATAACTTCAGTAAAGCTTTGTTTATTAATTTTCATTAAAAAAGCAAGGACATCGCCGCCTTCGCCGCAGCCAAAACATTTAAAAATTTGGCGGGAGGGGGTAACCGTGAAAGAGGGCGTTTTTTCGTTATGGAACGGGCAAAGCCCCATATAATTATGGCCGGATTTTTTAAGCACGACAAATTTTGATATTACATCAACTATATCTAGCCGGCTTTTAATTTCTTCAGTTACTTGTTGATAAGTTAGCTCACTCATAATCCGTTTAAGGTATAACACCAAGACGAATATTTTTGTACATATTTAGAGGCGTTTTGTCAAAAAAGTTTACAATTATTGTAACTCATACGCTTTTTATAGTATTTTATTATCATAGGATGCACTTTTTCAGGGTAAAAATGGATAAAAAAACATTAACTGAAATTTCGGCTGATAATTTTTATTTAATTGAACAGCGCCTTGAAGATTGCAAGGGTGATTTTACAGCCTTTTTTGGTGCCCTTCGAGGTGAATATTTAAAAGATGATTTATCAAAAATATATTCTGTTTTGCTCCAAAAAAGTACTGATTTAGGGTTTTTAAAATGTCTTGTGCGGGAAATTGATACACTAAGGCATCCTGATAATCTTGATGATTTGTTGGATTTTTTGTTTGCAAAAGATACCCATGCCATATCCGGAGAAGATTTGAATAATTTTGTGGATATAAGAGTTTTGTGCCTTAAGGTGATTTCTAATTATAAAGAAAACCGCACCATAGAGTCGATTTTGTATTTTTTGAACAGTAAGAATGAACATTACAAGTTTCGTCTTGCGGCAGCTGAGGCTTTAGGAAAAATAGGGGATAGAAATGCCGTAGAGCCTTTGATTGAAGTGGTTTCAGATGAAGACGAGAAATCTGTATACGTAAGGGAATCGGCTGCGCATGCCCTTGGTATGATTGGGGATATGAGGGCGGTAGACCCGTTTGTAAGTATATTAGAGGCTAAAAAAAGTTTTCTTGATAAGTTTACCTTTTTAAAAGAAAGAGTCGTTGAGGCGCTTTCAAAAATCGATTTTTTTGCGGATAAAAGAACAATAGCTGCCCTTAAGGGCACATTATATGATGATAATGAGGCTGTAGGCAGAAATGCTGTATGGGCTTTATATAATATACTTGGGGATGAGATTTTAGAGGAAATTTTAAATGACCCCGATATGCCGGAACATTGTAAGGATGAAGCAGGCAATATTCTTAATGATGAAGATGAGGATGAGGCGGATGAGCAGTAACAGGGCTGTTATTTTACTATCCGGCGGGCTTGATTCTTTGGTTAGTCTTGCCGAGGCTGTTAATAAAGGGGTTAGTGTTTCTCTTGCGCTCACTTTTGATTACGGGCAAAGGGCGGTGGCGGATGAAATCAATGCGGCCCGGGAAATTTGTAAAATTTATAATATAGAGCATAAAGTTATAAAATTACCGTTTTTAGCGGAGATTAGCAATTCTGCGCTTAATAAAACGGAATGCAATCTTGAATTTGATGCTCTTGATAAAGAAAGCATGAAGGCTGTATGGGTACCAAACAGAAACGGTTTATTTTTAAATATAGCAGCTTCATTTTGTGATGCAGAAGGGTATGATTGTATAATAATAGGCGCAAATAAGGAAGAGGCTGGTACATTCAGTGATAATTCAAAAAAATTTTGCAATATTGCGGATGAATTTTTTAAATATTCTACGCTAAACGGGGTTAAGGTTCTTACACCCCTGATTGAGTTGGAAAAATATGAGATAATTAACCTTGCATTGCACTTAAGGGTTAATTTAGGTATTTTAAAAAGTTGCTACAATGCACAAGGTGTGCTGCCGGGTCAAAACCACTGCGGAGTGTGCGAAAGCTGTAAACGCTTAAAGGCGGCTATATTAAAAAGTAAAAATAGGGACTTGATAAAACTTTTCTTTTAAAATTTAATAAGGATAATATGAGATATATTTTTATTGATAAAGAAATAACATATACAGGGCGTGAGCTTTGCCCGCACTGGATTTACAGAAATTTTAATATACAAGGAAGCGCTATTGCGGCGTTTATCGGCCCTGTTAGAGTTGATTTAGGGGAAATGGTGGATATAGAAGATGTTCTAAACAATGAACCTATATCATCAGATAAAATGCTTAATTTTATAATTGAAGATTTTGAAGTAAATTTGGGGCATATGGTTTCAAATCAAAGACTTTTTGTGTGCATTATAAAAGAGGTGATTGAAGAATACGGTGCCGTTATAAAAAGGAGCGGGGATGATTTATTTTATCAGGATAGAAAGCTTTCCGTTTCAATAGCTACAAAATCCCTGACATCTTCCCTTGTGCATACGGCTTTAAATATTGTGTCAGAGGGCACACCTATCCCTGTGTCGTCCTTAAATGAAATCGGGATAAGCGATATTAAAGGTTTTGCATTAAAGGTTATGGAAAAATTTACAGCTGAAATTGAAGATATGAATTTTGCAAAATCCAAGGTGAGAGGGGTGATTTAATGAATTTAAAAAATACACCATCCTCTGATTATTTAACCTATAAGAAAAGCAAAATGAACCCTGCCCGTGTACAAAGGGTTGAAAAGCGTGTTGAAAAGGTAAAAAGGATATTAAAGCTTTCCTTTGTTACTTTTTGTATTATGTTTATATGCGTAGTTGTGGTTATTAAAAAATATGCAAAACGCGTGGATATAGAGTATGGCAGGCATGGGGCAGAGATTGCCAAAAATAGTGAAACCCCCGGTCTTAGTGATAATTATTTTAATGATAGCTATGATAGCGATAAAAGGACGATTGATAAGAGGCTGCTTTTAATTCAGGAAGAAGAAAACGCTCCGTCTGAAAGTCGTGTATTGCCGCAGGACAGGGATAAAAACGAGGTTATGAACCTTGAACATTTCGAAAAATTAAAGTCTGACAATATAGATGATGATGAGCCTGTGGTGCCAAAGAAAACAGAGGAACCAAAACCGGCGCAAAATCAGCAGCAGGCTAATTCGACACAGCAGGCACCCGAGCAGCAAAGCCTCAATGTTGAGCAACAAGGCGTATTTTCACCCATAGAACTTCCGCAGAAAGCCAATATCAAGGTTTTAATAGGCAAATATCCAACCTTTGATGATGCAAAAACGGCACAAAATGCCATGAAAAATTCTAAAGCGCGTATAGCACCCTTTATAAGAAGAGTAGATGATGTTTATTGTTTGCAAATAGGTTCATATTCAAATATGGATGTTGCAAGGGCCGTTGCCGGTAATTACGGCAAGGAAGGTTTTGATGTTTGGATTTATCAACAGTAGGATTGTTGATAAATTGCCCCTCTTGACTATTAACCTTTTTGTCATAAAATTAATATACAAAAGAATTTAATTTTGAAAGGATGATAACAATGTCAGTAGAATGTGAAGTTTGCGGAAAAATATCTAAAAAGGCTTCCAAACTTTCTTTTTCACATAAGCACCATATATATAAACAGGCACCTAATCTTCAAAGTGTTAAAGCTGTTATAAACGGCAGTGTGAAAAGAATAAGGGTTTGCACTTCCTGTATCAAAGCAGGCAAAGTTCAAAAAGCTGTGTAGGCTTTGATAGTGCAACAATGCACGGGTAAATATTTTTAAAAACTTGGGGTAGAATTTCTTAATAAAACTTCAAGTTTTTTGCATGTTTAGGCAATTATTAATCAATACTTTTCTTATTAAGAATGTGTATGAATTGGATGAAGATTTAAATGTATTTTACCGGTAGTAATTTAGATATTATTTCACCAAGAAGAGAGTCTGGGGTAGCTGCTCCGCGAAGGGCAAAAAAGAAAAAGCATACAATGCCCGGCTATTATTTGGATAGCGAAAGCACAATGAGGCGCAGGCTTAGCAAGGATGAATTTTTAAGAAGTTCGCGCACTCAAAGTGGTCGTAAAATGTCAAGACGCCAAAGAGAGTATGAGCTTTTTATTAAAAAAATGATTTTTGGATTAGTTGCTGCCGGTACTCTGTCAGTGGGCGCTGCAACCAGTGCGGCCGTAGCCCTTCTTGGGCATGATTGTAATGATGATATTCAAACCGTGAATATGGAAGATTTTGCTGTTCCTTTTGAGGAAGAAAAAGGCGCAACTGTAGGAGCGGAAGGTATCTATGCACAAAATAATTTTAGAGAAGAAATAAATCAAATAATACAAGATACTGCCGCGAATTATAATGATATTGAGGTAAGTTTAGAAGAAGAACCTGAAGAATTGGTCGCAGCACCTGCAGCTATGCCTGATGATGTAAGCAATGAAGTTATAGAACTGCTTAAGGGTTGGGAAACCTATAGGGGTGAGGCTTATCTTTGTCCTTCCGGCAAACTGACAATCGGGTGGGGACATACAAAAGATGTTTATGAGGGTCAGACAACCACAATGGAAGAGGCTGAAGAATTTCTAAGACAAGATATTCAAGAGGCTATAGATACCGTTACAAACTATGCTAAATCATTGGATGTGGTACTTACACAGGGGCAATTTGATGCACTTGTCAGCTTTGCATACAATTGCGGTATAGGTAAATATCAAAGCTCAGGTCTTACGGAGCTAATTGCAGACGGGGACATTGACGGCGCTGCCGATAAAATGAGAGAGTATATAAAGGGCAAAATCGAAATTAAAGATGAAAATAACAACGGCACCGGTGAATATGTATATGTGGTCATGCCGGGGCTTGTGGGTAGAAGAGAAACGGAATCAAGCTGGCTTTACAGATAATTATTTTCCTATTTTGTAAGAAAATTGCAAGAAATTACCCATTAAATTTTCATTCCACACTTTAACGCCGCTTGGTACTATAAGTACGGTTGGGGAAAAATTCCATATATATTTAATGTTTGATTGAACAAGAAAATCGACTGTTGATTGCGCTGAAGCCATAGGTACGGTTAAAATTGCCATTTCAATATTTAGTTTATCAGCAAGGGAAGGGAGTTCTTCAATATTACAAATCTCTTTATCTTTTATCCTTTTTCCTATTTTATTTTTATCATTATCAAATAATGCAACAACATTAAGCCCGTAGTCTGTAAAATTATTATAGTTTGCAAGTGCCATGCCAAGGTTTCCTGCACCTATTATAAATGCATTTTTAGGTCTTTCAAATCCGAGAGTTTTTTCAATTGAGATTTTTAGTTCTGCAACATTGTATCCGACACGACTTTTGCCGGTATTTTTAAGCAGAGAAATATCTTTTCTTACTTGCGAATCATCAATTTCCAAAAGACCTGCTATTGTAGAGCTTGTAATTGTTTCAAGATTGTTTTTAATATAATCAACAAGAATGCAATGATATAAAGTTAGCCTGTTTATTACAGTATCCGGGAATTTTCCTGTCATAAATCCTCAATTTTAATTTATTAAAAGGCCCCGAATAATTAAACCCGGGGCCTTTTATCGTGTTTTGAATTAGTACGTACCGTTAAATGCTTTAATGTAGATTTCTCTGATTTCTTCCATTAAAGGATAAACAGGGTTTGCACCCGTACACTGGTCATCAAATGCAAGCTCAACCAATTCATCAAGTTTGGCGTAGAAGTTTTCTTCAGTAACGCCTGCATCTTTGATTGATAACGGCAGATTGATATCCTTTTTAAGGTTTGTAATAGCATCCAAAAGAAGGTTAACCTTTTCGTCATCATTCTTTCCGCCAAGGCCTAGGTTATCTGCAATCTGACCATATTTAAGTTTTGCTTGCGGATATTTGTATTGCGGGAATGTGGCTTGTTTTTTCGGGCAGTCATTAGCATTGTATCTGATTATTTGGTTAATTAATAATGCGTTTGCAACACCGTGAGGGATGTTAAATGCTGCACCAAGTTTATGAGCCATAGAGTGGCACAAGCCCAAGAATGCGTTTGCAAAAGCCATACCTGCAAGACAAGATGCGTAGTGGATTTTTTCTCTTGCAACAGGGTCATCTTTGCCGCCGTTATAAGACCTTGGCAAGTATCTAAAGATTAACTTTGTAGCCTCGAGTGCAGGAGAATTTGTGAAGTTTGTTGCCATGCAGCTTACGTATGCTTCAATTGCATGGGTAAGAGCATCGATACCGGATGCTGCACATAAGCCTTTTGGCATAGTATCAACAAAGTTCGGGTCGATGATTGCCATATTAGGAGTTAAGGCATAGTCTGCAAGAGGGTATTTGATATGTGTTTTATCATCTGTAATAACCGCAAATGAGGTTACCTCAGAACCTGTACCTGATGTAGTCGGGATTGCAACCATTGTTGCTTTTTTACCAAGTTCAGGAACGTCGCAAATTCTCTTTCTTATATCCATAAATCTCATTGCAACATCGTCAAATACTGTATCAGGCTGTTCATACATTAACCAGATAACTTTGCAGGCATCAATTGGTGAGCCGCCGCCAAGAGCGATGAATACATCGGGTTTATAAACATTAACCATTTGCATTGCTTCGTTAATGGTTGAAAGTGTCGGGTCAGGTTTAACGTCAAAGAAGATTTGGAAATCCACGCCGATTTCTTCAAGCACTTTTGTAATTTGGTAAACAGCACCTGAATCGAATAAAAATCTGTCGGTTACGATAAATGCGCGTTGTTTTCCTTTAAGTTCACGAAGAGCTAAATCTGTAGCACCTCTTTTGAAGTATATTTTTGGCGGAACTTTGAACCACAACATATTTTCTCTCCTTTCAGCCACTGTTTTGTAGTTTAACAAATGTTTAATGCCAACGTTTTCACTTACGGAGTTCCCGCCCCAGCTTCCGCAGCCAAGTGTTAATGACGGTTCCAACCTAAAGTTATAAAGGTCACCGATACCGCCCTGGGATGACGGAGAGTTAATTAATAATCTTCCTGTAGGAAGTTTTTTTGCAAAGTAATCAATTCTTTCCTGCGTTCTGGCATCAGTATAAAGAACGGATGTATGGCCGGCACCGCCAAGGATTACAAGGTGGTATGCCATATCTGTTGCTTCTTCAAAATCTTCCGCTTTATATAGTGCAAGGATTGGAGAAAGTTTTTCGTGTGAGAATGGGTTTTCCATAGCCACTTCGGTTTCTTCCCCAACAAGAACCTTGGCGCATTCAGGAACCTGAATACCTGCAAGTTCTGCAATTTTATAAGCAGGCTGCCCGACAATTTTTGGGTTTACGCTGCCGGCTTCTGTTAAAATGATTTTTGAAACTTTTTCAGCTTCTTTTTCATTAAGGATATATGCACCCCTTTTAACAAGTTCTGCCTTAACTGCATCATATACATCTTTAACTGCAACGATAGATTGTTCTGAAGCGCAAATCATACCGTTGTCAAATGTTTTTGACATAAGGATTGATGATACTGCCATTTGAATATCAGCTGTTTCATCAATAACGGCAGGAGTGTTGCCTGAGCCTACACCCAGTGCCGGTTTGCCTGATGAATAAGCAGCTTTAACCATGCCAGGACCGCCTGTTGCAAGGATTGCGTTGATTTCAGGGTGTTTCATAAGCATGTTTGATAATTCAATAGATGGAATATCAATCCAGCCGATAATATCTTTTGGGGCTCCTGCTTTAATTGCTGCATCAAGAACTGTTTTTGCAGCCTGAATTGTAGCTTTTTTAGCCCTTGGGTGGGGTGAAAAGATAATTGCGTTTCTAGTTTTTAAACATATTAAAGATTTAAAAATAGCAGTAGAAGTAGGGTTTGTAGTAGGTACAATGCCTGCTATAACACCTAAAGGTTCACCAACTTTTTTAATACCGTTAACCTTGTCTTCTTCTAAGATGCCGCATGTTTTGGCATTTTTAAATTTGTTGTAGATATATTCAGATGCAAAGTGGTTTTTGATGATTTTATCTTCAACGACACCCATGCCTGATTCTTCAACAGCCATTTTTGCAAGAGGAATTCTTGCTTTGTTTGCGGCAAGTGCAGCTGCCCTAAAGATTTTATCAATTTGCTCCTGAGAGTAGCTTGCAAATTCTTTCTGTGCAGCCTTTACTCTTGAAATTAATTCTTCAAGGTCTTCGGCAGTTTCTACAGGTTTTCTAACATCCTGTATATTGCATTCACAAACGCAATTGCAATCTTTTTCTTCTGTCATTTGTTTCTCCTTAATTATATAAGTGCTAAACGATTAGTTGCTTATTCGTGATTTTATTCACAATAATATATTATAACAAAAAACTTATTTTGCAAGTGTATTTTATACATTCTTTACATGAAATGTGATTTTTTGCACGAAATAGTTTAATAAAGCAATAAAAAGGACAGCCTTTAATTAGAGCTGTCCTTTTTATTTTGTTATTGCAACTCTATGTAACTATATTTAGTTTGTTTGTTTTTATACCGGTTCCATTTAATGCTTCAGCAACTTCATCAACTGAACCTTTTATATAAATTTCTTTCCCGTTAGACAGGGTAAATTTTGTTTCATTTGCAATACTGTTGCTGCCCATGCTGCATCCTTCATTTAAGCGCTTTTGTTTGTTGCTGCTTTCCATGCTCACTATAAAAGCAGGATTGATATACTGTTTTACAGGCTCTTTATTTTTATCATCTTTGGTAGACAATTTTTCAATTTGTATCAGGCTTGGTTGTACATTTATTGCATTTATGCTCATTAAAATCTCCTTTATTATTTATCGTTGTTATAAAAACAAAACATGAAAAAAATTGCCATTTATAAATAATAATTACCCGGTTATTTACAATTAATTTAAATATCTTGACTATACTTTTAGCTTTTAGGATAATAGACTTACCTAAAAAGGATTTAGTTTTAGGTGTAGAAAGGATAGAGAAGTAATGAATACGGTTAAAAAATTTTTAGCTACAACTGTTGTTTTTGCTGCAATGAGCACAGCTGCTTTTGCTGATGAGCCAAAGGTTGAAGCTTATGCGCATCCGACACTTTTTGGCACCCAAAGCCAGACATTGGTTGACGGTGATGCTACTTATCAAACAGGCGGACAAATTCTAAAATCAAAACACAGACTTGGTGTTAAAAACAAAAATGATGTCTATGTTAGCTCTTGGTCAAGAGATGTGTTAAAACTTATCAGAGAGAGCCAAGAAAAGGCAGGTTATTCAAAAGATATGTTTAACCCAAGAATGCCTATTTTAAGGTCAGAACTTGCAGTGGTTCTTGCCGAAGCTTCAGGTGTTAAATCATCTAAAGATGCAAATTATTCTGATATTTCATCAAGCTATTGGGCAAAAGATTGGATTAGCTCTGCAACTGATGCAGGTCTTATGATTGGTTACCCTTCAGGCGTATTTAAACCAGACCAACCCATAACAAAGGCAGAGGTTTTTGCAACTATTGCAAAACAAATTAACTATAGCCATTCAAGTGATGCCACACCTGTTTACAAAGGCAAAACAATGCAATACATACCGACTTGGGCGTATGATGCTACAAATGAAGTTATAGCTTCAGGCCTGCTTGCTCATGTTCCAAATCAGGACAAAGTTATTAATTCTCAATATTTATCAAAAGAACAGGTTGCAAATCTTGTTGGTGCTATGAAGAAAAACTACAGTTACTCACAAAGTCTTGCAAATGCAAGCCAGGCTGGCGCTAAGTGTGTTTCAAAAGCCGGTTTAACTACTTTGAAAATCAAGCTTTTGGATAGATTGAGTGCTAAAGCTTCAAACATTGGCGATGCATTTACTGCAAAAACAACAGAAGATGTTACTGTTGGCGGAGTTAATTTCCCCGCAGGCTCTATTGTTAGAGGCGAAGTTATTGAAGTTGAAAGACCGGGCCTAAAAAATTGCAAAAACGGTTATATCAAGGTTAAATTCAATAAAATTAAAAATCTTGAAGATAACTGTGAAGTTGAACTACCTTCTTCAATTGCATCAGCCGGTGTGGATGACGTTAAAAATCCGAACATTATAGCAAGATTACTTGGTTTCCCGTTCACCGGTGCCGGCAGGGTGGTGGGTGTTGCAGGCAGAACTGCAGCAGCTGCTGTTAATGTTACTGCTAACGGTTTAGAAGAAATTGGTGATGAAATTGGCAATGCGTTTGTTGAAACATTGACTCTTCACCCGGGACGTGGTATGGCAAGTGCCGGCAATGTTCTTGTAACAACCGGTAAAGGTATATTTGATTTCAGTAAACTTATCGTTTCAGGCACATTCGGTGTTCTTTACGAATTAGGTGATGAAATCGTATATGTACTTGTTCCAAGCTTGTCTAATTCTTCAAGCCTAAATCCTAATGAAGAATTAACAATTGTATTCTAATAAATACAAGGCTTAATTTTAAAAAGCAGGGCATTCTGAATTTTTGGAGTGTCCTGCTTAATATTTTTTTATATTTGGGCAATTTTTCTGTTTGAGCGGTTTTTAAAATGTATGGTTAATGGTGCAAATTACAGCTTTAATTATATGGGACAGCCGGTTAATGCAAATTCACATGCAGCCCCTATTATACCGTATTTGCAGCCCGCTTATAGTGCGCAGGGGTACGTTTATTCTTCTGCGGCACCTCAGCTTGCGCCCGGGGGGCAGCCTCCAATTTATTTAATGCCTGCACCCCAAATGCAGCAGCCAATAATTAAAGATGTTTTCCAATCTTCAAATATGGTGTCCTTTAATACGGCGCAAACGGTGCAGAATACGCCGGCAAAAGTTAAAACAAACAAGGCGAAACTCAGTTTATTTTTTATAAATGATATCCATGGTCATATTGATAATATGACCAATATATTAGGGGCCTCAAAACAGTTTGACAAGGATGCAAAAGCAAAAGGTGCTGATACAATTAAGCTTTCTGCAGGGGATAATTATACCGGCGGTGACCTTAAAAGAAATTCTTTAATGCTAAAGTTCCTTGATTTTATAGGCGTCAAGGTTTCGGCAGTCGGAAACCATGAATTTGACAGCAATGCAACAAATTTTTATAAATTGAATGCGGACAGTAATGTAAAATTTGTGGCTGCGAATGCTAAAATCCCTGAGGGGAGCGAATTTTACAATAATGTTCAAAAATCCATGATACTTGAGGAAAACGGCAACAAATATGGCGTAGTCGGCCTTGTGCCATTTGACCTTGAATCTGCAGCAAGCACACTTGAGGGGCTTGAAGGGATAAAACCATACGGTTTTGAAGAATCCGTAAAATTGGTACAGGCGGAAGTTGATAAACTTCGCGCCCAAGGTGTTAATAAGATAATTTTGCTTTCCCATATCGGTATTGATGAAGATGCAAAAATTGCCTCAATGCTTGATGGCGTTGATATTATTCAGGGCGGGCATTCACATAATTTGACGTCTGAACTTAAAGAGGGGCAGACTATTCTTAAAAGTAAGACCGGCGAACCTGTAGTTTTAGTTCAGGCTGGTGAAAACGGCAAATATGCAGGTGTTTTGGATGTTGAGTTTGATGAAAACGGCATCATAACAACAGCCTCAATGGATATCAATAAAGCGGAACTTGAAAAAAGCCCGGTATTAGAATATATAAAGAACTCCGTTCTTGGAGTATCGCCGAAAGTTGGCTCAATACAAGCGATTGACCCCACCCCCGAAAACAGAAGAATAGTTTCATGTGCGTGGACAAATTTCCTTGCGGACTCTATGAGGGCAGAATTAAACACTGATGTTGCTTTTGTTAATGCTGCGAATATGAGAAAGGTCCCAAAAATCGGCACTTTAACCCAAAGGGATATAACAGATACCACACCTTTAAAAAATACTTTAATGGTGTCAAAAATGACCGAAAAAGAAATTGTAAGGGTGGTTAAAGAGGCAGCCAAGACAAGCTTTTCTGATTCAACCGGGTATCCGGGCATTATGCATGTAAGCGGTATATCATATAAAATAAACAAAGCCGGTGATTTGTTAGAGATGAGTTTTGTTGATAAGAGCGGCAATAAAACCCCTATAGATATCAATAATCCCGATGATAATAAATTTTATACGGTTGCCCATGATACATTTGTGGCTGAAGAAAGAGAAAAAGTTGAATACCCTGGCATGTTGATTTCTGCACGCAAAAACCAGGAAGTGCAGCACTACAATTTTGATAAAGATAAAACTGCTGCAGATTATATAAGCAAACTTCCAAATAAAGAAGAGCTTGTTGTTACTGATGATAAAAGAATTGAGATAGTTTAATTCTCTAATAATTTTCAATGCATATAAAAATCATCAATATGCCAATTATCCAACAATAATACGCAAAACCTTTCAGGTTAAATTTTTCCAGATATTTCATAAAATATTTGATACAAAAATAGCCTGTTATAAATGATGTTATACATCCTAAAATAATTGCTTTGAAATTAAAATTTTGTATTTCAGGTACATCAATTTCAATTAAAGGATAAACAACGGATGCAAGGATTATAATGGGCACGCTTAAAATGAATGAAAATTTTGCTGCCTTCACTCTTTCTATGCCATTATATATACCCGTCGCAATAGTTAAACCGGAGCGGGATAAGCCGGGGAATACAGCAAGACCCTGGGCTATGCCTATTAAAATTGAGGTTTTGAAATCCATATTTTTAGAAGATTTTTTTAATTTTTCACTAAAAAATAAAATGCAGCCTGTAAATAATAACAGAATTGATACTACAAGCGGGTTTTCAGTTAATTTATGAGCCGCGTCTTTTGTAAAAAATGCAATTATACAAGTTATAAATGTGGCTACAATTACAAAAAGCCCGGTTTGGAATTCAGAATTTTTGTAGTCTTTGTTTTTTATGCCGTTTATAAAACCTGCCAATATTTCCTTTAAATCCTTATAGAAGAATATTACTACTGCAACAAGGGTAGACAAGTGGATTAAAATATCAAAGAAAATTTCTTCTGATGTTACGTTTTGGAAATTAGTCCCGGCTAAAATTTTATAAATTGTTGATGTAAACACTATATGAGCAGAACTTGATATGGGTAAAAATTCGCTTATTCCTTGTGCTGCGCCCATTAGCACTGCCTGTACGGTATTCATAAAATTTTTTCTATCCCTTCTTTTAAATATTGTTATTCTTCAAAATATGAAGCACATGAAGTTGGTGTTTCCCAAATGCTTACCTTGCAAACATTTGGAATTTCTTTTTTAATTTTATTGTATAAAAATTCCGATATGATTTCAGAACTTGGTGATACTTCGTCAAATTCGGGTAAATTATTGATGTCTGTATGGTCAAGATAATCAACAATTTCGTTAACTTTCTTTTTTAGTACCTTAAAATCTATTAAAATATTTGATTTATCAAGCCTTGTGCCACGCACAAACACTTCAACCTTCCAGTTGTGACCGTGTTGATTTTCACATTCACCTTTGTAATTTAAAAGATGATGTGCTGATGAAAAATGTGTTTCTATCTTAACTTCATACATAATTTTTTACCTAAAAATCCCCGCCTTGTTTATTTCGGGCGGGGATTATTTTAATAATATTAGCCTTTGATTTGGCTCATTACTTCATCTGCAAAATTTTCCTGTCTTTTTTCTAAGCCTTCGCCAAGAACATATCTGTCAAATTTTACAACTGAAAGTTTGCCTTCTATTAATTGTGCAATTGTTTGATTTGGGTCTTTAACAAAGGCTTGGTCAAGCAAGCATCTTTGAGCCATTAGCTTGTCAATCCTGCCTGCAACAATTTTTTCTCTGATTGCTTCAGGTTTGTTTGCAAGGTCTTCTTTACCCATTTCAATTCTTTTTTCCTCTTCAATAACAGAAGAAGGAATTTCTTCTCTTGAAACAAATTCAGGTGCAGAAGATGCTATATGCAGGCATATATCTTTTGCAATAGTTTTTGTTTCGTCATTGCAAGTGTTGCATTTAACTTCTAAAAGAACACCGATTTTGCCGTTGTGAACATAAGTTGAAACACAGCAGTCTGCATCATATCTTACAAATCTTCTGATTGTGATTTTTTCGCCGATTTTAGCTATCTGTTCTTTAACAACATCGTCAATTGGTTTTTTGCAAACTGGACAATCCATTTTAAGCATATCATCAACAGATGCGGGGTTTAATTTTGCAACAGCCTCAGCCATCATGTTTGCAAGATTTTTGAAGTTTTCGTTTTTAGCTACAAAATCTGTTTCACAGTTCATTTCAACCATAGCACCGATTTTGCCGTCAACATATGTTGCAACCACGCCTTCTGCCGCAATTCTGCCCATTTTCTTGTCAGCTGAAGCAATGCCTTTTTGTCTTAAAAGCTCAGCTGCTTTTTCCATATCACCATTAGCTTCAACAAGTGCTTTTTTGGCATCCATCATGCCGGCACCGGTTTTATCTCTTAGTTCTTTTACCATTGAGGCTTTTATTTCCATAGTTTTATACTCCTTAAAAATATTGTTTATACTTCTGCCTTTTCGGTTTCTTCAGCAACCCCGGCATCTTTTGCTTCAATTTTTTCAATTTTGCCGGTGTTTGCTTTGTTTTGCCTTAATTCTTTACCTTCTAAAACAGCATCCGCCATTTTGGAGGCGATTAATTTAATACTTCTTATTGCATCATCGTTTCCGGGGATAATGTAATCAATACCGTCCGGGTCTGCGTTTGTGTCAGCAAGGCAGATAACAGGGATGTTTAATTTATTTGCTTCCTGAATAGCAATTAATTCTTTCTTTTGGTCAACGATAAATAAAATGTCAGGCATACCCTTCATTTCTTTAATACCGCCCAAGGTTTTTGATAATTTTGCAAGCTGTCTGTTTAATTGTGCAATTTCTTTTTTAGGAAGTTTATTGATGTGGCCTGATTCAATAAAAGATTCTAATTCTCTTAATTTATTAACCCTGCCTCTGATTGTTTCAAAGTTTGTCATCATACCGCCAAGCCATCTTCTGTTTACATAGTATGCACCGGCTCTTACGGCTTCTTGTGCAATTACGTCGGTTGCTTGTTTTTTGGTACCTACGAAAAGCACATTTTTGCCTTTTGCGGCGTATTCTCTAACGATTTCATAAGCTTTGTCAAGCTTGTCTGATGTTTTTCTTAAATCTAAAATGTAAATTCCGTTTTTTGCACCGAAAATATACGGTTTCATTTTCGGGTTCCATTTTTGTGTTTGGTGTCCAAAATGCACACCTGCATCTAATAATTCTACTAATGTTGCTGTTGCCATAGTTTTATCCTTTCATTTTTACATCGTCAAAAGAAACACTATCTGCGCCTATGGTGTGCGCTGGCCCTTTGTTATATTCCTTTGAAGGAAAGGCACAATACGCCATACGATATCAGTTTCTTCTTTCGCTAAAAATTGTATTATAAACAAAAATACGTTGCAAGCCGGGGTGAAAGATGATAGAATAGCTTTATTAAATTTTTATGCTGAATTTTATTTAATTTGGATTAACTAAAAAATGAAAAATGCTTGCGATATGTTGGCGTATGAATTGTATGGATGTTTGAACCCGTATATAGAAAAAACAAGGGTTTGATATATGAATTTTTTGTCCAACATTTTAAAAAATATTTATTCTGTAACGAAACGGTATGTGAGGCCAAATGGTTATATCGCCACAAAAAAGTATAAAATTGTTAAGTTCTGTTTTTTAAAGTTTTCCTTCAGGCAAGCTATTGTTTTAGGGAAAAATAACAAGGTACTTTTATTTGATGAAAATAATAAAGAGTATCTGGATGTGACCGGCTCAAAAGATATTTTACATTATATCAATGTCGTAATAGAGGGGGATAATAATACCGTTATTCTTCCAAAAGATTATATTTCAACTTTTAATAAAAGCAGTATAACAATCTATGGCAGTAATAACAAAGTGGATATTGGTTCAGGATGCAAATTTGACGGTTTAAATATATGCATGTCTTATATTAGAGATATTCATCAGAGCAACAGAAAAGTTTTAATAGGTAAAAATTGCACTTCAACCAGAAAACTATATATAAGATGTTGCGGTGAGGGGGTAGGGGTTACAATTGGCGAAGATTGTATGTTTGCAACAAATGTTGTCTTGTCAACAACCGATTGGCACCCTGTTTGTAGTTTGGCAACAAATGAAAGACTAAATCCTGATGAAGATATCGTAATCGGCGACCACGTATGGGTTTGTGATGACGTTAAAATTATGAAGGGTGTAAGTGTTCCGGACGGGTGCGTTGTTGGTATAGGGTCGCTTGTTAACAAAAAATTTGCTGAAAAAAATTGCATTATTGCGGGAATTCCTGCAAAACAGAGAAAAAGTGACATTAAGTGGAGCAGATAATTTACTTTATGGGTGACACTTGATAATTTTTATGCCAAAATATACTTGATTTTAGAGCATGGAAGTATATTAAACGGATTTTATATTATGGATAAAAATTCTGATAAAAAAAAGATGAAAGTTGCCTTTCCGCATATGGGGACAATCTCTGTTGCCTGGGCTGCAGCACTTAAAAAAATGGGGATAGAACCGTTTATTCCTCCTTATACCAGTAAAAAAACTTTATCTTTAGGTACAAAAAATTCCCCGGAGGCTATATGCCTTCCATACAAATTAATTTTAGGGAATTTTATTGAGGCAATTGAAGGCGGCACAGATTATGTTGCCATGATAACCTCTCCCGGTATTTGCAGACTTGGAGAGTATGGAAAAAGCATTAAAAATGTGTTAAAAGACCTCGGGTATGAGGCTAATTTTATTGAGTTAAATCTGTACGACGGGTTTAAGGGAATGTACAGGTTTTTAACGGAATTAACCGGGACAAAAAACCCCGTACCTATTATCAGGGCTATAAATATCGCTGTAAGGAAAGTTTTTGCAATTGATGAACTTGAAAACTTTTTATCATACCACAGGGCGCGTGAAATAAACATCGGGGATGCTGAAAAGGCATTCAACAGGGCGCTTAAAATGGTGTCCGATGCTGATACAACACGCGAACTTAAAAAAGCACTCAAGGCCGGGTTAAAGGAAATTTCAAGTGTAAAAATTGACCCTGACAGAGAAGTTTTACATGTTGATTTAACAGGGGAAATTTTCCTTGTGCTTGACAGGTTTTCAAATCAGAATATTGAACGCGAACTTGGCAAAATGGGTGTACAGACAAGGCGCAGCCTGACGGTTTCAGGGTTTTTAAAAGATGCAATTATTCCTAAAATGTGCAAAAAAGGTGAAACCCACCTTGAAAGGGCATTCAGAATGGCAAAGCCCTATCTTATGCGCGATATAGGCGGTGATGCACTGGAATGTATATCGGATGTTATGTATGCAGAGGAAAGAGGTACTGACGGGCTTATCCATGTATCACCGTTTACTTGTATGCCTGAAATTATGTCCCAAAATATTTTCCCAAAAATGAGAGAGGATGTTGATTTGCCGATTTTATCACTGATTATGGATGAGCAGACAGGAAAGGCCGGATATTTAACAAGGCTTGAGGCTTTTGTTGATTTAATGAGGCGAAAGAAGATGAGAAACAAGTGTGCGGCAAATTCTACAGAGAAATCTTTATAAAAGCTAAAAAGGGTATAGATAAAAAACTTTCGGAGATAAATAATCCTGCCGATGTGCGTAATTATCTTGAAAATGCCCTTCGGGATAAGATTTTAGAGGATGAAGAAAATATAAGGCAAGGTTTTAATGCCGTAAAGTGTACCAATTGCGGGGTATGCTGCCGCTTGGCTGTTAGTGAATTTGGTCCAAATGAGCTTTTAAGGCGTGCAGGGGCGGGTGATAAAACCGCAAAAAGTTTTTTAGAAGTATTTGAATTGTATGAAAATAATATGTTGCCAAAGGAATTAGAGGATTATTTGCCTGTAAAACCCGCTAAAGGTGCTTGGTTTTATCATTGTAAAAAAGTCGAAAACAGGAATGGCAAATATTTTTGCCCGATATATGATAAAAGACCTGCTGTTTGCAGGAATTTCCCCGATACCCCGCTTGAAAACCTGCCAAAATCTTGCGCATATAACATTTGGAAGGATAATAATGAAGTGAAAGCACTATTTATACGGGCTTTGAATGACATCAGGAAATTTTATCTTGAAACAATCCTGAACGGCAAGTGAAAAAAATCACTCAATATGTTATATTTCTTTTATGCGGAACATCATTGAAATAAACAATCTATCCTTAGGTTTTGAAATTGATGAAAAATTTTATCAGGCAGTTTATGATGTAAATTTTGATATTCAAAAAGGAAGGATGCACGCCATAGTGGGTGAATCAGGCTGCGGCAAGACAGCAACCGTGATGAGTATTATAAAGCTGCTTCCAAAAAACGCTAAAATAATTGGCGGTAATATAATGTTTGAAGACAAAAATTTACTTTCCCTAAAAGAAAAGGATTTAAGAAAATTAAGGGGTAAAAGGATTGCTCTTATTCCGCAAGACCCTATGACATCACTTAATCCTCTTTATAATATTGAAAACCAGATGATAGAAACAATCATGCTTCATAACAAAGTTGGCAAGAGAGGGGCTTATAAAATTGCGCTTGATGTATTAAATGATGTCGGTATAATAAATCCTGCTGAACGCCTAAAGGCTTATCCGCATGAACTTTCCGGAGGTATGAAACAAAGAGTGATAATTGCAATGGCACTATCTTCCGGAGCCGATGTTATTATAGCGGATGAACCCACAACTGCATTGGATGTTACAATTCAGGCGCAGATATTAAAACTTTTATCGGATATCAAAAAAGCAGGAAAATCAATAATTTTGATTACCCACAATCTTGGTATAGTAAAGCAGTATGCTGATTTTGTATCAATTATGTATATGGGAAGGATAGTAGAGGAGGCTGAAACCAATATGCTATTCAGAAACCCAAAGCACCCGTATACCAAAGATTTGTTTGCAGCACTTCCAACGATTAAAGGCAAAAAACTTGAAAACATAAAAGGCGCACCTGCACCAATTACAAAGCCTGTTTCGGGGTGCCCTTATCACCCCAGGTGTAAGTACGCTTCTGAAATTTGCGCAAAAAAGACATTTCATCTTATTTGTCAAAAAGATAATTCACGTGTTGCCTGCAGACTTTATGAAGGATGCAGCAGGTAAAAATCAGGTAATATAGGGAATAAAAAGGGGCTATATCTATATGGCAATGGCTTGCATATTAAATATGACCCCAGACTTAACGGAGCGGAAAGTTTAATAACTTATGACCGCATTGTTTCCCTTTTTGACTTTGAGTGGAGATTTTGAAAAAGACATTGTTACTGAATTTCACCCTTTTGTTTGCATCTGTAACAACTTTTAGAATTATCATATACGCATTATAAAAATAAAAGTATTTGTAAAGTTTTTTTAAAATAATTTTTTTGATTTTTTAAGCAATTTTTGAGCCGCAAAATATTTTATTTATATATAAAGTATCAATAAAATACATACGAGAGAGATGAATGGAAATTAAAGGAAATACTTCGTATTTAAATAATAATAAGGATTTTAAAACAATCAAGGGTCTGTTTGATGAAAATGCGAAATTGTCATCAAAAAATATAATTTCAACCACTGCACCCGCCTGTTGGGAAAATAAATATTTTGAAATCAAAATAGAAACAGATGACGGCACTCGGGTGACATTTTTATGCGATGTGCCAAACAAGCCGCTTGAATCCGGAACCCCAGAAACAGCTTGCTACGTACCGGAAGAGCAGTTGAACAAGATGCTTGATACTAACATTTTCGATTTAATAAAAGAGGATAAATTTCAAGGAGCATATATAGATAAAGATAATGACGGAAATCCTGAATTAAGTTTTGGGGGTTATTCTTGCGTGGCAGATGAAAGAGGATTTTATAGCGCGAATAAAATTGTTGTTGATGAAAATTCAAACGGCAATCCTGAATACCAGGTAAACTTTGATTATACAGAGGTAAATAACGGGTATGATATAACATTCAGAAATGAACAGTTTGATAAAGATGATAATGGTGTGATTAATACCTATAATGAATACAATTTTGACGGAACCATTGTAATGCAAGAACTATACGATGATAGTATTCCCGGGCAGACAATTGAATATAGTGAATGGTATGATAACGGGCAGCTTTCATATAAAGAAGTTGACACTAATAAAGACGGAACAAAAGATTTGTATCAATCCTGGGATGAAGACGGGCAATTGCTAAGCAAACTTGAATATAAATATGACGAAAACGGCAAAATTACATTGCAGTATACGGGAGCCGATAATAATATTGATGACAGAATTAATGATGCATCCTGGGCTTTTACTGAAGATGAAAATCTTGTAAAAGAAATGTATGATAATGACGGAAATGGTACCTGGGACCAAATTGCAGAACATTCCTGGAGTGAAAAACACGGCGTAAAAATAAGAGAAACACTCTATGATGAAGACGGAGACGGTATATTTGAAACATATGGGAAACTTAAAATAAAAGAATATGATGACCGCACAGAAAAAACATACAGCTATCGTCCTGCAACAATAGACGGATATTTGGATAATATAAAAGGGTTTTTTAGCAATTTGTTTAAATAAGATAAAAACCGGCACCCAAAAGGATACCGGTTTTAAAAATTTAATTGAAAATCAATTACTTGATTTCTACAGTAGCGCCGGCTTCTTCAAGCTGTTTTTTGATAGCTTCGGCATCTTCTTTTTTAACATTTTCTTTAATCGGTTTAGGAGCACCGTCAACTAAATCTTTAGCTTCTTTTAGGCCAAGACCGGTGATTTCTCTAACGATTTTAAGTACCGGAATTTTGTTAGCGCCGGCTGAAGCAAGAACTACAGTTACTTCAGAAGCACCAGCATCAGCAGCTTCACCGGCAGCAGCAGCGGGGGCAGCAGCTACAGCTACAGGAGCAGCAGCAGATACGCCGAATTTTTCTTCCATAGCTTTAACTAATTCGCTTGCTTCGATTAATGTTAATTTTTCAATTGATTCTAAAATTGATTCTACATTACTCATAATTTTAATCTCCTTTTATTTATTTTCTATTGATTACGCTTGTTTTATTGCGTTCCAGTTGCAAACTCATCGTTTGTGCCTTGGGAACACCGGCTTACGCTTGTTTTTGTTTTGCTACTGCATCAACTGCACGCACTAAAGCTGACATAACGCCATTGATACCGAATACGATACCTGATGCAGGTGAATTGATACTGCCGAGAATTTTTGCGTAAAGTTCTTCTTTTGAAGGAAGAAGAGCAAGTTTTTTAGCCTCATCGGCATTTAAAACTTTGCCGTCAAGCACGGCACCTTTGATCTCGCCTTTTTTGCTTTCTTTGATGAAGGTTGAAACAACTTTAGCTGCACTTACTTCATCGCCAAAGCCAAAAGCGATAGCGCTAGGGCCTGATAATAGCTCTTCAATGTTTTCAAAAGAAGTACCTTTTGAGGCAAGTTTACAAAGAGTGTTTTTTGTTACCGTATAATCAGCATCGCTTTTTTGAAGTTTGCGTCTTAATTCAGTAATTTCTTCAACACTATATCCTCGATAGTCAGTAACAACAGCAACCTTGGCGTTTTCGAATTGTTTTTTAAAGTATTCAACTTTTTCGTTTTTAAAAGCCTTTGTTGACATTTGTAACTTTCTCCTTTCAAATCGGGTTTGTGTACAGGATATAAACTAAAAAGTTTTGTACCCGTATTATTAATACACGCAACGCACAAAACATTCCTGATAACAAATATTCAATTATTTTAATTTTGCTACCTGGGCCGGCTTTGTTTTTTAAGGTCTTTTAATTAAGACCGCCATGGCTGTCATTGGTGTATAATGTAATCAGATTATATAAAACAAAGCTGGTTGTCAAATAAAATGTTATTTTTCTTTACATTAAACTTTTTTTAGTTGAAAAACATGTAAATAATGTTTATTATGTTTACCTAACATTTATTGTGACTTAATTTTTTATAAAGATGGAAAACCTTAGAGAAAAAATTGAAAAGAACGTAAAGCTTCGCAAATACCTTGATTTAATTAATAAGATAGTAAAAGTTGAATATAAAACTATAGCGGCTCAGCATCTTATAGAGTTTGACGAACTTGTAAATATCGGCATTCAGACCGTAGATATATTGTGCAATAAACATGATGAAGATGACGATAATGAAGAATATAACGAATCTTATCTTGCAACTGCTATAAAATGGGCTATAAGAAATGAACTAAGAAGGCGTTACAGGTGGCATGGCGTAAAATCCCAAAAGCCGCTTGAGGCAGACAAAAATGAATTGCGCGAGGCTATTTATAAGACCATACTTTCAACCGATGAGATGTATGAATCCGAAAAGCCTTTTGAAGTTAAAGATTTAAGAAAAACCCCTGAAGAAACCTGTGAATTTAATCAGATTTCCGTTGCCATTAAAAAGGCTATAGAAGAATTGCCGAGACGTGAAAGAGAGCTGATTGAAGCAAAATTTTTCCAGGAAAAAAAATTAATGGAATTATCTGAAGAATTTTCAATTTCTGCATCAAGAATTTCCAGGATTATAAAATCCGGCCTTGATAAAGTAAAAGACAAGCTTGTTAAGGGCGAAGTTGTTTAGAAAAATTGGCACAGTCTTGTATTTGGTGTGTTTTTGTGAAATAATTCCAGTCGGATATTTTAACAATTTTGGAGATTTAAATTGATAAAAGTTGCAGTTGTGGGTGCCAAAGGAAAAATGGGCACTGAGGTTGTTAAAACAGTTATAAACAATAGTGAAACAAAAAAAGAAATGGTTCTTGTTTGTGCTGTTGATAAATTTGGCGTGGGTGAAAATATTTGGGAAAATGTTGTAATTGAGGGCGATATCAAAAAGGCGCTTGAAATAAGCAAGCCTGATGTTGTAGTTGATTTTACCCAACCGAGTATGGTGTTTGAAAATACAAAAACATATCTTGAATTAGGCATAAAGCCTGTAATAGGCACAACCGGCCTTAACGGTGCGCAGATTGAGGAGCTTAAAAAGCTATCCAAAGAAAAAAATACAGGCTGCTTTATTGCGCCGAATTTTACTATTGGTGCGGTTTTAATGATGATGTTTTCAAAAATGGCTGCAAAATATTTTGATAACGCAGAGATTATTGAATTTCACCATAACCAAAAGAAGGATGCACCTTCCGGCACTGCCGTTAAAACGGCACAAATGATGGCTGAGGTAAATTCTGACTTAGCCAAAGGTAATGTACCGGATACAGAACTTATAAAAGGTTCAAGAGGCGGTACCTTTAATGAAAACGGGGGCAATATACATATACATTCGGTTAGAATGCCCGGGTTTGTTGCAAGCCAGGAAGTTATTCTTGGGGCAGTGGGGCAAACGCTTACTATCAGGCATGATTCAATAAACCGTGAATGTTATATGTCAGGGGTTGAGCTTGCAATTAAACATGTTTTTGAAAATAATGAATTTATATACGGATTGGAGAATATATTATGAAACCGAATATAGCTGTTCTTGGGGCGACAGGGGTTGTCGGAAGAGAAATACTAAGTATTTTGGAAGAAAAAAAATTTGAATTTAACTCAATTAAAATGCTGGCATCAGCCCGTTCCGCAGGCTCAAAGCTTGATTTTGCAGGCAAAGAACACACAGTAATTAAAGCAACGCCCGATGCTTTTGAGGGGGTTGATATAGTGTTGGCCTCTGCCGGCGGCTCTACAAGCCTTGCTCTTGCAAAAGAGGCTGCAAAAAGAGGGGCTGTATATATAGATAATTCAAGTGCATTCAGAATGGAAAAGGATGTACCGCTTGTGATTGCAGGTGTTAATGATGAAGATTTAAAAATGCACAAGGGAATTGTTGCTAATCCGAATTGTTCAACATCCCAATTAATGCTTGTTTTAAAACCACTGCATGACTATGCAAATATTAAAAGGCTTATAGTTTCTACCTATCAGGCTGTTTCAGGTGCCGGATTGGCTGCTATGAATGAATTAACTGATAATTCAAAGGTTAATTTAGTTGGAATGCCCTATGAAAACAAGGTGTTTAAATATGAAATAGGTTTTAACCTTATTCCGCAGATTGATTCATTTACTGAAAACGGCTATACAAAAGAAGAGATGAAGGTGACAAACGAAACAAGGAAAATCCTTCACCTTTCAGAAAGTGTGCCCATATCTTGTACCGCTGTGCGTGTACCTGTATACAGAGGCCACAGTGAGGCTGTTACTATTGAATTTGAAAAACCTATGGATGCAAATAAAGCACGCGAAATTTTATCAAACGCATGGGGTGTAGAAGTGGTTGATGATATTGATAACTACGTTTACCCAACCCCAAAAGATTGTGCCGGCAAAGACCCTGTTTATGTGGGCAGGATAAGAAAATCTATTGCTTTTGATAATGCGATTGATTTATTCTGTGTGGCGGATAATTTAAGAATAGGTGCTGCACTTAATACAGTGCGCATTGCGGAATCTGTTGTAAAAATGGGCCTTTACGGCACAGCCGTAAATAAATAAATGGGCGCAACCGTAAACAAATAAAGGGCGCGGCCGTATATAAGTAAATCAAAATAGCTTGAAGGAGATTAAAAGGTATGACATTAAGATATGATGCAGGTGAAGTAATAACCGCAATGGTGACACCGTTTAACGAAAAAAGAGAGATAGATTTTCCTGCGGTTGAAAAGCTTGCAAAACATCTTATAAATACAGGCTCTGACACTATATTGGTTGCAGGCACCACGGGGGAAAGCCCCACATTAACCCACAGCGAAGAGTACGAACTTTTATATGCCGTTAAAGGTGTTGTTTCGGGGGCTGCTAAGGTTATTATGGGTGCAGGCTCAAACTGTACAAGAACCGCTATTGAATCATCTAAAAAAGCGCAGGAACTTGGGGCAGATGCTATACTTTCTGTTGTGCCTTATTATAATAAACCAAATCAGCAAGGGATGATTGAACATTTTGGGGCGATTGCTAAAAGTGTAGATATTCCTATTATCCTATACAATATTCCTGGGCGTACAGGTGTAAATATGCAGCCTTCAACAGTTGCATTCCTTGCAAAAGAGTATCCTAATATTGTCGCCCTAAAGCAAAGTTTCCCCGATATGGATGTGATAACGGAATTAAAGGCACAGTGCCCTGATGATTTTGCAATTTATTGCGGAGATGACAGTCTTACGCTTCCAATGCTTTCACTTGGGGCACATGGGGTAATTTCTGTGGCATCTCATGTTGTGGGGGATGAAATTAAATCCTTAATTCACAATTTCAAATCAGGGCAGGTAAAAGCAGCAAGGAATATGCACCAAAAATTATACCCGCTGTTTAAAAAATTATTTATGGCACCAAATCCTGTTCCTGTAAAGGCTGTATTATCAAGATTAAAGATGTTTGAAAATTATGTAAGAAGGCCGCTTGTCGAATTAACGGAAATTGAGCGTGCAGAGCTGTTTGACGTTTTAAATGATGTCTTAAAATCTATTGATAAAACCCCGCTAGTGTAAAGTTTTGGTATTACATCAGCAAATATCAGATAAATATGCTTTTAATACGTTTTGATAAGTAATTTATCCAGTTAAACCCCTGCACCCTGCAGGCTTCAAATTCGCTTGGCTGGATAAAATACTTTAATTTATCTGATATTCCTTTTGTGCCAAGGGTGTAATTCATGCGATTATTAAGCATTTTTTCTGCATGTTTATATTCTTTGGTGCCTGCTTGAATTGGCGGATAATATTTTAGTATTTTGGATTGAAAACTTTTTTGTATATTCCTAAATTCCGCTTTTTCATCTTGTATTTCTTGTTTGCTGAATTTATAGGCAGCTCCGACATCTTCAAGTGTTTTATCATAATATTCAAACAATTTTTCGCTAAGTTCTTTACTTCTTAATATATCTATATTTTGTCTAAAATGTTCCATTTCATGTCTTATAAGCCCGAAAGTCCACCATTTCCCAAGTTTTGTATTGCCGGCAGATTCACTAAAATAACTTAATTCATTTGTCATATAAGTATATAGCCCGCATAATCCGGGCGCTTCTTTATTTGTGGTTTTTATTATAAATTCAGGGGCAATTTCATTTGGTATTTTCATAGATTTGCATATTAAATCGTAACAGTATTTTGCCGCCTCTTTGTTTGTCTTATTCTTCATATCTTTTACATTTTGAGGTGTCAAATTAACAAACATTGAATATAGCGCCTTAAGGTTATTAAGCTTATCAGATTGCCTGATTGTAAAACCAAAAGTATCATCTTGCTTTATGCTTGTTGTATTGATTGCGCTAAGCGGGGTCGGTTGATATTGTGCATTATTTGGTTTGGGTAATTGTGCTGTACTTGTTTTATTTGTAACTGTAATCATATAATATTTAAAACATCTGTGAATATTTTTTTGCTTTAAAAATTTAAATTTTATACATTTTATTTTCGCATTCTTCAACTATTTTCTTGAGAGACATTGCAAGGAACAATGTCTCATCATCAATTTCGCCGTTTGTCAGACACTGATTAAAAAGCAGCGTAGATGCAGTTTTTATGTTTTACACCATCTCTCTTAATTTCTTTATCTGGTCTCTTAATTCTGCGGCGCGTTCAAAATCAAGGATTTTAGCAGCTTTGTGCATATCTTTTTCAAGCTGGTTTAAAAGTTTTGGCAGGTCTTTTTTTTCAATATTTAATTCACACATCTGGTCTGCCACAATATCTTCAATACTTCTATAGCTTTGCACGAGCGATAAAAGGTTGTTTTCAATTGATTTTTTGATAGTTTTTGGTGTTATATTGTGCTCTTTGTTAAATTTCATCTGAAGTTCGCGGCGCCTTTGGGTTTCATCGATTGCCACCTTCATTGAATCTGTCATTTTATCGGCATACATAATAACCCTGCCTGCAGAATTTCTTGCGCTGCGGCCAATGGTCTGGATTAAAGATGTTTCACACCTTAAAAACCCTTCTTTGTCCGCATCCATAATTGCAACAAGGGATACTTCAGGAATATCAAGCCCCTCTCTCAAAAGGTTTACGCCTACAAGTACATCAAATTCTCCGAGTCTTAAATCCCTTAAGATTTCCACCCTTTCAAGTGATTGCACCCCGCTATGCAGGTATCTTACGCGTATTCCCTGCCCTGTCATATATTCAGTCAGCTCTTCCGCCATTTTTTTAGTCAGCGTGGTAACTAAAACACGTTCCTTTTTATCAGAAGTCTTTTTGATTTCTTCTATTAAATCCTTTACTTGGCCTTCTGTAGGGCGTACGTCAATTTCAGGGTCTAAAAGCCCTGTCGGGCGGATGATTTGTTCTACAATTTGTGATGATTCTTCCTTTTCAAAATCAGCAGGGGTGGCTGAAATAAAAATCTTTTGGCCGATTTTTTCCCAGAATTCATCAAATGTAAGCGGGCGGTTATCTTTGGCGCAAGGCAGCCTGAAACCGTACTCTACAAGGGTTTCTTTTCTTGAACGGTCGCCAAAATACATACCTCTTAGCTGTGGCAGAGTTACGTGTGATTCATCCACCACCACAAGATAATCCCCCTGAAAATAGTCTAAAAGGGTAGCGGGCGGGGTGCCCGGGGCGCGGCGCTCAAGGATACGGGAATAATTTTCAATACCCGAACAGTACCCCATTTCTTTTATCATTTCAATGTCATAATTCACCCGCTGTTCAAGCCTTTGGGCCTCTACTAGCTTGTTTTGTGCATACAGTTCATTCAGGCGGGCACGAAGTTCCCGGCGGATTTGCTCTAAGGAGCCTTCAAGGTCATCATCATCTGCAAGATAATGCACAGCAGGATATATTACGGTTTCGGGCACATTTTCAAGTATTTCGCCCGTTACAGGGTCAATTTTTGAAATTTTTTCAATCTCATCCCCAAAGAAATAAATCCGCGTTATGATTTTTTCATAACTTGGCATAATCTCAACAATATCGCCTCTTGCGCGGAAGGTTGCACGCTTTAGTTCTACATCGTTTCTTTCATACCGTGTTAACACTAAATGTTCTAAAAGCGCCTGTCTGTCAATTTCTTCACCAACAGAAAGGTTTATGGAGCCCCTAAAATAATTTTCCGGAAGCCCTAAACCGTATATACAGCTGACAGATGCCACTATGATTACATCTTTTCTTTCATACAGGCTGCGTGTGGTATTATGGCGCAGGCGGTCAATTTCATCATTAATAGAGGCGGATTTTTCAATATATGTATCCGTGCGCGGGATGTAGGCCTCCGGTTGATAGTAATCATAATAGCTTATAAAATATTCAACGGCGTTATTCGGGAAAAGCTCTTTAAATTCATTATACAGCTGTGCTGCAAGGGTTTTGTTGTGTGCAATTATAAGGGTTGGCTTTTGCACCTTTTCAATGACATTTGCAATTGTAAAAGTTTTTCCTGAACCTGTTACCCCAAGCAAGGTCTGGGTTGCCATACCGTCATTTATACCCTGTGCAAGGGTTTCTATTGCCTTTGGCTGGTCGCCCTGCGGTTTATAATCAGAAACTATTTCAAATTTTTTTTCAATCATAGTAACATTTTAGCATGTAAATTTAACCCTGCCCTACAGCTAAAAAAAGGGCGCGAAGGTTACAATACGCGCCCAAAATAAGTTGTTTATCTAAAATCTTAGTGAGAGTCGAACATTAGCCCGATGGGCTTTGTGAGGCCGAATGAGCCTGAGGTGTGCGAGTCCGTGACGGCTTGCCGAAGGGCAAGGCGGACAGGACGAAGGCCGTACCCCATTTTAGTTACTCCACTCAATAATTACACCCCCATTACTGCCATTGCCTCCAACGTGAGCTTGGTTATCTTTAACACTTCCTCCTCCGCCCCCTGCTCCTATACCGTATCCTTTACTTCCCATAGGGCCTGTGCTTGGATAACATCCGTTAGTACTTGGATTACTTCCGCCACATCCTCCGTAACTTGCTTTGTTAAGTTCGTATAATAAAGGACATATCTCTTTCATAATGTATCCGCCATTTCCTCCAAAATCATCATTACCGTTATACCCGGGTATAGAATTCTCTGTTATCATATTATTCTTATTACCCCCAATACTTTCATTAGCTTCATCTCCACCATTCCCTCCTATTCCATGGTTACTTCCCCCCGGGTATCCTCCTTCTCCCCCAAGAGCTGTTATTATTTCTTCATTAGGTATAGTAACTATAGTATTTCCTCCGCTACTTCCTTTTTGTCCGAATTGTCCGGATACACCATTTAATTCACTAAGTATATCCTTACCTTCTCCACCCTTACCCACATTTATTTTTATTTTGGTACCGGGTGTTACCCATACGGCTTTCTTTTCTACAACCTGACCACTGGCTCCGCCACCCCCGTTTGTACTTCCCCATTCAATGTATATATATCCGTTAGCACCTTTGCCTCCATGGCCGGGTGTTCCTCCTTCATTAACTACACCTCCGCCTCCGCCTCCTCCGGCTCCGTAGTTAGAAGATAGAGTATCAACTCCGTTTGATTGCGCTCCTCCTCCTAATCCTCCTAATACAAGAGTATTATTCTTTGATATAGTATTTCCGCCTCTGCCACCCCCTGCACCGTTTGCAGGAGTAGATGCTTTTAATCCTGACTGTCCTGGGGGGTTATTAGTTGTATTAAGATTTAACCAATTAACATATTTAGCATTATTAGAAAAACTGCTTTTCTTTATTCCTCCACCTATACCTATACTATTACTGCTTATCTCACTTTCATTATTACTATTTATATATTTTCCTCCTTTACCCCCTGATACACTTGCAATACTTACACCGTTAACCAAGATAGATGTATCCCCGCCATTGCCGCCATTTCTTCCATATCCGCTACTTCCGTAATTAGATGTACCTTCTCCTCCAATCCCTATATTAAAGCTTAACTTTTGACCGGGGGTTACGCTTATCTCTCCTAACCATACCTGACCGGCACCGCCGCCCCCACCGGAGTTGGATTTAGTATAATATTCACACTTTAGACCATTCACTACTGATGAAGCAGAGTACCAGAGTTTCATGGCACCGGGAAGACCGCCATAACCATTACTACCGCAATCACTTCCTCCGGCACGGCCGCCTTGTCCGCCGTTACAATTGCTTGGAAAAATTGTTGATATTGTGCCACCACCGGTTAAAGCGCTATCTGAATATGAGCCAACACCGCCATTACCGCCACGGCCACCGGCGCCCGCACCACCACCTCCGCCAGCTCCACCATAGCTGCCATGGCTACCGCCACGGCCGCCGTTTACACTGCTACCGTTGGTATTTGAAATATTTGTATTACCACCTCCGCCACCAGACCCACCAGAACCCTTACTAAAAGACCCGCCTGCACCACCTGTACCTTGTGTATAGGACCCGCCTGCACCACCGCCTCCGCCGCCGCCGGCGCCCGCACCACCACCAGCTCCTCCGCCGCCGCCGGCATAACCTGACCCGCCTGTACCAAGACTACCACCAGCTCCTCCGCCGCCGCCTCCGCCGCCAATCTCAAACACAACATTACCGTTTGAACTATCGGTTAAAATAGCTGTACCCCCTCCACCTCCGCCGCCAGCTCCGGAAGAACCGCCTGCACTTGAATAACCGCCAATTTTGCCGCCTCCCCCGCCGCCGCCATAGCTGCCATTTCCGGCTGCGGTAGTGGGGCTTGAAGCGCAACTTGTTTTTCCGTAGCACGTATAAGAACTGGTTCCTCCACCTGTACCTGGAGTGCTGGTACCATTACCGCTGCCTCCGTTGCCTGCTCTACCCGTACTGCCGTAAGCACCTGTGCCTCCTCTTGCTGTGCCAATTCCACTGCCACCACCCGTACCTCCTGTCGAAGTGACATTGGAACCGCCAATATAGTTGCCACCATTTCCTGCTCCGCCACCTGAGCCGATTTTTAAGAATATTTTCGATGCAAGTTTGGATACATTTAATGTTTCATTTTGGATATATCCCCCTGAGCCACCACCTCCACCGGCAGCATGCCCCGCTCCTCCGCCTCCTCCTCCGCCTGCGCCGCAAGCTGTAACTTTACTTAAAGTTACAGTTGCATTTTTATCAATATTTTTAAATGTTTCTCCTGCAACAATTTTTTCATTATCTTTTGATATAATATGCCAACTGCCGTTTAAACTTTTACATAAGTTATTTAATTCAGGAGCAACATGGGTTGTAGGGGGCACAATATCATCACTGAATGTATATGTACCCGCGGCGGCGATTTGTGTTTCTGCACTATCTATCTTGGGTATATCACCATACGCCCAATCTTTACCTGCACCCCCTGATGCTCCGCCCCCTCCTGCACCTGTCATAAATACTCTAATCTTTGTTACACCATTTGGAACAATCCAATTATTAGTTGTGGATGTAAATTCCTGAAATCCGTAACTTGCTCCACCCCCTGCTCCTCCACCTCCTATTGCTGTTATATTAACAACATTAACACCGTTTGGTATATTCCATTCAGTGTCTTTATCAAATAATCTTGTATAATCACTTTTAGCACCATTACCTACACCGGATACATTAACATTATCCCCAAACTTTCTTGTCATTACAGGAGCTAATGCTGCAAGTAACAATGATGCTACAAGGAGAGCCATGAGCATCTCAATTAATGAAAAACCGGGGTGCGCAAAATGGCGCACAAATGAACAACTTTTCTTCATAATAAACAATTTCCCTAAAATTCTATTTAATACAACAACTTTTCTATAAGAAATTAGATGCAACTAATTGTATTTTATATTTATTGGGTAGAATTGTCAAATAAAATATATTCTATAAAAATATGTTTCATTTCGGGTAAAATCGCTAATATATAATAATGACAGCGAAAAGGGCACTTATAATGACTGCACCCATTGACGTAAAAAAACTACTCGGTTCAAGGATAAAAGAACTTCGCAAGTTTAGGAAGATGACCCAGGAAA
Organism: uncultured Vampirovibrio sp.; assembly: GCA_910577395.1. Taxonomy (GTDB): domain Bacteria; phylum Cyanobacteriota; class Vampirovibrionia; order Gastranaerophilales; family Gastranaerophilaceae; genus MGBC122484. The sequence goes on along the minus strand of CAJTLG010000006.1, from coordinate 86,574 downwards.
AGCTTGCAGAGTTGATTGATATTGAGCCGAATAATGTTTCAAAAATCGAAATAGGTAAAAATTACCCCTCCCCCGATAATCTTGCAAAAATTGCACTGGCATTGAATATAGAGATTTATGAACTATTTATGTTTGATAACGGCCAAAAATCCATTGAAGAAATTAAAATTTCTGTAATTAATGAAGTGCGCCAAAATGATATGCTTGCACGAATGCTGTTTAAATTTTGTCAGGCTGTAAGGCAGTCATAACAAGGTTTTCCCGTGTAAAATGTTGTTTATCCTTAATAAAATTTTAATTTTGATGTTATTGGTTGATTATATTCGGTTTTATTGATTGAGCGGGCATCAACAATAGGTGCCGGGGGCATTATAGACCATTTAAAGAGAGCAGTTTGCATGCGGCGGAAAAATTTGTCTAACCACGCAATTTTAGTGGCTTTTGATATATTATTTTTTTCTTCATATAAAAATGTTTCGCATAGCATCTCTTCCTTGCTCTGGTGCAGGTTTTCAAGCCTCCAGATGACCTCATCCAGGAATTCATAAGGCATTAGGGCATCTTCTGCAAGCAGGGGTTTGCCGGTTTTTGGGTCTATGGCAAGCTCTGCGCCGGGCGGCTTAATTAAAACAGCCTCAGGGATTGCATTTCGCTGTAATCTGTTTTTGTTTAGCCAACGTGCAAGGGCAAAAAGCTTTGTTTTTGTGACATCTGCTATTGGCGCAAAACCGCCTGACATATCTCCGTTAATTGTGGCATAACCCATATATAGCTCTGATTTGTCTGAAGTTGCGATGGGCATTGTATTTGGGAACTCGTTTGAAATTCCCCACAGTATCATTGCACGGCTTCTTGCTTGAATATTATCATTTGTTAAAGACGCCTTAAACCTATCCTGCCAGCGGGTTTCAACTTTTTCAAATACCCCGTCAAACGTGCTCCGCGCGGCTTTGAACATATCAAAAATCGGGATTTCGGTGAAATTAACGCCTAAATTGGCACACAATTCTTGTGCGTCAGATTTTGACTGTTCACTTGTGATGGAGGATGGCATAGAAACTGCAAAAACGTTTTCCGATTTAAGGGCATCTGCCAGTAAAACACACGATACGCTTGAATCTAAGCCCCCTGAAACGCCCAAAACAGCCCTTTTAAAGCCGTTTTTATGAAAGTAATCCCTTATAGAGCTAGTGATGGTGAGGTATGTACGCTCAAGGTCCGGCTCATAATCAAGACTGAAGGCCTTTTGGGAGTTTAAGGTTTTTTCAAGACCCTGCGGAAGGGTGTAAATACAGTTGATATCCTTGCTGCAAGAGGGTTTTGGATTTGGCTGTACTATGAAAAACTGCTCCTCAAAAGACTTTGCACGGGCCATAATCTCCCCTTTTGCACTGTACAGGCGGCTTGCGCCCTGAAAGGTGATGTTGTCAACAGCACCAGTTTGGTTCACGTACGCGATAGGGGTTTCATACTTTTTACTTACAAAAGAAAGCATGTTATGCAGCAGCTGTTCTTTTTTGGCACGCGTGGGCGAAGAGCTGCAATTAATGATTATATCAGGGTTTTGCTCTTTTATGATTTTATCGACAGGGTCAAAACTATATACGGGGTGGTCAAAGAAGTCTTTATCTGCCCAGTTTTCCTCGCAAATCACAATGCCTGCGCGCATTTTGCCGATTTCAATAATTCTTTCTTTTGAATCAAATTCTGCAGATTGAAAATATCTGGCATCGTTAAACTCGCTGTAGACGGGCAAAAGCGTCTTTCTGATTATGGTTTCAATTTTTTTGTTTGATAAAACCGCAACCGAGTTAAAATATCTTTTTCCTATGTAAAATCTGTTAAATTCGCAAAAGCCAATCAGGACCTTGGTTTTACCGGTACATTTTGCAAGTTTTTCAAGGTATTCAATATTTTTTTCAACTAATTTTGGGTAGCGGTCAATAATATCAAAAACCGGATAGCCGAATAAAAACAGCTCCGGAAAGGCGATTGCACCTACTTTTAATTCATTTGCCCACTCTATATATTTTTTTGCCTTGTTAAAATTATATTCTATATCCCCTACAATCGGGTCAACCTGCGCCAGTACAATGGCTTCCGGGGTAAGGTGCGGTTTTATTTTTGATATTATTTCTTTTTTTTCTTCAGTTGAAAGCTTGTCTATATCGGGATTTGTGTGAAAATTTTCTCCGCAAAATTCCTGTCCCGAAAGTTCCATTTTAATATATTTTGTGATATCAAGCATTGCACAGCCTCTATTTTGGTGGATTACAGGGTAAGTATAGCATGAAAACAGATTGGGGATGATAAAAAGTGCTCCTAGTTTTTATTTAAGAGCACTTCATTTTTTTATATTATCTAATAAAGATTTTATTTTCAACTACGAGCCAATTTTGTGCAAATAATCAATTATCATTTTTACATCTTTAGGCCTACCCATTGTTTCTTGAAGATAATCAACAAGATATTTTAATCCCGGATTGTTGCCATCATCATGTTTTTTTGTAATTTTTTCAAGTTCTGCTGGTGTAATTCTTTACTTATGTTTTGTAAATTTTTTACTATAGTTTCAATCGTGCCCCTGGTTTTTGGGGTTTTGACAAGGTAGTTTTTAAAATCGCCTTGGAGTATTTTAGTTATTTTTGGGTCAAGTGTATTCCAGTTTATCAATTTGTCAATTTCTTCTGGATTTAGAAAAATTGTTGCAATATCTTTTAGAGTTTCTTCAGATGTTTCTTTGGCTGCTGTTTCTGCTATTTTAGCTGCATCTTTAATTCCTTGGTTTGTATTTAATTTTGGTGTAGATGCATTTTGCAGCATTTTTCCTTTGCCTTTAAATATTAAAATAGTGGCCCCAATTACCGTGGTAACAATTGCAAACCCACCTATAATTGCCTTTTCCTTGCTTATTTCTTTGCCTGTAATTGTTATAGTATCGCCATTTTTTGTTTCTTTGTTATCTATAGTATTTTCACTAAAAATACTTGTGGAGCTAGCATTATTTTGTTGGGTTATTGCAGGTTGGATATTTGTTCCATACCATTCATTGAATGTGTTCAGCCGTACATTTGAAAATTCACTCATAATTTTTCCTTTATTAGATAAACAACTTCGTAAATATGTAATATTGTTACAAGAATTTACAAATTATCAGTCTGATTGGATTAATCAGATTTGTCTCCAAAACCACGTGGCACAGCGCACCGAAAAGGCAAGAGTAGCGGGATACGGAGAGTTCGAGTGCTCATAAAAGCTGCCGCTGTTTAACACCATGGTATGGTACTTGCCGCTTGTGGGTGTGCCTGCCCATATCCAGGCCGGGTAGCAGTTGTCAGCATCGGCTGTGGCCCTTGCACTGTGCCATTATTTATGGGGTAATCTTTTGATTTAACAGTATAGGCACTGTTCAAACGGAATTCGCAGGCTAAATGCCTTAGAAAATTTACCATTAAAGTATGGTTTACCCTGACGATTTGAATTTTTGCCAATCTGCCAAAATCCTTGAACCTTGGCACTCTATAGCGGTTTTATTATTAATATGTTATCAAAAAACCGTTAAAAATGAACAATCCGAATTCTAAATCGTTATAATTTATGTAAGGAACAAAATGCTAGGACAAAAAATGGATAAAAAATGCACGAAATACGAAGAACTTTTTATTTCATCTGATAAAAATGCACTTTTGGAGCATATTAAAATATGCCCGGATTGTGCGGCAGAACATGAAAAGATGAAAAAAGTTTCCGGCCTTATAAAAGAGGTTTCTTTTTCATACAGACAAAGGCAAAAGAGGCTTAAAACCGCCATTTTGTCAATAGCGGCATCGTTTCTGATGATATTTCTTGCATTCTTTGCAGTGCAAATTACCACCCCTGAATCTTTTGTAAATGAAACTATTGCGGTTATTTCAGACGGTGCCTACGGGGTAGATTACAGCTATGAGCAAATGGGCTTGCCTGTTGATGATTACGGGCTTATAGCGGTGGATTTCGGGCAATAATTCAAAGAGCCTTTTTATCAGGATAAGACGGAAATTTTTAAATGGATTTTAGGGAAATATTTAATAAAGACAGGCAAAAGGTTAAAAATATAATAAAGCTTGTCACAAAAGAAGATAATGAGGACCTTGAACAGGAAGTGTATATGAAAGCCTTTAAAAACAAGGACAAATACACTGAAAGAGGTAAACTTTCAAGCTGGCTTGCAGCAATTACTTATAACATTTCAAGGGATTATCTTAAAAGTGCGCGCTATAGATATGAAGCACCCCCGGAGGATGATACCGTGGTGGTGAATATGAGGGATAAGAAAAAGGGGCCGGAAGGGGCATTGCTTCAAAAAGAAAGACAGGTAAGAATAACAGAGGCGATTAATTCGCTCAATAAAAAGCATAAAGAAGTGATTGTTATGTCAGAAATTTATAATTTTACCTATGAAGATATTGCGCGCAGGCTGAGTTGCCCTGTCGGGACGGTAAAGTCCAGAATTTATAATGCTAAAAAAGAACTTTGTCAAAAATTACAGGATTTAATAGAAGAATAATTAAAATTAGAAAGGATTATTTAATGAAAAAAGAATTTTTAACTATGGCACTTGCTGCAACAGTTGTATTTGGCGGATTGTGTTCAGCAGATGCTGCACCATGCAAGGTTGAGGCCCCAAATAAAGCGCAGCCGTGCTATGAAAAAAACCAAAAACCCTGTCCTGATGAAATAAAGGCTGAAATGCAAAAAAGGGCGGAAGAATTCAATAAAGCGCTCGGGCTTTCTGATGAACAGGTTGCAAAGGCAAGAGAAATAAGGATGAGCGGGCATGATAAAATGAAACCTTTAATGGATAAAAAAAAGGTAAAGCTTGATGAAATCAGAGCCGTTATGGATAATGATAATTTAACAATAAAAGAACAGGATAAAAGGGTTGATGTATTAAAAACAGAACTTAGAAGTATCGACCAGGATATTCGCCAAATCAGACAAGATAACGAAAAAGAATTTAAGGCTATTTTAACACCCGAACAAAAGGTAAAATATGCCCAAATTAAAGAAGAAGGCAGAAAACATTTTAGGGAACACAGAATGCCGCAAGGTCCCGAAATGTTCGGCCGCCCCGGGTATCATCATAACTATTCTAAAAGACCGTCGGTTGAATGTCCAAAAACAGACTGCAAGTAATCTTTAAAATAACCCTTCCTGATATGTCCCTGAAAACAGGGGCTTATTAGGAAGGGCAAAAGCAATCAGAAGAGTTGAGGATTTATAAAATTATTATATAAAATTGTTTTCCCTTTTAAATTGCCGCAAACTACAATTTTTTAAAATTAAAAATAACTTGAAAATAATACTTTTATGCTATAATGACAAAGGTTTAAAACGCCCTTGTATTGAATGGGCAAAGGTTTGATTTATGCGCAACGATGGAAGAGAAAACAACCAGATTAGACGGGTGAAATTTACAAAAGGGTTTACAAAACATGCTATGGGTTCTGTCCTTGTAGAGTTTGGGGATACAAAAGTAATAGTATGTGCAAGTGTAGAAAATGTTAAACCAAAATGGATGCCAAAGGATGAAGCTTCAGGTTGGATAAGTGCCGAGTATTCATTATTGCCAAGTTCTACAAATGTCAGATGCCAAAGAGAAAGGACAAAGCTTTCAGGGCGCACGCAGGAAATTCAAAGGCTGATAGGCCGCAGTATAAGGGCTTGTGTTAATCTTGAAAAACTTGGTGAAAGAACAATTACAATTGATGCCGATGTCATACAGGCGGACGGCGGCACCAGAGTGGCCTCTATTTGCGGAGCATACGTTGCTTTAAAGGAACTTGTTGAAAAGCTTTTAAAAGCAGGTGAATTAAAGGAAAATCCTATAATTGAACCAATTGCAGCTATTTCTGTCGGTATTAAAAACGGTACTGTGCTTGCGGATTTATGTTATGAAGAAGATTCTTCAACTGATGTGGATGCAAACATTGTGATGACCCAAAGCGGTAAAATAATAGAATTTCAGGCAACTGCTGAAGGTAATGCGTTTACAAAAGATGAGCTTTTTAAAATGTACGAAACGGCAGAAAACGCAATACAGCAGATTATCAAGCTTTATTAGTATTTTTGGCTTTACTTGGGCTTTGGACCGGGGTTTGTGTACTTAGTGTAAAGCTAAAGCTTGTACCGCCGTCTTTTGGACGGTTGGCCTCTATTGTGCCGCCATGGGCGTTTACAATGGCGCGGCAAATATAAAGTCCAAGACCTGTACCCACCTTTCTGTAGTCTTTAGAGTTTGTAGAATATTTTTGAAACAATGTATTTATATCATTTGGCTGAATTCCAAGCCCTGTATCCGATACTGTTATTTTAAAATTGTTGTTTTCCTTTGTAACTATAATTTTAATTACGGAATTATCAAAACTATATTCTGAAGCATTCACTATAAGGTTTGAGAGCACTCTTTTAATTTCTATATCGTCATAATAGGCTGTTGTAGAATCAATATTTTCATAAGATACATTTATGGACTGGTTCTTTTGAGAGATTATAAACTTCAAATTTTCAACCGTATTTTCTATTGTTGTCTTTAGGTCGTTTTTAGTTTTTTGGATTTTCAATTTACCGTTTTCTGTTTTATAGTTTGTAAGTACATTTTCTGCCATATTTTGCATATACTTATTTGATGCCATAATTTCATTTACAATTTCTCTTTGCATGGGATTAAGCTCGCCAAAATAATCTTTAAGTAATAAATCAAGTGCCTGAATTTGTGCTCTTATAGGGGTTTTAAGGTCATGAGTCAGCATTGCTATAAAATTTTCTTTTTCAAAAAGCAGCTGATTGTTTAATTTTCTAACCTTTAATATGCCATAAATTTGTGCTATAACGGTTTGCGGGTCTATAGGTTTTTCAATATATGCAAGAGAGCCAAGGTTAAAGCCTTCAATCTTATTTTGTTTTTCACTGGATGCACTTATAAATACTATAGGTGTTTCTGCATTTGCATCCGATGACCTTATTTCGTTTGCAAGCTGAAAACCGTTCATTTCAGGCATGATAACATCAAGCAGAATTAAATCATATCTTGTTTCATCAATGCTATCAAGCGCACGAAGCGGGTTTGTGCAGCTTGTAAATTCAAATTTAAACGGGGCAAGCACATCCTGCAGCAGGTTTATATTTTCCGCTATATCATCCACTATTAATATTTTTGTGCCGGCAAATTCATCCGTTATTTCGATATCAATTTCTTTAATGTCGCCGTTTATTAAATCTTCATCCAAATCCGTCAATTTGTTTATGCACCCTAAAACCCCAAGTTTGTTTGCATTTAAGAAAGTTGTTTTTGTGGATTTTGTAAGATATGCAAATATTTTTAAATCCTTGTTATTTTCAACAAAATTATGCGCAGTGGCGCATTCTTTTTCATTTTCAAAATCTACACAAAGGAGGCAAAAATCAATATCGGCAGGATTGTTATTTGTTTCAAAGTTTTCAAAAAATACACTGATACCCCTTTTTTTAAGGAAGTCTTCAGCAATTTTCAAAAAGTTTTGGTCTGTAGATTTTATCAAAACATGTTTCATACTTTTATTAGAATAATAAAAGTATAGTAACTTTAATATTACCCAGATGTCTAATATTTGATACCCGGACGGTGTTTTATGGTAAACGGGCTGCAGCCGGTGCGCATATACTTTTTGCGCCCTGCATAATAAGTCCGTAATAAATACTGTCTACAATTGCCATATAGGATGCTTCAATTATATTTTCACTTACGCCAACGGTATCCCATTTATGCAACCCGTCAGAGCTTTCAATGTTTACCCTTACCTGTGCTGCTGTTGCGTCTTTAGAATCTAAAATACGTACCTTGAAATCATCCAATTTAAAGTTATGAATTTCGGGGTATTTTTCAACAAGCGCCTTTCTTAAAGCCTTATCCAGAGCATTAACCGGGCCGTCACCTTCTGATACTGTGTGGATTATTTCATTTTCGATTTCAATTTTAATACTTGCTTCACTTATCGTTTTTTGATTAACATCGGATAATGTAATGGTATCGCCTATCACCCTGAAACCCAGTATGTTAAAGAAATTTGGCTGTTTATTTAAAACTTTCATAACAAGGATTTCAAAGCTTGCATCCGCCCCTTCAAAGGCAAACCCCTTCCATTCAAGTTTTTTGATTTCATCAATTATTTTTTTAATATCATCATCGGATATGTTTTGCACAAATCTTAAGTTATTGAGTTTTTCTTTTATTGAGGCGCTTCCTGCCTGGTCTGAGATTAAAAATCTTCTTGAATTGCCCACAACGGAAGGGTCAATGTGTTCATAGGTTTGGGAATTTTTCCTGACACCGCTTGCGTGTACCCCTGCCTTGTGTGTAAAGGCGCTTCTGCCGACATACGGCATAGAGGAATTTAAGGATTTATTTGAAATTTCAGCTATTTGTTTTGCGGTATCAGAGAGTTTTGAAATATTTTCCCCGATAATATCAAAATCACGTTTTAGCTGTAAATTAGGAATGATTGAACATATATTCGTGTTGCCGCACCTTTCCCCGTAGCCATTCATACATCCCTGCACCTGGCTTGCACCCGCATCAACACTTGCAATAGAGTTTGCAATAGCTAAATCGGAATCATTATGTGCATGAATTCCTATTAATGCTGAAGGGATTAAATCAACAACAGCTTTTGTGATTTTATAAATTTCATTATTTAAGGTGCCGCCATTAGTATCACATAGGATAATCCTTTTAGCACCTGCCTGATGAGCGGTTTTTGCGACATTAAGGGCATATTCGGGGTTTGCCTTGTATCCGTCAAAAAAGTGTTCGCAATCAAAAAATACTTCTTTGCCGCTTTTTATAAGGAAAGATATACTTCCTTCTATCATGCTAAGGTTTTCTTCCAAAGTTGTATTTAGGGCTTCTGTTACCTGAAAATCCCAGGCCTTGCCAAAGATTGTTATTATACTTGCCTTTGATGCTGCAAGGGTTTTTAGGATATTATCATCTTCTTCCCTGATGCCGGGTTTTCTTGTACATCCAAATGCTGCAATTTGGGCATTTTTCAGGGCAGAATAATCTATTTGATTAAAAACTTCGTTATCCACAGGGTTTGCCCCCGGCCAACCTGCTTCAATATATTGTACGCCAAGGTTATCAAGCTTTTTTATAATTTTTAATTTATCTGAAACGGAATAATTTATGCCCTCAGATTGGGCTCCGTCCCTTAATGTTGTATCGTAGATTTCAATATGTCTCATAATTTTTATTATTAGCATAAAATTAAGCGTTTGTAAAAATTTTGTAAATAATTTTCCGTATTTTAGGCAATTTTTTCTTTTAAAAATTGTTTATTAAAATATAGTGTGTGGAAAATTTAATAGGTTAGAATTAAAGATGAGTTTTAAAAGTTATTTTGAACGTGTGTTTAAAAATTTGACTGCTTTAGAAAATAAAATGCAGACCGGTTTCAGGTTTTCGCAAAGTGAAATTAATGAAATAATATCGTCTGCAAAAAAGGAAAATCTGCCGTTTTTTGAAACGCTTGCAAGAATGCCTGAACTTACAATGTTTGATGTCGGGTATTTGATGTCGAGTGTTAATTTAACCATTGAAAAGATTGAGATATTAAAAAAAGCATCATCCCTTTATAAAGAGGAAGAATTTAAGGCGCAGGGACAGACATTCTCGGATTTTGTATTCAGAGTAGGTGCAAATATTGATAATCTGAATATGGAAAACCTTGAGGTGTTTAAAGATTTGGTGCAGTGTAAAAATGAGCTGTATGATTTTACAAGGGCACTTCAAAACCCGATTAAATATAAACATTCAAAAAAGAAAGAATTAGGGTTTGCTTTTCAAAATGTGTTTGTAGAATAACATAAGTGGTTATTTTTCATCTTTAGGCTCTTGTGGCGGGGTTAATGCCCAACCCAAGAACAGTGCTGTTGCAATTAAAACTGCAAAGATGATTATATTTGCAATACTCATTTTGTCTATCCTCTTTTATATTTTGTGTATAAATATTTATTAAGCTCAACAATTATCCTGTGCAGGCTTGTTATAAAAACAACAAAGAAAAAGCCACCAATTGTAAGAAGGCTGTATTTTGCAAAAGAGTCTTCAGTAAACGCCAAGCCTATTAATCCGCCAACAAACACGGTTATAAGTGTTGTTAACAGCTGCCTTAATAAGAAACAGTTTTGAATTTTATATTCTACGATTTTTATTTTCTTCCATAGGAATAATTATACCACATATGAGCAGTATATGGATAACAATGCTATAATTTTTCGTATGACTAAATGTAAAAGTTTTAAGCCGGAAATTACAACATGCTCTAAGGTTTTAATACTTGGCTCTATGCCCGGGGTAAAATCTCTGGAGGAGGCACAATATTATGCACATCCAAGAAACAGGTTTTGGAAAGTTACAGGATTTTTATGCAATGTATCGAATATTGCTGATTTGCCTTATCGAAAAAGAGTGCAAATTTTACTTGATAACGAATTTGCCCTGTGGGATGTTATCGGGCGATGCGAAAGGCAAGGAAGTCTTGACAGTGCCATTACAAAAGAGGTGCCAAATGATATAGAGGGGCTTTTGAAAAAATATTCTGCCATTAAAATAATCTGCCTTAATGGCGGTAAGGCGCAAAGTGCTTTTAAAAAGCATTTTCCCGAAATTTTCAGTTGCGGCAAATATAAAATTTACAATCTTCCTTCTACTAGCCCTGCAAATGCAAGGTTTAAATTAGAAGACTTGATAAGAGAATGGGAAGAAATTATAAAAAATGCGTATGTGTAAGAACGCAATTCTGTTTAAGGATTTGAGAATGGGCACAAAAAATCGGGATGACAGGATTCGAACCTGCGACCCCCTCGTCCCAAGCGAGGTGCGCTACCAAGCTGCGCTACATCCCGAAAAAGATTATTTAATTGTCAATGTTATTGTAGCGGCTTGGTACCCAAGTTGCAAACTTTGTTTGCACCCCCACCGAAAACTTGACATCTAGTCAACTTTTCTTCCGGGGTCCCTGCTACATCCCGAAAAAATATTTAAATTTACCTAAATCAATATATCACAAATAAAATTTCTTGCAAATGAAAATTAACTAAAGGTCTTTTTTAAACTTTGTTCAATGTCTGCAATAATGTCGCCAACATCTTCAAGACCTGCTGAAAACCTTACCAATCCCGGGTTTATACCGCAGGCTTTCATTTGTTCTTCGGTTAATTGCCTGTGAGTGGCACTTGCAGGGTGTAATACACAGGTTCTGATATCTGCCACATGTACCTCGTTTGATGCCATTTTCAGGTTATCCATAAACCTTACGGCATTTTCATATCCGCCTTTTATTACAAGTGATATTACGCCGCTTTGCCCTTTTGGTAAATATTTTTGGGCTAAATCATAATATTTATCACCCTTAAGGCCTGGATAATTTACATGTTCAAATTTGCCTGTTTCAACAAAATATTGTGCAATTTTGTTTGCATTTGAACAATATTTTTCCATTCTGATAGCAAGAGTTTCAAGGCCAAGATTTAATAAAAACCCTGAATGGCCAGAAGGATAGGCACCAAAATCTCTCATCAGCTGCATTCTTGCCTTAATTATATATGGTGCAAATCCGTAATCCCTCGTATATATGGTTCCATGGTAAGATTCATCGGGCTCTGTAAATTCCGGGAATTTGCCGTTTGTAAAATCAAATTTACCGCTATCCACAATAACACCGCCCACCTGCAATGCATGGCCGTCCATATATTTTGAGGTTGAATGAATTACAATATCTGCTCCAAATTCAATAGGCTTGCACAAAATCGGGGTTGGAAAAGTGTTATCTATAATTAGGGGTATACCGTTCTTGTGTGCAATGTGTGCAAATTTTTCAATATCCAACACCTGCAAGGAAGGATTGGTGAGTGTTTCGCCAAATATTGCCTTTGTATTAGGTTTGATTTTTGCTTGAATTTCTTCTTCCGTATCATCCACACTCACAAAAATACACTCTATACCAAGTTTTTTAAGGGTATATGCAAATAAATTCACCGTGCCGCCATAGATTGAAGAGGATGATATAAAACTGTCTCCCGCGTTGCAAAGGTTTAATATTGACATCAAAGATGCCATTTGACCGGATGAAGTGCACATTGCCGCAACACCGCCTTCAAGGTCTGCAATCTTTTTTTCAACCACATCCACGGTGGGGTTTGTGAAACGTGAATAAATATGAGCTTTTGTGGGGTCATCAAAGACATCGCCCACTTCTTTTGTAGAGTTAAATCTGAATGTTGTGCTTTGATATATCGGCATTACCCTCGGGCCGCCGTTAACCGGTGTGTACCCTGAATGGAGGCATTTTGTACTATCTTTCATTTTCCCTCTTTTCTATGTACCGATTTTGTGCACTCTTACAAAGTTTGTGCGCCCTGAAATCAATCTTGGTGCAGAGCCTGTAATTACAACATAATCGTTAGCCTTAAGGCCTACTTCATTTATTAAAAATTCATCAATTTTTAAAAGCAGGTTGCTATCTACAGTTTCATCCCATTTTTTACAAAACGGATATACGCCCCAGGCAAGTGTCATTTTTCTGCAGGTTTCTTCCATATCGGAAACCATAATAACCGGGGCCGAAGGTTTTAATTTTGACATAAGTCTTGTTGAGTAGCCAAAATGAGAAAAACTCAAAATCGCTTTGGCGTTTACATATTTAAGCATTTTATCTGCGCCAAATACAATTGCCTGACGGGTAAGGGCAATTTCATCATTAAATTCTTTATCCGTATCAAACTCGTAAAGGCAGCTATTTTCAGTGCTTACGGCGATTTTTGACATCATTTTAACTGCATCAATTGCAAAATTGCCAACCGATGTTTCACCGGAAAGCATAACGGCGTCTGTTCCATCCAGTATTGCATTTGCAACATCTGAGGCCTCGGCGCGTGTCGGGATAGGTTCATTTATCATTGATTCAAGCATTTGTGTTGCAACAATTACAGGTTTTCTCTGTCTGTTTGCTTCTTTTATAATCATTTTCTGGCAAATCGGTACATCGACAGGGGAAAGCTCTATGCCAAGGTCGCCTCTTGCCACCATAATACCGTCTGAAACAGATACAATATCTGCCAGGTTTTTAATGGCATCCGGCTTTTCAAGCTTTGATATCACAGGTGTTGAGGCACCAAAATCGTTTATATATTTTTTTGCAAGCAAGACATCTTCTTTTTGCCTTACAAAAGACAGTGCTATTAAATCAGCTTTTTCTTCGACGGCAAATTTAATAAATTCAATATCTTTTGGGGTTACAGCATCCAATGATGCGGTAGAGCCCGGGATATTAAGGCCCTTTCTTGATTTTAAAATACCGCCGTTTGTAACAGTTGCATAAACTTTGTTATTTTCAACTTCATCTACAATGATTTCAAGTTTCCCGTCATCAATTAATACACGGCTGCCTTTTTTTACATCATTTGCAATGCCTTTATAATCTACGGGGATGATGCTGTCATCCTGCTGTTCAAGAGAATGTTCAAAGACAAGTTTGTCGCCGTTTTTAATTTCCAACTCTTTTTTAAGGTTTCCAATCCTTATTTTAGGCCCTTGTAAATCCACCATAACGGCAGCGTATACACCCATTTTTGCAGCGGTTTCTTTAATCAGGCGTATTGTATTTGCATGATAATCCATTGTACCATGGGATGTATTCAGCCTGAATACATTTGCGCCCGCATGGATAAGCTCTTTGATGTTTTCTTCTTTTTCTGTTGCGGGGCCGATTGTTACAACAATTTTTGTCCGTTTTAAAAATTCATTCTTCATAATAAATTGATTTTACCATAAAATCGTAATGTTAAATCATTGCACAGGGTGAATAATAATTTTATAATATCAAGAGATATTTTTTAAAAGGTATAAAAATGAAAAAGAAAGCTTTAATTACAGGTATAACAGGGCAAGACGGCAGTTATCTTGCAGAATTTCTCCTTGATAAAGGGTATGAAGTGCACGGGATTAAAAGAAGGTCTTCTTCATTTAATTCTAAAAGGATTGACCACCTTTATCAGGACAAACACCTGGAAGATACTGTATTTAAACTATATTACGGAGATTTAACCGACAGCACCAATATTATAAGGTTGGTACAGGAAATTCAGCCTGATGAAATATACAACCTTGCTGCTCAATCCCATGTTAAAGTTTCTTTTGACAGCCCGGAATATACTGCAAACACTGATGCGCTTGGCACTTTAAGGATTTTAGAGGCTATAAGGATTTTGGGTTTAGAAAATAAAACAAAATTTTATCAGGCCTCAACGTCTGAATTATACGGGCTTGTGCAGGAAGTACCTCAGAATGAAAAAACGCCGTTTTACCCCCGCTCCCCTTATGCGTGTGCGAAACTTTATGCTTATTGGATTACGGTAAATTACAGAGAGGCGTACAATATTTTTGCATCAAACGGTATTTTATTTAACCACGAATCCCCAAGGCGCGGCGAAACCTTTGTTACAAGGAAGATTACACGTGCTGCGGCAAGGATTAAAACAGGATTAGAAAATAAACTCTATCTTGGTAACCTTTCTTCTAAAAGGGATTGGGGCCATGCTAAAGATTATGTTGAGGGGATGTGGAAAATTTTGCAGGCTGATAAAGCGGAAGATTTTGTCCTTGCGACAGGGGTTACCACAACCATACGTGATTTTTGTCTGAAAGCATTCAATAGGGCAGGTATTGAGCTTGAATTTATCGGGGAAGGGATTGATGAAAAAGGGGTGGATACAAAAACCGGCGAGGTTATTGTTGAAGTCGACCCTGTCTATTTTAGGCCCACAGAGGTTGAATTGCTTTTAGGGGATGCTACAAAATCGAGGGAAAAACTTAATTGGGAGCCAAAATATAATCTCGATATGATGATAGATGAGATGATTGAAGAAGATATGCAGGAGGCTCTAAAGGATGGTGTTCTTAAAAAAGAAGGATATGATGTAACAGGGTCGTTTGAGATATAGGTATGGAAAAAGGTTCAAAGATTTATGTTGCAGGGCACAGGGGCCTTGTAGGGAGTGCCATTGTAAGGAAACTAAACAAAGAAGGATTTAATAATCTAATCGTTAAAACCCACAGTGAGCTTGATTTGACCGACCAGAGGGCGGTTGAAGAATTTTTTGACTGTGAAAAGCCAGAATATGTGTTTCTTGCGGCGGCACATGTGGGGGGGATACTTGCAAATTCAACCTATCCTGCTGATTTTATATACCAAAACCTTATGATATCAACAAATATTATCCATTCAAGCTATCGTCACAGGGTGAAAAAGCTTGTAAATTTAGGCTCAAGTTGCATATACCCTAAAAATGCACCGCAGCCTATGAAAGAGGACTGTCTTTTAACGTCTGCATTAGAAACAACAAATGAAGGTTATGCAATCGCAAAGATAGCCGCAATAAAGCTTTGCCGCTATTACAATGAGCAGTACGGCACAAATTTTATCTCCCTTATGCCCACAAACCAATATGGTGAAAATGATAATTTTAATATGGAAACAGCGCACCTATTGCCTATGTTAATCAGGCGGTTTCATCTTGCAAAACTATTGGCTGAAGGGGATTTTGAAGGTATTAAAAAAGATTTAACGAAAAGAAAAATCGGGTACGGCCTGGATGAAAATATTGATTTTAACGATAACAGGGCACTTGAAGATACCTTAAATAAAATAGGTGCATACCGTGACAGGGTGACTGTTTGGGGGGACGGCAGCGTATATCGGGAGCTTATGTCCTCTGATGACCTTGCGGATGCCAGTTTTTATTTTATGCAAAATAAGGATTATAAAGATACGGGCGAGCTTGTAAATGTTACCGGTGGCACCGATATCAAGCTTTCAGAACTTTATAAGATTGTAAAAGATGTTGTTGGCGTAAGGCAGGATATAGAATACGATAAAACCAAGCCCAACGGTACATTCAGGAAACTTATGGATGATACGAAAATAAAATCTCTTGGCTGGCAGCCAAAGATTGGTCTTGAAGATGGCATCAGGGCGGCATATAATTGGTATCTTAATAATTCTTAATATTGTATCAGTTTTTTAGGCAATTTTTCTCAAAGTATTTACTTTATATATATACAATAAATAAAGAGAGAAGAGAGAAAATTATGACTGATGCTAATTTCAGTATTTCAAAGGTATTTAATTTAGGCAAAACCGAAAATGCCAAGGGTGAAACCCTTTCAGGTCTTAATGAAGAGGCATTTCAATTGGCTGCAAAAAGTATTTTTGGGAATGCAACCTGTCCTGTGGCCTTTAGCAGCCTGGATATAGACGGGGACAAGGTTTTGACCGCAGATGAGCTTGCCGTATTAAATAAATATCTGGATGATAGCATGAGTGCCGAACTTGAAGAGGCAAGTGTTGATAATACTGACTTAGCGGGCATTCTAGCCGGTAATCAAAGCATGGAAACTAAACTTACCCAAATCAAAGGGTTAAATTTAAGTGACGGAGATTTAAAAGCCCTTGATACCGGGGATTTAAAGGATTTGTTAAATATAATCTCAGGAGCGTATGCAAATAAGCCTGAAGAAATCGTCAATGATACCTTGTACACTGCAATTGAGGCAAGTGTACCAAAAGGAACGCTTGAAGATATTGTTAATGGCGAAAATTCAGGATATTGGCTTGGCAAATACGGTGCAGACCAGATTGCAAAATCGCTGAAACTCAATGATGACACTGATAATAGCGACGAAAACAAGGATAAATTTGGCGATATGGCAGGCTCTATGGATTTTTCAGACGCTATGGAAGGATAAATAACAGCCTGAAACCCTTACCGTGACTTTAAAATACGCTTAATATATCCCTGAAATGCAGTGCTATACCCATTATTCCGCCTATTAAAAGATATATAAGCGGGTCGCGTTTTAGTTTAAAGCTGAGGAATAAAAGCAGTAAAAACAGGTAAAATGCCCTTATATCAATGAAATCAGGCACCGTAGCAAGTGAAAACACAGTATTTTCGGGCATAATTAAGACTGAATCTCTAAAAAGGCGTACACCTACCGCTGCAATCATGGCTGCTGCCGCAGGGCGGAGCGCGTATAAGGCAGATTTTATATAAAAGTTGTCGTTAAATTTTTTTAAAACCTTAGAGATAAAAAGCACGATAATAAAGGAAGGCAACATAATAGCAAGGGTTGCAACGATTGAGCCAAGTAGCTTTGCGGTCTTAAAGCCTGCAAATGTGGCAACATTCAATCCGACAGGCCCCGGGGTAATGCTTGATATGGCTAGCATTTGGGATAATTCAACGCCAGAAAACCAGTGATAGTGCTCTGATATGTGGTATAAAAACGGCAAAGTGGCGTACCCGCCGCCAAAAGACAAGAGTCCAATCTTGAAAAATTCGATAAACAGGAGGATATAGACCATTTTTAAAATTCCTCCTTACGTATTTTTAGTTTATATAAAATTCCTAAAATTGCAGAAAATATTATTAAAATTGAAGGAGATACCCTAAATACGCTCAGGGCAAGGATTAGCAGGAATAAAAACAAGGTAAACCTATCCACAATGCTACTTTTCCAAACCTCTTTTACCGCTAAAAACAGTAATATCACTATTGCAACGTTAACGCCCCAGAAAACATCAACCATTATTGGGTTTTGGGCAAGTTTCATAAGCAGCGTTGCAAGAAATACAATTGCAATAAACGGCGGTAAAATTAAACCCAAAAATGCAATTATTGCGCCGGTTTTTTTTCTTAATTTGTATCCTATAAAAAGAGTTGTATTTGCGGCTATAATGCCCGGAACACACTGCCCGAGGGCGTAAAAATCAACCACGTCCTCTTTTGTAATCCAATTATTTTTTTCAACCAGTTCATTCATCAAAAGTGGCACTATGACGTAACCTCCGCCCAATAGCAGGGTGCCGATTTTTAGAAAAGATAAAAACATTTTAAAAAACGAGGGTTTCATGACAATTATTTTATAATAAAAAAAATTTGAAAATATGTTTGTGATATGATTTTTTAAGCGATAGTATGGAGTTTTGAACAGTGGAAAATTCATCCAAAATCTGCCCGAAGGTTTCAGTTATAGTGCCTTGTTATAATGTCCGGGAATATGTCGGCGAATGCCTTAAAAGCCTTGTTAATCAGACATTTTCAGATATTGAAATAATTGTAATAAATGATGGTTCCACTGATGATACCCTAAATATAATTTCAGAATTTGGAGATAAGGATAGCAGAATAAAGCTTATAAATCAGGAAAATAAGGGGCTTTCCGTTGCAAGAAATTCAGGAATTGATTGTGCAGCGGGCAAATACATTACTTTTGTTGATTCTGATGATTGGGTTGATAATGATTTTATTGAAAAACTGCATAGTGCAATAAAAGCTGAAAATGCAGACATAGCCTCCTCCAGTATTATAAGATATAGAAAGAATTTTCAAAAATTCAGGGTTCATTATACGGAAAATAAGGTTTTTAGCTCTCTTGAAGATAAAATTGAGGCTGCAAATGTGCCAAAATGCTGCTATGTTTGGAGTAAGTTATATAAAACAGAGCTTGTTAAAAACTATAAATTTAGGCAGGGTGCGTATTTTGAGGATGTCCTCTGGACGCCTGAAATTCTTAAAAATTCAGGCAAAATGGTGACTGTGCCTGATGTTAATTACTATTACAGAGTGAATAAAAAATCCATAGTAAAAAAACCCTCTAAAAAGAAGATTGAGGATAATTATTATGCTAAAAAATACATGGCGGATTTTTTGAGAAAAAACAATCTGCCTTTAGAAAAAAAATGTTTAAATATAACAAAATCCGTTAAATATTTATTCAATCTGCCTGTTTTAAAGATAAAAGAAAGCAGAGATTTTGAAACCTGGTTTTTATTTAATGTTATTCCGGTTTTTAAAAAAAAGCTTAAAACACCTGTAATAAAGCAAAATACGGTTTTAATATGGGAGCCTTGTCTTAAAAACCATTCAGAGGTTGTCCCGGGGTATGCTAAATATTTTCTTGATTTAGGATACCATGTTTCAATACTTTTAAACCCTGAAAGATATAAAGAAAGGCTGTTTGAAAGGTTTACTAAATGTAATATTTCTTACAATAAAATGTCAAGGAAAGAAATTAAGGAATTCTTTAAAAGGGATAACCTTGATAATGTAAAATGTGTACTTGTAACAACAGGCGGAAAGCTTTGCGACAAGGTGAATATTGAAGATTGCTACAAGGCATTTAGCCCTAATGCCGATAAAGAAAAATTGTTTTTTGTATTCCATGATGCAAAACCTGCTGTGGATAATGGCACCTGGAAAGATGATATTATTACATTAAGGGCTCTTAATTATAAAGATGCACAATCAGTTGTTATTAACCCGCATTATTTTGGCGAAGTTAAAATTACCCCCAAAAATAATGTAACAAATTTTATTACAATAGGGGCAATTCAGGGAAAGAAAAAGAATAACGATTTAATAATTAATGCCGTAAAATCATTGCTTGACAAAAGAATTACTGATTTTAAGGTAACGGTTGTAGGTAAGGGGCACCTTAAAAAATTGCCTCCTGAAATCCGACCTTATATTGATATAAAGGGCAGATTGCCTTTTGATAAAATGTATGAAGAGATTGAAAAAGCTGATTTTATTTTAACATCTTATGAAACAGATAATCCAAATCATATATTTTATAATACATCCGGCACAAGCGGTAATTTTCAGCTTGTATACGGGTTTTTAAAGCCCGTTGTAATAATTGAAAGCTTTGCACCTGTAAATGGTTTCAATGATGAAAATTCAATCCTTTATAAAGATGATACCGGATATGCTGCCGCACTTGAAAAAGGCATTAATATGAGTGCTGAAGGATATAAAATAATGCAGGAAAAGTTAAAGGAATACCAACAAAAAGTATATAAACAATCTTTGCAAAATTTAGAAAAGCTTATCTCTAAAAGGGGGTTAAATGGCTAAAATACCTGTTGTTTTTACGTTTGATAAAAGAATAATTTTAGGGGCGGCAGTTACAATAAAAAGTTTAATAGACTGTGCAAAACCGGATACAGAGTATGACATATATGTTTATCACCCTGATATAAATGATAAAACAGCTGCCGAATTCAAGAAGATGGTGGACGGGACCAAGCATTCAATTACCTTTGAATACATTTCACCTGAAAAATTCAGAAATGCACCCATAAACAAAGGGGGTAGTTGGACAGAGATAGTTTATTACAGGCTTTTGGTGCCTGAATTATTGCCTCAGTATGATAAGGTGATTTATGCAGATACCGATGTGCTTTTTAAGGGAGATTTAACTGAAGTATTCAATATTGATATATCAGATTATGAGTGTGCAGCTGTTGCAATGGAACCCAATAATGAAAATATGATATGTCATAAATATTTCCCTGAAAATAAGAATGAATTTACATATATTTCAAGCTTTATTGTCTTTAATTCTAAAAGAATGAGGGAAGAAAACTTTGTTGCAAGGGTATTTGAAACCATAAAAAACTTTAATACAAGGCTTAAATTCTTTGACCTTGATACGTTAAATATTACCTGTGATAAAATTTATAATTTGCCTTTCCGGTACGGCGTATTTCAGAGCATGTATTATCATAAGGACTGGAGCGGGTCTTATGAGTATGGATTTTTGAAAAATGTGTACTCTGATAAAATATTGCGCGATGAGGTTAAAAATGTTGTAATGCTTCATTATGCAGGAAAGCCTGGGAAACCTTGGAGGTTTAAGAAAATGCCTGATGATTTTAAAGGGTGTTTTGAAACTATCCCAAAACCTTTAAAGCGTCTAACTTTTAGAGATATAAGAAAAAGGCTGTTCAGCAAGGTATAGATGAGTTTTTTAAAGATAAAAAACAGTATATTTAAAGTTTTAATTGAGCTTTTTGTTTTTGATAAGAAAAAAAGGTCGCACCTGAAAGCGCGTTTTGCAAAAAGGCACCTTAAAAAATATGTAGATTTGGCGGTTAAAGAATTGTGCACCGCTGCAAGGAGTGATATTGCGGAAGATTTAAGGGGGCCAAAGGGCATTGATATTGGAGCTGATGAAGAAATTATCTGGCAATACTGGCACCAGGGAAGGGAAAATGCGCCTGAATTAATTAAAAAGTGTTTTGAAAGTGTTGAAAAATTTGAAGGCTGTAAAGATTTTGACAGGGGCATTGCGGGCGACAGAAGGGTTGTTGTGCTTTCGTATGAAACTATAAAGGATTATATTAAACTGCCTGAAATATATTACAAACTTCTTGAAACGGGCAAGATGAAAATAGCGCATTTCAGCGATATTTTGAGGTTATATCTTTTAAGGGAATACAGTGGTTTGTGGATTGATTCTACAATTTTGTTGACAGATAAAATCCCTAAAAGTGTTTGGGCGGCGGATTTTTGTGTTATGCAGAAAAACCCTATGTGTGATATGCAGGAAAACAGAATGGCTTGTTATTTTATAAGGGCAAAACGCGGCGTATTAAATATTTTAGGGATTTTAAAGGCGCTTGAATATTATTGGGCGGAAAATGATTTTGTATTAAATTATTTTATGTTTGAACATATTTCAACAATGCTATATGATACGGTACCTGGATTAAAGGCAGAATGGGAAAATATGCCGTATTTGTGCGCGGAAGAAGCCGGAAAATTGCAGGAAATTTTGTTTGATGATTTTGACAAAAATGTTTTAGAAAGTGTAAAATCAAAAACAAGTATTCATAAATTGAGCTACAAAATATTAAAAGATAACACAAGCGGCAAAAGCTATTATGATTTAATAATAAAGGAAAATTAGATTGAAAAAGGTTTGTATAATTACGCCTGCATATAATAAACTGGAAAAGGCAACAAGACCATTTATAGAGTCACTTTATAAATTTAGTGATGAAAATTTGTTTGATTTAATAATTGTAGATAACGCTTCATCAGACGGCACTGTTGAATATCTTAAAAGTGTTGAAAAAGAACGTGCTAATTTTAAATTGGTTTGTAATGATGAAAATCTTGGGTATTCAAAGGGTAATAATATTGGCATTAAAATGGCACTTGAAGGGGATTATGAATATATAGGGCTTTTAAATAATGATATATTATTTACCCCCGGGTGGCTTGAAAATACGCTAAAAACTTTTGAACTTGACGGTCAGCTTGGTATGGTTTCCCCAAGGGATGCGGGCAGAACGAAATTTTTTAAGAAAAAAATAACTGCTGAAAATTATCTTGAAAATTATAAAGAATATCTTGAAAAATTCAATGAACCATTTAAATATATGCTGGAGCCCCTTTTTAGCTGTGTGGTTATAAGGCGCGAAGTTATTGAAAAAATCGGGCTTATGGATGAAAATTTTACCCCTGCCTTTTGGGAAGACCAGGATTATTGTTTAAGGGCACTATATGCAGGATACAGCCTTGCGACATCAAACAGGGCGTTTGTGTATCATAATCATTCAACAACAAGCTCTTCAATTTCAAGAGAAATATATGACAGGAATAAACAATATTTTTACAAAAAACATCCGCTTGGCAGGTGGATTTGGGAGCATAAAAGGTCAAACCTGATAAAGGATATTAAAAATTATATCAAAGAAGGAATGGAGTAAGGGTTCATTAGCAAATAAGATGATGTTTTTTAATAAAAAATACCACGCAAGGTGGTGCATATATAAAATTTTTGGTATAAAGTTTAAAATTAAAACAAAATACTGTAAACTTAATACGGTTAATTTGTTAATGGATGAAAATTACGGTATTGGCAACAGGATTTTTGCAATAGTGAATGCCGCCAGGTTTTATGCACCGGATTGTATAAATGTTTATTGGGCAAAAGAGGGTTGGGTTACAGAAACAATGGGGTCGCTCTTTTGTTTTAACGGTAATTTGAATGTTGTTGAATATAATTCTAAAGAAGAAATGAATTTAAGAAATTCAAAAACAGAAAGGACTGTTGAATTTCCGCAGGCAAGCCTGATTGATGAAAATGGTAAAGAAAGAACTTTAAGTAAGGGGAATGTGACAGATGAAACATACGCATTATATAAGAATATATTTAAAAATATAATGCCTTCAGATATGGTATTAAACCGTATAAAAGATGTGGTTTTACCGGATTATTTTGTTGCGCTCCAGATAAGAAACTCCAGGGATTGGGACGATTATGGAAGAAATGAAAGCCTTGATTTATTTATTGAAAAAATAAATACATATCCAAAAGATGCTGTTTTCTATATTTCAACAATGGAACAATCGGTATCTGATTATATAAAAAACAATACGGGATACAGATTTTTAGAGCTGCCAAATAAAGACTATCATTCAATGTGTGATGCCCTGGCTGATTTATTTATAATGGCAAAGGCTAATGAGGGAATTTATTCTTACGGGTCTACATTTGGGGAAATGGCCTGGTGGTTTGCAGATAAGCAGCAAAAGTATACAATGGTGGGGACTGATAGAAATTGGAAGTAAGTAAAATTTTTATGATACAATTGGCTATGAAAGGCTGGCATACGTGAATTATAAATTGATAGACATGAAAGTTTTTGGAGATGAGAGAGGAAAGCTTATTTCTCTTGAAGGGAATAAAAATATTCCTTTTGAAATAAAACGTGTCTATTATATTTTTGATACTATTCCTGATTTTGAAAGAGGAAAGCACGCCCATAAAAATCTTGAACAGATAATAGTTGCAATGGACGGTGCCTGCCAGTTTGTATTAGATGATGGGAAAACAAAAGAAACCGTTTGGTTAAACAGACCCGATAAAGGATTATATATAGGCCCCGGCATGTGGAGGGAGATGAGGCATTTTTCTTACGGGTGTAAATTAATGGTTTTAGCAAGCACTTATTATGATGAAAAAGAATACATAAGGGATTATGATGAGTTTTTGGCAGGAGTAAACAGATGATACATTCTCTTTCTGATGTTCAAAGTAAAAATATAGGCGAAGGTACAAATATTTGGCAATATTCAGTGGTCTTGCCAGGGGCAAGGATTGGTAAAAACTGCAATATCTGTTCCCATTGTTTTATAGAAAATGATGTAGTTATCGGGGATAATGTGACAGTTAAAAACGGTGTTTATTTGTATGACGGTATAACTATTGAAGATAATGTTTTTATTGGACCAAATGCTACATTTTGTAACGACAAGTATCCAAAATCCAAAAATAAGGATTTTAAATTAGAACCAATTGTTATTAAAAAAGGTGCAAGTATCGGGGCAAATGCAACCATTCTTCCAGGGGTTACGATTGGCGAAAATGCAATGATTGCCGCGGGGGGTGTTGTTGTTAGGGATGTGTTGCCTGAAAGTATTATTATCGGAGTGCATAAGTAATATGATGAATAAAACATACGAAAAAGTTATAGTTACAGGTGCAAACGGTTATATCGGAAGTCAGGTTATAAAAAGACTGCTTGATAACGGGCATAAAGTTATAGCTGTTGACTTTAATAATAACAATATTGATAAAAGGGCGGAATTTTATAATGATGATATTTTTAATTTAAACGAAGAACTATACAAAAAATGGGGTCTGCCAAAGGCGGTTATTCACCTCGCTTGGCAAGACGGTTTTAACCATAATTCTGAAAGCCATATGGCCAATTTAATGAATCACTTTAATTTTTTAAGGCATTTAATAGACTATGGCGTTTTGTCGGTTACGGTTATGGGAAGTGTTCACGAGGTGGGTTACCATGAGGGTGCAGTTGATGAAAATACACCGTGCAGGCCGCTTTCTTACTATGCTATTGCAAAAAATACATTAAGAGAATTGATGCAAGTTTATACAAGTGGCAAGAATGTCAGCCTAAAATGGCTCCGTGGGTATTATATAACCGGTAACGATTATTGTAACCATTCAATTTTTACAAAGATTTTAGAAATGACAAAGAACGGCCAGAAGGAATTTCCGTTTACCAAGGGCGACAATCTTTTTGATTTTATTGATATAAATGATTTAGCAGAACAAGTTTTTAGATGTGCCGTGCAGGATAAAATTGAGGGCATAATAAATGTTTGTTCCGGTAAACCTGTTGCAATTAAAGACAAAGTTGAAATGTTTATCAAGGAAAATAGTCTCAATATCACTTTGCTGCCAGGGAAATTCCCGTCCCGCAAGTATGATTCCCCAATTATATATGGAGATAATACAAAGGTAAATCTTATTATGGATAATTCAAAAGAGAATAATAATGGAAAATTCTAAAATACCCAAAATATCTGTATTGATACCTGTTTATAATGGTGAAAAATATTTGCCGGAAACTTTGAATTCACTTAAAAAACAGACTTTTAAAGATTTTGAGGTTGTGCTCATTGATGATTTTTCAAACGATGCATCAAAAGAAATCATTAACAACATTATGGAAAATGACAATCGTTTTATATTAGTAGAAAGAGAACATAAGGGTGGTAATGCTGCAAAAGGTATTGAATATGGCTTACCGTATCTAAAAGGTGAATTTTTCTTTTTTATGTCACAGGATGATTTTATTGATGAAAACATGTTTGAAAAGCTTATTGAAAAACAAAAACAAACCGGGGCTGATATTGTAATTCCAAATTGTCATTTTTACTATGGAAATGCCGATATGGAGACTGTTTCAAAATATCCGCTTAATGGTGATTATAATAAAACCATGAGTCCAAAAGAGGCTTTTTATTTAAGTTTAAGGTGGAAAATAAGCGGCTTTCATTTGAGAAATATGGAGCTTGTGAAAAAAATTGGCATAGTGGCTGAATATTTCAATAGCTGTGAATATTTTGGAAGAGTTTGTTTATTAAATGCAAATAAAATAGCTTTTTGCAATTCAAATTTTTATTACAGACAAAATAATAAAGATGCAATAACAGCAAAGCCTTCTTATTATATGATTGATATTTTTAAGACCGATATTTTATTGTATAAAAAATTGATTGAGCATCATTTTTCCTGTTTTAAAATATTTAAACGTCTAAAGGAGCTTATTTCTTCAATTCGATATTGGGCAAAATTTTATAATGATAATTCTGAAAATTTTAACGACAAGCAGAGGGAGTATGTAAAAAATATGCTTTGCGAATGCGAAAATGATTTATATACTTTATGCATCCAAAGATGTGATTTTTTTAATTTGTACAGGTTGAATAAAATAGTTCGCGAGGTTTGCATTGACAAATAATAATTATAAAAGGCAGATTAAATATTTAAAGTTTATTAAAAGCTTTATACCAAATAAAAACAGGCGTGAACAAATAAAAAGACAAATCATGTTTTTAGAAAAAACACAAACCGTAAAAGAGCTGAATTGTACTGTAGGCAGGTGCACATATTGTGGTAAAAATGTGCAGGTTTTTGACAGCAGAACAAAAATAGGTTCATTTTGTTCTATAGCTGATAATATTAATATAGGCTTATCTATGCATCCTTTGAATTATTTAACAACATCTCCGTTTATGTATGTAGATTTGCTCGGGTATAATGATAAATGCAGAGAAATTTATGTTGAACCCGTGGAAATTGGGAATGATGTTTGGATTGGTTCAAATGTATCAATAATGATGGGGGTTAAAATTGGTGACGGAGCTGTCATTGGCGCTCATGCATTTGTAAATAAAGATGTTCCTCCATACGCTGTTATGGGGGGGGGTCCAGCTAAAATTATAAAATACAGGTTTGATGAGAATATAATATCCCGGCTTTTAGAGCTGAAATGGTGGGATTTGGATGATGAAACAATTAAAGGGCTTCCGTTCAAAGACCCCAAGCTTTGTATAGAAAAATTGGAAGAAATAAGACTATCGGAAAAATCTTAGGAGTTTGAATGATTAAATTTTTAGATTTGCATAAAATAAATGAACGTTTTCGAAATGAAATTGACCTTAGAATTAAAAAAGTGCTTGATAGCGGGTGGTATCTGCTCGGGAAAGAAGATGAAACATTTGAAAATAATTTTGCAAAGTTTTGCGGGGTAAGGCACTGCATTGGATGTGCTAACGGCCTTGATGCTTTAAATTTGATTATTAAAGGCTATGGGTTTAAAGACGGAGACGAGATTATTGTTCCTGCAAATACTTATATTGCAAGTATTTTGGCAATTACTATGAATGGTTGTATTCCGGTTCTGGTAGAGCCTGATATTAAAACTTATAATATCAATCCTGATTTAATCGAGGCAGCTATAACTCCTAAAACCAAGGCTATCATGGTGGTTCACCTTTACGGGCAGGCTGTTCAAACGGAAAAAATTTGGGATATTACAAACCGGTATGGCCTTAAAATAATCGAAGATTCAGCTCAAGCCCATGGCGCAATGTATAACGGTAAAAAAACCGGAAATCTTGGGGATGCAAGCGGATTTAGTTTTTATCCCGGGAAAAACCTTGGGTGCCTCGGGGATGGTGGATGCATCACTACAAATGATGATGAATTAGCAGCAAAAATCCGCGCCATAAGAAACTATGGTTCAAATGTTAAATACCATAATATTTATAAAGGAATAAATTCAAGGCTTGATGAAATTCAGGCTGCAGTTTTGGATGTGAAATTAAAACATTTGGATGCAGACAATATGTGCCGCAGGGAAATTTCAAAATATTACAAAGAGAATATTAAAAATCCTGAAATTATCTTGCCTGAAACCTATAGCGAAAATGCCCATGTTTGGCATATTTTTGCCGTGCGCACAAAAGATAGAGATAAACTTCAAAATTATTTAACCGAAAATGACATACAAACCCTTATACATTACCCTACCCCCCCCCATAAACAGGAATGCTATAAAGAATGGAATAATTTAAGTTTTCCTGTAACGGAAGAAATTCATAAAACAATTTTAAGTCTTCCGATTTCACCCGTTATGGAAGATGATGAGGTTAAAAAAGTGGTTGAGGTGATTAATGGGTATTAGCTCTTTGGTTTCAGTAATAATTCCTGCATACAATCATCAGGAATATGTTCAAGAAACCATTAAATCAATCATTAATCAAACTTATCAAAACATTGAACTAATTGTTATTGATGACGGGTCAAAAGATTCTACCTGGCAAAAAATTGTTGAATTACAAGACGTATGCAAAAAAAGGTTTGCAAGAGTTCATTTTGAAACTAAAGAAAACGAAGGAACATGTAAAACTTTAAATAAACTTGTTTCGTTAGCAAAAGGTAAATATATCTATCTTGTAGCGTCAGATGATATTTCAAAACCGGATGCCATTAAAGAAGAGATTGAATTTTTGGAAAGATATCCTGATTATGCACTTGTTGTTGGCGATAGCGAGTTTATTGATGCAAGTGGTATCAAATGTTATAAAGATAAAAATGACAGTCTTGTTTATGATTTAAATAAGGCAAGGTTCAAAACTTACGCAGAACAATTATCTTATAAAAATTCTAAATTTAAAGAAACAAACTTTGGAAAGTATGAAACCTTATATCTTGGAAATTATATTCCAAACGGATATTTGATAAGAAAATCAATTTTTGATAGCATTGGGCAATTTACACCCGAGGCACCCCTTGAAGATTGGTGGCTTATGCTGCAAATTTCAAAATATGCAAAAATGAAATATATTAACAAAATTTTATTTTCTTATCGCTGGCATGGTAAAAATACAATGGCGAATATAGAAAAGATGCGCAAAATAACAGATAAAACTTTTCAATATGAACTAGATATTCTCAAGAATATTGATAAATCAGAAATAACACCCGACATTAATAATATTTTAAAAAATGGTGTGTGCTATAAAAAACAAGGGGTACCGTTTATTTTTGAAATTTCAACCTCTAAAATTGGATTTACAAAGAAAAAGATTATAAAGTTTTTAAATATAAAGATTGCAGAGTACGCAAAGTAAGATGAGGAAAAATATATGCCGTTTGAATTTATAAAGCAAAAAATTGAAGATGTAATTTTAGTGAAGCCCAAGGTTTTTGGGGATAATCGTGGTTTTTTTATGGAAAGTTACAAAAAATCTGATTTTTTTGAAAACGGAATAACTGTTGAATTTAATCAGGATAACCATTCAAAATCATCTGCACATGTGCTTCGCGGACTTCATTATCAGGCAAAACCATACGGACAGGCAAAGCTTGTAAGGTGTTCAAGAGGCAGAATTTTTGATGTAGCAGTTGACATAAGGCCAAATTCCAAAACATTTGGCAATTATGTTAAGGTTGAATTATCCGAAGAAAATAAAAATATGCTTTTTATACCGGATGGGTTTGCGCATGGGTTTGTGGTTTTATCGGATGAGGCAGAGCTTTTATACAAAGCATCTGGTGAATATAATCCCCTTGCAGATAGAGGGATTTTGTGGTCTGATAAAGATATAAATATTGATTGGGAAATTGATTTTGAACCTATATTATCCGATAAGGATATGAAACAGCCAAAATTAAGTGAAATCAATAAGAGTGAGCTTATCTAAAAGGAGATTTTTAAGGATGAAATTGCTGGTAACGGGTGGTGCAGGATTTATAGGGTCTTGTTTTGCAAGGCACATTTTAAAAAAGCACCCTGATTACAAGATTATAAATCTTGATGCGCTAACTTATGCGGGGAATATTGAAAATCTTGACGATATAAAGGATAACGCTAATTATAAATTTGTTCATGGAAATATCTGCGACAGAAATCTGGTTCGTGAATTAATGAGTGAAGTTGATTGTGTTGTAAATTTTGCGGCAGAATCTCATGTTGATAATTCAATTAAACACCCGGAAATTTTTATTGAAACCAATGTTCAGGGCACATTAAATCTTCTTCAGGCTGCCAAAGAATTAGGGGTAGATAGATTCTTGCAGGTTTCAACGGATGAAGTATATGGTACTCTTGGAAAAACGGGGTATTTTTATGAAACAACTTCTCTTGCGCCAAACAGCCCGTATTCAGCTTCAAAAGCCGGGGCAGATATGCTTGTGCGCGCCTATTTTGAAACTTATAAAATGCCTGTTTTAAATACAAGGTGCTCTAATAATTACGGACCCTATCAGTATCCTGAAAAATTAATTCCGTTTTTTATATCAAAACTTTTAAAAAATGAAAAAGTGCCTGTTTACGGTGACGGGCTGAATGTAAGGGATTGGTTGTATGTTTATGACCACTGTGAGGCAATCGATGTTGTGCTCCATAAAGGCAAAATAGGTGAAGTTTATAATATTGGTGGACATAATGAAAAAACAAACATGGAAATTACAAAGCTTATTTTAAATGCTATGGGTAAAGATGAAAGCCATATTCAATATGTTGAAGACAGGTTGGGGCATGATAGAAGATACGCTATTTCAAATGATAAAATAACATCAGAGCTTGGTTGGTCACCTTCAATTACTTTTGAAGAGGGTATAAAACTAACCATAGATTGGTATTTAAATAATCAAGAGTGGATGCAAAATATTGAAAATAAGAAAGCGAGTTTAGTGTGAAGGTTCTTGTAACCGGGGCAAATGGTATGTTTGGGCAGGATTTATGCCCAATTTTAGAGGATATCGGGTGTTTTGTAATACCGACAGATTATAGTACACTCAACATTCTTGATAAAAATGCTGTTGATAAAATGTTTTGTGAAACGCACCCTGACATGGTTGTGCACTGTGCGGCTTATACCAATGTAGATAAGGCAGAAGAAGACAAGGAAGGTGCCGCCAAGTTAAATGTTGAAGGTACTGAAAATGTTGCGCGTGCAGCAAGCGATATAGGCGCAACCATGGTGTATATATCAACAGACTATGTTTTTGACGGTACAAAGTGCACTCCGTATTTACCAGAGGATGAGCCTAATCCTCAAAGCGTTTACGGGCTTACAAAATATCAGGGTGAGCTTGCTGTTAAAAAATATTGTGAAAAACATTATATAACGCGTACAAGCTGGCTGTATGGAATTCACGGGAAAAATTTTGTTGAAACAATGATTGCGCTAGCGGATAAGCCTGAAATAAAGGTTGTGGATGACCAGATTGGATGCCCCACCTGGACTGTTGATTTGGTAAACGGAATTTTAAAACTTTTGAATAAGCCATACGGAGTTTATCATCTTTGCGGCGGAGGTAAAACAAGCTGGTATGGGTTTAGTAAAGAAATATTTAAATTAGCGGATTTGGATGTGAATTTAAAACCCTGTACTACGGAAGAATTTCCGCGCCCCGCTAAAAGACCCGGTTACAGTGTTATGGAAAATAACGGAATACTTAGACCATGGCAAGAGGCGCTTGCGGATTATATAAAGCTTAGGAAGGAAGAAAAGAAATCATGAAGGGGATTGTTCTTGCCGGAGGCTCCGGTACCAGGCTTTATCCAAGCACAATGACTGTTTCAAAACAGCTTTTGCCGATTTATGATAAACCTATGGTTTATTACCCTGTTTCTGTTTTAATGCTTGCAGGAATTCGTGATGTATTAATAATTTCTACCCCTTCGGATTTGCCAAATTTTGAAAAGCTTTTAGGGGACGGGCACCAATTTGGTGTAAACTTTTCATACAAGGTGCAGCCTTCGCCTGACGGCTTGGCGCAGGCATTTATTCTTGGGGAGGAATTTATTGGGGATGATTCTGTAGCTCTTGTTCTTGGAGATAATATTTTTTATGGGCAGAATTTTTCTTCAATGTTGAAAAAAGCTTGTAAAAATGCACAAAACGGGCTTGGTGCAACAGTTTTTGGGTATCAGGTTCGTGACCCGCAAAGGTTTGGGGTGGTAGAATTTGATAAAAACAATAAGGCTATTTCAATAGAAGAAAAACCTGTTAATCCAAAATCAAATTTTGCAGTGACCGGATTATATTTTTACGATAACAAGGTTGTTGAGTATGCAAAAAACTTGAAACCCTCTAAAAGGGGTGAGCTTGAAATAACTGATTTAAACAGAATTTATCTTGAATGCGGTAAATTAAACGTAGAGCTTTTCGGGCGGGGTTTTGCATGGCTTGATACCGGTACCCATAAATCGCTTTTGCAGGCAGGGCAATACGTTCAAACAATTGAAGAAAACCAGGGTATTAAAATAGCCTGCCTTGAAGAGGTGGCATATAGAATGGGTTTTGTTACAAAAGAACAGCTTTTAAATTCTATAGCAAGCTACAAAAATAATGAATACTATGAGTACATAAGGCGTTTATTAAACGTGTAATACAATACTGCCGGTTTTTAATGTTCCTTTAACGTCAATCACTCGTTGATTTGAGCTTCCGACCCATTCAAGGTTATTGTCTTTTAAATCTTCCATAAATTCGCCGTCAGCCAGGATGTCGATATCCAAAATGCCTTCAGTATCTTTAATTTCTTCCCACAAGTATCCGGTATACAGCCATATTGATTTACTCGGGTAAGTGTTACGGCATTTTTTAACAAGCCTCATTACTTCATTTTTATTATATGGTGCAAGAGGGTCGCCGCCCGAGAATGTTATACCTTCTATATGCGGTTTTGAAAGTGCTTCAAAAAGTTCTTCTTCTGCTTTTTTATCAAAAGGCAGGCCGTCATTTTTATCCCAAGTGATTGGGTTATGGCAGTTTTTACAGTGGTGCTCGCACCCTGAAACCCATAAAACAACCCTTATGCCGTCACCATTTAGCATATCTTCCTTAGTTATATTGTGGTAGTTCATTACATGCTCACTCTATCGGCTATTTCTTCCATTTTTGCCTCATTAAGGCGGGTGTCACCTTTAACCCTTGAATAGGAAAGGTAGCCATTCATTCTGTCAATTTTGGTGAGGTTTTTACTGCCGCATTTTGGGCAAATATCCATTGAAAGTTCCTGATGACCGCAATCATCGCAATACGCAAGAGATAGATTTACACCTTCATAAAAGCCCATATTCATAGCCCTTGTTACAAGTGTTTCAATGGCCTTTGTGTTATATGAAACAGGGTATTTTACATATTGAATTTTTCCGCCGTTTAAAAGGTCCCAAAATCTTTTTTCAAGGTCTTGTTTTTCAATTGGTCCTATGTTTTCAGATACGTGGCAATGAAAACTGTTTGAAACATAACCTTTATCTGAAACTTTATTTACCTGGCCGTATTTTTTTCTGAATTGTTTTATTTGAAGGCCGCAAAGGTTTTCAGCAGGTGTTCCGTATATTGCATACAGATTTCCGTCTTTTTCTTTAAATTCGACAATTTTTTTGTTTATATATTCCATAACCTCAATTGCAAAAGTGCCGTCTTCAACAAGCGATTTTTGGTTATGGATTTCCTGCAATTCATTTAATGCAGTAATTCCAAAAGAGGCTGTGGCTGATTTTAGAAGAGGTTTAATTTTATCGTGGATTCCAAGATTTCCGCCATAGAAACCGCCTTCGCAAAAAGCAAGCGGGTTAATTGATGCACGCATTTCGCCAAGATAATCATAAGTTCTTATATGGATTTGTCTAATCATCTCTAAATAATAATCAAGCACTTCATAAAAATCTTTACCTTCTTTTTTGGCTTTGGCATAAATCATTGGTAAATGAAGGCTGATAGCGCCAATGTTAAATCTGCCCACAAAAACAGGTGTATCATCATTATCCGCAGGGGTCATTCCGCCTCTTTCAAACCAAGGAGAAAGAAAGGCTCTGCAGCCCATAGGAGAAATTACTTTTTTATATTTTTTATAGATACTTGCAACATATCCTTCGCCCGTTAAAGAAAGCCAATCAGGGTACATCGCCTTTTTAGAACATTCAATACCTGCTTCAAAAATGTCTCTTAGTTCGCCTCCTTCTCCATGGAGTTCCTCATCATAAAGGAATACAACCTTGGGGAAAAGAACAGGTTTTTTATTTCCTTTTCTACCTTGTCCTGCAGCCCGCACCTCAAGTATCATTTTGGATGCCATTTTTTCAAATCTATCTGTACCAAGCCCCATAGTTACCGTGATAAAGGGATAGTCACCGCGGGATGATGCAACCGTGTTGAATTTATATTCCCACCCCTGGAAACCGTCATGGTAGTCTTTTTCAACATCTTTAAGGGCTTCTTCTTTTGCCCTTTCTTCTGATATTCCTAAATCAATATATTTTTGATATTTTTTTTCATATGTTTTTTCAGCATACGGGGCAAGAATTTTATCAACCTCAGGCACTGTAAAACCGCCATATTGTTGGCTTGCAGCCGCCATAACAATATCACCTATAACATCAAAGGCTACTTCAAGTGTTTTTGGTTCATTGTACCAAAGGTTACCCATTTCAAAACCGCCTTTTAGAACATTTGCAACATCAAACAGGCAGCAGTTCATGGTGTCACGTCTTGCGGACATATCGTGGATATAAATGTATCCGTCCCTTATAGCTTGTAATTCAGGAACTGTTAAAAAGAATTTTTTATAAAGTTCTTTATTTAGTTGGTTAAAAATAAGGGAGCGTTTTGTTGAAACAAGGGCGGAATCTGCATTTGAGTTTTCCTTGTCCCCTATATACATAATCTTTTGGCTTTCTTGGTATACTTTATCAAGCATATCAACAAAATCAATTTTATAGTTTCTATAGTTTCTATAGCTTTTTGCAACTTTCGGGTTTAAAACTTCAAGGGCATTTTCAACAATACAGTGCATAGTAAAGATTTCAATCTCGGTTTGTTTCATCTTTAATACACTGTTGTCAACAAAATTGCTGATTTCTGCCAGTTCTTTATCTGAAAATTCCACAAGCATTCTTGCAGCTGATTTTTTAACTGCATTTACAACTTTTCTGACGTCGTATTCTTCCTTTGTGCCGTCTTTTTTAATGATTTTGATATCTTTTAAAAGATGTTTTGGCGTAAGGTCTACAACCTTGCCAAGTCCTGCGCTTAAATCTGCAAAATTTGGCTTTGTTGCTGCATTGCTGGTACTAAATGGCGAAACCTTAGATTGTTCACTAAGGCCTACAGTTCTCTCTTCCCGTAATTCCTTCATTTTTACTCCTTTTTTCTGAAAAAGGCAGAAAGTTGTCTTCCTGTCTCGAGGTTTGTAATCCCTAAAAGATTAAAGCATTCCGACTCTCACGGCTGCGGACCAGTGTGGGATTTTCACCCTTCTTTCCTCTAATCTTTTTACAATCTTATCAAAAAACTTTGGCATGGTGTACAGTGTTTTTATATGATTTTTTTACAAAAATCTGCATACTTATACCAGGCTTGGAAAATTTATCTTAATAATATTGTAATGTTTACAATTGTTTAATAATATAAAGTAACAATTATGTTTTTAAAAAAAGAAATAATCAACATATTAAATGATAATGCCGGAAACGATGAGCTTTTTAACCTTGCGGATAAAATAAGGCGTGAAAATGTTGGGGATGAAGTTTATCTTCGCGGGCTTATTGAATTTTCAAATATCTGCAAATGCAAGTGTAAGTATTGCGGAATTTGCGCTGACAATAAAAATATTGAAAGATACAGAATTTCACCTGAAGATATAATTCTGAATGCAAAAAATGCAATTGATGCCGGCTATAAAACAATAGTTTTACAATCCGGCGAGGATAACTATTTCACTGTTGATATAATGTACAAAATAATATCCGAAATTAAGAAATTTGATACGGCACTTACCTTAAGCATAGGTGAAAGACCGAGAGAAGATTATGAGGCGTTTAAGGAGGCAGGTGCAGACAGGTATTTAATAAGAATTGAAACCACGGATAAGGAGCTGTATGCTAAAATGCATCCGGGGATGAGCTTTGAAAACCGCATAAGGTGTTTAAGGGATTTAAAGGATTTGGGGTATGAGGTTGGTACAGGATGTCTTGTGGGGCTTCCTGGGCAAAGAATTGAATCTTTGGCGGATGATATTTTGTTTTTTAAAGAAATTGGAGCTGATATGGTGGGTATAGGTCCCTTTATACCACATCCTGATACGGGGCTTGCAGAGGTCAAGGCAGGTGATTTTACATTGGCACTCAAGGTTATGGCGCTTGCAAGGATATTATTGAAGGATATAAATATACCCGCAACGACTGCTATGGAAACGCTGCACCCAAACGGCAGGATAATTGCACTTCAGTGCGGTGCAAATGTAATTATGCCAAATGTTACAATGGCGGATTACGGAAAAAAATATGAAATTTATCCAAATAAAGCACGTATCATTGGCATTAGCGAAAAGATAGCGGGTATCGGACGCGTGGTATCAAAAGATTACGGGTACAGGAAAAAGGGTTTGTGAATTTGATATATTTCAGATAAAATTGTATTAAAATTAATTGGAGTTTTATGAATATGCAAAAAATTAAAGACTTTTTTAAAGGGCTGATAGAAAGGGTAGATTTTAAATTTTGGCCTGTAATAGCTGTGCCGCTTTTAATTATATTACTGACCCCCCCAGCTTGTAGATTTCTTCCTATTCAGTATGCGTATGAGAATTCTTTAATTGAAAATTTTCAACTTATCGTGATTTTAATAACGTTTATAATTTGTTTGAAGGCTAAAACCGATAAAAAATTCTTTTATTCCTTAGCCTTTGTTATGGTCATTCTTTTCTTAAGAGAAATAAACTGTGGCAGAACCGTATTTTTCCCAGTCCCCGGGGTTGAGAATGCTTTTTACAGTTGGAAGGAAATTCCTTACGGGTATCTTGCACATCCTATATATGGTGCTTTTATGGTGCTTTCCGGGCTGTATTTCATTTGTACAAAATCGTACATGGTCCTTTTAAAATATTTTTTACATGCAAAAATAAATGTTTATGTCTGGGTGTGTGTATTTTTAGGGATAATTTTTGGTTTGTATGGCGAAGAAATTAGCAATCCGATGCTTGAAGAGATGACAGAAACGCTTTTCTATGTATCGTTAATGGTTATAATTTATCTGCAAGGTTTTAATAAAGAATACATTAAAACAACAGAAAATGCCTAATGTTTAGCGCAGGTACAATTATTGTTTTTTGAGAACTTTATTGTTTTAAATTCTCCTTTTAAACCGTCAAAAATAAGAATTTTGTCTGTTAATAACTGTCCGTTATCAAGAATTAATTTTAAAATTTCCATGCTTTGTATTGAAGCAATGGTGGATACGGCAGGAGATACTACGCCTTTTGCAATGTGTGTATCTAAATCCGCATCAGGCAACAGGCACCTAAGACATGCGGTTTTGTATGGGATTATAGTAAAGGCTTGCCCTCTAAATTCCGTAACTCCCCCGTGTACAAGTGGTTTTCCCGTATTTAGTGCTATGTCGTTAAGCAGAAATTTTGACCCGAAGCTATCAAAACAATCAACTATAATATCGTATTCTTTTACAATTTTTGTGTAATTTGTTTCATCTAAACGGATTTTAAAGGTTTTTACTTCGATATCTGTATTGTAATTTTTAATCCAGTTTGCAGCGGAAACTGTTTTTGATTTACCTAAAAAATCAAGCGCGTGGATGTATTGACGATTAAAGTTTGATAATTCCAAATTGTCATTATCTACAATTCCAACCTGTCCTACACCAAGCGATGCAAGGTTAGCTATAACCGTAGACCCAAGGCCGCCTGCTCCGCATATTAGCACTTTTGCATTTAAGATTTTTTTCTGGCCTTCAATGCCGATTTCCGGGGTAAGAATATTTCTGCTGTATCTTATGTTATCAATTTTCATTTTTTATGTTTTTATAGTATAAGTGAATTTTAGGTTGTTTTTATTTAACCCCCGCCTACAAAGCCTACAAGCTCAATAATGTCACCGTCTTTAAGTTCTGTTTTTGAGTAATCTTCTTTAGGGATAATTTCAAGGTTTTTTTCTATAACATACATTTTCCCTGTTACGTTTTTTTCAATTATATAATCCGCAATAGTTTTGGAATTTTTAAGCTCTACTTCTTTTCCGTTAACTGTTATTTTCATTTATCCTCTTTTTGTTTTTTTAAATAGTTTATTTAAGTATAGCATATTTAAGTGCGGCGGATAAATTTTGAAACAGCAGTAGTGTGCAATTATTTTAAAAGCCTTTGTCTTAAGAGCTTTGCATAATCTTTATACTCATCTTTTTGGTTTGTTCTGCCGTAATTTGCATTATGTATACGCCTTAAGCAGGATATGTAATCAAGTTTTTTAATTTCAATTCCTGCTTTATTCAGCCTTGTGGTTAAATCTATAACATCGCCTGTTATAATATCTTCCCTAAAGGGGCCGATAATATCAAATATTTCTTTTTTAAACAACGCTGTCCCCGTTAAAATTCCCCAAAAAGGTTCGGGCTTAACAAATGAAACTTGTTCAGGTGTATCCGGGGAGCAAAAATCTTTTAGTTTTGCCATTATAATTTTATTTTCGGGCGATTTTTCTATTTCATCATAAAGCACTTGAAGTGCGCCAGGTGCAAGTATATCATCCTGGTCGATTGTAAGCCAATATTTGCCTTTTGCTTCTTTAATTCCTGTATTTTTGCCTGCAACCTGCCCTTTGTGTTTTGTGTTTATAATTACTTTGCAGCCCATGGAGCGTGCAATTTCAACTGTTTTATCGGTTGAAATATCGTCTACAACAAGAATTTCAGTATTCATGTTTTGGCTTTGAATGCTTTCAATAGTTTGGGCTATATATTTTTCCCCGTTATATGAGGGGATTGTTATTGAGATCGGGGTCATAATATTATTGCAGTGCAGGCTGCACCTCCTCTTTGGATATTATACAGTATTCACAGGCGTCAATCAGTTCTTTTTTATAAAAGTTAATCAAATCTTGTTTTAAGTTTTTTGTAGTTTCAAGGTCTATATAATCTTTTGTATTTATAAGACTAAGATTTCTGCCCGTGAAAGCTTTTGAGCATATATCAATTTTTCTATCCAGTGTTTGCAGACATTTTGTCCTGTAACAGTTATTGAACCTGTTTTTAGAGTCATTTTCATCAGATTTTGTTTTTGAAAATCCATATTCTTTGAACCAGTTCCAATTTTCTAAAATTTGATATTTTAATCCGTTTTCTTTTAAAACAGATTTTATTTTATCATATTTTAAAATTGGTGCTAAATTAGAATTTTGTGCGTAGTTACTCATATAAAAGAATATTTTGTTACTATTCTTAAGAGTATTAATTATATTTGTATTAGGTACAATTGTGCCGTTTGATACGATTGAAATTTGATGAATATTATTTATTGAAGCTGCGTATTCAAGCATTTGTGTTATTTTAGGATTTAAAAGCGGTTCTCCACCAAGGATTATCAATTTTCTTATGCAGTTAACATTCTCTGTTAGCTGTCTAATGGTTTTTTGAAATTCTTCAAGAGTCATATCAATATGGTGTGTTCTCTCTGAATTAAATAAAGGCATGAGGGCGCAGCAATCTTTGCATTTAAGTGTGCATCTTGTGGTAAGACAAAATTCAATCTGAGGTATATTTAATTCACTTTTATTAAAGAAATTTTCAATTTCTTTAGCAATATATTTTTGAATATATTCATCTTTTTTAAGAGGGTTTATGAATTTGCCTTTTTTAAAATGAATAAATTGTGACATTTCGTAGCCAAGACGATTTATGGCATTTAGTTCAAAATATCGGTTGAAAAAACTTTTTGAAATATTGTATTTTTTAATTAGTTGCTGCATATTATTTTCCTTTTTCAATCCATTTTCTTTTAGATTTAAATATTGGTAGGAAACCGAATAAGTGCCACTTTGTTTTATTTTTATCAGGCTGCCATTTTGTTAAAAACGGTATAAAGCCAAACAAATAATATGTGTATTTATAATTAGAAAGGAACTCTTCTTTCCTTGTTTGTATTTTATTTACTTCATCTAATGTTATTCTTACCGGAGGTTTAGCTTGCATATAATCTCCGAATGAAGATGTAAAGAAACTATCAAGAGAATTTATAAGGAGCATATCTTCATTTGTCAGCTCAAAATCATAAATATTTGCATTAGCTATTATATTTTCTTTTTTACCTGATCTTGATAATGGGGCAAAACCTCGTTGAAGCGACCACCTTAGTGCAATCTGTGCCGGAGTTTTATTATATTTATTTGCAATTTCAATTATTAACGGAATTTTACAGGTATTGCCCTGATTAAGTGCACCCCACGCGCCCAATACAATATTATTATTTTGACAATATTTTACAACTTCTTTTTGCTGATTTGTAGGGTGTAGTTCAATTTGATTTAGCATTGGTTTTATGTCTGTTTCATTTTTCAATAATTCAAGATGGTTTATTTCAAATTGTGATACACCGATAGCTTTTGTTTTACCGCTTTTATAGATATTTTCCAATGCTCTCCATGAATCAACTATTTTTTCTTCATTGTTTTCCAGATATCTTCCGGGTGTATGAATAATATACATATCAATATATTCCAGACCAAGATTATTAAGGCTTTCATTAAAACACTTTAAGGCACTGTTGTATCCGAGCTTATGAGTACAAAGTTTGGTTGTGATAAATAAATCTTCTCGCTTAACTATACCTCTTTTAATACACTCTTTCACTGCTATTCCAACGCTGTATTCGTTTTCGTATATCCAGGCTGTATCAATATGTCTATAACCTGCTTTAACGGCTGTAATTACAGTGTCAACAGTTTCTTGTGATTGTGGCATACGGTGCAGGCCAAAACCGTTAATCGGCATTTTGACACCGTTGTATAACTCTAAGTTATTGGACATGAGAACCTCTTCCTAATATATTGTTTTGTTTATCATATTTTTTAATTTACTATTTTCTTTATTTTTTTCAATGATTGCATTTAGTGCTACAAGCCTTTTTGAACCAGCTTCTTTGATTTTGCAGTTAGTAAGCAATATTTCATAAAACGGCGTTTGTTTTGCATAGTGCCAGAAATCGCTGATATTTTTTGGCATAATTTTATTTTTAATCGGTGCTATATGCCATGGTTTTGTGTGTCCTACAAAATGTCTTATTGCAAATTCTGCGGTATTGGTATCTTCTATATCCTGATTGTAAAAATTATACTTGCTGTCCAGTATTTTGTAGTTATTTTCAAAATATTTATTCAACACATCCTGATCGTTCATTATTCTGGTGGAACGGTATTTTTCTTCAATATCTAATAAATCTTTGATATTTACAGTGTTTCGCCAAATGTCACAGTCTATAAGTAAAACCCCGGAATTAAAGTAGCAACTGTATTTGCCTATTTCGCTCGCCTTTTTGATTTTTTCTACTTTATTATTTTTATCTGATATTTTGTCGGTGAAATCCTGTACTGCACCTATTGCAAAATCATCAAGCGGTTCATTAAACAGTTCTGAAATATCTCCTTTAACTATAACATCAACATCAAGGTATATCGCTTTTTTGATATTCGGTTTAATATTTGGTATTAATAAACGACTGTATGCAGCAAGTGAAAGGCCGCGCTTTAATTGTATATTTTTAAAATTATCCTGATTGTTAATTTGTATAAATTCAATTGAAAAATTATTAAATTGATTTTTTAAACTTTTAATTTTATCTTGATTTTCTTTTGTTATTCCGCCATCTAAAATATAGAAATCTATAAAACTTTCAGTATTATCGCAAATACTTGCGATTGTTGTTGCAACAAAGGGTGCATAGTTATTATCTGATGATAAGAATATGGTTACGTTTTGCATTTATATTTGCATGTCCTTTCTTGTATAGTCTTTTATTGTGTCTAGCAAGATTTTCTTGTATTTTTGTTTTTCATCTATGGAGATAATCTTTTTAACATCAACTTCAAGCGTTTTTGTTTCGTTATTTTTTAATTTGTACAAATAATATCCTGTAATTCTTTCTACTATAAAGGCTATATCGCGCATATCATTTTTATTATTGAAATATTGCTGACAGACGCTAATTTTTTTATCTTGGTATTTGGAAAAATCAATTTGCAACAGGTAATTTAGTATAGGAAAAATCCAATTACAATAATCAAAGAATAAATCTCTTTTCATAATATAAAGCTCGTGATAATATCCTTCTTTTTGCTCAAAATATGTATATAAAGAATTTAAATCTTTAGGAAAATTTTTCTTCCATATTTCCGTTATAATGGTATATAGGCTTTCTCCGTGAAATGTCGTCATTTGTTCTTTAATGTTTGAATACACAATTTCTTTTTTTGGCAATATCAAGTTGTAATCTTTTAAATCTTCAAGGCATTCGGATGCGAATAATTTTCTATACCCAAAAGAGCCAAAATATTCAGGGTTGCCAAGTTTTTCATAATTTTTATATGCCCACCAGGTTCCCGTTAAAAAACCAACACGGCGGTTAACTGATGATATATTTTCTTCAAAATCATCATCCCCGATACAATTTTTATAAAGCCATTCTAAATCGTTATCTGAAATAACACCGTCTTTTGAATTTTCTTTTGCAATTGTTCTGCCAAGGTGTATAGGGGTCAAAATTTCTGATTTAAAAAGAAAAGAAGGTTTTATATAGCTTACAAAAATTTTTATAAGCGGATTTTTGCTATCACTGTTTAGATAATCATATTTTTTATATTCAGATAATAAAATTTGTTCATCAGTTTGCATATTGCATCCTTTTTCTTAAATTTTCAAATATAAGCTTGTTTTGGTATTTTTTTAACAGTGTTGCATCGCGAAGGTTTATTGTATTTAATAAATCACTGTCGATGTACGTATTTGGCTTAATATCTTTTAAGAGTATTTCTATGAAATCAAACACTTTATAATGTAACTTATTATCAAATTTGAAAGTATAATATGTGGTTTCAACAATAAGCTTATTTATAATGTCTGCATATTCGTCTTGATTTATGGGTATTTGATTTAAATAATTTAAAATATCAAGGATTGCTTTAGAATAGCACAGCCATTTTTTATCTGTAAAATCCCCCGTTGTTGCGGAATCTTCTCTTTTTCTGTAATGATAAAATGTGGTGTCTATTTTATTAAAATTGTTTGCAAGATGCACTGCTTTAAATACAAACAATCGGTCTTGTGAGTATATTAAATTATCAAAATAGAGATTATTTTTTTGGATGAAATCGTGTTTGTACAAACCACTCCAAAAATACTGTGCATACATAAACTTTGTTTTAGTTTTATATTCTGCACCTTCGGGGAAATCAGATATTGAATTTATTTTGTATAATTTTATCGAGCCTTTAACTAAATCTGAGTTGTTAGTGTGTGCTGCATTGTGCATTTTCTCATAAAAATCCAAATCTACCCAATCATCACTGTCAACAAAGCCAATATATGTTCCTTTTGCAAGTTTAATACCCTCGTTTCTTGCTGTTGCAACCCCTTTATTTTTTTTGAAATCTATAATTTTAATTCTACTGTCTTTAGTTGCATATGCCTGCATGATTTCAAGGGAATTATCTGTTGAACAATCATTAATACAAATAATTTCAATATCTTTTAATGTTTGGTTAATTACACTATCAAGACATTGTTCAAGATATTTTTCTACATTATATACAGGGATAATTACTGAAACTTCAGGCATACTGCATATTCCTTTCGATATTTTTTCTAAGACAGAAAACTGTCATATGTTTTAAGGATTTGCATTTTACAAGCTCGTTAAATAATATATTGGAGTCTTCTTTTTTAATAAATTCCATAAAATAAGATATTAACGCAAGATGTTTATCAACACTTTGAGGCTCCAAGCAGGCTTTGTATAATAAAATAATTTTTTCACAGCAGAGTTTTTTATCTTCATCATTTGTGCATTTAAAGAAGTTGTCAAGTATTGTGCTTAGGTATCTTGAATATACAAGTGCATAATCTTCTTTAGAAATTTCATTTAAATGTGC
The DNA here is from genome assembly GCA_910577395.1 of uncultured Vampirovibrio sp. GTDB lineage: Bacteria > Cyanobacteriota > Vampirovibrionia > Gastranaerophilales > Gastranaerophilaceae > MGBC122484. The sequence goes on along the minus strand of CAJTLG010000006.1, from coordinate 42,881 downwards.
CGTATTTAAAATGCTGCAAAGTTTTTCTGTTGAAGAAAGAAAGGAGGTTATGATTTTATTATCCATTAAATCCGGGTTTAGACTGTTTTTGTGTCTTATATAATTGTAAAATGTATCATCTGTAATTTTAAAACTTTTAGCCTTTAATAAAACCCACAAAAGGAAAACTATATCTTCGCTGTGGCAGGTGTCTTCCGGGAATATTATATCGTTTTCTTTAATCAGGCTTGTTTTATAAATTGCCGTTGTAAATTGGTGAGCAAAAGAAAACTTGTTATTATTCTGTTTGTGAATTTCGGTGTTAAGAAGGTCGATTGTTGTTTTTTCGTCAAACCCTTTTGTTTTTCTGTTGCCTTTGACTATATCTGTATTAGTTTCAAGTGCGATATTGTATAGTTTTTCATAAAAATCTAAATCAAGATAGTCATCAGGGTCAACAAAAGCAATATATTCGCCATTTGCGATTTTTAACCCTGCATTCCTTGCGGCAGATACTCCCTTGTTTTCTTTAAAATCAATGATTTTAATTCTGTTATCAAATCTTGCATATTCTTTCAAAATTTCAATTGAATTATCCGGCGAGCAGTCATTTATGCAGATGATTTCGATATTATCAAATGTTTGACCGCAAATGCTGTCTAAACATCTTTCAATATAAGGTTCAGATTTATATACCGGGATTATGGCAGAAATCTTAATCTCTTTTTGTCTGTGAAGTTTATACCTTGTGATGTATGTTAAATATGGGTTTTTACCGATTTTATTTTTAAATTCTTCAAATGTTTTAGAATCATTTATCGAATTTACAATAAATAATTCATAGTCGGAAAAAAGGTGTTTTTTCTTTTCCGTATAATCCTGTATGCTTAAGATATGCTCTTTTGAAATGTTAAAATCGTTTTCATCGTTAATTTGCAAAAAGATTTCAGGTTCAAAAATCTTGATATTAAGTTCATCTTGGCATATATGTTTTAAGTAAAAGTCTTTAATAAGTTTCCATATTTTTATATGCGGTGCTATGACACTTTTTCTTGAAAGAGTGATACTTTTTGCTCTTACGGTATAATGATAAGCTGGGCCGTAAAAAGCAAAGATTTTATCGGTATTAAATTTTGCCATATGCTGAAACAGAACATCTTCCTGAATGCATCCTTCTTTGAATTTCAGGTTATTATTAATAATAAAATCTTTTTTATAAATATGTGACCAAACACTCCAGGGCAGATTATTTACGGCAATATTTCCTTTAAGAAAACTATTAATATTTTTGTTGAATTTTTTGCCTTCCATTTGTTTGGAGGAACTCGATGTTTCCCTTACAATATTAGTGTTTGCAGCTATATCTGCATTGGTTTTTTCGATTATATTCACCATTTTTTCTATATAATCAAGGTCAATCCAATCATCGCTGTCAAAAAAATATACATATTCACCTGTTATATGGTTAAGCCCTGTATTTCTTGCTGCTGAAAGGCCGCCGTTTTCTTTTCTGTTTATAATTTTAATTCGATTGTCTTTTTTAGAGTATTGTTTAAGAATTTTATCTGAACCATCAGGGGAACAATCGTTAACACAAATAATTTCAAGATTTTTATATGTTTGATTAGTTATGCTTTCTAAACACTTTTCAAGATAATCTTCAACATTATATATAGGGATTATTACGGAAACTTTATTTTGCATTCAAGGCCTCCTTTGATTTTTGCATGTTGGCCTTTAATTTTGCAATTAACGGATTAATTTCTTCTTTATAAAGCGGGACGTATTCTTTTTGCTCCGGGTCTGCCGGATGGAAAATTTGCTTTAAGGCGTTTTTATCTTCTGCTGACAGGTTTTCGTAGTAATTTTTAAAATATTCAATAATTATCTTGAAATCAATATCGCATTCATAATTTTTAAATATTTCAAGATAATCTTTTACAAAAGCCTTTTCACCTTCAAAAGTTTTGTTGAATGATTCAATTCTTTTAAGCTCGTATGGGTAGTTATCATTGTTATTATCAAGATATACAGGGTTTAAATTCTTTATGTCGACTATTTGGGGTTCATTAGATGTTAGCAGAAGTTCAATTATATTCCAGTTAAAGCCCGGATTTTCAAACTCTTTTGTAAATAGATTAATATAGTTATACGTATAGTTTTTACATGCTGCAAGGTAAACCGCAATAACGGTTTTATCGGGCAAATATTTTTCAAGCAATGTTTGTGCAGAATAATTTAGTGCGCAAGTATCAACAATTAATATATTATTTCCTTGCAGATTTATTGAATTTATGTATTTTTGGTACTCTTTATCGGAATCCCTATTGTATTTACAGTTTTTATAATCATCATTAATGCACAAGCTTCTTAATTTTCTTGAGGCGTAAATATAATGGGGTTTAGTGGCTTTTATACAGTTATCAAACATCGATTTAAAGATTTCATTTAAAACAAAACCGTCCCTTGCAACAAAAAATATATCGGAAATATTTCTTATTTTTGAAATACTTATAACCGCCTGAATAAAGGCTAAAACCAATATGCCGCCATAATTATAACCAAATGTTTGCCAGTAATTATCGTTTTGTTTATTGTACCAATTTATAATTCTAAGCCCAAGCAGCATACTCGTAAAGACATTATTCTTATTATTATTGTAAAAGGATACAAGCCTTTTATTTTCAATATTTTTTATAAATTGTTCTTTTATTTGTTCGAAATAATATGTATTAATACCGATTTCAGAGGCTTTTTTGATGTCTGAATTTTTATTATCACCAATATGCAAAATCTTATCCGGTTTAACATTTAAATCATCGCAGATTATCTTATATAGTTCACCGCTCCATTTTGCTTTTCTGTATTTTGATGAAACATAAAGCTTGCTAAATCCGATAAAACCATTTTTAACAAGAATGTTTGATAAAAACTCTTTTTCAAAATACATATCAGATGTTATTATTATCTTTTTATTTTTAGAAAGTGCGTATTTATAAACATCAAGCATTTTAAGATTTGGTCTTAATATTTGAGCCTCAAAATTTTCTTCAAGTTCTTTAAAGTTTTTAAATTTGTCATCTATATGGTTATATATTTCATTAAAGGTTATTTCCTGAATTTCGTTATTGCATATATTTTTTCTTGCTTTTGTTTCTGCACTAAGTCTTTTAGTATAGAATTCTTTGTTATTTTTTAATCTGCCAAGATATGCAAACACATCTTCAGGTTTCATAAATGGCCTAAAAAGTAGTGTATCATACATATCAAATGAAATTATTTCAAAATTATCAATGAGGTTTTTTAACTCTGTTAACATACTTTTGCCTCTTTAAATATTGATATGTAATCAACTCTTGGCATACAGTTTAAATTGCCTACAGGTGAGGCATTGTAAACCTCTACACCAAGACCGTTAAGAATTCTTGTTGCACTTTCAATGCCTGTATACATTTCCTGCGCAAATTTTGTTGAAAACATTTTTTGGCGATTTTTTTCACCTATTGTTTCAGAATATGCATGCCCTTTAATGTTTTGAAAATCTAAATCAACCCCGATTATATACATTTTTTTAAATCCCATGTAGTATGCTAGCTGCATAGCAATCAAAATGACAGTTCTGTTTTCTGCAAGGGGTTTTGTGATATCTGTTTCAAAAAGTTTTGTATTACCAAGGTCTTTGTATATAAAATCAAAAAATATGGTATCAAATTTTTCTTTGGGAAATTTTATTTCGGATGATATTAAGTATGTATTGCAAAAATCTTCGGGTAAAAAATCCGTTGCATTATCATCTTTGAATGTTGCAGGGTCGGTCATAACATGATATGTGGCGTGTTTTAACCCTTGTTCCTTTAATTTAAAGCCCCAGTTTACGCTGAATGTATATTCATTATTCAGTTTTGTTAAATCAAGCATCTTTAAAGAAGGAGAGCCGCCAATTATAAAACACTGTTCTCCTTTATGTTTATCTTTTAACTCAAGTAATCTTTTATGATTGGCACCTGTCATATTGCGGATTTTATTAAGTTTTAAATCCATTGATTTAAAAACTTTTTGCTTGTTTTCAAAATTTTCAATGCCTAAAATATCGCCGTTTTTAATAAAATCAATTTTTTTAAGTAAATCAGGCTTAAGGTTTTCTTTATGGTTTTTAACTTTGGATATAATGTGTAAAAATACAGTAGAAACATTTTTATCTCTGTAAAGATTATGAAAAGCAATTTTATCAAGTATTTTAGCAATAAGGGTGTTTGTAATGGTTTTATAGTCACTTTTTGAATAGTTGAGGGAATTTATAATATTAAAAATGTTCAAAAAAGAATTCAGATAATCATTTTTCAGATTAGAAAAATTGTTATCATCAGTGTTTGACAGGTTTCTTTTTACATAGTGATAATAAATATCATCAACAAAGCAAATGTTCTTAGAATAATAAGAGGCAAGAATTGATACAATATAATCCTCAGCGGTTTTATGTTTTGAAAATCTGATATTATTATTTATAAATAGTTCTTGTTTAAAGATTGCCGTTGTATATAGGCTGTAAAAATTTATCTTGCTTTGTTTGATTAAATTTCTTGTATGCTTATTGAATTCTTCTGTATTTTTACCGTTACGAAAAACAATATTTCCGATTGCAACATCTGCATTAGTTTCAACAGCTTTTTTGTACAGTTTTTCATAAAACTCTAAATCTATAAAATCATCACTGTCTATAAACCCGAGATACTTGCCTTTTGCTGTTTCTATGCCTTTGTTTCTTGCTGCTGCAGCCCCTTTATTTTCTTTAAAATCAATAACGGTTATCCTGTTATCATTTGCCGCGCATTTATTTAATATTCCAAGGGAATTATCGGTCGAGCAGTCATTTATGCAAATTATCTCAATATCAGACAGTGTCTGATTTATGACACTGTCTAAACATTTTTCAAGATATTCTTCTGTATTATAAACAGGTATTATAACCGAAACTTTTACCATTTTTAGGCTTCTATCTTTTTTTCTCTTTCTGCTGTTTCTTCTTTAGAGTAGCCTATTGATTCTTTATCGGGGCTCCAACCTGTTTCCTCTTTAACTTCATGGATAGGGTCAGCAAGTAAAAGCTCCTGTGCATCATTGTATTCTCTAACATCAAGGACAAAGTTATCATCTTTTGCAATATTTTCATCAATATTAACATCTGCGTTGCCTTCAGATGTTTCAACAATAATTTCATTATCAATAAGAGCCTGCATAAAGGCGTTAAAATTTTCTTCTATTGAAGAAGGGGCACCAGGCATTGCTTTAAGTACACCAAGGATTTTTTCTGCCTGTGCACCGTTAACAAGGTTTTCATATACACTTGTGCCAAGGCTATTCATGCCATAATACAGGCCGGTTTCAGAATTAATAATAATTGCAATACCATCTGTTACATCTGCAAACATTTTTTCATCATTTAATGCATAATTTGTCATTATTTTTCTCCTTATTATTTAATTTTAAAGTAAATTCTCTCAGGCATTCAACATTTTTATAGATATCAGGGCACAAATTGATTTTATAAAATTCAAAATCCTTCACCATATTTATCAGTTTTTGGATTGTTTTTATATCATGTTTTCCATGCATTTGATTAATTGTTGAATGCACAAGGTGTGTAATTGCCCTGCCTTTTTCCTGATTTGTACAAGGCTTTATGCTCGGGTTTAAATCGGGTACAATTTCAGGAAACATGCAAACACTTATCGGGTATTTGCTTTTGAATGTGTGGTGATAATTTGCAATGTTTATTACATATTTATCTTTTCTTGCATTGTTTGAAACAAACCTTGTGCCTTCAAGTTCATTATAAAGTTCGTTATACATTCTTGGCGAAAGTGTAATTATAGAATAAACAGGGTAAGAATAAAGGTTTTCTCCTTCTTTTTCAAGTACCAGATAATCATCTGATACATATTCAAAACCTTTCATCATAGAAAGAACTGCAAGTGTTGATTTGCCCCTTTGCCCGCGCGCACAAAACAGAATACCTTTATCATTCAGCCCTACAACAGCACCGTGGACCATGTTTGTATTTTCTGTTTTTAGTATTTGGTTGAATATTTGCACAAAAATATGACCTTCTTTTATAAATTCTTCGGGGTCAAGATTTTTTACACCGTAATAATAGGTGTTTGTGCTTATATCGTATCCGTTTAAAAAACCTCTTTCAGGGTTAACGTTTAATATAGGGTTATGTTTTGAATAATTGTCATCAAATATGCTTAAATCCAACTCTTTCTTTTTAGAATAAATTAATTCTATTCTAAGGCGCAGATTTATTTTTGGGTTAAATTCATCACTGATTTTCGAAGTCAGCCCCTCAAAATCATCCTGAAATATAACAACTGTTGCATCATATTTTGGTGCATTATTTTTAAGGCTGTATGCCAATTGTTTTTCAACATGCGGGGTAAATTTGTCTGAAAAATTTATAAGCCTTATAATTTTGCACCCTAAATCTATATATTTAATCCACTTTATTCCTTTGGTTTGAATATATGTATCCAGATTTTCAAAGTATATTTTTAACTCTTCTTGCTTTGGGTTATTTATTCTCATCTATTCCTCTTTGGCTTCCTTCCCTTAAATCTTTTATAAAGAATTCAATTAATTTCGGGTGATTTCTAAGGGTTTTTAACATTATGTATTTTGACTTAAACAATAAATACTCATTCCATTTTGCAGGGGTTTTTAAAACCTCGTCAAGTTTCATTTTTCTGCATTTTGCCCGTATGTTTTCAAGGTAAAACCTGTTATACATAACCGTATTAGAATATTCATTTGTTTCTTTTTCAAAAAGTACATTATTCTTAATTGTGTCAGGCAATATATTTTTTGATATTTTATCTATAAACTTTATTGCAAAGTTTATTTGTATTTGCGTACCGGTTTTTTTAGCGTTTTGTTTTACAATTTCCCAGTCAAAATCAGGTTTGTTTTCAATAAAAAATTTACAGTCAAAAAGTGAAAACAAAAGCCCTGCCTGGCTTGTTTTATCCCGAAGGTTTCTTGCAAGATTTACAAGGGTAATGAATGTTAAATCTTCATATGACGGTATGAGGCATTCAACACCAAAAACACTTGCCCTTTGGGCCCGGTTAAATAAAGGCTTAATAAAATTATTCTCTCTACCGGTATCCATATAAATGAGCCTGTGTATATCAACAACCCCTTCTTTAGAGTCTTTTTCATGTAAATCTACAGAGTGGGTAAAAATTTTATCGTACTCATAGCCAAGCCCTACCCCGATTTTAGCGGATTTTATGAAATCCTTATTAGGCACTATAATATCAATATCCCCCATAACCCTTGGTAATTCGGGGCGCAGATGTTTCATGAGCCCGCCTTTAAAGATTATAGGGATAATCCCGTTTTCATTAAGTTTTTTCCCAATTGCTGAAAATCTTGATATTACTTTAAGATTTTGAAACCGGTAGTACTTTAAAAGCCCGACAAGCCTTGGGCCTTCGTAATTTGTGAATTTAAGTTTCGGGTGTCTTTTCATAACGTATGAAAGCAAAAGAGATTTGTTGCTGCCCTTTACTTCGATGTCCCAAATATTTAACAGCTTATCAAGCTCTTTTTGTGATGGGTTTTCTTCAAAAGCCATTTGAAGAAGCCTTCTTTCTTCAGGTTTCATAATTTCTCTGTAGAAATTTTCAATAAGAGCATCAGTTATTGACAGTTTGCTGTTCAAATAACCGCTTTTATTGATTTCCTCTATTTCTTTCTTCCAAAGTCCCTGCATCTTATTCCTGATTAAATGCTTAACATTTTATTCATTTTGTAAAATGAGCAGGTGTAATAACCCCTCTAGAGCCATATTAGCATAAATACACTACCTAAAAAAGCCTGGATTAAAAATGTTTCGGGAATTTTACAAAATGAATAAATTATAAAATGCGTATATAAATTTTGTCTTGTATAAAATGTGCATCTATATTAAAATTTATACAAAATGAATAAAATGTTATGCGCTAAAAGCTTTGCCAAATCGGTCTGGGGTGTGGGTTTTAAAGAATAAAATTTGTATAACTTTTATCTATTTCATCTTGTTCAATGCCAATATATCTTAAGGTTATAGAAGAAGATGAATGGTTAAATATTTTTTGCAACAAGGCAACGTCTTTAAATTTTTGATAATGATGATACCCAAATGTTTTGCGCATTGTATGGGTGCCCGTTTTTTCCGTTAACCCTGCTTTTTTACAGGCCGTTTTTATAATGTAATAAGATGTCACCCTGTCTAGTCTATGGTTCCAAACAGACATAAAAAGCGGCTCTTCAGGGTTTCTGTTTTTTGTAAAATCTTCAAACATTGGTTTGAGTTTTGCATTAATCGGGAATTTTTTGAATTTGCCTGTTTTCTTTTCCGTGATTTGGATATAAAGCTTGTTTTGAACATCGCCAACGTTTAACCTTAATATATCTGAAATTCTAAGTCCGCAATTTGTGCCGAATGTAAAAAGCAGCAAATTCCTTTTGCTTTGTTTTGCTAAAATTTTTTCCACCTTTTTAATGTCTTTTTTGTTTTTAATTGGCTCAACAGTTGTCATAAGTCTTAATTCCTTTCTTTATTGGTTTTAATGTGTATGGTGTTTGTATTACCCGATAAAAACAGGAATTACGACAAATTTGCTTGCAAAAATTTTTAATTGTAAGACAAAGTGGTGATTGAAGTTCTTAATTCATATAATTAGGAATTAATTCAAATTACAAAGTGGACACAAAATGAACACAAGAAAAATGCTCCATAAGACCAAAAAATTTGGCGCGTCTCGGAATCGAACCAAGGACACGGGGATTTTCAGTCCCCTGCTCTACCAACTGAGCTAACGCGCCAAATCTATTTAGTTTTCATTTATTTTCTCGGTTAGCTCAGTTGGTTTATATATTGTTGGTTTCGCTAAACTCAACCAAGGCTAACGCGCCAAATCTATTTAGTTTTCATTTATTTTCTCGGTTAGCTCAGTTGGTT
>CAJTLG010000006.1:0-33800 GCA_910577395.1 uncultured Vampirovibrio sp. | reverse complement strand
TTTATATATTGTTGGTTTCGCTAAACTCAACCAAGGCTAACGCGCCAAATCTATAAACCCTGCAGATGCTACCGTCCTGCAAGACCTTCTATATAATACCAATTCAAAATTTTAAGTCAATACCAAGTCAATACCAAATTTTTTTAGCCGTCACATGCCTGTAACTGCTGCCCCCAGTTTATAGATGGGCAGGTGTCTTTCGTGGTATATTGTTCTTTATGTGCGGCGAAATCTTGAATCTTTGTGTCTTTAATTTCAGATGTCAATTCTGCACTGTTTGTGTCACGGGATTTTGAAAAATTCATCACTTGTATTTCTTTTACCCCTTCGTCTTTTAAATTTGTATCATCGGTTTGTTTTATTGTTGGTGCTATAGTTGCTTTTGCACTGTCTTTACCTGTGGCTGCCCTGCTTCCCTTGTTGTTTTTATTTTGTAAGAAATCAGGTATTATATATTCGCCTTTTCCTATATTTGTTCGTGCATTGTGGGTTTGTGCGCTGCTAGATATCTTCTCCTTGGTTCTTTTGTTGCCATTATTAAAAAATGGCGGCACTTCTATTTCTTTTGGTTTACTTTTTAATTCCTCGTCCGCATCATTTGCATCTTTATCTTGGGATTCGACTGTCTTTTGTGCAGGTTGTTCCGGTGTATGTTCTTGTTGTGTTCTATTTTCTTCTGCGGTTTCAATATTGCTGGTTATTTGTGGTTCATCTTCTATGCAGATACAATCTTTTGAACGTAATGCTTCAAGCACTTCCTTATTATCTTGATTTAAAATTTTCATATTTTCTTCTAGCAGTTTTATTGATTCTTTTCTGCTTACTAATCTTGTTTTTGCACAAAGTTTATATAAAGTATTATTGATTGCTTGACCATCTTCGCTGCTGCTTAACATAGCAAGCTGATTGCCAAGTGTATAGCCGTTTTTATTTTCTTGTCTTAATACTTTAATTTGTAAATCTGGGAAATTTTCAATACTCTTAAGCAAATGTGGCAAGAAACCTGTGCTTATCATATTCATTCCATCTGCATAGGTGTGGATAATGGATTCTCCGTCTTTATTTTTTGTAGAAATTAATGCATCCAAATGTTTTTTCTTTTTACTTGGTTTATCTGAAAAATGCTTATTTATGGTATCAACAAAAGAATTTATGTAGTGTATAGCATCTTTTTTCTCTTTTTGCTCCATTCCTAAACGTACAAAATATCGTGTAGCGGCTACATTGTTTTTGTATTTTTCAAGTAAATCTTCCATGGCTTGAAAATCTTGTCCTTCGCAATCTCCTGCCCAATCAATTGCACGGCTTGAAAGTTCTTGGATTGTTTTTTTATTTTCACTATCCAACATTACCCCTGGGTTTTTGTTGTATTCTTTAATTAGTGTGCCAAATGAAACATTGTAACCGGGCAGATTGTAAAGCCCTGCATTGCTCTTTGGTGCAGTATTTGCAGGGGCTGTGGCTGCAGGTGTGTTTTTATTTATTCTTTCGAAACTTGCAAAAGAAACCGGTGAAACTTGCATATATAGCCTTTCTTGAAAAATTCGTAAACTATTGTAACTATATAATGTTTGCAAATAAAATTTCTTTACAATTTTAGTGTGTAAAATTTACAAAAATACATAATTAGTTTTCAAGCAAGATTTTTATTGCTTCGCCGTTTTTGTGCATCTCAAGGGCTTTTTTGGCATATTTCATCTGCATGGTTTTTGTTATTAATTTTTCAACATCCACTTCGCCCGATGAAATTAAATTAAGTGCCTCCCTAAAGTATTTTGGTGTATGGTGAAATACGCTTACCACGTTTACTTCATCATAATGAATACGGCGGGTATCAATATTTACACTTGTTCCGGATGAGCATCCGCCAAAAAGGTGAACGGTGCCTCCGCGCCTTACAAGGCCAAACATTGCCTCCCAAATTTCAGGCAAGCCAACACATTCTACGGCTACATCAAGCCCTCTGCCTTCAGGGGTTTGGCCCAAAATGAATTCTTTTGGGTCAGGGTATTTTTTTAAATCTATCACTTCATCAGCGCCTGCAAAATCACGTGCGGCCTTTAATTTTAGAGGGTTTCTGCCCATTGCTATAACCTTTGCGCCTTTTAATTTTGCAAGACGTGCAAACATAAGCCCTATGGGGCCTATACCAACTATACCCACCGTATTACCCGGTTTTATCGGGGTTCTTGCAATACCGTGCACCACATTTGCAAGCGGCTCAGAAAAGGCAGCCCGCCTGAATGATACATCATCCGGGATTTTTATAAGATTTTTTTCAACTATAAGTCTTGGAATGGTGATATATTGGGCGTATGCACCATTTAAAAGGTAAAGGTTTTCGCATAGATTTTCTTCACCCCTTTCGCAAAAAAAACATTCGCCACATGGTGCAGAATTAGCTGCTACAACTCTATCGCCGACTTTAAAATTTTCGACGTTTTCACCTAATTTAAAAATTGTGCCTGAAAATTCATGTCCAAAGCCGGAGGGCGTTTCCTTAATTAATAGCGGATGCCCGCGCCTGTAGGTTTTTACATCGGTTCCGCATGTGAGTGCAGCCTCAACCTTCACAACCACCTCGCCTTCGGCGGGTTCTTTTACGTTTACCTCTTCATATCTTATGTCAAGAGGTGCATAATATCTTACAGCCTTCATTTTCATACTTTTATGCAAGCCTTCAAAATCTTATTCAACACAGTATCATCAACCGCTTTAGCTAAATTGTCAAGTGTGTAAAATGTGGAAATGCCCGATAAATCAATAGTGCCGGATGATAGCAGCTTAAAAGACAGCGCTAAATCAACAGGGGCCGGGGAATAGCTGCCCATAACGGTTAATTCTCTGTAATAAATATCATTGTTCTTATATCCAAAATCCCCTTCTACCGATGAAAATACAACGATTTTGCCTCCGTCTTTGATGTATTTTAGCGCGGTATCAATGGCTTTGTACGAACCTGATGTCATAAAAACAGTGTCATATTGCAGATTTTGGTTGAATTTTATATCGTATTTAGATGCAAATTCTTGCCTTTCCGGGTTAATATCCAGGCCAAAAGTGTTGATATTGTGGGCTTTTAAACCCAATGACATCAAAAGCCCTATAGAGCCAAGGCCTATGACAAGTGCATTATGCTGTAACATATGCGGGGCAGTTTTTTTGGCTGTTTCAATATCGAAAACATAGCCGGCGCGGCGTATTGCACGTATACAACAGGCTAAAGGTTCTGTAAATGTGGCATTTTCCGTACTCATGTTCTCACCAAGCTTGAATACGGTGTTTTTTAAGTGTTCTTCGCTTACAAAAATATACTCGCTAAAGCCTGCCGGGTGTATGTTTACAGACTTAAATGTTTTGCACATTGAATGATTTCCGTTTTTGCAAAAATCGCATTCCATACACGGGTAATGGTGCCCTAAACACACAATATCACCGGTTTTAAAGGGTTCTACAACAGTGCCGTCGTAAGAGTTTCCAACAACATTTGTATTAATTTCCGTGATTTTACCAACTACCTCATGCCCTAAAATCACTTTGCTGTGCGGGTTTTCACTGCTGTGTTTGATTTTTACGATATCAGAGCCGCAAAGTCCGCAGGCAATAACTTTAATAATCGCCCCGGGGGCAGTAAGAGCAGGCGTATCGGCCTCTATAATATTTATTTTTCCGTCTTTTAAAATTGCGCTTTTCATATTGCTATTATCTTAAAAATCCTGTATTTAAGGGGTCATTGGCGGTATAGCCATAATGTTGTTTTTTATTTTTACCCCAAAAGCTGCGCCTGCGCCTATGTCTGCCAGATGAAATGCACCAATCGCAATCACTGCAAGGAGAATGGTCAAAACTGATAAAAAAACATATTCCACAACTGTTTGAGCTCTTTTCATGGTAAAATTATACTACGAATTAAAAATATGGATAATAAAACTGAAAAAGATATAATAAAATGTTCAAGATGCGGACTGTGTGCGGATGTTTGTCCTGTTTATAAGGTAAAACGTACAGAGGGCGCACTTCTTCGGGGTAAATTTTTGCAGCTTTTGGGGCTAATACGCGGGGATTTAAAATGGTCCAAGGCTTTAAAATCAAGTATAGACTACTGTTTGGGGTGTGAAAAGTGCGAAACACAGTGTCCGTCAGGTGTTAGTCCGTGTGAAATTTTTGAAAAAATCAGATTTGAGCATCAAAATTTTATTGAAAAAATTTTAAACGGAAAATTTTTCTTTAAAATCAAAATTTTTGCACTTAAGGTGTTTTATAGGGTTAAACACCCAATAAAACCGCTGCTTAGAGGGGAAAATTCACTTGTGCAAAAATACCCCCAAAACCTCATACATTTTAACGGTTGCCTCTCCAAGTGCATCAATCCTGACTTTAGGCTGCATTTTGATATTAAGCAAGGCAATTTTAAGTGCTGCGGAATACCTTTCAAAAGCAAGGGAAACCTTTATGAATACAAGCGTTTAGTTGATTTTAACAAGAGAAAGATAGAAAACACGCAGGGTTTAGTTGTGTTTAACTGTGCAACATGCCTGTCAACAGTGCGTTTGTACAAGTTTAATAACCCTGAAACCAAGAACAGACTTGTGTTTTACACGGATATATATAAAAATTTATCAAAAAATTATAAATTAACATCCAAAAAGCCCGTTACGGTTACGTTTCATATGCCATGCCACCTGAAAAGTGCCGGCATACCTTTATCTGACGTGGAAGATATTTTAACCGGTGTAGAAAATCTTGAGTATAGAAAGCTTGAAAACCCTGATGATTGCTGTGGTTTTGGGGGTGATTTTTTCACAAGACATCCGGGGACAGCGCATATTTTGGCACAAAGAAAGATTGATGATGTTTTAAATACCGGTGCGAAAATTGTCTTAACAGCTTGTCCTACTTGTCTTTGGGCTTTAAAATACGCCTTAAAATCCCGTAATGTCAAAGATGCAAGGGCCTATGATATGGCAGAATTCTTATATAGTCTTGCTGTAACGTCAAATGATAAAAATCCTGACAAAAGGATGAATGTATGAAAAAGCCCGTTATTATTGTGATACCGGTGTATCGCGAGCAGATTTTTTCTGATGAGAAAAAAAGCCTTATCCAATGCGGTAAAATTTTAGGTAAATATGATTTTTGTTTTGTCTGTCCAAAAAATTTAAATACAAAAAATTATGAGGATATATTAAAAAATATACAAGGGTTTGAGGGCAAAATTGAGGTTAAAAGATTTGACCCTGAGCATTTTAAATCCGTTAAGAAGTATTCTTGTTTTTGCCTTGAAAGTACCTTATATAGGGCTTTTTTGGGGTATGAATATATGTTTTTATATCAGCTTGACGGGTGGGTATTTAAAGATGAGCTGAAATATTGGTGTAACAAGGGTTTTGATTATATTGGCGCACCGCAGTTTGAAAAATACGATAAGGCGGATGAAACAAGCAATATTATTGAGTTTTCAGGTAACGGAGGTGTTTCATTAAGGAAAATATCCTCATTTATTAAAGCTTTAGAAGATGAAGAAAATAGAGTGAAATCAAGGCCTGTAAAGGCTTTTGTCAATTTTTTGTTTAACAAAAAATGCAGGACGGAATTTCAAAAGCTGAAAGATTGCATTAATGAGGATTTAATAATTACCGAATATTTCAGAAATAATGCGGGTTTTAACGTGGCACCCGTCTGTAAATCAATGTATTTTAGCTTTGAAGTGTTGCCGGAGCGCTTATATTCTTTAACTGGTGGGGTTTTGCCGTTTGCATGTCATGGGTACGATAAATATGGCGGGCAATTTTGGAAAAGGTTTATTGATGCTGATGATACGGCTTTTAGTTGTGTGCAATTTGCAAAACCCGTGTTATTGCTTGTTTTTAACAGGCCGGATACCCTAAAAGAAGTATTTCAAGAAATAAAGAATTTAAGGCCAAAACGCCTGTATATAGCATCTGACGGCCCAAGGGAGGAAATCCCGGGCGAAAAAGAAAAAGTTTTTGAGGTCAGAGATTATCTGTTAAATAATATTGATTGGGAGTGTGAAGTTAAAACTAAATTTAATGAAAAAAATTTAGGGTGTGAAGGGGCCGTCAGCAAAGCTATTACCTGGTTTTTTGAGAATGAGGAGGATGGAATAATCCTTGAAGATGATTGTGTCCCGACCCGTTCATTTTTTGATTTTTGCGCCTGTATGCTTGATTATTACAGGGATTATCCTGAAGTTTGGCATATTGGCGGATATAATTATTTGGATTTGCCAAAATTAAAAGAAAGTTATTACTTTTCAACAATACCGCACGTTTGGGGCTGGGCAACCTGGGCTAACAGGTGGAAAAATTTTGATTTTAATCTTGCAAATTACAGTGAAAATCTTTTAAACAGGCTATCTTTAAACAAAAATTTTCTTGCTTATTGGATTATGATTTTTCGCGGTGTTAAGGCCGGAACAATTAATTCCTGGGCGTATAGGTGGGCTTTTAACCTAATTAAAGGAAAGGGTCTTGCTGTTGTGCCAAAATATAATATGGTTAAAAATATTGGTAATTTCGGGCTGCATTATAGTTGGGAAGATGACTGTCTGAATACAAAAACCTATAATAGTGCTGATTTTCCGGGTGAAGACGGTAAAAACATTATTTACCAAGAAAAAATTAAAGTCCAGAAGAAAATTATGGATAAAATGTTTGCCAAATGGTTAAAAATCCCGAACAGATTTATAAAAAATGTAATTCATATTGATGAAAGACGTGCGGTTGTGCTGTTTAGGCGGTTTATTTATAAATTGAAGTAGTGGTGAATAAGGGCGCGAATTTGGTGAAAATGGTTTATAAACATAACCGTAACAATAGACACTGCAAGGCCTATAATGGTTTTTAGCAAATCTTTTGCAATGTGTTTGTACACTTTTTTTTGGGTTTCAAATCTTATTCTGTTGTACATTGCAACTTCGCGGCCCGCTAAAAGCCCCACAAATACCCACGTTGTAGACATCGGTACATTATTAACGTGTTGAAAATACATTAAAATAAGCGCATAAACACAGTCTATTATTGTCGCAGAGCGTATATCCTGAGTGTTTGTCTTAAGCTTAAGTATATTTTGGATTTCACCGCCCCTTCTGTAGCAAACTATCCCTAAAAGCAATACAAACGCCGTCATGCACATAATCATCTGGCTTAAATCCAGGCGGCGGGGCAGATATACAAATAAATTTGCGGCATCCTGCATTAGCCACTGGGACCATAAAAATCCTGTGGCTGCCCATTTGGCTGCAATCCAGCGTTTAGAAGGTTTTCTATCTCTGGTGTAGAGGAATATTTTTTCTACAGGGCGGGAAATTATGAAATATATAACAAAGGCGCATATAAATGCCAGAATGTATCCAAAGAAAGATTTTGCAAGCATAAGCCCGATAACTGTATTTGACGAAAATACGCTTAAAATCAGAAATGTTGTTGAAACGGGAACGCCTTTTTTTGTTAAAAATATTATAACAACAGGCGGAAGTACATGCCACCAGTTGAAAACGCCCGTATATGGTATCCTATCAAGCCTGTGGAATGCCATGTCGCCGCCGTTAAAATACCACCCAAGCACAAATGTTAAAACAAGCACTACACCTGAATATATCCACAATATCCAAAAAGGACGGTTCTGATTTGTGGATAAAAAAGTGCCTAGAGTTTGGATTACATCGTTTGAAACACAAGTGTATAGGGATAAAAGGAACCCTAAAATCATATAGATATCACTCGGTGTTAAAGAAAATATAGTCATATTCCGAGCAATATTTTATCAAAAAAATAAAATATTCAAACTATACGAAAATTTCTCTTAACAAACTGTCTTTTTTTGGTAATAAAATCTTCTTCCGATAAAAATACGGGCGGTAAAAACCCGCGGGAAGCAAGAGAAAGCCAGGCAAGTAAATGTGGGGAAAGCGATAAAATATTTAAATTATTTGATGTTATAAAGTTTAAAAAATTAATGGATGTAATAGCACCCACGTTGCTTAAATTCAGGGCAATTCTGCCTTTTGAGTTCTTTATTTTTGAAACAATTACATTTAATTCATTTAAAATGCCGTCATCTAAATTCACATCAGAATTGTTGTTAAGAATGTTGAGGATATAAGAACCCCTCTTTTTTGTTGTGCTTATCACCATATGTCATCCCTCTTTTTTAAGATTATAACTGTATTTGTAGTGTTTTTGAACTGAACAAAAGTAGGAAACTTGCCAAACTAAAGTATAATTGTTAAGATTGTTGTCATAAAGTATGTTTAAAAACTAAAGGCGAGCAGACACAGATGAATTTATTTGCACTTTTTTCAAGACCCAAAAATGATGATTTATTTAATATTTACCCCGACGGTATTTTTATTGTATCAATGGATGGGCGCATTTTAGATGTGAATGTTAAAATCGTAGAGCTTTATGGCATGTCAAGGTTTGATATGGTGGGGCACTATTTTTCAGAATTTGTTCAGGGGGGAAGCAGCCTTTTAAATAAAATTGTGGCGCAAAAAAGGCCTTCTGTTACAAAGGCGCAGACTGCAAAAGAAGATGATGTGTTTGTTGAGGTGGCAGCCTCAAAGGATATTGAAAATGACAGGGTTTATGTGACTCTTCGTGATGTGACACAAAATTATAAAATGCAAAATATGGTTAACGGTGAATTTGAAATAGCAAAAAAAATCATAGATGAAAAAAATATGTTTTTAACGGAAATTGCGCCAGAAATTATCTCTTCACTTGATTCTGCCGCAGGGTTTTCAAAGGCGTTGCTTGAAGGTATAGGCGGACATCTTGTTGAAAAGCAGGAAAAATATGTAAGTATTATTAATAAAAATTCTAAAGACCTCTCTTTTGATTTAGGGAAGATGTTTGATTTCTTTAAATTGGAATCAGGGCTTTATAATTATGATTTTAAAACCTTTGATATGGTTGATTTATTAACCAATATTGCAAAAGAATATGAGCCGTTGTTTGAGCAAAAAAAGCTTGTTTTTAAATATGATTTTTCTGCGCTAACTACACGTGGTGCTTATTTAGACCCAATTGTAATAGAAGAGGTTGTAAAAAACATTCTGGATATTTCACAAAAATGTTCAAATCTTGGCACGGTAACATTTAATGCCGGCAATCCGCCTGTTGAATTTTTGCAATCTGCAGGATTTGAGGCGGCTGATGAAAATATTAAAAAGCAGTTTGCAATGTTTGAAATTAAGGATACAAGTTTTTCTTTAACTCCTGAGCAGCTTGAAAATGTTTTCAATCCTTATTTTATAGATAATTCCCAAAATAAACAGTCTATAGGTATAAAAATGACATACCCGATTATCAAAAAGCACATAAAACATTTCAAGGGGGACGTTTGGGTGTATTCAAAGGCCGGTGCGGGCACTATGGTTTGTGTTTTGGTTCCGATTGAAAAACAGGCGCTGTAAAATTTAAGAGGTAATAAGTGTCAAAGGTAGAATTAGAGGGTATTTGTAAGTCGTTTGATAAGAAAAATATCTTATCCGATATTAATCTGACAATTGAAGATAAGGAGTTTTGTATACTTGTAGGTGCCTCCGGTTGTGGGAAATCTACGCTTCTTCGAATTATTGCGGGCCTTGAAACACCGGATAGCGGCAGTCTTTATATTGGCGGCAGATATTCAAATAACGTACAGCCAAAGGACAGAAATATTGCCTTTGTATTCCAAAGCTATGCACTATACCCGCATTTGAGCGTTTATGATAATATGGCATTCCCTTTAAAGCTTAGAAAAACGGATAAAAAGCGCATACACGAAAAGGTGATGAATGCCTCTGAAATTTTAGGATTGGATAATTATTTAAAAAGAAAACCAAAAGAACTATCCGGCGGACAAAGGCAGAGGGTGGCGCTTGGCAGGGCAATAGTGAGGGAGCCTGAAGTTTTTCTTATGGATGAGCCTCTTTCAAACCTGGATGCAAAATTAAGGGTTCAGATGCGCTCTGAAATTAAAAAATTACATAAAAAGCTGGATACAACCTTCATCTATGTTACCCATGACCAGACAGAGGCGCTTACAATGGGTGATAAAATTGTTATATTAAATGAAGGAAAAATTCAGCAAACAGCAAGCCCCGAGGATATTTTTAATTATCCTGCAAATACCTTTGTTGCAACCTTTATGGGTAATTCACCAATGAACCTTATTCCTGCAAATATTAATGATAATGTCTTGTGTTTTGACAGGGTAATGGTAACCCTTTCCGATTTTAATAAGAAAATTTTAGGGGACAGAAAAAAAGTGCTTGTTGGTATACGCCCCGAAAATTTTACCCCGTATTTCACGGAAAGCATTGTTCCTACGGGCATAAGAATGCATGTTAATGTTGATGGAATTGAAGCTGGCGGTGCAGAGAAAAATGTGCACTTCAAGCTTGATAATACAGATGTTGTGGCAAAGGTTAATAATAAAGTCAATATTGGCGCTACGGCTGATTTTATAACAGATTTTGCAGATTTTCATTTCTTTGATATTGATACAAAACAAAGGATAGTTTAGGATTTTTTTTCATCCACCTTTTCGACCCATACGGATGTATCGCTTATGGCGCTTCTAAAAGGGTTATGGGCATAATTATATTCTAAAAAGGGATTTTTTGCCTTTTTATCGTAATGATTTATTTTTTCTTTTATTTCTTTTAAAAATTCTTTAATGTTCATACGTATTCCGCTCTTTTTTATCACTCTCGCTATCTTTAATGAATTATAAATTTTTTATTTAAAATAACCACCTGCTTTTGGGGCATAAAAACGCTCGAAACGTAATACTTTCAGGTAACAAAAATCTCGCAAAATATTGATTTTGTTTGTGTTAATGTTACACTATTTAATGTAGGAGAATAATTAGTATTTTTTTGAGGAGCCATATGAAGAGTAAAGTCGGCATAGTAATACTTGTAGCTGTATTTTTTGTGGTTGCAAGATTTGGATATGTAAAATTTGCAGAAAATATGAGTGCCAAACAAAAGGCAGCATCCATGATGCCTATGGTTGCACTGGGAACTGTAGAAGAGGCGGAAATTGCAAATTCTATTGAAGCTTCAGGCAGAATAACAGCCAAATACAGTGTGGATGTTGTGGCAAAAGTTTCAGGCACGCTTGAAAGAAAACATTTTACCGAAGGCGATTTTGTTAAAAAAGGACAGGTACTGTTTACTATTGACCCAAATACATATTCTATTGCCGTAAATAAGGCTGCGGCAAATTTACAAAATGCGCGCGCAGTGGCTGAAAGAGCACAGAAAGATTATGAAAGGGCGAAAGAACTTGTTGCAAATGATTATATTGCAAAATCAACATATGACCAGAATTTAGCGGACAGAAATGTTGCCATTGCAAATATCAAGTCTGCAAGTGCGGAATTAAGTGATGCTAAAAGGCTTTTGTCTTATACAAAGGTTGTTTCTCCGGTATCTGGCAGAATAGGTATGGTTAATGTAACCGAAGGAAACTATATTACAGCACAGACCGGCTCCCTTGTGCGTGTTGTAAGTGTTGACCCTATATATGTTAATTATTCTCTTGATTCTAAACAGTTTAATCAGTTGAGAAATGATACTATACTTCCTACAGTTCAGCAAAATGAGCCTATCAGAGTGCAATTGACACTTCCTGACGGCACTGTTTATAAATATGACGGAGATGAGGATTTCTTTGGAAATGAAATCTCACAAACCACTGGGTCAATTGCTTTAAGGGCGACATTTAAAAACCCTGAAGGTGTTCTTGTGCCAGGGGATTTTGTAAAGGTTAGAATTTTTTCAAATACAAAACATAAAAAACCAGTTGTACCGCAATCTGCCGTATTGCAGGATTCTACGGGGAGATATGTTTATACGGTGGATGGGGAAAACAATGCTGTTCCTGTGTATATTACAACCGAAGGTGAGGACGGGGATAATTTTGTAGTTAAAGAAGGTTTAAACCCCGGAGATAAGTTTATTAACTATGGCGTTATCCAGGTTCGTGCAGGTGCCAAGGTTAAGATTATGAGTGATGAAGAAATGAAGGCTAAACTTCAGCAGCAGGAAGAGCCTAAGGAAGAATAAAATATGTTTTCAAAATTTTTCATAGACAGACCAAGATTTGCAATAGTATTATCGCTTGTTATAGTTCTTGTGGGGCTCATTTGCCTTAAGGTACTTCCCTTAGAAGAATATCCGGATATTACACCTCCGCAGGTTGTAGTATCTGCTACATATTCAGGTGCAAGCTCAGAGGTTGTTGAATCTACTGTTGCACAACCGATTGAGGCACAGGTAAACGGTGTTGAGGATATGTTATATATGACATCCACTTCAAGCAACGGTACCTATCAGCTCAATGTTTATTTTAAAACAGGGACTGACCCTGATATGGCTCTTGTAAATGTGCAAAACAGGGTTTCGCTTGCAACCCCGAGGCTGCCAAGCGATGTACAAAGGTACGGCCTTACCACAAAAAGGTCAACACAGGGTGCGGGACTTGTAATGTATGCAATATATTCTTCTGACGGCTCAAAAGACCAGGTGGAAGTTAGTAACTATGCTTCAATTTATCTAAAAGATGAACTTGCCCGTGTTAACGGTGTCGGTGAAGTTGCCGTATATGGTGCAAGGGATTATTCTATAAGAATTTGGTTGGATGCTAATAAAATGGCTGCTTTGAATGTTTCGCCGCTTGAAATTCAAAATGCCGTATCCGGGCAAAATACGCAGATACCTGCAGGAGATATCGGTGCAGAGCCTCTTGTAAACAAACATCAGATGAAGATTACCTTAAAAACTAAGGGCAGGCTTACTACACCTGAGGAATTTGCCAATATTATAGTAAGGTCAAACCCTGACGGTTCAACGATTAAAGTGCAGGATGTTGCACGTGTAGAGCTTGCGGGGGAAAGATATTCAAGCCTTGGCCGTTTAGATGGTACCGAAATGGCAGTGCTTTCTGTTATGCAATTGTCTGATGCCAATGCTATCCAGGTTGCAAACGATTGTAATAAATTAATGGAAGAGATGTCACAAAGTTTTCCTGACGGTATAACTTACAGAGTTTTACATGATACAACGGAAACCATTAAAGAATCTCTTGAAGAGGTTGTAAAAGCAATTGTTCTAGCAGTAATTTTGGTTACTCTTGTAGTTTATCTGTTCCTTGGGGACTGGAGAGCTTCAATCGTGCCGTTTGTATCCATTCCCGTATCATTACTTGGTACACTTGGAATATTTGCTATTTGCGGTTTTTCAATAAATACGCTTACATTATTTGGTTTTGTACTTGCCGTTGGTACGGTAGTGGATGATAGCATTGTTGTGGTTGAAAACGTACAAAGACACATTGAGGCCGGGAAAACCCCCAGAGAGGCTACCCTTATCTCAATGGATGAGATAACGGGTGCTGTTGTTGCAACATCTCTTGTGTTAATGGCTGTGTTTGTCCCCTGCTGCTTTATTTCAGGTATTTCAGGAAAGATGTATCAGCAGTTTGCTGTAACAATTGCCGCATCAATCGGTTTTTCTGTTGTGGTTGCTCTTACTTTGGCTCCTGCGCTTTGCGCTACTATTTTAAGAAGTAAAGAGGAAATGCCGCACAGAACTTTTTATGAAAAATTCAGAGAATTATATAACGGTTACTGGTCAAGAAAACATCCGGTTACCACAAAACAAAAAATCCGCGCTTGGGGAGAATTTTTGGCAACAGCATGGGAAATTTGTATTAAAAAATATAACAGGTTTTTTGACAGGGTTAAAAAATTCTACCTCATCGGGTCCGATAACTTTATAAGGAGCGGTAAAAATACGCTTGTTACATACGCCCTTTTGGTGCTTGCATTACTAGGGTTGTTTAGGCTTATTCCTACAGGCTTTTTGCCTGAATCTGATATGAGTTTTCTTTTAACAAATATCATAATGAAAGACGGTACGTCTTTGGCACAGACTTCACTTGTATCTTCAGAGATTGAAGATAAATTTATGAAATTGCCGGGTATCAAACAAATAGGTGCTATTGTAGGTATGAGCGGCGACAATACGGCAATGATATTTACCGTTTTAAAATCTCACCATGAAAGAAAAGAAGAGGCACCGGGGTTCTTTAAAAAACTCTTTATGAGTAAGGAAGAAAAAATGACCTCCGGGGTGAAACTTGCTGATTATAAACGCAACATCAACGGCATAACTTCACAATATAAGAATGCAAGGATTGTAACATTCGTACCGCCTGCAATTTCCGGTATGAGTATGTTTGGCGGTTTTGAGTATCAGTTCCTTGATAAAGGCAACAGGACTGCGCAGGAATTATACGGCGAAGCAATGAAAATGATTGCAAGGGCAAATCAAAGCCCTAAGCTGACAAGTGTTTATACGCAGTTTAATGCGAATATTCCGCAGTTCTTAATTGATATAGATTACCCGAGACTCAAGGCTCAAAATATATCTGAAACTGAGGTGGCTGCCGCCCTATCGTCACAATTTGGAAGTTATTATATTAACGACTTTAACCTTAAAGGTCGTGTATTCAGGGTAATGATGCAGGCTGATGAACCATTTAGAGGCGTTCCTTCAGATATGGACAAAGTTTATATTAAAACAAACAGCGGAACATCGGCGCCGTTAAGCTCCGTTATCAATATAACACCCGTAACGGGCCCTTATAGTGTTACCAGATTTAATATGTATAATTCAATTCAAATACAGGGTAGCCCTGCTGAGGGGCAATCTTCCGGTGATGCCATTAATGAAATGGACAGACTTTCAAAAGAGCTTAGTTCAGATCTTGGCTATGCATGGTCCGGTACAACATTGCAGGAAATTGAATCCACGGGGCAGACCGCAAGTGTTCTTGTGATGTCATTGGTGTTTGTGTACTTATTCCTTGTTGCATTGTATGAAAGCTGGATGCTTCCTATAGGCGTTATGCTGATTACTCCTATTGCTATGCTTGGTGCATTATTCCTTCAGTATGTTACAGGAAACCAACTTGATATTTATGCGCAAATCGGGCTTATAATGTTAATTGGTCTTGCTGCAAAACAAGCAATTTTGATTGTTGAATTTGCAAAGGTTGCACGCGAGGATGAAAATAAAACTGTTTACGAAGCTGCAATGGAGGCTGCAGATATAAGGTTCAGAGCGGTTATGATGACAGGTATAGCATTTATTCTTGGTATGGTGCCGCTTGTGTTTGCGGTCGGTTCCGGTGCCGAATCAAGAAGGTCGCTTGGTACTGCAGTGTTTGGCGGTATGATTATTGCGGTAACAGTTGGTGCAATTTTGGTTCCTGCGTTTTATGCGCATATTCAAAATCGAAGGGAAAAAGCCAAAAAAGACAGCGACTTAAGAAAACAAAGACACATTGAGGAAATAAGAGAAAATGAATAGATTATATTTTTCTTTATTAATATTGGCATTTATATTATCTTTCAGGGGTTCGGCTATTGCAGTTGAAAGTTTTCCGGAGCTTTTGCCAAGCAGTGAAATCAGAAATGAAACCGCGGGCAGGGCTGTTAAAGATAAAATTGTAAAGCCGGATGCGGTTAAACCTGTTAATAAAGAT
Source organism: uncultured Vampirovibrio sp. (assembly GCA_910577395.1). Classification (GTDB taxonomy): domain Bacteria; phylum Cyanobacteriota; class Vampirovibrionia; order Gastranaerophilales; family Gastranaerophilaceae; genus MGBC122484. The sequence goes on along the minus strand of CAJTLG010000006.1, from coordinate 18,234 downwards.
AATACGGTTAATGTTGCAGATAAAAATGCTGACAAAAAAGCTCTTAATAAAAAAATAAGAGAGGAAAAAAGGCTTGCAAGAGAGGCGCAAAAAGAAGCGCAAAAAGCGGCAAAGCAGGATAGTAAGACACAAGCTGCCGTAAATAAAAATACTGATAAAGAAGATAAAAATTCCAAGGATAAAAATCCTGATAAAAAAGCTGAAAAGAAAAATGAAATCAGTGCAAGAGAATTAAAAAGGATTGAAAAGAAAAAAGAAGAATACAAAGATTACTTTATTCCGACAGACGGGTATATGCCGGTTGGAAATATGGATGACAGAAGTACGACTATAACAGGCTCTGTTCAAAAAACTCTTGAATTTAACCTTGCGGATTGCTTAGAACTTGCTCTTATCAATCATCCTAAAATTAAAGCTGCATATGCAAAAGCCTCAGCACAAAAAGCCCAGAAAAATGTCAATCTGTCATCTTATTATGGTACAAGGGTTAATATTAACCTTGGTATTTCAAGAATCAAGCCCGATACAAGCGGAGTAAGGGGAATCAACTCTGATGCTTATACTAAATATTTGCTTGGAACAATAGGTGTTTCGCAGCTTGTATATGATTTTGGTGTTGCCCAAAACCAATATACTATTGATAAACTGGCTTGGGAGGCATCAAAAACACATATTGAATCCGTTGTAAATGATGTAATTTGTTCGGTTAAAGACAGTTATTATAATTTACTTTATGCTATTGCAAAAAAACAAGTGGCGCTTGAAACCGTTGAACAGTATACACAAATGTATAATCAGGCAAATGCGTTTTATCAGGTGGGCACAAAACCAAAAGTGGATGTCACCATAGCGTCAGCCAATCTTGCGGATGCCAAAACTAATATGATTGAGGCTACAAACAGTGTTGATATAGCTGTTTCAAAATTAAATAATGCAATGGGTCTGCCGTTTGTACCGCCATATGTTGTGGATACATCTATTCCGTTTCAAAATACAAATATTTCAATGAAAGAGGCGGTTGAAATTGCTAATGCCAACAGGCCGGATTTAAAGATTAATATGCTTGAAATTGAGCAAGCTAATCAATATGTGAAATTGGCTAAAAAATCCTATTTTCCAAACCTTGAATTCAGGGGTAATTGGTCAAAAGGCGGCAGAGATAGTTTTACTGAAACAAACTGGTATGATGCGGGCGGTTATCTGGAATTTCCAATTATCAACCCTCTTTTAATCAGAAATCAGATTGTTCAGGCAAAAGCATTGTATGAAGAGGAAAAGCACAATGCTAAATCAAATGTTAATGATATTTATTATGAAATTCAGCAGGCTTATGTAAGCCTGGTAGATGCCAAAGAACGTATACCTTCTACAAAACTCACCGTAAAAGAAGCTAAAGAAAGCTACGAATTATCCCAAGGACGCTATAGGGTCGGTGTTTGTGATGCTATAGAATTAAGGGATGCACAGGTGCAGTATGCAAACGCAAAACTTGCTTATATAAGTGCTTTGTATGCATATAACAGTGCAAAGGCTCAGCTTGAAAAGGCTATTGGGCAGACAATAAAACCTGAAGATGAAAATTCAGAAAATATTGAAATATAGTTTTCGGATTAAAAGAATATTCCCGTCCTTGCTAATATCACAGGCGGGGTTTTTTATATTGTAATTTTGCATATAATCTTCAACGTAAAGTAAAAGGAGATTTATATGAGTTTTAACCCTTTAAAGGAAAAAGGTATTCCTGTAGAAAAACAGATGAGAACCTGGCATGAAATAGCAAAAAGGCCCTATAATAAAGCATTTGTAGATTGCTATTCAAGAACAAGACAAATTTTAATGAACGGCATTGAAGTTGAAGCTTGGAATTTTAAACACAATCTGTCAAGATTGTTAGATGATGTTGAAACAAATAAAATTATAGGCTCTACAAGGCGTATTGAAGATATGCATCAAACTACGGTGAATTGGCTTATTCCTGCCTGCCAGAGTGTGCTCGAATCAACATTAGGATACGAACAGGTTGCGGTTGATTTAACAAGTTGGCTTGCTCAAAATGAGCCGGATGACTATGTAAGAGAAACATTCAATTTTGGGTTATTGGAAGATTTTGACCACCTTTACAGATACTCTCAATGGTATTATATGATTGAAGGCGAAATGCCCGATAATATTCTTCAAGGGCAAACAGATGTATTCCCGGGTCGCCCTACACAAAATCACCACAATCCAAGCTCTATGAGGCTTAGAAAATCTTATAATAAAGAAACTGCAAGTCCGCAGACAAAGGTAAACATTTTAACGCTTGTTGCAGGTGAACAGCAAACGCATAATTTTTATGCAGAACATGGGTTTATGTATGGCAATGATGTTTTAAGGCGTACATATGCTGAAATAAAAGATGTTGAAGAAGAACACGTTACTATGTATGAAAGCCTTATTGACCCAACTGAAACAATATGGGAAAAGCTTGTACTTCATGAGTATTGTGAAATTTGCAATTATTATAACTGTATGCAGGATGAAACCGACGAAAGGCTAAAATCTATTTGGGAAGAGTTTATGCTGCATGAAGTTGAGCATTTGCATATTGCAAATAAACTTTTAAGGAAGTTTGAAAAACGTGACGCAGAAGAAATCATCGGCGATAAAGTGTATATGCCCTGTACATTCAAAAGTCAAAAAGAATACGTTCAAAATATTCTTGAAAATGAGATTGATAAACGTATGGACGGAGAAGATAAAATGGGCTATACAACCATTAACAAGCTTCCTGATGATTGGGAAAGTTATGATGTTCAAGAAACATTGGGTGCTGATGGTGCACCGACCGAACAGAGCATCGTTCTTATTATGGAACATATCGGGCGCGACATAGTGACAGCAAGTGATGAATTGCAGAAAAAAGAGGCAAAACTTATGGAAAAAGGGCTAGAAAAATTGGCCCAGGCACCAAATACTGTTCAGCCAAGTGAATATAAATTTTAGAGTAAATAAATAAAATCCCTATTCTAAATGAATAGGGATTTTATTATGATAATAATTTTGCAACGATTTGAAATATTATAAAATAACCAAAAGTTATTAAAATCCAGTTAATTTGCAGCCTTAAATATTTTGATGAAAAAAGAAAACATATGATAGTAATTGCGTAAAATACTGTACTAAAAATCTGCAGTTTAAAAATTGAAAGAAACACGTTTTGTGCAAAATTGTTTAATAAAAAAGGTACAATTGTGACAGAAAGTATCGCAATAGCAAGGGCTATGCAGCCAAATGAAAATAAAAGTTTTTCTCTTTTTGGTTTACTTAACATAGTTATTATTGTATCACGAAATGTCAAAGGTGGATAATTCAAGCATATTTTCAAAATCCGGGTATTTTTCTTTAAGTTCTTTGAATGTGCCCTTATCAATGATTTTACCGTCTTTCATATATAGAATTGCGTCACATTCTTTTAATGTGGATAATCTGTGAGCTATTGCTATTATTGTTTTTTCTCCCTTTAATTTTGCAATTGTTTTTGAAACTTTTTCTTCGGTTTCTAAATCAAGCGAGGATGTTGCCTCATCTAAAAACAGAACATCCGCATCCTGATAAAATGCTCTTGCAAGGGCTATACGGTGTTTTTGGCCGTGGGATAGCTCCGGCATATTGTTGAGGTTATCTTTTACTTTATCGTACATTTCTGCTTTTTTGAGCGCATTATAAATTTTTTCAAAATCAGCAGTTTCTTTTGTTTCGCCAAATGCGATATTATGAAGAATACTAAGGGGCATAAGGAAAAAATCCTGCGGGAGTATTGCTATTTTTTTATGCCAACCGCGCACATTGTTTCTGTTGATTTTGATATTATCTATGTTAAATTCTCCGTCTTCAAGGATATAGAGGCCTGTTAATATATCTATAAGTGTTGTTTTACCTGAACCGGACAGCCCTACTATCCCGATAAATTCTCCTTTTTTAATTTCTAAATTTATATTATTCAGGTTAAAGTTGCTGTTTTTGTTTTCTGTGTCGTAAGTAAAATTTGCATTTTTAAGACATATATTATTGTTAAACGGTATTGCTTTACATTCCGGCTCATCTTGTGTCCATTCTTTAACTTCGCGGGTTTTTTTTAGAAACCAGACAACCGAATTCCTGCTTTGGTTGATTGAAAACATAGAGGACTGGACCTTATTTAAAATCGGTACAAGCCTTAAAACTACGGCTGCCACTACGGCAAGAGAAGATACCATAAATTCCGATGAGGTTTTTTGTAACAGGAATATTGCCCCTGCTAATATTCCAAATGATATTATAATTCCAATTTCTGTTACATATACAGGGTATGCACCGTTTGAAGACAGAAGTTTTGAGTATTTATTTGTATCTTTAAAATTTTCAATGATGCAATCTGCAAAAAAATCTTTATTTTTGGAAATTTTTATTTCTTTAATACCTTTCATTGTGTATTCAAGCAAGTTGTTAGATTTTATTGATAAATTGTGGAGCTTTGCACCAAAATCTTTTGCCCGTTGTTTGAAATACAGCTGTTCAATATAAACAAAAACCCCTAAAAATACTGCAGCAAAGAGTGCTGGCAGTGCAAATTTATAGAATAAAAATCCCAAAATGCATAGCGCAATTATGCAGTTTGAAAAGAGTAAAATAACCTTGTGTGTAAAATTCCAAATACTTGAAGCGAGGCTTGAATTTAAGAGCATGGTTTTATCGCCATAGCTTAGTTTGTTTAATTTTAAATAAGGGCATTGTATAAGTTTTTTAAGAAGTTCTTCATATATTGTGAATTGCCATGATGCCATTACGTCGTTTTGATATTTTGTGCATAAAATCATAAAAATATCTTTGAATATGTATATTGTGACAATAACTATACACAAAACAAAAGCAAGAGACTTTATATCCCACCCGTCTGCCATATTGTTAATAAAAACGCTTAAAAAGGGCAGGTTTAAAAGATTGTTTTTACCTGCAAGCAGCATAATAAACGGAAAAATTAAAGCGAGGCCGAAAAATTCAAGCAGACCCATTGCAAAACTGAATACGGCAATTAAAAATAATCTTAATTTATATCCGTTCCCAAATTCTTTTATAAATTGATTAAAAATTTTTAAAAACAAAACCTCTACCTTTTAATGAAATAATTGCTTGCAAAATGCGTACAATACAATTATACTCTTGATTATGGCTAATATGTCAAGTAAAGAATTTTTTTTCATCGGGATTTCGCTTGCAAGTACCCAAAATAATGACAGTTCCGTGTGTGTTCTGGATAGGGATAAGCGTATAGTTTTGCTCGATAAGCTTTATTTTACAAGCGACATAGAACTTTTTTTAGGGCAAAGTCCGTATGTTAATAAATCTTCAATTGCAATTTCCGTTCCGCATGATAATACGCTTTTAGAGGGAAAGTGGCGTATTCATTGCAAAAATTATAAAATGGTGGATAAAGCTTTTAAAATTAACAGAAATGACTGGACAAACAGGCTTTCTGACAGATGTGCATCTTTATTTCTAAATCTTAAGGAAGAAGGCATAAACGTTTGCAGATTTGACATTAATTTATTAAGACAAAGGTATGATTTAAGTGCGCATTATCTGCAAAGAACATCTCTTGATTGTAAAAGTTTGCAAAATGCACTGAAGGTGAAATTCGGATTTGATGAGTTGCCTGAAAATATGCTGCCCGCATCAAGTTTAGAAGCAATTTTGGGGGCAATGCTTGCATACGATAAATCCAATGGTATTATAACACCACAAAAAATATTTGATTTTGAGGGACTTGAAGTGTTAGCTTAGTATCACCCTTTTAAATCGGCAATGCGGCTTTGTCTATATGCGGGCGGTAAAAATCTGTATTAATATTGAGTTTTTTCCCGACTTCAAGTAATATAAGTGCAATTTGCCTGTCTTTATCTTTTGTATTTGAATTTTCAAGGTGCTCTATTAAAATATTTATTTTGCTGTAGATTTTTTCAAAGTAAATATTTTGAGCGACCTTTATTTCAACATTCAAATTCAAAATATCAATCAGTTCAAATATTGCAAAAATCTTATCCGCAACATCAAAATCCATGGTTTGGGATAATTCATCAATGAGAGATTGCAGTTTTTTTGCAATTATTACACCTGAATTTGATTTATTTATATTTATAAAGAATTTTTCCGTATTGGTTTTAATTTCTTTAATTTCTGCAAGGAATTTTTCATCCCTAAAGTTATCAACCGTCCTTAAAAGCTCTTCAAGTTGTTTAATTAGGCAGAATTTTGCGGAAACACGGAAGGCATCCGGTATATCCATACCAAGATTTGCAAGGTGTTCAACCGGCACCTTTAATTCTTCATATAATTCATCATATATATTTGCTACTTTTGTTAATCTTGATTTGAGTACGCTATCAAGAATTAATTTTCTTTTATCAATTAAAACATCTTTCAAGCTGTAGAATTTTGCGGAATAATGTTCTTCAAAACCTTTTAATGTTTCAAGCAGAACATTTGACATAAATGCTTTTATAAGCACTTCTCTGCCTGCGGATAAATCATCATCAGGGCTGCATTCTTTGGTGCTGCAGTAAAATTCACTATCCGGGGTTTTTAGCATTGCAAAACCCATATCCCATTTTTCATAAGTAATTTCGGATGTTACTTCAATTCTGCCTAAAACCATTTCGGCATGGCCATTTTTTACGGTTTCATAGCTGATTTTTTTAATTCTGTAACAATAAATTTCTTCAAGTTCGGATAAATCAGTGTACAATGATGAAATTGCCCAGTGACAGACAATTTGTTCTATCGCAATAACGGAAGGTTGTACAAATTTTTCATATATATCCTTTCCTGTACCGCATTCTGCTATATTGCTTTTTGCTTTTGATAATATTTCAAGGAATTTTGTTTCGTAATCTGTATCGGAAAAGGCCTTTGCAAGTTGAATGGCACGCGCTGCATATTTCATAATCTGAACCGTCTCAATGCCTGAAATATCTGCAAAAAACCATCCGCAGCTTGTATACATGAGCATACAAAAACGCTGAATTTCCATAAGCTTTAAAGCATTTGTTTTGTTTTCCTGATTAAAATTATCAAGACAATTTTCTTTTAAAAACTTATTTACGGTTTTTTCATCCCTGTCAAGAATAACATCTATATATTTATTTCTTGCGGCCCAAAAGTCTTTGTAGTATTTGGCACCTTCTGCAGAGCAAAGCTTTATAAATTCATCCCTCAGATAATCAAAAGCTTCTCTTAACGGTTTTCTCCATTTTTGGTTCCACCCCGGCAAAGCGCCCGTGCTGCATCCGCAATCATCATTCCATCTTTCAACACCGTGAGAGCAGCTCCAGGCTGAGGCGGGTTTGATATCCACTTCATATTCCGGCGGATACATCTCAAGGAATTCGCCGTAATTTGTAATTTCAAAGCCTAAATCCTTTGCCTTTACACCTAGTACATATGACAGGGCCATATCACCGAATTTTGTATGGTGGCCGTAACTTTCACCGTCTGTTGCTATGTTTACAAGCTGGTGCCTTTGTCTTTCTTCCGAGTAACCGTCAAGCAGTCTTCTTGCAAATTTTTCGCCGTCAGTTAAAAGAAAATCAAAAGCTACTGATTTTGATATTGCGCCGTCGTAAAAAAACAGATTTATAAACTTTTTGTTATCAGTACCTTCAACATAATACCTGTAAGCCTGGGAAGGGTCAATGCTGCCCCAGCTTACATCGTGCCATTCTTTTTCATCCATTTTTCTGACACACTGTGCCTGATATGGTGAAAGAATTGTGTATTTTATACCTAAATCAATTAAAACTTCCAGAGTTTCAGCATCTACGGCAGTTTCTGCAAGCCATATTCCTTCAGGCATCCTTCCAAATCTTTTTTGAAAATCTCTGATACCCCAAATAGCCTGCGTATATTTATCGTTTTTATTTGCAAGAGGCATTATTATATGATTATATACTTGCGCAATGGCAGAACCATGGCCGTTATATAGCTCAACAGAGTTTTTATCCGCTGCAATAATTCTTCTATATGAGCATGGTGCGTATTTTTCCATCCATGAAAGTAAAGTAGGGCCTATATTAAAGCTCATTTTTTGATAGTTATTTACAATATCAAGTATTTTGTTTTTATCATCCACAATCCTTGAAACAGAGTTAGGTTCGTAGCATTCATTAGATACTCTTTCATTCCAATCATGAAAGGGGCGGGCTGAATCTTGAATTTCAATTTCTTCAAGCCAAGGATTTTCCCTTGGCGGTTGATAAAAATGCCCGTGAATTGTTAAATATTTTTTAAATGTCACTAAACCTTTTTCCTTCTTTGCTTTTACTTGTATTAACTGCTATTTCTTAGTTTCTTCCTGAGATTTTGCTTTTTTTAAAACCGTTATTTTATTAACATCTATCCAAACATCGCCAAGTGCTGTTGAAAAAACTTTCCCGGTTATTTCTATTTTATCACCTGTATCCAGGTCAATAAATTTTTCGGCATAATCCCTTTTTATGAATAATTTCATTTCTGAAAGCGGAACATTGTGGTCAACAACATCTTCTCTTTGAACTAGGAAAGTAATGTAATCCGCAGAAGGGCGAAGTGCTTTTTTATAATCAAGCCCCAGTGTTGAAAATTTATCAAACGAAGCATTCATCAGGATGTCTTTATTTAAAAATTTTGCAGGTTCTTTTACAATATCAAGAGGCTTTACCTGTTCTGCCTTTAAGATTTCACAATTTGCCGTTTGATTTACCGGCGCCTGTGCGGGCTCCGCATATGTGATTGCTGAAACGCCTATGGATAAGGTAAAAACTAAAGATAAAAACAGTTTATATGTATTGTTTATTTTAAACATCTGAAAAACTCCAAAAGTATAACTGTACATAAATATTCTAGCATGAATATTCTAGCATATGTTTTATTGAATTTGCACTAATAGTCTGTATATATTTACAGGTTTGATATGATTTTATCATCCAATTTTAGGTGTTTTAAAACATTATGATAGGCCATTTTTTCAATTTCTTTTTTGTTTAAGATATTTTTTTGAAACAAGTTGTCTGCAATTTCATCCAAAAATCTGCAAGAGCCTGCAAGAGTGCCTTCTTTATCTTTTCCGCCCTTGTAGATATTTTTCCCGCAAAAAACTACAGAATCAAGTTCACTGTGAGCTATAGGCAGGGCGTCACTCACTAAAATAATTTTATCTTTATTTTTAACTTCAAAAAATAATTTCAGCATATCATCATTAACATGCAGGCTATCGCCTATTATCTCACAATATACATTGTCATTAAGCAAAGCTTTTAGTGCCAGATTGCTTTTTTTGTGTGTCAGGGGTTCCATTGCATTAAAATGATGGGTTGTACCTGTCACGTTGTATAATTTGTCAGAAACACTATGGCCGGCATGTGCCCTTATGTTGTGTTCTTCAAGAAAATCTGTAAGTGCACAGTCTTTGTCAAGTTCCGGTGCTAATGTCACAATCTTGATTATATTAATATTGCCTTCTGCTATTTTTTTAAAATTTTCAATTGTTGGGGTAAGAAACGTGCCTGCATTTTGTATACCTGATTTTTGAGGATTTAGAAATGTTCCCTCAAGATGTGCGCCAAGGATTTTTGCTTCATTTTTTTCTTGTTTGCACATTGTTTTTTTTATAATTTCAAGCTGCCTTTTTAAAGCTGCAACATTATCACCTACAAGCGTAGGACAAAAGGCAACAATGTTACGCTTGAATATATTTTTTGCAAAAATATGGAATTCTTCCGGAGTGCAAGTATTAAAATTTATACCGTAGCCGCCGTGTATATGTGTATCAATAAATTTCATAGATTAATTATATATCATTTTTGACTTTAATTTATATCTCATTAAATAAGATGATGCCAAGTGTGTGTTTGGTAGTGTAAATTATTATGTGATTACTGTATAAAAATACTGTAACAAAATTGTAACATTTGAGCGCTAAGTTCTAAAGTTAGGAAATTAATTTGCCGATAGTAATTATGTAAGAACATTGGAGGCAACTAAAATGGGAATGGCAGCAAGCCAAGCAAGGTTTTTAACCCTTACGGCCAGAAAATCTAACGTTGAATATGAAGGACAACAGGTTAACCAGGAGAGGACATCTCTTGCTAACGAAAGTGCCGGCTTGTTTAATAAAATGATGGAATTGCAAGTTCCGACTCCGCCAAGTGCAACAGATTTTTATAACACCCGTTATACTTTTGATGCCAAAGGTTCTGATTACTCTATCTCAAGCACTTCCGCAAGAGGTGATGGCAAATATGATATGGTAATTACATATAAGGCTACGGAAGCTACCGCAAGGTCGTATAATACATATGGCGCAATGAATTTTAAAGACGGAGTACCGACTTCTTTAAAAACATTTAATACTGATTGCGATATTATTGCCTTAAACAGGGTTGTAAATACAAATCCTGACGGTACCCAGACTGTAAATTATTATGATGCTAACGGTATTATAGATTCAGATGTTAAAACAGTTGCAGGTATTGCCGGTGAAGATTTAACAAATGATGCTAACCAAACATACTATAAATACAAATACGGTGATACTTTCTACTATATTTCAGGCACAAATATGAAAGCACTTATGAAAGATGCCGGAAATAATGAAACCTATGATATTTCTAATTCTTTCCCAAGCGGGTTAACTTCTTACTATGCTACAACACAGGAAATCACAAAGACTGTTAATGCTATAGGCGGTTTTCCTTCAACAACCGTGGAAGGGCGTTTTGAAAAACTTTATATTGATTCTGTTGATACTGAAGACGAGGCTATTTCAAGCGCTTTAACCGGTACTACTTTTGACCTTTCATTAACACAGGTTCAGGATGATGAAGGGTATGCTGAAGCAATGAAAGATTATGAATATCAAAAGATGCTTTATGAAAGAACAATTAACGATATTAATGCTCAAACGGAAATCATCCAACAGCAAGACAGAACTCTTGAATTAAGGTTAAAACAACTTGATACTGAACAAAATGCTTTAAATACAGAGCTTGAGGCTGTTAAAAAAGTTATTGAACAAAACGTTGAAGCAACATTTAAAACATTTGCTTAGTATTTAAATTTTGACTTTTAAAAATAAATAATTAAAAATAAACTGCCTGCATGAGTTCAATAGGTATTGGATGATGTAAAATTAAAACAAACCCCATAAGAAAAAGATAGGTAATAAGGTTAGACTAAATACGAGGTAACAATAAATGTCGTATAGGTACGATAGCTCTTTAGTTATTGCAAATAAGTACGGTCTTGCAAGTTCACTTGCAAAAGCCGAATTATATGAAACTTATGACAGATTAAGGGATATAACGGTTTCAGGTTCAGCTTCTGCGGGTACCGGATTTGGTACTGTCGGCGGCTTTTTATGGCAGCTTGCAAGCATGTTTGCACCAAGCTCATTTATGCCTATTATGGGTGGTACATCAATGATGAACATACCGGGTACATCATATTGGTCGCCAATTACGGGTGCTACGTCTTCACTTTACGGTGCAACAAGCGCTTACGGTATAGGCGGTCTTGGCTCTTATTCAGGTTTTCCGTCAGGTGCGGCACCTGTTTCTTGGGGGCTTGGCAGTATAACGGGCGGTGCCTCATCTTTGAACAGTAGTGGTGTTCCTACCGGGTATGCGGTTTCCGCATCTGATATCGCAGGATTGACTGCGGGTTCTTATTTGACAAGTGCGGTAAGTACAGGTACAAATTTTGGGCAAAATTTGGTTTTACCTGTGGCCGGTTTCTTCTCAGGTATTGGCGGATTAATGCAATCTATAGCGCCATACATGGGTTCAAGCGGTTTGGCCGCTATTGTTGCGGGTAATTTACTTGAGGGTACAGGCTCTGCTGCGTTAAATGCGTATTCTAACGTTACCGGAAGAATTACAACAAATGCGGATGCAATACTTTCAGACAAGGTAAGAAATATTGAAACCGTGTGCAAAATGCTTGATACGCAGGCTGAAATTGTTAGAAAAACCCTCAAAGAAGATATTGAAGGTGACAGCCAAGCGGTTAATGATATCTAATCTTGTTTGTAAATTTATGTAACAAATTTATAATATACAGATATTTTTTGTTAAGGTTTTTTGAAATATGCCGATAGTATGGATATAAGGGCAATTTAAACATTTTTTAAATTGTCTGAAATCTCATGTTAAATGTACATTTGGGCAATTTTTTGGCTTATTTTGTTTTTATTTAATTAAGCAAACCTTGCCCCTTTTAAAAAAAAGGAGTATATCTTTGCAGCAGACAATCCAGACAAATTTGAAAAGATTAAAAAACTTTATCGGATTTGCAAAAAGTTATTTAATCAGAAAAAACCCGATTAAAACTTTTGTTAACGATACTGTTGCAATTATTAAAGATATGCTTTCTATCAACAAAAAGAGGAAGCTTGCCAAATACCGTTTAAATTATCAAATGTACAAATTAAACCAAATGGAAAAACTTATAGCTGCAAATAATGACCATGTTTTTCTAAGAGGTAACAAATTTAACGAAATGAGATAAAATGGGTTTAATTGTCGCAACAATCAGGAAAGCACAACTAAATAACTACAGGCTTGATTTAGAATACAAAATGGGCTTAATATCCGCCTCTAAATTGAACCTTAGCCAGACTGTGAATGACCTGCTTGGTGTAGCAAGTGATTTAGACCCGGATTCGCCCGAAGCAAAGGCTTTAGAAAAAAGAAAAGAGCGCTTGTATCTGGTTGAAAAAAAACTGGATGAACAAATGCAAAGGTATGAAACGCAGCTTAAAATGGTTGAGGCAGAACTGCAAAGCTGTAATCAGATGATTGATAAGAATATACAATATTCTTACGGCGGCGGCAGATAACAAGCCCTTATGGCATCTGATTGCAAATATTTAACTAGCGAACAACGATATTAACCAGTTTGTTTGGAACAACAATAGTTTTTACAACAGTCTTGCCTTCAATTGCCTGTTGTATTTTTTCGCTTTCCATAGCAAGCTTTGTAAGTTCTTCGTTAGATTGATTGTTTACGGTTTCAATCTTATCCCTTATTTTGCCGTTTATTTGGATAATTAATGTTACGTTATTTAATTTCGTTAAATCTTCATCATACTTTGGCCAACCGGTATCATGGATAGAGCCTGTTTTTCCTGATTTTGAAAGCAGTTCCGTATAAATTTCTTCACTCATATAAACCGCAACAGGTGAAAGAAGTTTTAGCAGAGAAACAAGTGCAAAACTTAAAATATTAGGCTCAATATTTGTTTCATCCTTAACGTAATCATAAATTGCATTTGTAAGCTCTCTATATCTTGAAACTACGGTATTGAATTGGAATTCATTTTCAATATCGTTTGTAATTTTCTTTATTGAAATATGAACTTCACGAAGTAATCTGTCTGATTTTTGGTCTAATTTTTCAGGAATTTTGCAATCAAGAGTAATTATATCCTGATATTTTGAATATAGCCTGTAAACTCTGCTTAAGAATTTATAACATCCTTCAACACCGGCATCAGACCAGTCGAAATCTCTTGCCGGCGGTGAATCTGATATTATAAACAATCTTGCTGTATCAGCTCCGTAATTTGCAAAAATTTCATCCGGGTCAACAGTATTGCCTTTTGATTTAGACATCTTTGAGCCGTCTTTTAAAACCATACCTTGCGTTAACAGGTTTTTAAACGGTTCATCAAAATTTAAAAGCCCGCAATCACGAAGTGCTTTTGTGAAAAATCTTGAATACAAAAGGTGTAAAATTGCATGCTCAATTCCGCCAACGTACTGATCAACGGGCAACCATTTGTTTACAAGTTCTTTATCAAAGCATTCTTTATCGTTTTTGGCGTCAGCATAACGCATATAATACCAACTGGAGCACATAAATGTGTCCATTGTATCGGTTTCACGTTTGGCCGGGCCACCACATACGGGGCAAATGGTATTTTCAAAGGTTTTTGATGTTTTAACTGGTGATATTCCCTGTACGGAAAAATCAACATCTGTTGGTAATTTTACCGGTAAATCTTCATCCGGCACAGGTTGGCAGCCGCATTTGTCACAATAAACAACAGGAATTGGCGCACCCCAGTATCTTTGTCTTGAAATAAGCCAGTCACGGAGTCTATATTGTGTTTTAGCGTATCCAAAACCCTGTTTTTCGGCAAATTCGGTGATTTTGGCCTTAGCATCTTCGTTTTCGATACCGTCAAACTCTCCGGAATTTACAAGAACGCCAGGTTCCGTGTATGCTTTGTCTGATGAATAATTTTCACCGTCTATAACCTGAATTACAGGCAAATTGAATTTCTTTGCAAAATCAAAATCTCTTTCATCATGAGCAGGTACAGCCATAACGGCACCTGTACCGTAATCAACAATAGCATAATCAGCCACCCAAATAGGGCAAATTCTTCCCGTTAGCGGATTTATGATATGCGTACCCAGGGGAACACCGGTCTTTACTCTTTCTGTTGAAAGTCTTTCTATCTCGGACATTTTTCTGGCATTTTCCCTGTATTTTTCAACAACTTCTTTATTTTCAGGTGTTGTAAGTTTTTCAATATCTGTGTATTCTGGTGCCACAACAAGATATGTTATACCAAATGCAGTATCAGGACGTGTTGTGTATACGGGGATTTCAAGCCCGCTCTTATCTTCGAATTCTTTTACTTTGAATTTTAAAATTGTACCCTTTGATTTTCCTATCCAATTTGCCTGCATTGTTTTTACGTTGTCGCCCCAACCCTGCAGTTTATCAAGGTCTTCAAGCAGAACTTCGGCATAATCTGTGATTTTTAAAAACCATTGTTCAAGATTTTTCTTTGTAACATCACTATCGCAGCGCCAACATTTACCGTCTATTACTTGTTCGTTTGCAAGTACTGTGGCGCATTTTTCACACCAATTTACCGCTGCCCCCTTTTTGTATGCCAGTCCTTTTTTATACAGCTGTAAAAACAACCATTGAGTCCATTTATAGTAATCTTCTTTACAGGTGGCAACTTCCCTGTCCCAATCGACAGAAAGTCCAAGCATTTTAAGCTGTTTTCTCATGTATGAAATGTTTTTATCAGTCCACTCTGCAGGGTTTGCGCCATGTTGTATGGCGGCATTTTCCGCCGGTAATCCGAAACTATCCCAACCCATTGGGTGTAAAACATTATAACCTGCTGCTTTTTTAAATCTTGCAATAACATCGGTTATTGTATAGTTTCTTACATGTCCCATATGCAGCTTGCCTGACGGGTATGGAAACATTGAAAGAGCGTAGTATTTTGGTTTATCTGTGTCATTATAAGTTTTAAATGCCTTATTTTCTTCCCAAATATCAAGCCATTTTTTTTCAATTTTTGACGGGTAATATTCGCTCATTAACATAGGTTTTTCTCTCAAATCTCCATATTTGTCATTTGTAAAATTATTCTACACTAAACTATAACCGGCTTCAAAGGAGGCAAGGTTGAATTTTAAAAACTCCGGTTTTTTTGCAGAAGATACTTTTTCAAGCGCTTTTATGACACTTTCCTTTGTAAGTATACCGGTTTTTTTGATTAAAAGTCCAAGCGCCATGATGTTCAAAAATCTTTTTTCAGGCGAATGTGCGGAAATATCAGAAAGCGGTTCCGTAACATAATTTATATCTTGCCTTTCAGCCCTTTTTCCTGTCATGGATGAATTTACAAAGGCTGTACCGTTTTTTGCGACAATATTTTCAAATCGATTAATGGCTGCTTTACTTAAAAATATTCCGTAATCTGCTTCGTCAAAAATAGGAGAGGGGATTTCGTTATCTGAAATTACGACAAAACAATTGGCACTGCCGCCGCGCATTTCTGCACCGTATGAGGGTATCCAGGTTGTATTCTTACCTTCCGCAATGGCGGCTTCTGCAAGAATTGTGCCTGCAAATAATACGCCCTGTCCGCCAAAGCCGGCAATTATTATGTGTTTTTCATTGTCTGGGTTCATATGTTGTCTCCGCGTGTTAAATCTTTTAATGTGCCAAGTTTATGAATTTGTGCAATTTCATTTTGAATATACTTTAAAGACTCTGTCGGACTTAACTTCCAACCTGTCGGGCATGCGCAAAGAACTTCGATAAAAGAAAACCCTAAACCTTTTAATTGGTTTTCAAAGCCTTTTTTAATTGCAGCTTTGGTTTTTATAATACTTTGCGGGTTAAAAATACCCGTTCTTTCAACATAAACTGCTCCGTCACACAGTGCAACCATTTCGGCTATTCTTACAGGGTATCCGTTTTGCTTAGGGTCCCTGCCTTTTTTGGTTGTTGTGGTAATTTGCCCTAAAATACTTGTAGCACTTGCCTGACCGCCAGTCATACCGAAATTTGTATTGTTAATGCATATTGTGGTTATATTTTCCCCGCGGCATGCTGTATGGATTGTTTCATTCATGCCAATTGTTGCAGCATCTCCATCCCCTTGATAGGTGAATACCACTCTGTCAGGTTTTGCACGTTTTACGCCGGTTGCAACACAAGGTGCTCTCCCATGGGAAGAGCCTACTATATCTAAATCATAAAATTTTTCCATGCTGATAGAGCATCCGACTGATGCAACGGCTATGGTTTTCCCCTGAATACCAAGCTCGTCTATAACTTCTGCAACAAGCCTTAAAACCACACCATGTCCGCATCCTGCGCAGAACGGATAATCATAATCCTCTTTTATGGTCCTTGGGCGGGTAAAAACTAATTTTTCAGTATTTTTTACAGGATTATTTAACATTTTACCGCCTCCTTTTGGGAAGTCATCCGGAGTAATTTTTCCATTATTTCGTGCTCTTTAACAATTTCTCCGCCAAGCTTTGATATCAATTCAACGGGGCAGGCACCTTCTATGGCTGCCTTAATATCAAGCATCATTTGTCCTTCGTTAAGTTCTATGTCAAGAATTGCCTTTTTGCCTTGCGCAGAGGATTTTAATTGTTCGGAAGGAAATGGCCACAAAGTTATGGGTCTAAACAATCCTGCTTTGATACCTTGCTTTCTTGCTTTTAATACGGCGCTCCTTGCCATTCTGCCTACTGTTCCAAATGCGGTAATTAAAATATCGGCATCATCTGTCATAAATTCTTCATACAAAACTTCATTTTCCTGAATTTGATTGTATTTATGCTGTAATTTAGCATTTAATTTTGGCAGGTCATCTCCCTGCATATGAAGTGATACAAGCTTTCTAGACGGACGTTTTGCGGCACCTTCGCCAACGCCATCTGCTGCCCAGGTTGATGTATCCGGGATTTTAAGATTAAAGGGTTTAAGTTCAACCGGTTCCATCATCTGGCCTATCATTCCGTCTGCAAGCAACATTGCCGGGTTTCTGTATTTGAATGCAAGATAAAAGGTCTTATATGTAAGTTCAACCGCTTCGTTTATATTGGAAGGGGCAAGTACAATTGTTCTATAATCGCCGTTTCCGCCGCCTTTTGTTGCCTGGAAATAATCACCTTGTGACGGTGTAATATTGCCCAATCCCGGGCCTGCACGCATTACGCTTATTATCACACCCGGTATTTCTGCTGTTGCCATAGCGGAGATTGCCTCTTGCATAAGTGCTATAGCGCATGATGATGAACTTGTCATACTCAAGGTACCTGTTGATGCAGCGCCTATCAGCATATTTACGGCAGCAAGTTCCGATTCAGCACTGATGTATGTTCTGCCAAGTTTTGGCATTTCATCACTCATAAACTCGCCAATTTCGTTCTGGGGGGTAATCGGATACCCGAAATAGCACTGTAAACCCGCATTTATAGCAGCTTGTGCTATTGCTTTATTTCCCTTCATTAAAATTTTTGAAGACATTAATCTATTTACAAACCTCTTTTATTGCGATATCCGGACAACTTATAGCGCACATGGTGCAACCTATGCAGGCATCTTTGTTATCATTGAAAACGGCATATTTATAACCGGATGAGTTGGTTTCTTCACCCAGTTCTATTAGTTTTTTTGGGCATACATTAACACATATACCACAAGACTTACATTTCTCACTATCAATTACAATATTTGGCATAATAACATCTTAACACCTGAATATTAAATTACACAAAAATGAAACAATGTTTACAAAAGGAAACAAAAAAGAAAAGAGGAAGCTAAAGGTTACATAAAAGCTTCCTCGGAAATGTTGTTTTATCTAAAATCTCCTACCTCGGCTGTACAGTATATTCAATAATA
>CAJTLG010000005.1 GCA_910577395.1 uncultured Vampirovibrio sp. | reverse complement strand
GGTAATGGAGCATCTGGTATGGTTATTATTGAATATACTGTACAGCCGAGGTAGGGGGGAGGAAGGTAAGAGATGAAGTATGACATTTATCTTATGTACATCGTATTAAGGCTCCTTGGGAAAATCACAGATTTCCACGTCGCAGCGGTACGGCCTTCGTCCTGTCCGCCTTGCCCTCCGGCAAGCCGTCACGGACTTGCACACCTTAGGCTCATTCGGTCTCACAAAGCCCGTCGGGCTAATGTTCGACCTTCATTAGGGCTCCTGAGGGTATCTCGCACCGGTGTGCTCAATTATCCTATCCCGCATATCTGTAAGGCTCTTACATCGCCTACAGCTAAGGCCTCGTCGCCATCGTAATGTTCCAGTCGCAAACTCATCGTTTGCCCCTTGGGAACACCGGTTTACACAATTTAGATGAACAACTTTTCGGGCGCTTTTTTATGTAACCTTTAAGCGCCCTTTTTTTACGGATTTTGACGGATACAAAAGCGTGCCTTGCAAGGGAAATGTTGAATTTTTCGAGCTGTCAAATAATCCAAGACAAAAGCGGGAGACGAGGCTCGAACTCGCGACGTCAACCTTGGGAAGGTTGCATTCTACCACTGAATTACTCCCGCAAAATAAACAAAACTACCAATTACAATTAATTTTAAAATGGAGCGGACGACGAGGCTCGAACTCGCAACAACTTGCTTGGAAGGCAAGGACTCTACCAATTGAGTTACGTCCGCACTTGCACTTAGTAATACCTAAAAATCTACACCAAAATAAACTTTTTTTCAAGTATGGCATTTTAACTATTTGTTAACTTTTGTAACATTATGTATATTATTACCCGAACGGGTGATACACATGTAAAACATGTTGGGGTAATTTATTTACAACAACCAGATAATATACAAGTTAGATATTAACAGTTAAAGGATAAAACAAAAATGGGTGGCAAAATTTCAATTTGTTTAATTGAAAATTATTCTCTTGGGCGTGAATTGTTGAAATACAATTTAAGAAAAGAAAATGATTTTGAAATTGTTTATGAGTTCAGCACTATAGACGAATGCTTAAAAGAATGTACGGAAACTTGCATTGATGTTATTGTGACCGAAATGGAAATTTCTTATTTCAACACAATAAATAAAATAAGACGCATTAAAGAAAAATTAGGAAACGAAACCAAAATCATAATATACACAACTTGCTGCAACAAAAGAATAATGGAAGATTATATGCTCTCCGGTGTTGTAGACGATTACATATTAAAAGATGAAGGATTTAATGTGGTAAAAAACGTGATAAGGAGCGTTTTAAATACTCCGAAACAATATCATTTTTTAAATAATTAATTTTTTGTTAATAATCTGATTAAAATCAAAAATTGAATATATTATAGGATTAATCTATAGAAGATGTATCAGATTAGGAGGAATTAATTATGACACTTAAACCATTAGGCGATAGAATCGTTATTAAAGTTATTGATGATGCTGAAAAAACCCAAGGCGGGATTTTCATACCGGATTCTGCAAAAGAAAAACCTCAAAAGGGTGAAGTTGTAGCAGTTGGCCCCGGCAAAACTTTGGATTCAGGCTCTAAAGAAGATATGGAAGTAAAAGTTGGTGACAAAGTTTTGTATGCAAAATATTCAGGCACCGATGTTAAGGTTGAAAATGTTGAGTACAAAATTTTATCCGTAAAAGACGTACTTGCAATTATTGAATAAAAAGCGTAAGCCAGAGTTACCAATGACAATGGCGATGGGCCATTGGAATGGAACTATTGATGGGCGACGTAGGATGTGAGCGCAAGGGGCGCGAAACACCCACAGGAGCAAAAAAGTAAATATAGGAGAAATTAATCATGGCAAAAAAAATTATATTCGATACAGATGCACGTGAAGCCCTTTTGAAGGGTGTTAACGAAGTGGCTGATGCTGTTAAAGTAACATTGGGGCCAAAAGGCAGAAATGTTATTATTGGTAAAAAATACGGTTCACCTCAAATTGTAAACGACGGCGTAACCATTGCAAAAGAAATAGAGCTTGCTTGCCCTCTTGAAAATGCAGGCGCACAACTATTAAAAGATGTTTCATCAAAAACTAACGATGTTGCAGGCGACGGCACAACAACAGCTTCAGTTTTAGCTCAAGCAATATTTAAAGAAGGCCTTAAAAACCTGACAGCGGGTGCAAACCCTATGGGCATTAAAAAAGGTATAAATAAAGCTGTAGAAGAGGCAATTTCAGAAATTAAAAATATGTCAAAACCCGTAGATTCAAAAGAAATGAGAGCGCAGGTTGCATCAATTTCAGCCGGCAACAATGAATTTATCGGAAACTTGATTGCAGATTGCATGGAAGCAGTTGGTACGGACGGCGTTATCACTGTTGAAGAATCAAAAACCTTTGGTACAGACAAAAAAATCGTTGAAGGTATGCAGTTTGATAAAGGCTACATTTCTCCTTATTTCATCACTGATGCCGAAAGAATGGAAGCAGTCTTAGAAGATGCTTATGTACTTTGCGTTAATAAAAAAATCAATCTTATTGCAGACCTTGTACCTATATTAGAACAGGTTGCACGTGACGGTAAATCATTATTGATTATTGCAGAAGATATTGAAGGTGAAGCCCTTGCAACACTTGTTGTTAACACAATGAGAAAAGTATTAAGAGCAGTTGCAGTTAAAGCTCCAGGCTTTGGCGACAGAAGAAAAGCTATGCTTGAAGATATAGCTGTTCTTACAGGCGGACAAATGTTCACGGAAGAACTTGGTATTAAGCTTGAAAACATTACCGTTCAAATGCTTGGCCGCGCAAGAAGAGTTGCTGTTACAAAAGATGAAACAACAATTGTTGTAGGTTCTGAAACAAAAGCAGCAGTTGAAGAAAGAGTTAAGCTTCTTAAAAAACAAATGGAAGCATCAGATTCTGAATACGATAAAGAAAAACTTCAAGAAAGAATTGCAAAACTTTCAGGCGGTGTTGCCGTTATCGAAGTTGGTGCAGCAAGCGAAGTTGAACTAAAAGAATCAAAATTAAGAATTGAAGATGCCCTAAATGCTACACGTGCAGCACAAGAAGAAGGTATTGTGCCAGGCGGCGGCGTTGCACTTGTAAGGGTTCAGCAGCATCTTGAAAAAGAAATTGCAAATAAAAACTTCTCTTCAGATGATGAAAAAATAGGCTATAAAATATTAACAGCAGCCCTTGATATTCCTTTAAACCTAATTGCAAACAATGCAGGCGCTAAAGGGGATGTTATCGTTGATGCCGTTAGAAAAGAAAATGGCGCATACGGTTATGACGCACTTAACAATCAATTCGTTGATATGTTTAAATCGGGTATTGTAGACCCTGCAAAAGTAACTCGTTCAGCTTTAGAAAATGCTGCAAGTGTTGCCTCTATGTTATTAACAACTGAAGCTGCAGTTGTAGATATTCCTGAAGAAACTAAACCCGCAATGCCTGACATGGGTGCTATGGGCGGTATGGGCGGCATGATGTAAACAATCATAAACTAATATTAACTAATAAATGGCAGACTTAATTTGTCTGCCATTTATGCTATCATTAAATAGCCCTATAAAGAGTGTCAAGGTTTAAGGATTTTGATAGATTAAGGGTTCAATTCGTAGGTGGGGTTACGACTGTAATAAATAATAACATCTATCGGGGTTTAAACCGGTAAATTAAAACACCTGCCGGATTTAAGACACAGCGCTATGTAACGCCTCTACGGGCACAAGTACCGGTGCCCCGCGGTGCTACTGGGTCGCTAAGTGTAAGGGCGCCTACAATGACAACTGCAACCCGAACGACTTGTGGGCGGGCACACACGCAGGCGGCACTCTGTACCACGTTGCGAACGTTGGCGGCGGCACTTTTACCTTCCCGGGCACTTGCAGCGGAGTTGCAGGCTGTCCCTATACTCTTGCCTATTCGATGCGTAGCCTGTGTCTCTGGAATTGAAAAAGTATATATTTATTTGATTTCTGACATTTTAAAATACAAATCGTCAGCCTTTTGATTTAACAAATCTAATATAGGACATATTTTTATTAATTCTTCACAATCATCCTGCTTTTTACAATATTCAAATAAAATTAACGATACATTATAAATATCTGATGCCAATTTGTTTAATTTTTTAATTTTATCTTTCATAGTTTTCTAATTTTTGTTCTCTTTTAGTCTACAAATATACTTTAATTTTATATCAGAATATTTTATATGGCAAACAAAAATGAAAAATTGACATTTATTGCTAAAAATATTGCAAAATTCAGAAAGCAAAAGAAACTTTCTCAAACACAACTTGCCATTAAACTCAATATTTCAAGAGAACATATTGCAAAAATAGAGACAGGACTCAGACATCCAAGCCTGCCCTTGGTAATAGATATAGCCGAAACATTAAATATAGAAGCTAAAGATTTGTTTGATTTTAAATAATAACAAATATTTATTGATAACTTTTATCCTCTACGTTTGCAATATTATCAGGAGATTTAACCTCATTTATTACAATAGCATTTGAAATTGCTATACCCTCCCTGTATGCAGGGGTATTTTCAATCTTTCCTTTAACATAAATAACACTGGAACCACCCCCATCAAGATTCATAGCATACTCACACCCTAAATCCTTCATCACCTTTGAAATTTCCCAAAGAGTCATCCCAACAGATGTTTCTTCCCTACCATCAACAGTTACAATAATTAATTCGTTATTTTTGGTATATCCTATTGCTGTTCTTGGGTTTTTACCGTTTATTGCTCCAAATTTCTGGTCATTAATATCCACATACATCTGCCCATTTTTTACAAGGTATGGCCCACCACCTATTATATGCTCACTATTTTTAAAAGTATCTGAAAATCGTATATCCATATTTATATTCTTTTCATTCAAAAGTACCTCAATATTTTGTTTTGGACCTACAACTGAAAATCCGCCTTTGGGAATTTCGACCGCTCCGTACCCGTAATTTACAACAACTCCGTCTTTAACAGCTGCCGCCATACCGTATTTTGGCGCGGGTGGTGTCATTGCGCCCCATTTTTCAGTATATACAAGTGTATATGTAGAAAGCATTCTCGGTTGGTTAATATTATCAGCCTTGATTATACGTTTTTTTCCTTTAATAGCTATATCAATGCTGCTTCTGTCCATTGAAAATGTTCCGTTAGAATTTATCCCAAGAGCTACTCTGTTATAAATAGGCCCTGTTAAAACATTATTATCAATTACTAGCGTCCCAAGCGGCACACCGGTTTGTGGTTTAAAGTATCCGCCATTTATTGCAACAATTGAATTTTCTGCATTTGCAATATTTCTGATACTTGCTTTTCTGTTTAACACCCCCGTTGAAGCGGTTTTTGGCTTGATTTGCAATTTTGAATTTGCTTTCGGGTTAATTTCAACTATGTTTAATTTTATCGGCTTTCCGTTTATCCATTTTGTAGTTTTAACATGTATTATGCCTTTTGCAGGGTGCTGTACCGTAAGCCCTTTGTATTTTATATCCGTATTCAATTTCCAGGTTTCATATTCTTTTTGCTCAATTTCCGCCTTTGTAAAAAATTCAGCTTTAGTCCTAAATGAGATATAATCCCCTTCATATGCAAAAATCGGGTGTGCCCGACATAAAGTCAAATAGCATACACCCGATGTTACAGTTATTCCAAGTATTGCAAGCAAAACGGATACAGTATCTTTAATCTGCGGCGTCCTCCAGGGGAGCTTTAGGGTAGACCCATGCCGCAAGGCCAAAATGCCTGATTGGCCGCCCCCGCTGTGAGGGCTGATAAATACCGGTTTAAGGGGAAACATTTGTCTTCTCCGTTCTGATTACTTTAATGATTTTAAATGGGGAACTAACCTGGTTAATTGTAGTGTAAAACTTCTCTACTACTATTGTAACATACTTACAAAAACTCTGCAACCCCTTTATTTATAGTATTTTTGACACTTGTTATAATTTTATAAAATTTAAAAAATATATTTTTACTCTTTAAATTCCCTCAAAAATAATGTATAATTAGAAAGTTGTCTTGGAGTTAAAATTCCAAAGACTTTAGATGAGAAGACAAGTCTAGAAACGGAGAAAACTATTTATGCACATCCACGTAAACGGACGCAACCTTGAAATTACGGATGCTATTAAAGCGTACGTTAAAGAAAAGGTAGGAAAAGTTGCAGCACACTATGACCAAATTCAAGGTATTGACGTCGTTTTAACCGTTATCAAAAACCCATCGGTTTCAGATTCCCACATTGCAGAGGTTAACTGTAAAATGCTAGGCGACACTGTTAGGGTTGAAGAAAAGGCAGAATCGATGTATGCAAGCATTGATTTAGTATCCGACAAGCTTGAAAGACAAGTTAGAAAGTTTAAAGAAAAGAAAGCAAAAGTGGGTGCAGAATCAATCAGGACAACAAGTATTCCTGAAGAAGACTCATAAACAAAATATTAAAAGGTTTTAAAACGGGCACGATAATACAAAGTGCCCGTTTTTTAATAAAAGCATAAAAAATGTGAGCCACCAAAATCTTTTTTATCCCGCCCAAAATTTTTATATCGCAACCCCGAATAAAGATGGCAGGTGGTTTTGTTGACTCACATTATTATGTTAACCATATTCAACATACTTTTAATCACCCAATAGAATTAGCCTTATAGTATTATTACCTAAAACTCTTGCAGCAGAAAAGCTTTAAGTGTTTCAAATAAATAATCACATTGTAACAAGTAATTATAATATTTTTTACACTTATTTCCGGGGATAAAATTTCAGCCTTTTACTGCACCTTCATTTGTACCCTGAATAAAATATTTTTGAAGTGCTGCAAAGAATATAACGATAGGCAATATAGAAATCATAGAACCTGCCGCAATAAGCCTGTAATTAGACCCGCTAAATGTTCCTTGCAGGTCATTTATGCCCACAGGTAAAGTATAGAGAGTATCCTTAGTAAGAATAATACTTGGCCATAAAAATTCTCCCCAACTTCCGATAAACGTAAATATAGCAAGTACCGCAAGCGAGGGCTTGATAAGCGGAAGAAGAACCTTTAAGAATACCTGCAAAGAATTGCACCCATCTATCACTGCAGACTCCTCAAGCTCTTTAGGTATCCCTAAAAACGCCTGGCGGAGCAAAAATATACCAAACGCATTAACAGCAAAAGGCAATATTAGGCCTAAATATCCTTGAAAATTGCTGTAAGAATCTACCAAATTAAGTTTTAGGGTAATAATATAGATAGGCAGCATTATCGCCTGAAACGGCACCATAATTGTTGCTAAAACCCCAAAGAATACAAGGTTTTTACCGCCAAAATTCATCCTTGCAAGAGGATAAGCTGCAAGCGCAGAAAATATTAAATTCAACACAACAGTAAAAAATGCAACAATAAAACTGTTTATCGCATAACCTACAATAGGTACAAGCGTAAGCACCATTTTAAAATTTTCAATTGTAAAATCTTCAGGAATAAAGACCGGCGGATACTGAAAAATATTTTCGGCAGGACCTTTTAATGCCGTAGATGTCAGCCACAAAAACGGCAGTAAACATAAAATGCAAACGGCAATTAAAATTATATGAATTATAAATCCTTTAGCTGTTTTCATAGACCATATTTCTTTCTTTCAAAACAAAAAATATTAATTAAAGAAAATACCAAAGTAATTAAAAGCAGCACAACACATGCAGCAGATGCAAGCCCTATATCAAGATTTTCAAATGCTCTTTCATAGATATAATAGACAATTGTCTTTGTAGAATCCAAAGGCCCGCCCCGGGTCATAACATAAATTTCAACAAATA
The DNA here is from genome assembly GCA_910577395.1 of uncultured Vampirovibrio sp. Taxonomy (GTDB): domain Bacteria; phylum Cyanobacteriota; class Vampirovibrionia; order Gastranaerophilales; family Gastranaerophilaceae; genus MGBC122484. The sequence goes on along the minus strand of CAJTLG010000005.1, from coordinate 148,277 downwards.
CTTTTAAGGCTGAAATTGCACTTATGGTTGATACAAGTGCAATAGTTGGCATAAGGTGCGGCACAGTCACTGTCAAATGTTTTTGAAACTCATTTGCACCGTCGATTTCTGCAGCCTCATAAAGTTCTTTTGGTACACTCATAAGGGCTGCAAGATATATCATCATATAGTATCCAACCCCTTTAAATATAGTCACCAATGCAACAGATATCATTGCCACCCTTGGGCTTGAAAGCCAATTGACAGCACGCAAATCAAACATTTCTATAAAATAGTTTAAAAGCCCGTTTGGTGCATACAGCCATTTAAAGGCAATAGCCACAACCACTATTGAAACAACCACCGGCAGATAAATGATAAGTTTATATAATGTCTTTCCTCTTATTTTTTGATTAATTAAAATTGCTAAAAACAAAGGAAATATAACCAAAAACGGCGTTGTCAGCATAAGAAAATAAAATGTGTTAAACAAAGATTTTTTAAACACAGCAGAAGATACAAGTGTTTTATAATTAATAAACGTGCCAAAAACAGGATTATAAATATCATTTGAATAATCCTGGAAACTGTATATTATTGTTTCAAAAAACGGAATAAAGAAAAACACAAAAAGCAGTACTAAAGCCGGCAATAAAAATAAATATGGTGTGATTTTCCAATTATTCTGCATATTTTAATAATAATCCAATGTTGTCAAAAATTAAATACACTAATTCCTTTTTCCCCCGGATAGGCGGTTTTGTAACAAAATATTTCATTTTCCTTTAAAAAATGTTATAATAAAGGCAATAAAAATCAATTTTGTGTTTTATATAGTTGCACCAGATATAGGAAGAAAGTGTTTTAGTATGATAGAACCGATTTCTTGTTCTTGTAGAAAACTACATGCCGTAAGTTTCAACGGCGCTAAAGAAAATAACAGTTTTACAGGTACTGCCATGCCTGAAGTAAATACAAGGGCAGGCTATGCTGAAACCGTAAAAGCAGTTGAAGCAACAAAGGCTAATTTCACGGTCGGCAACAATCTAAATATAAGTGTTTAAAACCTAGTGCACAAATAGAGATTTGAATGCCCGTTTTAAAGTATAAAAATCTACTGAAAAGATGATACTTGTTATCATCTTTTTTACATTTAAAGGGTTAAATCTTGATACAAAATAATCGTAATTTTTAAATATAAATTTTAACATATCAAATCTTATACGTTTATTGTAACCAACATATAATTTTACACATTCGGGTTTTAAATACCTAAAATCTCCTAAAACCGGATTTGCACTTGAAAGATTTGTCTTATGACGTCTATACGCAAATAAAGGGGCTGAAATTAAAGCTGAGCCTCCTACCATATGCAAAAACGTGAAGGCTATTTTATCAGCACCTTTTTTCCAATCTTTCGGGGTTGGGTATTTTAATAAAAATTCTGCCGCAGATTTTCTCATCATGGCAGAAGATGTCGGCCCCCATGCCCAGTTTCCGAATTTACAATTTTTATTATCTAAAACCTTAACACTATATTTATCAATTTTGTTTTTAAGGTTAAATAATCCTTCTTCATCTTTTAAACTGCCTGAAAAATCAGCATTTTTGTAATTGGGCGTTGTAAGAGATACAAGAGAATGGATTGTGGAATTTTCATCAATTTCAAATTGCGCACATGAAGTAAATGCTACAGATGTATTCATATGCACATTTAAGTGACATAAAAGATAATCCGGCATTAAAACATCGTCTGCATCTACAAGACAGACAAATTCACCTTTTGCAATTTTAAGCCCTTCTAAAAATGAACCAAACTGTCCCAAGTTTTCACTGTTATGAATTACCTTATATTTTTTTTCATTTATTTTAATTGCTCTTAAAGGTTTATTTATGTATCCCCTTTCTATAAGGGTATCAAGATATTCTCTTGTTTCATCAAAAGAGGCATCATCCACAATAATAACTTCAAAATTTTTATATGTCTGATTTTCAATACTTTCAATTAAATCAGGCAAATATTTTGCAAGGTTAAAACATGTAATAATAATACTGATTTTTGGTTTTTTTAATATATCATTTTGCATACAAAAGATTTTAGCATATATTCCCCCTTTTGCGATACAATAATTTATATGAAAACGTTCTTCAAAAAGTTTTTTCTTTTTATATTGCTATTGACAACAATTTCTGCTATAGCGGCCGAAAACACCGAAAACAGACCGGATACTTATACAAAAAGCGAAGAAGGAATTGTTAAAGAAATAAACTATGATTACTCTGAAAAAACAGATAATCCTGAAGATATTTCAAAACAAATTGTAACCGTTAAAATTATAACGGGCGAATTCAAAGGCAAAGAAAAACTTACAGATAATATGCTAACAGGAAACCCTGCTTATGAAGTATTCTTAAAAGAAGGTGACAGGGTTCAGCTTGTCTTAGAATCCAAAAGTCCAAAACCGCAACATATTGATGAAGTGGATGTTTTTGTAACCGATGTTAAAAGAGTTGGAACAATTTACCTTTACAGTCTTATATTTATTGGATTTTTAATCGCAATAGGAAGAAAGAAAGGTCTTTTAAGTCTTTTGTCCATTATAATAACTGTTTTGCTGATATTTTTAGTCTTTATGCCGCTTGTATTATGGAATGTTTCCCCGATAATTGCAGCACTTATTATATCAATACTTTCAACGATTGCAACAATGTATCTTGTAGCTGGATATAATTCTAAAAGCAATGCTGCTGTTTTAGGCACAATATTAAGCCTTATATTTGCAAGTGCTTTGGCGCTCATTTCAATAAAGCTTGCACATCTTACAGGCTTTATGGGAGAAGAAAGTGTATTTTTATATACACAAAGACCTGATTTAAGTTTCAAAGGAATATTGGCAGCCTCAATGATAATAGCAGCCCTTGGTGCATTAATGGATGTTTCAATATCTATTGCAAGCACCATAAATGAAATTCATATAACAGATAGAAAACTTTCAATTGTTGAACTTTTTAAATCCGGTATGAATGTGGGCAGGGATATTATAGGTACAATGTCAAACACATTAATACTTGTATATCTTGGAAGTGCTATGCCACTTGTACTTTTAGCATCAAATATTGATTCCGGCAAATTCTTTAACCTTAATCAGGTGGCAGGTGAAATTTTATCTGCCCTCACGGGAAGTATATCCCTCCTTGCATGTGTGCCGCTTACTGCAATAATGGCATCATACCTTGTAAAAAGACAACAAAATAAAAGTGACGCTAACTAAAACCAATTACCATTTTTTGAATATAAAAAACACAGCAAATACTATAAAAACAAACCCCACAATGTAATTCCATTTTAAACCTTCCTTAAGATACAACGCGGAAAAAATAATAAATACAATAAGGGTTATAACTTCCTGAATTGTTTTAAGCTGATAAGCGCTGTATGTTTCAAACCCTATCCTATTTGCAGGCACCTGAAAACAATATTCAAAAAACGCTATTCCCCAACTTATTAAAATTACACTAAAAAGCGCTGCTGTTCTAAATTTTAAATGTCCATACCATGCAAATATCATAAAAACATTTGAAATTAATAATAATATTATCGGTAAAACTGCTTTAAACATAAAATTATTTTAAAACACTTAACAAAATTTCACAATCTAAAACAACATAAACAACTTTTCATATGTTTATTTTTTAAATATGTATAATTTAATCATTGAAGGGAATCATATGGTAGAAACTATTAATGCAAATTTTAGAACAGTTCAAAACAAATGGGCCATAAACCCGGTAAAACCAAATGCGATAACTTTTAGGGGGGGGGGGGGGGAGCTAAAAAACGACATCTTTATAAAGAGCCCCGATAACAAAACATCTGAACTCCAAACAGAATATCCGACAGCAGTTGCAGGTAAAAAATTTATACAATGGGCAGATGAAACAGGATTTATCGGTGAAGGAAAATTAAAAGAGGCCCTAAAGCCGAAAAACCTTATAGGAGTTGGTTTTGAACATGCAGTCTATCATATTCCCGGAAATGAAGATTATGTTTTAAGAATACCGAGAAATTATTACCTACACACTCAGGAAACAGATTTTAGCAATTATCATATACAAGATACAGCAGACCCTGAATTAACCCGAAATTGCGGACAACAGGCAGCCCTTATAAGCGATAAAGAAACAAGCGGCATACAATTGAGCCCTTCAATTGAAGTTTTAATAAAACAAAAAGGCTATGCTAACGGCAACCCACCGCCCGAAGCTCTTTATCATGAGGATGGAAGATTAAGAGAAGAGGCATTTCCTTATGAAGATAATTCAAGAAAAACCCACTTTGCACACTGTTTAAAAACATTAGCTGAAATGCCCGATGAAACATACGATTTATTAATTGAAGATTTAATTGTATCAGGGGAAGCAGGATACAAATTTGACCACCTTAATTCAAACAATTTTTTAATTGATGAAAACACTCAAAAGATAAATATAATTGATATGGGCAAAACCGTTAAACCCCATAAAGATAGATTTGGCAATACTCTTTACGCCCTTACAAATATAGAATTTTTAGAAGAATACTTGAGAAAAGATTCAGGATATGAACCTGAAAATCCTAATGAAATCAATAAAACAATAGGCAATATGATAACGGTAATGGAAAAATATACAAAAGCTGTAAAAAACCATTACCAAAAATATAATAAAAATAGTTACGAATTCCATAAATTGCTTAATAATTTGGTTTCAAGTTTCTGGCTAAAAACAAATTCTTACGAAGAGAAACTTGAAAAACTTAAACAAATGGACGTTTTATATGACCCTGAACGCCCTGGTGAATTTGGAAGTGTAAAGATAAAATAAAAAATCCTTTTCAAAAATCTTAAAGTGATATAATCTATGTACAGATTATAAGCTTTAGACTGGGAGTTTTTAAACATGATTAGTGAAAAAATGAATACTGCGTTAAATAAACAAGTAAACGCAGAAATGTATTCAGCATATTTATACCTTGCAATGCAGGCATATTTTCAAAGATTGAACCTCAAAGGTTTTGTAAACTGGATGAATATTCAAGTTCAGGAAGAAATGGCTCATGCCAAAGGTTTGTATGATTATATTCAGGAAAGAGACGGCGAAATTATTTTAGAAGCTATTGAAAAACCTGAATCAAACTGGAATTCTCCGCTTGAAGTTTTTGAAGCAATATATAAACACGAACAACACGTTACGGCTTTAATTAATCAACTTGCTGATATTGCAGATGAAACAAAAGACAGAGCTGCGGCTTTATTCCTTCAATGGTATATTAAAGAACAGGTTGAAGAGGAAGCAAGTGTTTCAGGTGTTCTTGAAACATTAAAAATGATAAAATCTGATACTCATGCTCTTTTACTTCTTGATAAAGAACTTATGGCAAGGGTATTTAATCCGCCCGTTATCGGCTAGTTATATTGTATAAATTTAAGGGGACATATTTTTATGTTTAAAAAAATATTATTACTTATTTTAACTGCATTTACCCCTCTAAGCTGTTTTGCAATTGAAAACACTATTGCAGATGAACAGTTTGTTCAAACACATCTAAGCAGCGTTGGTGCCTCAATTTTGAATGCCAATAAAATAGAAGAGCGAATTATTTTTGTATATGATAAAACAGATGTTAAAGAAAAACTGAAACTTGATAAAACACTTATAGACAGGCAGGTTATAGTATACGGCTACGATTATAAATTTATTGAAGATGATAATGAACTTGCAGCATTCATCTCAAGAAAAATAGCGGAAGCATTCAGGTCCTATTCTGATTTTTTTGACGGCAGATTAAGCTCACTTCAAATTAAAGCCGCCCCTAAAAAATATCAGCTTGTATTTGATAAAATTGCAGTAGATTATATGGTGCGGGCAGGGTACAACCCCATTGCGATGATTACGCTTATAAATAAAAGCTGCCCGCAAAAAAGAACCGATAAATTATCATCAAGCAACCTTACATCAAAAAGACTTGCCGTTATCTATGAATATATTTATACAAAATATCCATATTATCTATTACATAATGAATATTTTAAAAATAAACACTATCAAAATTTCCTTTTGACTTCACAAGACAACAGAAAAATGCTTGAAGAAAAAGTAAGGTCACGCTCAACAAGAGAATTGAATTATGAGTAAATTTACTAAATTTTTTTTCGTTATAGTATGTGTATTCTGCCTTAATTCAAAGGCAGGGTTTTGTGAAGAAATTACTATAGACACTTTTGTTGAAAATATAGTTAAAAAAGAAAATATAGAAAAACCTTATAAAAATTTAAACTATAATTACCAAAGTACTAAAAAAATCCCCGTAAAAATATTTATTAAAGAAAAAATTAAATCCGAGCTTGACTTATATGAAGGAAAAACTGTTGATTTTATAGTATCAGGAGATGTCTACTATAATAAAAGATTGATTATTCCAAGCGGAAAAATAATAAAAGCAAAAGTCGGTACAATTATAAAAAACGGTATGAACGGTATACCCGCAAGTATTATATTTGATTCTTTTGAAATTGAAGGCATTAAACAAAGTCAAATTTCAGATAGCGTTGAAGTTTTTGGCCAGGATAGAAGTCTTATTGTTTTCCCTTTAAAGTGGGCTCTTACATTTTTACCCCCGACAGGCTCTCTTACAAACTTTATAAAAGGCGGACATGCTAAATTAAAGCCCGGTAAAATTTTAAAAATATATTATTACCCGGAATGGACATAATGTTTTTAATTTTCACACAAGGCAATATTTTGTGCTAAAATTAAAAACGAGCAATTTTAAAGGAACATTAAGGTGGCAAAGATAGTTTCCGCAAAAGAGGCTGTAGATTTAATTAAAGATAATGCAACCGTTATGATAGGCGGTTTTTTAAGCTGTGGAACACCTGATAAATTAATAGATGAACTGGTTGAAAAAAATATAAAAAATCTTACCATGATTTCAAACGATACATCTGTTCCAAATACTGATAAAGGTAAATTAATTGCAAACAAACAGGTGAAAAAACTTATCACAAGCCACATAGGCACAAACCCTGAAACAGGAAAACAAATGGCCTCAGGCGAAATTGAGGTTGAACTTACACCCATGGGCACACTTATGGAAAGAATAAGAGCCAAAGGTGCAGGTCTTGGCGGTATATTAACCCCAACCGGTATTGGCACAACCATACAGGAAGGGAAAGATATTGTAGAGGTCAAAGGAAAGAAATACATCTTTGAACAACCTATTGATGCAGATTTTGCCTTAATTTACGGAACAAAAGCCGATAAATACGGGAATGTCACATATTGCGGCACAACAAGAAACTGTAATACCGTTATGGCAACAGCAGCTGATACAGTTATAGTACAGGCTGATGAAATAGTAGATTGTCTTGACCCGAACGAAGTAATAATCCCCGGATTATTTATTGACTATATTGTTTTAAACACTGATAACCAAGGATAAATAAAAAGCCAAATGATGGAACTTCTTACTAAAGAAAAAATAAGAGAAATAATAGCAAAAAGAGCAGCCAAAGAATTCAAAGACGGAGATGTTGTCACCCTTGGAATTGGCCTGCCGACAGAAGTTACAAAATACGTACCTAAGTCATATAATATTATGTTTCAATCCGAAAATGGTGTTTTAGGGGTTGGCAAAAATCAGGACAAAGATAACATTGACCCAAGAGTTATAAACGCAGGCGGGGGCTATGTTAAAACTGTTAAAGGTGCTTGTTTTTATGATTCTCAAATGGCATTTATCCTTATGCGCGGTGGCCATATTGATGCAACAGTGCTTGGCGCTCTTCAGGTGGATGAAGAAGGAAACCTTGCAAACTGGTCTATACCGGGTAAATTTACCCCCGGCATGGGAGGAGCCATGGATTTGGTTGTAGGGGCAAAAAAAGTTATCGTTGTTATGGAACATACATCCAAGGGCGAAATTAAAATAGTAAAAAAATGTAACCTGCCGCTTACCGCATCAAAAGAAGTAAACCTTATCATAACCGAAAAATGCGTATTCAGAGTTATTCCTGAAACATCGGAAACTAAAGGCGGTTTACTTTTGGAAGAAATTAACCCTATGTTTTCAATAGACGATATAAAACGCACCACCGGTGCAGACTTTATAGTGGCTGAAAATTTGTTAAAAATGGAAATTTAAAATTATTTTACGGCAGTAATATACTGGATAATAATTAATATAAATACAATCAAAATCATTACGGAACGTGCATGTTCTGCTAAAGACCTTCTTCTTTTGATTTCTTCTAAAATTCTTTCTCTGTCATCAACAACATCTTTACTGCAAATCTCGCCCACGTTTCACAATCCTTATAATTTTCAAATCTTTTTTAAGATTGTAATTAATATTTGAAATAATGAAAATAGAATATTTAGTGGATTTTATAAATATTTGTTTTCAATGAGTTTTTTCAAAGCTTTGGCGTTTACTGCATCAGGCTCTAACGTGAGCAATTTATCTAAATATTCAATGGCCAAGATGTAATTACCAAGCTTCTTTTGAGCGGCAGCCATAGCATAAAGTGCATCAATAAAACAAGGGTCAAGCTCAAGTGCCTTTTCTAAATCATCCCTTGCAGCATTTACGGCCGGGTTTTCAATGTCTTTTCTTGAAAGCGTTATTCTTGCCCTGTTATAATAAGCATCTGTCATTTTATCATTTATCTGCAACGCCTTTGTATAATCAAGCATGGCCTCATTAAAATTTTCAAGCGCCTGGTATGCTACAGCCCTGTAAAAATAAGGAATTTCCCAATCGTTTTTTAACTCAAGCGATTTATTTATATTTTGAATTGCACTTTCATATTTGCCGTCTTGAATATTATAAATCCCTTCATCTAAATATTTTTTATATTCACAATTTATATTATCGTCCATAAATTCTCCTTTATAGCATTGATTTTAATTATAACAAAAATCTTGACTTTAAATTTTGTTAGGAACAAAATAGCTTATATTACGCTTTTAGCCCAAGTTTACCAACAGCAAAGTTGAAACTTAATAAGATGATTAGTTATTTTAACGGAATAATTATACTTTTAATAACATTAGTATTGCTTTTTATACCTGCACTAAGCGTGCTGTTTGGAGAAGGCACTATAACTAAAACATGTAATATTAACAATATTTTTGGGGATATAAACTTCGTAATCGACCCTATAAGTGCATTCTTCATTATTATAATCGTTGTAATGGGCATTATAGGCGCAATATACGCAAAAGGATATTTAAAACCATATATTCTAAAGGGCAAAAGTATATCAAGCCATTTTATGTTTTATACAACATTAATACTTTCAATGCTTGCTGTTGTTACCTGCCAAAACGCTTTGTTTTTCCTATTATGTTGGGAAATTATGTCACTTTCATCGTTTTTCCTTGTTATATTTGAAAATGAAAAAAAAGAAACCTTAAAAGCAGGTATAAAATATCTTGTTTTTATGCACATTTCAGTACTTTTTATAATAACAGCTTTTGCACTTGTTTCAATTAAAACAGGAAGCTATGATTTTGCAGGCTTTGCACCGGTACTAAAAAATAATCCGGGATTTACAAACATTATATTTCTGTTATTTTTCATAGGTTTTGGAATTAAAGCAGGGTTTGCAGGCTTTCATAACTGGTTACCTGAAGCCCACCCCGCAGCCCCAAGCCACGTTAGTGCCATTATGTCAGGAGTAATGATTAAAACCGGCATATATGGAATTTTAAGGTTTCTGTCTTTAATAGGAACCCCGACAAAATTTATTGCATATTTTATACTAATCATATCAGTAATTACTGCATTATACGGTGTTTTATATGCAGCAGGACAGAGTGATTTTAAAAAAATGCTTGCTTATTCTACAATTGAAAATGTCGGAATAATAGGTATAGGATTAGGTGTTGGCACTTTAGGACTTATATATAACCAACCGGCAGCGGCATTCTTAGGTTTTACAGGGTGTTTTGCCCACATATTAAACCATTCGATATTCAAAAACCTTTTATTTTTTGGTGCAGGAAATGTCTATCTTAAAACCCACACAAAAGATATGGAAACCCTTGGTGGTCTTGTAAAAACCATGCCAAAAACTGCAGTGTTATTTTTGGCAGGCTCTGTTGCAATATGTGCCCTTCCGCCATTCAATGGTTTTATAAGTGAATTTTTAATATATTTTGGGCTCCTAAACGGTTTTAATATGGGCGGATTTTTTAATTTTATAGTATTAATCTTCGCTTTTGCAGGGCTTGCACTTGTCGGTACAATTGCAATACTTTGCTTTACAAAGGCATACAGTATAATCTTCCTTGGAAATCCGCGAAGTAATTGTGCAAAATCAGCAAATACCGATTGTGATTTGTTTATGATATTACCAATGATTTTCTTAGCATTAATGGCGCTTTGCATTGGGCTTTTCCCGCAGCACGCATTTAAAATGCTGATAAACCCTGCAAATGTACTAATGACAAACCTTCAGACTATTCAAATTTTAAATGAACCCTTTACAATTCTCCAAATTGTATCATATACCACGCTGTCACTGATTATACTTATAGCGCTGCTTGCAGGATTAAAAATATTTTTAAATAGAAAAGTTGAAACACATTCCACATGGGGCTGCGGGTATAAAAAACCAAATAATTATATGCAATACACAGGCTCCAGCTACGTAAGCCCTTTTATGTCAATGTTAAAACCCTTATTTAAAAAGGTTTTCGATGTAAAGAAACCTAAAAATCTTTTTCCCTCCTCTGCTCATTTCAGCCTTCACATTGAAGATATAGAAGAGGCATACTTTATAAACCCCATGCTAAAGTTTGATGAATGGTTTTTAGCAAAATTTGAAAAACTACAAAACGGAAATCTTCAGACCTATCTAAAATACGGGCTTATATTCCTTGCGCTTGCGCTTATTTTAACAATAGGAGGAAGCCTTATATGATAAGTATTTTAATAAATTTAATAATCCTCCTTATCCTGCCCTTTATAATGACAGGAATAATCAAAAAAACTAAAGCATTTTGGTGCGGGCGTAAAGGTGCAAGTATATTTCAGCCTTTATATGATTTTATAAAACTTGTTAAAAAAGATTTTGTTATAAGCAAAACAACATCCTTTGTATTTAGCCTTACACCGCTTGTAACTATATCATGCATAATATTTGCAGGGCTTTTTATCCCGCTTGTATCAGGAAAAGCCATTATCACAATACCCGCCGGCCTTATAATATTTGCCTATATATTAGGGCTTGGTAAGTTCTTTTCTTTAATCGGTGCTATGGATACAGGTTCAAGCTTTGAAGGAATGGGTGCTTCACGTGAAGCCTGCTTTACATCAATTGTAGAACCCGCATTTTTTATAATAATGGCATCAATTATGGCATTAAGCGGCAATTATACATTTGAAAGCCTCTCTAAAATAATATCAAACACAGGAAACTACGGAGCGCTGATTGCAATATTTGCAGCCCTTGCATTATTTTTAATGGTATTAATCGAAGGCTGCAGGGTACCCGTAGACGACCCCTCAACCCACCTTGAGCTTACAATGATACATGAAGTTATGATACTTGATAATTCAGCCTCGGGCCTTGCCCTTTTAAGTTATTCATCAAGTATAAAAATGCTTTTAATATCATCTCTTATTGCAAAGCTCATAATCCCGGAAACTGTTTCATTCTATCCGTTGTTATATTTTGCCTTAATTTTTATAATCGCAATAATAATAGGAACTGTTGAATCCTCAATGGCAAGACTTCGGATGTCCCATGTTTTTGAATTTATATTTATTATGAGTACTTTTGCACTGATTGTATTATCCCTTGCAGCCGTTAGGATATTTGGAGGTTAAAGGTATGGAAAACGGCTTAGAAAACGGTTTTATAATTCTTTTTGGTTTAACTATGTTATATCTTGCCTCTACAAGCAGGATAATATCCCACATCAGGGTACTGATTACACAAGGCATCTTGCTGTTTTTAATATGCCTTTTTGGTCATAGCGATACTCCGCTTTTAAATATGGCTTTTTTAACGGTAGAAACAATAATTGTAAAATCTGTCATCATCCCGTTATTTTTATATAAAATAATCAAAAAAACACATGCAAACAGGGATGATGAAGCCAATATACCGCATTTTTATTGTCTTGTGATTTCAAGCATTATTCTTCTTGCAGGATTTCTTGCACCAAATTATATGGCGCAGTTTAAAACCTTATCCCCCATATATTTTGGCGTTGCAATATCTACAATCATAATCAGTCTGTGGCTTATTACAATTAAGCATAAAATTGTATCAAACGTTATTGAATTTATAGCTATGGAAAACGGGATATTTCTGCTTTCCCTTTCTGTTGCAAAAGAAATGCCTATCCTTGTAAGCCTTGGTGTATTATTGGATGTATTTATTGCAGTTTACATATTGGGCTTGTTTGTAAAAGAAATTAATAAAGAATTTAAAGACCTTGAAGTTTCACACCTTTCAGAATTAAAGGACTGTAGCGAAAATGACTGACATTATTTTATCCGTATTACTTATATTTCCTATAATTTCAGGCCTTATTATGTTTCTTATACAAAAGAAAACATTTAATAATATATTTTTGAACATTTATGCTTTAATTCATTTTATCTGCACACTGCTATTAGTATTTGATAAAGATATACAAAATAAAGGGCACTATTTTGCAGTTGATGATACAAACAAAATATTTCTACTTATTTTATCATTCATATTCTTAATGGTAACAATTTACAACAACGGCTATCAAAAACATTTTAAGTATAAAGAGAAAAAAACCTGTCACTATCTTATTATGATAACCGCCTTTGTATGGGCAATGACAGGCGCTATCCTTGCGACAGACCTTGGAATAGCATGGGTTTTAGTAGAGGCTACCACCCTTTCAAGCGCCTACCTTATATATTTTAATAAGACCAAAAACTCTATCGAGGCTGCCTGGAAATACGTTTTCATGTGTTCAATAGGTATTGCACTTGCTTTTATAGGCATTATCTTTTTAAATATATCATCAGGAAACATAAACACATTAAATTATGCAGAGCTTGCAAATAATGCTAAACTCTTTAATCCGTTTTGGCTAAAACTTTCTTTTGTATTTATACTCTTTGGTTTTGGTACAAAAATGGGCTTGGCTCCGGTACATTTTTGGCTGCCTGATGCACATTCTGAATCCCCCTCACCAATTTCAGCCCTGCTTTCAGCCACCCTTTTAAATTCAGCTTATCTTGTAATATTAAGAGTATTCAAAATATTAGAAATTGCAAATTCCAGCATTGAAGCAAGAATAATGCTTGCTGTTATCGGCTTTTTATCCCTTTTTATAACGGCTGTTTTTGTATACCATATAAAAAATTATAAAAGAATGCTTGCATACTCTTCAATTGAAAATATGGGTATTCTTGCAATAGGCACAAGCCTTGGCGGAGCAGCATATTTTGCCGTTATACTGCACCTTATAGGACATTCTCTTGCAAAGGCTTCATTTTTCCTGTCATCAGGAAATATTTTAGAACTTTATGAAACTAAAAATATAAAATCTTCAAGCGGAATTTTATCCGCAAATAAAGTGACTGGCTGGCTTTGGATAGTTTCATTTCTTGCAATCTGCGCCTTCCCAACATCAGTTCTTTTTATAAGCGAATTTATCATAATAAAAACAATGATTTTAAAAGAATATTACGGTCTTTGTGCATTGTTTGCAATACTTCTTACCTTTGTTATCTACGGTATCGGAAAAGCCGTAATTAAAATGGCATACGGCAAATTAAACGAAGAAAAAACACAAATTGTTAATGAAAATAAAAGCAAAATAACCGTTTCTATGTATATTCCGCAAGTTATAATGCTTACAATGGTATTCATACTTGGTATTTACATACCTGATTTTTTAAATGACATTATACAGGCGGCGCTAAAAGGTTTTTAAAGGTAAAATATGATAAATAATAAAAACTGGATAAAAATAAAAAATAATAATGCGGCAGATTTAAATGCTATTCCTACCATTGATATAAAAATCTTAAGAGAAGAGATAATTTCCTGCTGCACCATAAAAAACCTTGAAACATACCCTATGCGCCCTGTTGCATTTTTTGGAAAAGACTGGGGTAATGGCAATACAAGACTTTTTGTTATTCTTGCAGATGACAAAAATTCAAACAATGACCCTGAAGGAAGTGCATTTTATATTTCAAGTGCCATGTTTGATAAAAATACAAAAACTTATGAATCCATAACACCTTTAATTCCTGCATTTCATATGTTTGAAAGGGAATTTTTTGAAGAATTCAATATAAAACCGTTAAACCACCCGTGGTTAAAGCCGATGCGTAAAAATCAGGATGAATATCCGTTTTTTGAAATGGAAGGCGAAGAAATTCACCAGGTAGCCGTAGGGCCAATCCACGCAGGGATTATAGAACCCGGACATTTTAGATTTATGTGCAACGGTGAAACTGTTTATCACCTTGAAATTGCCCTTGGATATCAATACAAGGGAATTGAAGAATTAATGGTAAAAAGCCCCTCAAACCAGCTTGCAGAATCAATCGCAGGGGATAGCACAATAGCATACAACCTTGCATATTCAAAACTCTTTGAAACATTAAAAAATATCCCTGTTTCAAACAGAGCACAGCTTATAAGAATGCTTGCCCTTGAAATGGAAAGAACTGCAATACATATAGGCGACCTTGGCGCTATAGCGGGTGATATAGCATACCTTATGGGTGCAAGCGTTTTTGGGGCGACAAGAACACTTGTAATAAACACTATGCTTGAATTTTCAGGAAGCCGTTTTGGAAGGGGACTTATAACCCTTGGCGGCGTAAATTTTGATATAGATAATGAAAAAATATATCGTGCCATAAAAACCTTTGATAAGGTTGAAAAAGATGTTAAAAGAATGGTCCGCACAATGTTAAAAAATTCAACCGTTATGTCGAGGCTTGAAAAAACAGGCACAATAAGCACTGAACGTGCAAAAGAAATCGGCCTTACAGGTATGGCAGCACGTGCAGCAGGCGTTAGCCTTGATACAAGGTTTGATTTTCCTGATAAATGGATAAAAGAATTAGATATTGAAAATATAAAAATAAAAGGTACGGGGGACGTTAATGCCCGTTTTAAACTTAGGTTTAGAGAAATCTTACAGTCTTTTTCAATAATAAAAAAAATATTTGAGAAACTGAAAGAATACCCAAATGAACCCATAAATCAAGGATATCAGGTTTTAAATAAAGAAAATTTAAAAGATGCTTTTGTAATATCAGCTGTTGAAGGTTGGAGAGGTGAAGTTATCCATATAGCAATGACCGATAATACCGGCGCCCTTACAAGATATAAAATTAAAGACCCGTCTTTTAACAACTGGTACGGTCTTGCCCTTGCAGTCAGAAACAACGGTGTTTCGGATTTTCCTCTCTGCAATAAAAGTTTTAATCTTTCATACTCGGGATGTGACCTTTAAAAATATAAGGATAAAATATGTTTGATACTCTAAAATCAAGAATATATCAGGGAAAACAATTCATAAAAGATATTGAAAATGCCCCGATGAGGGAACAATTCAGGGGCTTGCCTGTTTTAAATAATAAAAATTGCACCAATTGCGACAAATGCCTTTCCGTTTGCCCCACAGGTGCACTAAATGTTAATCCGTTGACTATTGATATCGGAAAATGTACATTTTGCGGAGCATGCAAAAATATCTGCACTGAAAACGGTATAGATTTTTCAAATTACTATAAATTAACTTCATCTTCACGAAAAAACCTGATAATAAATGAAGAAACAACGCCTGAACTGTATGAAAAAATTGCAGTTAAAACAAAAAAAGAAATTACATCAATGTTTTCTAAATCCCTAAAACTAAGGCAGGTTTCTGCAGGCGGATGCAACGGATGTGAAATGGAATTAAACGCATGTTCAAATGTTAATTTTGATATGGGAAGATTTGGTATAGATTTTGTTGCCTCCCCCCGCCATGCTGACGGCATTGTTATAACGGGCCCGATTACAAAAAATATGGCCTACGCCCTTGAAGATTGTTATAAAGCAACCCCAAACCCTAAAATTGTAATTCTCTGCGGAGCCTGCGCAATATCAGGCGGCATTTTTCAAAACAGTACAGAAATAAACAGAGAATTTCTTGAAAAATATCCGATAGATTTATATATCCCCGGTTGCCCCGTACATCCTTTAACCTTTATTAACGGCATTTTAAGGTATATAAAGAAATAGCTTACCTTGTAAGAAGCTCTATTAAACTTTCCGTTATAGGGTATTTTGTAACTTTTTCAAAATAAATAAACATAGGGGCAGGATTTGCCTCTATAAAAACATATTCACCCTCATTACTTTTTCTTATATCAATACCTGAATATGCAAGCCCCAAAATATCAAGCACTTTTCTACAATCATTTTCAATATCATCAGGTAATTTTACAGGTACGTGGTTAGGATTGGTATCTGCCCTAAAATCAATGGTTTTAGCTTGAATTTCAGCAGGAAATATTTTATCCCCCATTGCATATACCCTTATATCCACCCCTTCAACACATTCTTGAAGCTGAACAGGGGAAACCTTAAGTGTTTCAAGCCTTTCTTTTGTAAGGTCAGCTTTTGTAAGTTTTTTAGTATAAGCCCCGCCCAAAACAGGCTTAAATATAACATTTTTGTTATTACTTTCCCAAAATTCAACCAGTGCTCCAGAGTCATTTGTAACAAGTGTTTTTGGTATTCTTATACCGTTTTTTGCCATAATATCAAGCTGGTAAATTTTTGTTTTGTGAAGTTCAATGGCTTTAAGTGAATTTACCCAATTACAATTTAAAGATAAAAATAAACTGTTTAATGATGATACTCTTTCGCGAAATACCATATTTGCAGTAAAACTATCTTCAATATTTGGTTTATTAAATCCGTAAAACCACCTCCAGTATATTCCTTGAATATCTTTTAAGAATACCTTTTTATCTTCTATTTTTATAAAACCGTCTTTTGAATTCGGCATATAGCCTAAAGAAATACTTTCTGGATATTTCCTGGAATCAAAATATTCTACATCATATTTTTTTGAAATAAGTGCATCATAAATGTGTTTAGAATGCGCCTCTTCTTCAGAGCCTATTATTAAAATCATAGCGTGATTATATCAAATATTACAATTTATTACAAATTACAGCCCTATATTCTAAAAACCCTAAAGATATTTCTTAAAAATCCGACATATGTTAAGTATAAACAATATCTTCCAAAAAGGAGTTCAAAATGGAATTCAAGAAAAATGACCTTAAAAAAACTTTTGTCGATTTTCAAAAACCTATAACCGGAGATTTAAAAAAAGCTACAACCATGGCTGTTGGTGAAGAAGGCGGTAATAAATTTGAAAACCTTTTTGATGAAGAAACAACCCCGGATACAGGCTCTAAGCCGGTAGGCGGTTTTATACAAGCCCCAAAACCGGATGTTACTACAATGGCTGTTGGTGAAGAAGGCGGAAACAATACAGGCATTATAGACGACCGTGACCTCATACCAAATATAAGCATACCCGCTGAAGAAACGGGCGGAGATATTGTTATTGAACCCATAACAAAACCTGAGGATACAAAAGCAAACAAAAAATTCAACGAAATCAAACAAACCATAACAGAATATGCAACAGCAGACCCAAGACCAAATCCGGATAGTATCACTATTACAATTACCGATTTATCTGAAGATGAAATAAAAGAATTACTTTCAATAATCCAAGAACACCTTAATACAACATTCCCAAACAGATTTAAGGCAGAAATTGTCAAAGACAAAAAAGAAGAAAACAAAAATGAAGATAAAAAAGAAATTGAAATAAGCCCGACAACTCCTGATAAAGACTACTTTACACCGGATTGGAAAATTGGCGGCGATGAAAATCATAACACCACAATGGCTGTTGGCGAAGAGGGTGGCAGTAACTTTTTTGACCTTGGTCGTTTTGATGCCATTGCTTTTAACAATAGCACAGAATTAACACTGGACAATAAAATTACAACACTTGCGCAGCATTCTGCGGGAACATCAGTTGAAATTACACCCGAGGGCAATATAAACGAAAATCTTGCATACATAATTGATTTTATTAATAAAAATTATCCTGAACAAATGACTGTAAGTATTGTCGGAAACAGTATTGTTGTTAAAAAAGCTTAATAACAGTGTTCATATAATATCTTTTGGTACAATACATTATCAAAATAAATAAACAAATTTCTGATAACAATATGCATAAAAGCCTTCTTGTTACCTGATATATGTATGGTATAATTTTTTTGATAGAAATAATTAACCCATTTCAAAATAGCCGAAAGATGAAGGATTGCAATGGAAAACACTGTTTTAGATTTTAAAAATCATTTCAATGATTATGTACAAAACCTTGAAACTTATATTATGTTTCAAATAAAACAAAGAACCATTGAACTTACTGACGAACTAACTAAAAAAGACAGAAAACCTATTGCTCTTTCTATGGGTGCACCGGTTGATATGGTGCCAAAATTTGTAATTGAAACCCTTAAAAATTGTCTTGATGACCCTTCTATCCATACATATTCTACTCCAAAAGGCGAAAAATATTTCTTAGAGGCTGTTTCAAAACGCATGAAAGAAAGGTTTAATGTTGATATTAACCCGAACACTGAAGTATTTTCCCTGATTGGTTCAAAAGAAGGTATAGCAAACCTTATAAGAGAATTAATCAACCCGACAACAAATATTAAAAATAAAGATATAATAATGGTACCGGACCCCGGGTATGCCTCATATGGTGAAATGATAAAAGTTTCAGGCGGTTTATGCTACGGCCTGCCGCTTACAAAAGAAAATAATTATATGCCAAATTTAGACCTTGTACTTGAACAAATGAAAAAAGACGGTCTAAACCCTGCTAAAATTAAAGCTTTAGTTATAAATTATCCAAACAACCCGCTTGGTGCAACCGCCACAAAAGAATATCTTCAAAGCTGTGTTGATTTTTGCATAAAACACCATATCATGCTTATTTCAGATAATGCTTATTCTGAAATTTATTTTGATGAAAATGATAAACCCCTTAGTATACTTGAGCTAAAAGATGCTAAAAATGTTGCGGTTGAATTCCACAGCTTTTCTAAACCATATGCTATGACAGGTTGGCGTATAGGCTGGGTTTGCGGAAACAGCCAAATTGTTTCAATGTTCGGTAAATTAAAATCTACAATTGATACAGGCGTTTTTAAAGCACTTCAGCTTGCAGGGGCAAAACTTTTAAATTCAAAAGAAGGTGAAGAGTATATCCAAAATGCCAATAAAAACCTAAAAATTAAACTTGAAGGATTTGTAAACGGCTTAAAAGAGCTTGGCTGGCCGGATATTGAAGTTCCAAAAGCCACATTCTATCTTTGGGTTAAAACTCCGCCCAGATACAACGGTGATTCTAAAAAATTCTGCGATGAAATGCTTGAAAAATCAGGTATCGTAGCGGTGCCGGGGCACGCTTTCGGTGTAAACGGCAAAGGATACGTAAGGTTATCAATCACAGCCTCAAAAGAAAATCTTGATGCCGTTATAAAACGCATGAAACAAGACGGACATACATATAATTAATTATGAAAAAACCAAATGTTGCAATAATAGATTATGGTGCAGGAAATGTAAAAAGCCTTGGCAATATGTTGGCTTTTCTTGATGTACCTTATAAAATCACAAATGACAGAAATGAAATTAAATCTGCAGACAGAATAATTTTCCCGGGGCAGGGGCATTTTGCTCAAGCCATGGAAAAGCTTAATTCTAAGGACGTTGCACCGTTTATTCAGGATATTATAGCAGACGGCAAGGTTTTCTTAGGAATATGCCTTGGACTGCAGGTGCTGTTTGAAAAATCGGAAGAAGCTCCCGATGTTGAAGGTTTAAAAATATTTAAAGGCGAAGTTAAAAAATTCCAAACAGGGAAAACTCCGCAAATAGGCTGGAACAAGATACAAACAACAAACAATAATTCTTATTTAGGCAGCGATTATTTTTATTTTGTAAATTCCTATTATGTATACCCTGAAAATCCTGAAATTATAAGCTCTACAGCAAATTATCATATAGATTTTTGCGCAAGTGTAGAATATAAAAATATTACAGCCATGCAATTTCACCCTGAAAAAAGCTCGAATGCGGGAATAGAGTTTTTTAAAAATTGGCTTAAATAAAATTATTTAACCCTTAAGAGTGCCGCAGTTTAAGGATTTCGGCAGATTAAGAAATCAAATCGTCAAGGTAAATCATTGAAAAATGATAAATAGTTTATTTAAAACTATCGTCTTTTAACAGGGTTTAAACTGTAAGACTAAATAATTGCCTTAAAATCTGCACAGCGCAAAATGCTGACAACTGCTACCCGCTCTTTATATGGTCTGCTACGCCCACAGGCAGCAATTACTGGGATGCTTACATAGAGCACGGCACATATGGCGTTAACTCATACCCTGGCACTCTTGCCTTTGGAGTGCGCTGTGTCTTTGGATTTGAGTCTAACAAAGCTAATCCGGTTATTTAGCCTCAATCATCCTTTGGATAGATTTTAAAGCTTTTAATCTGATTTTCTCTTCAACATCCACTTCATACTGCCCGTATAAAAGAGAATTATAAATGTCTTCAAGAGTATTCCATTTCATGTTATGGCATACAAGCTTATCTGAGGCTAAAATAAATTCTTTATCGGGAAAATCCCTTCTTAATCTATCCACAACCCCTTTTTCTGTTGCAATAATAAAGCTTTTAGCATTAGAATTAGCACAATACTGCATAATCTGTGTTGTTGACCCTGTAAAATCAGCAAGCTTTACAACCTCTTGATGACATTCAGGATGTACAAGAATTTTAGCATCCTTATACATAATCTTCATTTTTACAATCTCATCAGGGATTATCCGAAGGTGTGTCGGGCAAAACCCGGGATAGCTGATAATTTCAATATCAGGCAGGCTTTTTGCAACAAAACTGCCAAGATAGCAATCCGGCGCAAATAAAACCTTCTTTTCCCCTAAAGATTTTACAATATCCACGGCATTTGCACTGGTACAGCAAATATCACATTCAGCTTTCACTTCTGCACTTGAATTAACATAGCATACAAGCGGCACACCCGGGTTTTTTTCTTTAAATTCTCTAACCTGTTTCAGGTTTATCATATCGGCCATATTACAGCCTGAATTTCTGTTTGGAAGCAACACTTTTTTATTTGGGGATAAAATTTTTGCAGTTTCTGCCATAAAATAAACCCCTGCAAACACTATAATTTCAGCATCAGTTTTGCTTGCAAGACGGCTAAGGCCAAGCGAATCCCCTACATAATCAGCCACTTCATCAATTTCAGGATTTTGATAACAGTGTGCAAGAATTATAGCGTTTTTTTCTTTTTTTAACTTATTTATTTTTTCAACAAGTTCAAAATCTGTCAAAACTTTTTTACTTCTTTATATGTTTCCGTTTTCAATATTATAAAACAAAAAAATTAAATAATATCTTTATGCTTAAAAGTTTTTATACCCTTTGCATAATCATCCACAATCTGCCCTGTGCCTGTTAATTTATATTTGTAAATGCAAAGCCCTTCTAATCCTACAGGCCCCCTCGCGTGGGTTTTATTTGTGGATATTCCGACCTCTGCCCCAAAACCATACCTAAATCCGTCTGAAAATCTTGTAGAAACATTATGAAATACACCCGCAGAATCAACATTATCCATAAAAATTTTGGCATTATCATCATTTTGGGTAATTATAGAATCTGTATGATGTGAACCGTAAGTGTTTATATGCTCTATAGCCCCTTCCAGATTTGCAACTTTTTTAAGCGTCAATATGGTATCGGAATATTCCGTGTCAAATTTTTCGGGGTTTTCAATTACCTGAATATCGGCCCCTTTAAGCACTTCCTGCAATTTTTCAAAATACGGAAAGTTTTTATGTACAAGGATTGTTTCAACCGCATTACAGGCTGTAGGATACTGTGTTTTAGCATCTATGCAGATTTTTGATACCATATCAAAATCAGCACTTTCATCAACAAAAATATGACAAATACCTGAAGCATGCCCAAGCACAGGGATTTTAGTGTTTTCTTGAATAAATTTTACAAGTTTATTTGACCCTCTTGGAATAATAAGGTCTATAAACCCTTCCATATCAAGCATTTCACGTATATCATCATGGGAATATACAAGGTTTACGGCATTTTTCGGAAACCCTTCCACCGTATCAAGTGCCTCTGTTATTATTTCAAAAATAGCGGCATTGGTGTTGTTTGCCTCTTTTCCACCCTTTAAAATAACGGCATTACCTGATTTTATTGCAAGAGAAGATATCTGCGCAATAACATCAGGCCTTGCTTCAAAAATTATCCCTAAAACCCCGATAGGACAGGTCACTTTCTTTAAAATAAGGCCTTTATCAAGCTCACGTGTCCAAAGCACTTTATTTGCAGGGTCTTCAAGGCTTATAACATCATAAATACCCTGTATCATATCACGCATTTTATTATTATCAAGTTTTAGTCTGCCATAAGTTGCCCTGCTGAGGGTGCCGTTATCAACCATACCCCGCGCAATCTCTAAATCTTTTTTGTTTGCATCATATATTTTATCCGCATTTTTTTCAATATTTTTAGCTACCGCCTCAAGAGCCTTATTTTTAATATCACCATTAAGCCCCATAAGCTTTATTTTTGCTTTATTTGCCTCTATAACAATATCTTTTATATTCATCTATAATTCCTTTTACAGTAAAACCAGATTATCCTTGCTTATAATATCATCACTTTGTTTGTATCCTATAATATCGCGGATTTTTTCACTGTGCACCCCTAAAAGCTTTTCACATTCACAAGATGTATAATTTGAAACTCCTCTTGCAAATTCCATGCCGGTTTCATCCTTAATGCTTATTACTTCCCCGTTTTCAAAAATCCCCTCAACCTTAAGGATTCCAATAGGAAGCAGGCTTGTCTGTTTTTCAATTAGTGCCTTTTTTGCCCCCTCATTCACAATTACAGCCCCTCTCAAATTTGTTGCATAGGCTATCCACCTGTGTTTAGAGGATAATTTATTTGTGGATAAAAACACAGTGCCTGCATCTTCATTATCAAAGATTTTTTTAATAATACCCGGTCTTTTGCCGTTTACAATCATCGCCATAGCACCGGAATTTGCAACCACCTTTGCTGCACCAAGCTTTGTTATCATACCGCCCCTGCCCCCTAAAGAGGCACCTGATGCAAGTTTTTCAATTTTAGACGTCACTTTTTCAACCACAGGGATTAATTTTGCATCATCAAATTCTTTCGGGTTTTTATCATAAAGCCCGTCAATATCAGATACCATAACCAGTAAATCCGCATCCAGTTTGCTTGCAACAAGGGCTGAAAGTTTATCATTATCAGAAAAACAAACATTTGCAATTTCACTTGTTGAAACTGTATCATTTTGGTTAATAATCGGTATAATCCCGCATTCTAAAAGACGATTAAGGGTATTTCTAAGGTTTAAATACCTTTTCCTGTTCGAAAAATCATCCTCTGTTAAAAGCACCTGGGAAACCACTATACCGTATTTTTCAAAACCTTCCTGCCATATTTTCATTAAAAAAGGCTGCCCCACAGAGGCCGCGGCCTGTTTATCCACCGTGGTATTTGACGCGGTTTTAACAGGGCAAAGTTTCTTCATCCCTAAGGCTACAGAACCTGAAGATACTATTATTACTTCTTTCCCTGCTTTATGCAGTCTTGATATATCTTCAACAAAAGAATATAAACGGGATAAGGATATTTCCCCATCATCATTTCTTAGAATATTTGTCCCGAATTTAAAAACTGCCCTTTTAATATTTTCGCTATTCATTTTACACTACCTTAAATCCTATAAGCAGGGAAATTTCTGTATGTGGTAAATCAAATGTTTCAGCAAGACTTTCAGATGTCACTTCACCCCTAAAGGTGTTAACTCCGCTTCTTAAGCTTTCACATTCTTTTAACGCCGCAAACACACCGTGCTGTCCTATTTTTTGAACATAAGGCAGTATAGCATAAGAATACGCAAAGGATGAAGTCCTTGGTGTTAGAGAGGGTAAATTCGGCACGGCACAATGCAATATACCGTATTTTTCAAAAACAGGGTTTTTCAATGTGGTTATTCTATCCATGGTTTCAATGTTTCCGCCCTGGTCAACCGCCACATCTATAATAAAAGAACCTTTTTTCATCTCTTTTACAACATCTGATGTTACGAGTTTCGGTGCCTTCCTCCCGGGCAAAAGCACTGCCCCTACAAGAATATCGGCTTTTTTACATTCCTCTTTTATTGTATACGGGTTACAATAATGGGTTTTTAAGCTTCCGTTAAAGAATAAATCAAGCTCTGCAAGGCGTTTAGAATTTATATCAAGCACCGAAACATCCGCACCCATACCAAGAGCCACCTTTGCAGCATTTGCCCCCACAACACCTGCCCCAAGGATTACAACTTTCCCGGGCTGCACACCCGGCACCCCGCCAAGCAGTACCCCTGAACCGCCGTTTATTGTTTCAAGATAATTAGCACCCAATTGAATACTCAACCTGCCTGCTACTTCACTCATAGGCCTTAAAAGAGGCAGTTCTTTATTTGGCCCTTCAACAGATTCTGAGGCTATGGCGCACACTTTTTTCTTCAAAAGCTCACATGTAAGCTCCTCTTCAACTGCAAGATGCATATATGAAAAAATAACCTGGTCCTCTCTAAATAAACCGTATTCACACTTTTGCGGTTCTTTAACTTTTACAACAACCGTAGCTTTTTCCCAAAGTTCCTCCTTGGTATTTACAATCTTTGCACCGCTTTCAGCATACTGTTCATCCGAAAAACCGGCAAGAGCGCCTGCACTGCTTTCAACAAGCACTTCATACCCGTCTTTTACAAGCATGGAAATACAATCCGGTGTCAGTGCCACACGTGTTTCATCAGTTTTTAATTCTTTTGGTACACCAAAAATTGTATTCATTTTCATTAAAAAATTTCCTTAAAATTCTATACAGCCTTCAAAGCCAGTGCATTTTCAATTTCATCAATTATAAGATTAATAGCCTCAATACGATTTTCAGCGCAAATAACAGGACGCCCCACAACCATATAATCTACTCCTGAAAGTACAGCGTCTGTGGGTGTTACAACCCTTACCTGGTCATTAACAACACTCCAGGTGGGTCTTATTGCAGGACAAACTATTATAAAATCTTCAGGACAATTTTTCCTGATTATATTAGCCTCTGATGCCGATGCAACAACCCCGTTTAACCCTGCATCTATCGCCATTTTTGCAAGACTGGCCACATAATCATCTATGTTCATATTTACGTTAAGTTCCTGGGTTAAAGTTCTTTGCCCAAAACTTGATAAAAGTGTCACACCAAGAATTACAGGTGCCTCTTTACTATATTTTTTAGCGGTTTCATTGGCAAGTTTTACCGTTGTTGAAAGCATTTTAGAGCCGCCTTTAATATGTACGTCAAAAAAACTTACATTCTTTTTAACAAGATTAGCACAAGCCCTTGCAACGGTGTTTGGGATATCATGAAATTTGCCGTCAAAAAAGACTTTCCCGCCCTCATCCTGTATCATTTTAACAACATCCAAACCAACAGATGTTGAAAGCTGCAAACCTACCTTAAAAAAGCCGACATAGTCTTTTAATTCCCTTACCAGTTGTTTTGCTTCATCCAAATCATCCACATCCAAAGCAAGAATAATTCTGTCTTTTGGATTTTTCGGTTTTTCAATTGTCATATAACGCTTACCTATAAAAATAATGGTAACCAATTTTATCACATAAACGCAACTAAAAGCAATTAACCCACTTCGGCAAATAAAAAAACCGCCTTTAAAAGCGGTTGATTTAAAGATGTTTTAAAGAATTAAAGAGGAGATAATCGGATTAAGGATTAGAAATAGGGAAAGGGAGTAGAAAAATTATGCTACAAGATTTAAAGGTTTTTTCTCATCTTCTTTATTTTCACCTTGTGATTGTTTAAAAGAAAAAGGATTTGAGCCTTTTTTATCTTTATTTGTTTCAAATACATTTAAAGAAGCCTTAACATCAGCAATTTCAGCAACTTTTTCCATTTGCACATCAGCATTAACATGAAGCTTTCCTTCAACATTTTTTTGAACTGTTGCGGGGCTGTAAAGTTGTGCTGCGGCTTGTGCATTAAGAGCCTGAACTGAAGATAATGCAGAAGTAGCATCCATTAAACCGGCATTAGTCATAGAAATTTGCCTTTGAACACCCAAATCAACCTTATTTGAATAAAGGTCTACACCTTGGGTTGCTCTGGTAAATCTGGTTAAATCTGCTTTTGAAACATCTACGGTTTTATTTTCAAGAGTAGAAAGGATGTCAGATGTAACCTTTTGAACTCTGTCAATATCAATGCCGTTATATTTATTAATTGTTAAACCATTGATGCTCATTGTCTTCTCCATTGTCCTTATGTAATTTATATCGGCAGATTTAGTAAAAACATTAGCATTCTAAACATTATTGTTACATTTGTTTACACAAGCAAAATAAATATTATTTTTAAAGTACAATTTAGGTATGAAAAGGAAATTTTTAGAAAGATTTTCATACAACTATTAAAAAGAAAGGCGTTTTTGCCTTTCTTTTTTTATATAGGTAAATTTACCTAAAAACCGCCCGGTATCAAATCAAAAGGAAGTTATGAAAAAAAATTTAAAAGGACAAATTTTAAATATAGAAGAAATTGCAAAAGACACAGTTAAACTACAGTTTTCCACCCCGCTTGAAAACATTTTACCGGGACAGTTTGTATCAATTTTAATCCCGGGTAAAACCCTCCGCCGACCTTTTAGCATTGCAGGGTTTGTCAAAAGCCCTAAAGGTAGCGCTATTACTGTACTCTTCAAACTAAAAGGGGAAGGCACAAATTATTTAAAAAACCTTAAAACCGGGGATGATATTGATTATCTGGCACCGCTTGGAAACAGTTTTACACTGCCTAAAAAAGATGAAAAAGCATTGCTTATCGGCGCAGGCATTGGGATTGCACCAATGCTTTATTTAAAAAAGGTCTTAAATGAAAATTCTGTCGAAAATTTCTTAATCACAGGCTTTAAAAATGAAAAAGAGGTTATAGAAGGCTCTGACAGCACGGTTATAGGCGGCAGCGTCATAGATAGCATTCAGGATTTAATTAATAAATTTAAACCCCAAATTCTTTATTCATGCGGGCCAAAAATAGTATTACAACTGGTTTGCGATATTGCCAAAAAAAATGGTTTAAAGGCAGAAATTGCAATGGAAAAGGTTATGGCATGCGGCATTGGGGTATGCCGTGGATGTGTAATTAAATTAAAGGATGAAAATGGGGTAAAAAATGCCTCTGTATGTGCTGACGGTCCGATTTTTCAAGGCACGGAGGTGATATGGGAAAATTAGATATTTTACGTGTGGATTTTGGCAAATTCAGCCTGCAAAACCCTATAATGACAGCCTCCGGAACATACGGCTATACAGATGAATTTGACGCATTTTTAGAAGTTAAAAACCTCGGGGCCATTGTCACAAAAGGAATTACACTGGAGCCTCGCCCCGGAAACGAAGGCAGAAGAATATTTGAATGCCATGGAGGCATGATAAATCGTATAGGCCTTGAAAACGTAGGTATAGAAGCATTTATAGATAAAAAACTGCCCAAATTACAGGAAAAAGGGATAAATTTTGTTTTAAATATCGCAGGAAAGAGTGTAGACGATTATGTCAACCTTGCAAAAATCTGTAATACCAATGATATCAAGGCCATTGAGGTCAATGTATCTTGTCCGAACGTAAAATCAGGTTGTCTGGAATTCGGCACTGACGAAAAATGCCTTTATGACTTGGTTTCCAAAATAAGAGAGGCCTATAACGGCTTTTTGATAATAAAATTGACCCCAAACGTAACAAGCATTGAAAATCTGGCACTTGCCGTACAAAATGCCGGTGCAGACTGCATTTCAGCCATTAACACCGTTAAAGGTTTAGGGGTAGAGCTTAATTTTAACGGCGTAAAAGTATCTAAAAGCTTTGTGCAAGGCGGTTTAAGCGGCAAATGCATTAAACCTGTAGCACTTTCAATGGTAAAAAGAATTAAAGATACTGTAAATCTGCCCGTGATAGGGCTTGGCGGAATTTCAAATTTAAAAGATATGTTGGAATTTATTGCCGTAGGTGCAGATGCAGTGCAAATCGGCACAGAAAATTTTACAACACCAAATATAGCTGAAAAATTAGTTGATGAATTGACTGAATTTATTACTATACAAGGGTTTAGAGATTTTAATCATTTAAAAGAGGAACTTAGAAAATGACTGAAATAATAGATGTAAAAGAACTTTTAATGAAGGCTGACGGCCTGTTACACGGGCATTTTTGCCTGACATCAGGCCTGCACTCGGATACATATTTTCAATGTGCAAAACTTTATCAATACCCTGATTTGGTTGAAAAAATAGGTAAAGCATTAGCTGAAAAGCTTAAAAATATTGAGTTTGACACAATTGTTGCCCCCGCAATCGGTGCTGTAATCTTTGGTTACGAGGTTGCAAAACAAACCGGCAAACGAAATCTATTTGTTGAAAGGAAAGACGGCCAAATGCAGCTAAGACGCGGCTATACATTGAAAAAAGGCGAAAAAATCGTGATTATTGAAGATGTTATAACAACTGCAAGGACGATTTTTGAAACAATGGATGCCGTTAAAGAATTTGAACCTGAAGTAGTCGGGGTGGGCTGTATTGTGGACAGGACACAAGGAAAGCTGGATGATAAATTAAAAATTAATTCACTTTTAAAAATCGACCCTGTTGTATACGAACCCGCGAATTGCCCTCTGTGTAAGGAAAATATACCTATAGTAAAGCCGGGAAGCAGAGTTGGAGCTTAAAATGAAACATTTAATTGATATTAAAAGCCTTTCAACAGAAGAAATTAATAAAATTGCAACGCGTGCACTGGAACTTAAAAACGGTGCAAAACCATTATCCTGCAAAGGGAAACAGGTTGCAATGATATTTTTTGAAAATTCTACCCGTACGTATTTTTCCTTTGAAATGGC
The DNA here is from genome assembly GCA_910577395.1 of uncultured Vampirovibrio sp. Taxonomy (GTDB): domain Bacteria; phylum Cyanobacteriota; class Vampirovibrionia; order Gastranaerophilales; family Gastranaerophilaceae; genus MGBC122484. The sequence continues at coordinate 119,091 of CAJTLG010000005.1, read as the reverse complement.
ACTAAATAAGCTTGGTGCAAACATTTATAATTTTGAAACATCCAAATCTTCCATTACTAAAGGAGAAGGATTTTTTGATACCGTAAATAACCTTGCCGCCATTGGATTTGACGCTTGCATAGTCCGCACAACCGAAGAAGGCCTTATAAAAAGAACCATTGAGTATGAAAATAAAGGCCGTAAATTTTTTAAACCTATCTCCTTAATCAATGCAGGGGAGGGCACTTTGAGCCACCCAACCCAGGCTTTGCTTGATTTTGTAACAATCAAAGAGCATTTTAAAAACTTAGAAGGCCTAAACCTTGTAATAATAGGAGATATACGCCATTCGCGTGTTGCAAAATCAAATATAGAGTTGCTTTCCAGATTTGGCATAAACATAAAATGCGTGGCACCCGCGTATTTCAAGGATGAAACGCTAAAAAATATTGAATGGAGTGATAATCTGGAAAAAACAGTCCAAAATGCAGATATAGTAATGGCTTTAAGAATTCAAAAGGAAAGAATTCAAGGTATAATTGAATTTGAGGATTATATTAAAAATTATCAGCTAAAAGAAAAAAATATCCCCGAAAAGTGCATTCTTATGCACCCTGGACCTGTAAACCGCGACGTAGAGGCATCTTCAGCCCTGCTTGATTCAAAAAAAGGTGCAACTATCCTAAAACAAACTCATAACGGGGTTTTTACCAGAATGGCAATTTTAGAAACGCTGTTTGAAGAGGGAAAATCTAATGATTAAAACTATTCCGGCCTTTATAGATATGCATGCACACTTTCGTGAGCCGGGTTTCACGGATAAGGAAACCCTTGAAACAGGCATGGCATCTGCAATAGCCGGTGGTTTTGGTGCTGTATGCATTATGCCAAATACAAAGCCGGTAGCTGATAACCCTGATGTAATAAGGTTTTTAATAGAAAAAACAAGTAAAAATCAATATATAGACGTCTATCCGGTTTCTGCCGTAACCAAAAACCTTGATACAAAAGAACTTGTCGACTTTAAAAACCTGAAAAATGCCGGTGCCATTGCTTTTTCTAACGACGGACTGCCGATTTTAGATAAAGAAATTTTTAAAAACGCCCTAATGTCAGGCGAATTAATACTTTCACACTGTGAAGATGAGGCAAATGAAGTAAAATGGCAAATTGAGGCATTCAAAACGGTACAAGATATTGCAAATAAAGGGCTTTGCCCTAATCCAAGGCTGCATTTTTGCCATATATCAAGCGCTAACGCTCTTGAACATATTAAAATGGCCAAAGCACAAGGGTTTAAGCTAACCTGCGAAACTGCTCCGCATTATTTTACATTTACAAAAAATAATGTAACATCAAACGGAGTCTTTAAGATGAACCCCCCGCTCAGGAAAGAATCGGACAGAGAGGCTGTTATAGAATGCTTAAAAGACGGAACCATTGATGTAATCGCAACTGACCACGCCCCGCACACTAAAGATGAAAAGCTAGCGCCGTATTCCGCCTCGCCAAACGGAATAACAGGGCTTGAAACAGCCTTCCCGCTTGCATTGCGCGTGCTTACTTTGGATGAAATTATAGAAAAAATGTCATACAACCCCGCAAAAATTTTGGGGGTTGAAAACAGACGTGAAATCAAAATTGATATTGATGAAAAATGGATTGTTAAAGCGGCCAAATTCAAGTCTAAATGCAAGATTTCACCCTATGAAAATATCGAACTAAAAGGAAAAGTAATATGGAAATAAATGAAAAAATAAAAGAAAAAATCGTTCTGGCGCTTGATGTTGAGGACATTGAAGATGCTAAAAAGCTTGTAGATAGTCTATATCCGTATGTCGGCACCTTTAAAGTCGGTTTACAGCTTTATACAAAATATGGAAACGAAGTGGTAGACTACATTTCGGGCAAAAATTCCAACTTTTTCCTTGATGTAAAGTTGCACGATATCCCGAACACCGTTGAAAAAGCCAGTGAAAACGTGGTTTTACGAGGTGCAAATTTCTTTAATGTGCACGCCACAGGCGGATTAAAGATGATGCAGGCAGCCGTTCAGGGGGCTAAAAAAGCAAGCGAAAAACTAAACAAAAAACCACCCGTAATCCTTGCCGTTACTATGCTTACAAGCATATCTCAGGATGTTATGAATGATGAATTTGAAATCAATACTGATGTTTCAGATTTTGCAATCCGCCTTGCAAAATTAGCCAAAAAAGCAGGTATGACAGGCGTTGTAGCCTCATCACTGGAGGCAAAAAAGATAAAAGAAACTTGCGGGGTTGATTTTAAGGTGCTATGCCCTGGCATAAGGCCCGCCTGGAGCACAAAAGATGACCAAAAAAGAATTGCGACCCCGAAATTTGCAATAGAACAAGGGGCGGATTATTTGGTTATCGGTAGGGCTGTAACCCAAGCCCCAAACCCAATTGAGGCTATGGAAAAAATTTATGAAGAAATTGGAGAAATAAAATGTTTGCAGCATTAATACTTGAGGACGGCACGGTTCTAAAGGGTAAATCCTTTGGAGCACAAGGCACTTCGATAGGCGAAATAGTTTTTAATACCTCTATGGTAGGCTATCAGGAGATTTTGACTGACCCGTCATATGCAAACCAAATAATAGTAATGACATACCCTGAAATTGGCAACTACGGCCTAAACCCCACAGATTTTGAATCTGAAAACCCGCGGTGCTTAGGGTTTGTGGTAAAAAATTCCTGTGAAAACGATTCACATTATAAAAGCACACAAAATATATCTTCATACCTAAAAAAGCACAATATAATAGGGATTGAAGGTGTCGATACCCGCTGCCTTACAAAGAAAATAAGGGAAAAAGGGGTTATGAACTGCATTATCACTACCGAAAACATCGATGAACACAATCTTCCAGAAAAATTGATGATGTTAAATTACCATAAACCAAATAAAGACGTGGTTTTAGAGGTTTCAACCAAAAAAATTTACACAATAAACCCAAACGGCGATATTAATCTTGCATTAATTGATTATGGCTGCAAATTAGGTATAACAGACAGTTTAGCTCAAAGAGGCTGCAAAATTACCGTATTTCCCGCAAATACAGAGGCTGATGAGATTTTAAACGGCAATTTTGATGCTCTTTTCTTATCTAACGGCCCCGGGGACCCTGCAGACTGTGTATTTGAAATTAAAACATTGAACAATTTGGTTGGAAAACTACCAATTTTTGGTATTTGCCTTGGGTATCAGCTGCTTTCTATTGTTTTGGGCGCAAAAACATATAAGCTAAAATACGGTCACAGAGGGGCAAACCACCCAGTTGTAAACCTAGAAAACCGTCATGTGATGATGACATCCCAAAACCACGGCTATGCGGTTGATACAACCAGTTTAACAAAGATTATGGAAGCGACCTATAAAAATCTAAATGATGACACCCTGGAAGGGTTTAAATCTGACAGTTTAAAAATTGAAGCCGTGCAGTTTCATCCGGAGGCAAACCCGGGGCCTACGGACGCTGCTGTAATTTTTGACGATTGGACAGCTAAAATGCGACTATACAAGCAAACCCCCGTAAGAAAAGCGGAAGAAATGGCATAAATTAAGTAAATCAGAGGAAAAATAATGGGAAAAGATTTTAGTATAAAAAAAGTTTTGGTTATAGGCTCCGGCCCAATTGTCATCGGCCAGGCAGCAGAATTTGACTATGCGGGCGTACAGGCCTGCCGCGCACTTCGTGAAGAAGATATTGAGGTGGTACTTGTAAATTCAAACCCCGCAACGATTATGACCGATGAAAACATCGCAGATAAAGTCTATATCGAACCTCTGACACTTGAAAGCCTCACTGCCATAATCAAAAAAGAACGCCCAAACGGCATTATAGCCTCTCTTGGCGGACAAACCGGCCTGAACCTTGCATGTGAACTTGATAAAGCAGAGGTTCTAAAAGAATATAACGTAAGGCTTTTGGGTACAAACATTGAATCCATTAAAAAAGCGGAAGACAGAGAATTGTTTAAAAATCTGATGAATGAAATAGGAGAGCCAATCCCCGACAGTGAAATAGTTTCAAGCTATGAAGATGCTAAAAAATTCGCTGAAAAAATAGGTTTTCCTATAATCATCCGCCCGGCATTCACCCTTGGCGGCTCAGGGGGCGGTATAGCCAAAAATGAAACCGAATACGAAGAAATCGTACATTCAGGCCTGCAGCAATCCCCGATTAATCAGGTGCTTGTAGAAAAAAGTATTGCAGGCTATAAAGAAGTCGAATACGAGGTTATGAGGGATTCTAACGACACCTGCATCATTATATGTAATATGGAAAACATTGACCCTATCGGTATCCACACCGGGGACAGCTTTGTTGTGGCACCCTCTCAAACCCTTACAAACAATGAATATCAAATGTTAAGAACCTCCGCAATAAAGATTATAAGAGCATTAAAGATTGAAGGCGGCTGCAATGTGCAATATGCACTTGATACAAAGACAAACCAGTATTATGTAATAGAGGTAAACCCGCGTGTAAGCCGCTCTTCGGCACTGGCTTCAAAAGCAACCGGATATCCTATAGCAAAAGTAACCACAAAAATTGCCATAGGATATGAACTATCTGAAATTAAAAACGCAATAACCGGCAAAACCGTTGCCGCATTTGAACCGGCACTTGATTATGTAGTTGTAAAAATCCCCAAATGGCCGTTTGATAAATTTGCAACAGGCGATAGAATGCTTGGCACCAAAATGAAGGCTACGGGCGAAGTTATGGCTATAGGACGTACGTTTAAAAGCAGCTTTAAAAAGGCTGTGGCATCGCTAGAAGATAAACACACAGGCATTTTGCATTACAAATTTGAAAATCTTTCAAATGAAGAACTTCTTAAAGATTTACACATTCAGGATGACAGGCGTATTTTCAGGGTATCAGAGGCTTTACGCCGCAATTTTGATGTACAAAAAATAAGAGAAATCACAAAAATTGACTCATGGTTTATAAATCAAATTAAGGATATAGTGCATCTTGAAATTGAACTTGAAAATAAACCTCTCACAGAAGAACTTTACAAGCGGGCAAAGGATTTTGGATACTTAGACTCTGAGATTTCCGCCATTTCAAAAATGTCTGAGGAGGAGCTTAAAAAATATGATTATCCTGCTGTATTCAGGATTGTAGATACATGTGCGGGGGAATTCCACGCATCTACTCCGTATTTTTATTCTACCTATGGCGAAGAGTGCGAACTTGCTGAATTTAAGGCAGAATACACCCAAAAATCAGATAGCATAAAGGGGAAAGAAAATATATTAGTCTTAGGCTCAGGCCCCATAAGGATTGGACAGGGTATAGAATTTGATTATTGTTCCGTACACGCAGCAAGAGCGATTTTAGAAAACGGATATGAATCTGTTATGGTAAATTCAAACCCGGAAACACTTTCCACCGATTTTGACATTGCAAGCAGACTTTATTTTGAACCAATGAACGCCGAAAACGTAATGAATATCGTAAAAAAAGAAAAACCGTACGGTGTAATGGTGCAGTTTGGCGGACAGACAGCTATTAATCTTGCCCCAAAACTTGCTAAACAAGGGGTTAAAATCCTTGGCACAACGCTTGAAAGTATTGATATGGTTGAGGATAGAAAGGTTTTTGAAAAACTTTTATCCGAATTAAATATCCCCCAACCAAAAGGCAGAGGCGTAAAAAGTGCTGCAGAAGCACTTAGCGTCACAAAAGAACTTGGCTACCCGGTACTTGTAAGGCCGTCATACGTTATAGGCGGTAGGGGCATGCAGGTAGTTTACAATGATGATGAGCTTTTAACCTATATAAATGAGGCCTTAAAATTTGCAGGAGAACACCCTGTGCTTATTGACCAGTATGTTGAAGGTCTTGAGGTTGAATTAGATGCTATTTCAGATGGGCATGATATATTAATCCCCGGAATATGTGAACATATAGAGCGTGCAGGAGTGCATTCAGGCGATTCTATGAGCATTTATCCTTCCCGCAATATTACAAAAAGCCAAGAAAAAAAGCTTGTGGAATACGCTAAAAAAATTGCTAAAAAGGTTAAAATCATAGGCCTGATGAACATTCAGTTTATTATTAAAAATGATACCGTTTATGTAATAGAAGTAAACCCGCGTGCCTCAAGGACAGTACCGATTATGTCAAAGGTTACTGGTATTCCGATGACAAAAATTGCAATTAATGCAATACTTGGAAAATCAATAAAAAGCCAGGGCTTTGGTACAGGATTATATAAGAAAACAAACCTTGTATGCGTAAAAATGCCCGTATTCAGTTTCCAAAAACTAAACAGGATAGACCCTGCCCTTGCACCTGAAATGAAATCCACAGGCGAAGTTTTAGGGGTGGATTATTCCTATAAAAAGGCTTTATTAAAAGCGTTCATTGCAGGCGGATATAAATTCGGCCAAAGAAAGCAAAGGGTGCTTATTTCCTTAAATGACCACTATAAACAGCCTGCATTAAAAATAGTGAAAAAGCTTTATTCGCAAGGGTTTTTCATTATGGCAACCTGGGGTACGCATAAATTTTTAGAGAAAAACGGCGTACCTTCCAAAATGATTGAAAAATTTATGGTGGAAAAACTGCAAAAACGTATGAAAGAAGGCCGTTTAAGCTTTGTTTTAAATACGCCTACTTTAGGAAAAAATTCACAAACATCAGGGTTTCAAATTAGAACAATTGCTGAAATGTACGGCATACCTTGCTTTACAAGTATCGATACCGCAAGAGCTTATTTAAGCGCGGTAAAAACATATGACAAAGGTGCAAATCTAAGCTCTGACACCATTACAAATTACAGAAAGAAAAAATTCTTAGGAATTTTCTAAGATATTATTCTTCATCCGGTATTTCAGGGATTTCAGTAAATGTACTGAAAAATTCGGCAGGGGAGATTTTTAGTGCTGCGCAAATACCTGCAATCGTTGAAACTCTTGTATCAAATGTACCTTTAACAGCATAACCGACACAACTTTTGGACAAGCCGCCTTTCCATGCCAACTTTTCAACCGTAAGATTATTTTTCAATCTCAATTCGGCAATTCTCTCTGCTATTTGTTTATTTATATCTTTATTCTTACTCATATTTCAATACCATTTTTTTGATATTGACATTTTAATATCACTATGCTAAAGTTAAATTCATAATTTAGATATTAATTATTAGGTTCTAAATTATGAACAAAATCTAACCTAAACAACATACAAAGATTCACCCTATTTTTGACCGACCAGGCAGGGGTAGAATTATTGCGGTAAATCAACTATAGATAAGTTTAATTCAGTGGCTCCCAAATTTAAAGGGAGCTTTTATTTTCCCCTAATCCGTAATTCATAGGATATTTGTATTAAGGGTATTTACATTTTTCAAGTCAAAATGTAATATTATTAGTATATTATCTTATTTTGGAGTAATTGTAATCATATGTTAATTGAAGAAATTTTAGAGCTTACGGTGCAAAAAAATGCAAGTGACTTGCATATTTCGGCTGATTTACCGCCTGTTATCCGTATTGACGGTGAACTTATAAGAACAAGTCTTCCTGTTTTAACAGGCGATGATATTGAAACAATAGTTTTCCCGATTTTGACAAACGAACAAAGACGTATATTAGAGCAAAACTGGGAGCTTGACTTTGGTTACGGACTTCACGGTGTAGGCCGTTTCAGGGTAAACGTATATAAAGACAAAGGCAACTATGCTGCCGCATTCAGAACAATTAACTCTGAACCCCCGACATTTGAAGAACTCGGCCTTCCCGATATAGTGAAAAAAATTGCCAATAAACCAAGAGGCCTGATTTTGGTAACAGGGCCTACAGGTTCAGGTAAATCCACCACACTGGCCGCTATGATTGATTATATTAACTCTTCAAGAACAGAACATATTCTAACCATTGAAGACCCTATAGAATTTATTCACACCTCTAAAAAAAGTATTGTTCACCAAAGGGAACTGGGACAGGATACACGCTCTACCGCAAATGCCCTGAAATCAGCCCTTCGTGAAGACCCTGATATTATACTAATCGGTGAGATGAGAGACCTTGAAACAATATCTCTTGCACTGACTGCAGCTGAAACAGGCCACTTGGTAATGGGTACATTACACACCTCATCCGCTTCCCAAACCATTGACCGTATCATAGACGTATTCCCGCAGGGACAGCAGCAGCAAATAAGGCTTCAATTATCAACCAGCCTTGTTGCAGTATTCTCTCAGACACTGCTTCCAAAATTATCTGAAGACGGTTTTACTAAAAAAGGCCGTGTAATGGCACAGGAAATAATGATTGTAAATAATGCCATTGCAAACCTTATACGTGAACAAAAATCCGCCCAGATTTATTCAGCAATCCAAACAGGTGCAGGTGCCGGCATGCAAACCCTTGATATGGCACTTCGCGATTTATTTAAAATGAATTTAATCGACCAACAGGATGCAATTTCAAAATCACAACACCCCGAAGAATTAAAAAGAATGCTTGGTATCCAAACAGGCGCTGCTGCAAGAACATTCGGAGTGTAAATTCAAATATGAAATATATAAAGCCCTGTTCATAAGACGGGGCTTTTTTAGTTTCGAAATATCTTTAATATCATGGTTTTTAGCCCTTTACAAATATTTTGTTCCTGCTACAATTATCATGTTCATAAATTGAATAGAATAGAAAAAATGTCCGAAGATAGTGGGACATTTTTTAATAGGCGACATTTCCCTTAAATAACAAAGGAGCAAATAAAATGGGAATTAAAGGAAAAAACGATAAAATGGTTGTACTTGCATGTGAAGAATGCAAAGAAAGAAACTATACAACTACAAAAAACAAAAAAACCCTGAAAGAAAGAATGGAACTTAAAAAACATTGTTCCAGATGCAACAAACATACCGTTCACAAAGAAACTAAGTAGCGGATTTTGCGGTGCATGGCAGGCTTTAGCCGAACGCACATTGTGAACAGGTTGTTGAAACCTGTGAACCCGTAATAATCCAAGACCGCAAGCACTACGGCTTGTGAAACAGTACATTGATTAACAAAATAAGCGTCCTTAGTTCAGTTGCCCAAGGAAACGATGAGTTTCCGTATACGAAATAGTTCTACCAACTGAATTAAAGCGCAGATAGTACATTGATTAACAAAATAAGCGTCCTTAGTTCAGTTGGTAGAACGTCGGTCTCCAAAACCGGATGTCGAGGGTTCGAGTCCTTCAGGGCGCGAATTTTGTAAAATTCTTAGTTTAAAACCACAAAGGAAAATAAATGGCAAACGATAAAACCACAACTATAGACGGATTTAAAAACTACTTCAAAGGCGTAAAGGCGGAATGGGGCAAAGTTACCTGGCCTGAAAAACACCAAATAATAGTGGAAACAGGCATTGTTCTTTTCGTTGTTATCGCTTTTACTGTTATTGTATACCTTATGGATATAATATTTAAAGGATTGCTTGGACTTCTTCCAATGAAGTAAGACAGCAAAATAAAGGAAGTAAATAAATGGAAAATAACGAAATGTTTGATGAAAAAGATAATTTGACCCCGGAAATTGAAGATATTCAAATCAGCGAAAAAGAAGAAAAACCTGATTTTAAATCCGGTAAAGAACCTAAAAAAAGATGGTATGTAGTACACACCTATTCAGGACATGAAAACAAGGTAAAAGTAAACCTTGAAAAACGTGTTGAATATATGAATATGGGCGAAAAGATTTTCAGAATTGAAGTACCGCAAAAAACCATAACCCAGGTTAAAGGCGGCAAAAAATCCGAAAAAGAAGAAAAGATATTCCCCGGATATGTACTTGTGGAAATGATTATGGATGATGACAGCTGGTATGTTGTTCGTCACACTGCAGGCGTTACAAAATTTGTAGGTTCTGCTAAAAAACCAATCCCTGCTAAAGATTCTGAAATTAAAAAAATCATTCACAGAGGCCAAGCCACTGCACCCAAAATTGAGCTTGACGTTAAAGTCGGAGATAAGGTTAGAATTATTTCAGGGCCGTTTGCTGAATTTATCGGTGATATTACGGAAGTTTACCCTGATAAATCAAAATTAAGGGCTATGGTATCAATCTTTGGACGTGAAACCCCTGTAGAACTTGAATACAAACAAATACAAAAAGTTTGATTTTCGGTAGGGCGAAGTGAAACGAAGACCCGTAGCATGCTAAGGTCCGACGAAGTGCAAAATTGCAAAGCAATTTAAAACGAAATCAAGGACTTGCTTGCCCGAATAATCAAAAAACACAAACAAATAATAATTATAAAATGTGGAAGGGCGCAAAAAACCTTAAAACAAAGGTAAAAAGCCTGTCAGACCACGAAAGGAGAAAAATAAAATGGCACCAAACAACAAGAAAGTAACCGGTAAAATCAAGCTTCAAATTGAAGCCGGAAAAGCTAATCCGTCGCCTCCGGTAGGTCCTGCATTAGGCCAAAAAGGCGTAAACATTATGGATTTTTGTAAGCAATTTAACGAAAGAACCCAATCGCAAGCAGGATATATTATCCCGGTTGTTATTGATGTTTATGAAGACAGAAGTTTCTCTTTCGTTACAAAATCACCACCGGCTGCAGTTTTAATTAAAAAAGCATTGAACCTTCCGAAAGGTTCCGCTGCACCTAATAAAACAAAAGTGGCCCAAATCACAAAAGCTCAGCTTGAAGAAATCGCCAAAACAAAAATGGAAGATTTAAATGCAACAACTCTTGAAGCTGCAATTGAAATGATTAAAGGTACAGCAAGAGCAATGGGTGTAACCGTTGCGGAATAGTTAAAGTTGGGAGGCAATGAAATTTGCCGCTATTACCACGAAAGGAGAATTGAATGTCTAAATTAACAAAGAAACAAACTAAAATAAAAGAAATGCTTGAAGGTTTTGAACAACCGTCAACTGCTGTTAATGCAATTGAAATGCTTCAAAAAATTTCATCTGAAACCGCTAAATTTGATGAAACGGTTGAATGCCATATGAGATTAGGTATCGACGTTAAACACGCCGACCAACAAATCCGTTCAACCACAGTACTTCCTGCAGGCCTTGGTAAAACCGTAAGAGTTTGCGTTATAGCAAAGGCTGACAAAGCTGCTGCCGCTAAAGAAGCAGGGGCAGATGAAGCAGGGGCTGAAGATATCATCGATAAAATTGCAGGCGGTTGGTTTGAATTTGACACCTTGATTGCAACGCCTGATATGATGGCTCCTTTAGGTAAATTGGGACGTATCCTTGGGCCTAAAGGTTTAATGCCAAACCCAAAAACAGGCACCGTTACAACAGATGTGGCAAAGGCTGTTAAAGATGCTAAAGCCGGTAAAGTTGAATTCAGAGCTGATAAACAAGGTATGATACACGTACCTATCGGTAAAATTAAATTCGCAAAAGAAGATTTAATTAAAAACTTTGCAACATTGGCTGATGCCGTTATCAAGGCAAAACCGTCTGCTGCCAAAGGTACATATATTAAATCTGCGTATTTGACAACTACAATGGGCCCCGGCATTAAACTAGATTCTAAAAACCTTGCAAACGAAATTAAGGAATATGTTGGATAACAACACCGTAAATTCAATGTTTAATTGCATAGAGCGAAAGAAAAAAACCTTGCGCTCTATGCTTTTTAGCATTTTTGATTGGATTTACACTAAATCATTTTTTGGAATTTTACAAAGACTGCCTCGCCGGTTTGTAAAATTTCTGTTTGTGGGGGCAATCAATACGGCATTTGGGTATTCTACATACGCACTTTTTGTAACACTCTCTTTTGACCCTTCTACCGCTCTTTTAATATCATATATCTTAAGCATATTCTGGAATTTTAAAACAACAGGCTCAATTGTCTTTAAAAATAAAGACAACAGGCTTATTTTCAAATTTATTTTATCCTATATTTTTACATACTATGTTAATAATTTTTCACTGAATTTTTTAATTGATAATCTTCATATGAATAAATATCTGGCTGAAGCTATTGTTATCATGCCGGTTGCAGTTTTATCCTTTGTAATATTTAAAACATTTATTTTTACGGATAAAAAATCAGCGTAGTTTAAATATCCTGATTTCAAAATTATTGGCAAAGACCGGGTTGGCGTTAGGGTTTTTAATGGTTTTTATATAATCATAATTCTCTAAAATATACCCGTATATTTTCTTTGCATAATCAATCCCAAAATACCCGTCTGACATATATTTATCATTAGTTATAAAAACATAATCGGGTAAATTTTTCCCCAGGCCCTTTATAACGTTCTCTTCCCCATAAGCCTCTACCATATGCGGAATTAAAGCATAATATTTTAAATTACTTTTCCTGTTTGTAAAATAATTTAAAACCAACCCTTCTTCTAAAACAAGGAGCGTCTTGCCTTTAGGGATATTATCGTCAATAAAACCCATTGCCTCTTTTATTGTATAGTTGTGTTCCGCAGATACGTAATACACCCCCTTGCCACTGTTTATTTTATAAGACAGTTTCATACTGTTAAGGAAATAAACAAATGTAAAATAAAGCCCAAATACTGCAAAGAACAGTATTAAAGCTTTTTTAATAATATCTTTTTTAAATATTTTAGGAAAATACCCGGGCAGTATTTCAACAAAGAAATATATAAATAGAAACCACCATACAATTAGTATAAAATTCCCGATACAGGTTATATAAATTGCCCCAAAACATCTAAATGAAATTAAAAGGGCAAATACAGTCGTTAAAAGATAAAATTTTTGTTTTCTGCTAAATCCAGTCCTCATACGCTCTCTCTTTATATGTTTCAAAACAGTTATCACAAAAGCGGATACTGTGACAAAATATGATAAAAAGACTAAATCTCCGTATGTGCTAAACAAAGGAAACTGATACAGGGCAATCCACACTATAATAAGACTGTATCCTAAACCATAAAGGCAAATTCCAAGCAAAATCTTAGATACAAGATTTTTCATTTTGGATAATAAAAATATACAAAAATATGTATAGCTAAAAAGAATACCTAAAACTAAAATAAACCTGAAAAATGATACAAAAACTACTTTAAGCACAGGCAGATTAAATGTTTGTGGCATAATTTCCTTGTTATATGCAATAACAGACGGACTTTTAGAAAAATCAGAAAGAAAATTTACCCAATCTAAAAGAATATTAAACCCGTTAAAGCCGGCAAACCAAGCACCTAGGATAAAAACACCAAAACTTACAAATGCCGGTAAAATATAGATTAATACACCATATAACACTATTTTTAAAGATTTATCCTTTATTGCGGTTTTAATGGCATCGTATAACGGCAAAAACCCGAAAAGTATAAAATCAAACTTAAATGCGGCAGATAATCCCGCAAATAAAAACGACAACAATAAAAAACGGGATTTAACAGGATTTTCCTTATACAAAATATAAAACAAAAACCCCAAAAGACAGAATGAAAAAGCATATATAAAAGAATAAGAATACGAAAATATCCAAGAACCTGCTGTAAAGGGCATTTTAAATGTAAATATCTCCATTATGGAAAGCACCGTTATAAAAGCAACAACGCCGGATGAATATCTTTTAATAATAAAATATACAACCGAAAGTATTAAAAATGAATTTACAATCCCTGCCCCATATAAGGTATTCAGGGAATTTCCGAATATCAGATACAATACTGCATTTACCTGATACGCAAGGGGCGGATAAAGATTTGTAATATCTTTATACAAAATCTGCCCGTTAAGCAAAGCATCCGGAATAATTGCTTCTCTAAAGCAATCATATATAATATGCCCCCACTTACCCCAGCTTAAAATTATAAAAATAGCATAAAGTGCTATCAATAATAAAGGATAGATATATTTTTCGTTTTTCATTCGAAATATTATATCATATATTGCTTACTGCTATCTTAGTAGTATAATGAAACGTAGCCTTAAATTACTGTAAAAGGAACAAGAATTATGGAAAGTATATTATCTGAAAGAATTTTATCCACCCCTCCTTCTTTTGTAAGAAGTATATTAAAAACCGCTGCAGACCCTAAAATAATCTCATTTGCAGGCGGCCTTCCAAACCCTGTTTCTTTTCCTCAAAAAGAATTATCGGAATCAATGACACGTATTACAAAAACATTTTCCGATAAAGTTTTTCAATACTCTATAACACCGGGTATTCCCGAACTTAGAGATACAATTGCAAAAAGATATAATAAAAAATTCGGCCTTAATTTAACTGAAGAAAATGTTATAATCACCACAGGCTCTCAGCAGGCACTTGATTTAATCGCAAAAGTACTTCTTGATAAAGGTGATAATGTTATCCTTGAAAAACCGAGCTATCTTGGTGCAATTCAGGTATTTTCACAATATCAGCCAAAATTTCATATGGTAGAATTAACTGAAAACGGCCTTGATATTGAACAGTTAAAAGAAGCTCTTAAAAACAAAACAAAATTAATGTATGCAATCCCTGAATTTCAAAACCCTACAGGCCTCACATACAGTGAACAAAACAGAAAAGAAATACTTGAAACAATAAAAGATGAAAATCTTGTACTTGTAGAGGATGACCCATATGGTGAATTAAGATTTACAGGTAAACATCTGCCATATATAGGTGCCGGTAAATTTAAAAACAGCATAGTGCTTGGCTCATTTTCTAAAGTTGTAACTCCCGGCATGAGAACGGGATATATAATTTCCGAAAATAAAGAGCTTTTAAAACATATTTCGATATCAAAAGAGGCAAGTGACTTGCATACAAATGTATTTGCGCAATATTTAATCTGGGATTACCTGACCCACAATGATTTTGATGCCCACATACAAACAATAAGGGAACTTTATAAAAAACAGGCAGCAGCTATGCTTAATGCCATGGATAAATATTTCCCCTCATCTGTTAAATACACACGCCCTGACGGCGGGATGTTCCTTTGGGTGACACTCCCAGAAGGGGTAAGTGCGCTAAAATTGTTCCCAAAAGCTTTAGAAAAATGTGTAGCATTTGTCCCGGGGGACCCATTCTATATCAACCAAAAAGATGTTAATACTTTAAGGCTTAATTATACAAATGCAGACTGTGAAACAATAGAAGAAGGCATAAAACGCCTTGGCGAACTTCTTAAGGGTATATAAATGTTTATTCTTGATAACCCTTATGTTTCGGATTTTCTACAAGATACTGCATTAAAATGCGGTTTTCCTGTACTTAAAAATTCTGCCACACAAAGCCTTGGATTAAACCCTGCTCTGGATTATATTTGCAACTCCCAAGCTATAGAAAAAATTCAAAACGGGGAAAAAATATATTGTAATTCTGAAAATGCAATAGACTGGATATCAGACAACCTTAAAAACACTGAAATTCCCTCTAAAATCAATCTTTGCAAAAATAAAGCAGCATTTAGAAAATTAATATCAAAAATATATCCTGATTTTTATTTTGAAGAAATCCCGCTTGATAAAATCAAAAATATTAACCCCGAAAAATTAAAATTCCCTCTTGTCTTAAAACCTAATGTCGGGTTTTTAAGCTTTGGCGTATATGTAATTTTAAACAAAGATGAATGGCAAAATACCGTTAACACAATTGAATATGATATTGAAAAATTTAAAACAATCTTCCCTAAAACTGTTGTAAATACTTCAAGCTTTATAATTGAAGAAATGATTGAGGGGGAAGAATTTGCAGTTGATGTATATTTTGATAATACAGGCAGCCCCGTTGTTTTAAATATCTTTAAACACCCGTTCTCCGGTACAAAGGATGTTTCAGACAGAGTTTACTATACATCAAAAGAGATTATAGGCTCATATTTAGATAAATTTACACATATTTTTGAAAAAATAGGTACCGAAGCAGTTTTTAAAAATTTCCCATGCCATATAGAACTTCGCGCCAATGATAAAAACATAATCCCGATTGAAATCAATCCTATGCGTTTTGCAGGCTGGTGTCTGTGCGATTTAGCACACTTTGCCTGGGACATAAATGTTTATGAATACTTCTTTAACAATAAAAGGCCTGATTGGGAAAACATTTTAAAAACAAAAGACAATTGCCTCTACTATTTCCTTGTGGCTGAAAACCCGGTAGGTATTGATAAACAAACCTGTACCCCAAATTGGGAAAAATTCTTAAAAAATATTAAAAATCCGCTTGAAATAAGAAAACTTGACCATAAAAAACACCCGCTTTTTGGAATATTGTTTGCAAAAACAGATAGCTACAGTGAAATTGAAAATATTCTAAAACTTAATATGGAAGAATTTTTTAAATAATTTTAAAAAGCAGCCCTCTGTTATATACAGAGGGCAATTTAAAAGATTACAAGAAAGTTGTTTTATCCTAAATAACTTTTTAATTCACTTGTTACAGGTGATTTCCTAAGCTTTTTAAGCGCCTCCCCTTCAATTTGCCTTATCCTTTCCTTAGAAAACCCTAAAATTTTCCCTAATTCTTCAAGTGTTTTGGTTTTCCTGCCATCTAGCCCAAAACGGTTGAGCAAAATAAATCTTTCTTTTTCAGACAATATATCAAGTGCCTTCATAATATCTTTGCTTAAAAATTCTTTTTCGGTTTTAATATCAGGCATTCTTTTAATGTCATCTTTTATATAATCCTCAAGACAAAGGTCTTGCGCAACAGGCGTATCAAGGCTTACAGGCTCCTTTATCATTGCCTTTTTAACAGATTTTATCTTTTTTAAATCCATATTTAAATGTTCGGCAATTTCATTATCATCAGGTTCTCTTCCTAAATCTACACTAAGTTTTACAATTGCTCTTTTTACCGCCCTTATTTTATCGCTCATATGCACGGGAATTCTGATTGTTCTTGAATTATTTGCTATGGCCCTTATGATTGTCTGTTTAATCCACCAGGTGGCATAGGTGGAAAATTTAAATCCTTTGGTATAATCAAACCTCTCTGCTGCCTTTATAAGCCCTAGCGACCCTTCCTGTACAAGGTCCATAAACAAAATCCCCTGGCCAGTATATTTTTTTGCAATACTTACAACAAGCCTTAAATTTGCCTGAATAAGTTTTTTCCGTGCAATTTTTGCCTCTTTTTTTGTCCCTTCTTTAATTGCCTTGCCCGTTAACACTTCATTTGTTCTGTTTAAAAGTTTTATTTTGCCTATGTCTTTTAAATACATTTGCAAAATTTCATCCTTATTTGCAATGGTATTAAAGGTTTTAACCTCGTTATCTTCTTCTTCCTCGTACGCATTATAAACATCAAAATTCATAGCTTCCATTTAAAATCCCCTTTTCTCCACTTCTTAAAACCTCAACTTAAATTATTTGACGACAAAACTTAAATTTTGTTTCCATTCTGTTAAAAAATAGTGTATAATAAGCTTCTATGAAGGCTCTTAAAATATTTTTTATATTGCTTGTCTTCCTTTTTTGCACGCTAGGTATGTCTAACGGAGCTATTGCAGGTGAAATAACTTTTACCGCAGTTTCAGATGTAAATTTAAAAGCCGATAAAGTGAATAATTCCATGACACCGTCTATTAACAATCTTTTAAAGGCGGCAGATGATATAAACCATTCGGGAAGCGATTGTGTATTTTTCCTTGGAAACAATATTTCAGGCGCAAACCCTTATGACCTTGTAATGTTTTCTAAGGCAATAAATAAAATCCAAAAACCAATCTACACAACAATTGGCAACCGTGATGTACAAAAAGCAAAAAACCTTGATAAAAAAGAATACTTTAGACTGTTAAACAAATTTTCGAAAAATAAAACTTCAAAACTCCCTTGTGCAAAGAAAATAAACGGATTAGTATTTATCTTTATGGACGGTACAAACCAAATGGTATCATTACCCAGAGGATATTTTAAAGACGGTGAATTAATAATTTTAGAAAAATATTTAACAAAATATAAAAATGAAAATGTGATTATCATACAACATTTCCCGGTAGCTGATATGAAAGAAGAAATTAAAAACACATATAATGCCAATGATTACAAAACAATTTTAAAAAGGCACAATAATGTTATAGCAGTAATTTCAGGCAATGAAAATGAAGATTTTGAAATAGAGGATGAAAACGGCATAAAACATATAAATGTACAATCTTTGAGTAAATCCAATGAATATAAAGTAATAAACATAAGACCGGTGAATAAAAATATAAACAGCAAAGGCTTTTCAATAAAAACAAAGATTATCAGTGTAGAATAAGGAGAAATAGTGTTGTTAGAAAATTGTTTAGAAAAAACAAAAAATTTTATTGCAAAATACGCAAGCTTCTTCTGTATTGTATCTATTATTTTGTTTTGTTATTTATTTATATTTTTAAATCCGCAAAACCACAAATTTACGGAAGGCGCAGTATATATACCATTTTTCAGCACACTAACATCTGGTATATCCTCTATGATACTTAACACCGTTATGATATTTGCAATGTATTTCTTTGGAAGAAAGGCAACAGGCGCAAGGGTTTATGGGCTTATTTCGGCCTTAATCCTTTTATCTTCAACCCTTATATGTTACCTTTTAAAAATCATACCCCAAGATACACTGTTTATGGCACTCACCGGGTTAAGCATACTTTCTGCGGGAATTACACTGTTTGATATCAAAGAAGAAAATAAAAAATATTTTTGGTATCTTTTTTACCTTTTTGCAGGGTTAAGCGTTATTCAACATGGCTGTACAGGCATTATTCTGCCATTAATTACAGTATTGCTTTCATTTATTGCACTTGGCCGCGTAAAAGACATCATTAAACCTCTTAATATTATCCCCGGTGCGATAATATACCTTGTTATTACAATTTTTTGGTACACCGCTATTTATAAAACAAATATAGCACTTTTTATAAATCAACCTGATATTTCTAAATTTTCAATACCTTCAGAGTTTATTTATTATTTACCTGTTATCTGCGCAGGGTTTCTCCCTTGGACTTTTTCACTCGTTTCTGCCGTTATCAGAGGGGTAAAATCCTTAATCAAAGATTTTAAGGCCACAAAATCCTTCAAGCAGATATTTTCAAGTGATACAACCGATAGAAAACTATTAATCTTTACATCAATCTATATGTTTTCAGCATTTTTATTCTATGCTGTTTCCGGCTTAAAATCCGCAAGTGTAATATTGCCTGTTTTACCGGCCTTGTCTTTAATTACAGGGTATTACTGGTGGGGTTATATTTCAGATAACAAATTTGAAAAAGGCATTAAACATTCAACAATTATAACTATTGTATTTTTTATTATATCGGGATTTTATTTATTCTTTGCCCCCGATACGGTAAATGCAATATTAAACAGCGAAAACAGCACTAATGTTATTGCAAATTCCTGGATTATAGTACTTCCTTTAATCGCCGCTCTTTGTTTAATTGCAAAAAACAGACCGCTGCTTTTTGTATCCCATATCATTTTAATGCTTGGAATATCATTAATTATTGCCTTTTGTTAAAAAGCAGGCAGTTTTATTTCAAATATCGTAGTTTTAGCTATAGAACCGTCTTTTGTTCTATAGCTTTTACTGTCAAAAGTTATTTCACCGTTATGTTTTTCTATAATCTTCTTGCATATCGCAAGCCCAAGACCTGTCCCTTCCCCCACTTTTTTAGTGGTAAAACCTGCCTGGAAAATCTTCTTCTTATCTTCATCCTTTATGCCAAGGCCGTTATCTTGAATTTTTACCAAAAGATTACTTTCAATTATTTCGGTTGATATTATAATTTCTCCGATATAACAGGAGCCTGCCCCGCTAAGCCCCGCATTTTCAACACTTGCGCGTTTTTCTATACTTTGAATGGCATTCATCAAAATATTTAAAAACACCTGGTTTAACATATTCGGGTAACACTCTACAAGCGAAATTTCCCCATAATTTTTAACAAGTTTTATATCTTTTTTCAACTTATGACGAAGTAAATTAAGCGTTAAATCAAGCTCTTCATTTATATTTGCGCTTTGGCTTACCATTTCATCCAGCCTTACAAAACGTTTCAGCGACTGTACAAGGTTTGTAATTCTTTTTATCGCATCTGCATCAACAGAGTTTGTATCCTTTAAAATATCAATAGTATCATTGTCAAACACATTCCCTGACTCAAAAAACCGTTTTGATATTTCGTTATTTGCACATATACTTGCAAGCGGAGTATTTATCTCATGGGCAACAGATGCTATTAACTGGCCCAAAGATGCCATTTTTTCAGAGTTTATAAGCTGCAGCTGAGTTTCTTTAAGCTCTGTAAGGGCAGTTTGAAGTTCTTCTTTTTTATCCGAAACATCTTTAAAGAGCATTGCCTGGGTTATTGCACTTGAAATTTGCATTGAAACCCCTGTCATAAGCTCTTTTTCAATGTCTTCAATATGTTTCTTGGCAGTTAAAATCACAATAACAGCCACGGTGCTTTCCTTATACATAACAGGAAGAATAATCCTTGTGCAAGGTGTTTTCATTGGTTTTAGGGAATTTTCTGCCTCTTTTAGACAAACCTGGATTGAAATTTTGTTATCTAAAATATCATCAATAGTATTTTTATCATATTTTAAAATTTCACCGCCGACCCTGCCGTCTGGTTTTTCACAAGGATATAGGTATTCCGCTTCAAAAGCCTCTCCGGCAGCATCTGCCACCCTTTTTGCAAAATAAACCTTTTTTGCGCCAAATATTATTCCAAGCTCTTTGATTGCGGTATTTATCATATCATTAAGGTCTATTGTTTTCGATATACTTGTTGCAATCCTATTTAAAAGAGCCATTTTTACAGCCTGATTTTGGGCTTTTGAATTTGTATTTAAAAATTCCTGATTTTGAATTTTTAACCGCTCATTTTCATTTTGCAGCTTTTTTACAATAACCTCATTTGTAATATCGTAAAAATATAAAATTCTATATTTTTTAACAGAAAAAGCGGAAATTAAAAAATATAAAAACTCCCTCTCGTTTTTTTGATACCTGCCATAAAGGTGAAAATTTTCTTTCCTTTCAAGCGCATTAATAAGCGGAGAATAGGTCTTAAGATTTTCACTGTCAATAAGGCAAAACTCAAAATAAAATTTATAATCAAGCTTTCTTACAGCTTGCATACAATTTTGTATATCAATATCCGAAAATATACTTTTAAATGCCTTATTGCAATACATTCCGCTTTCAGGCTGCAATGCATCGCATATTAAAACAGGCTCTTTAAGGTTATGATAAAAGTTCCTTAAAATGGTGCTCATTTGGCGTTTTGCCTACATCATAAATTCATCGGAATTTTTCTTAACGTAAAATCCTAAACCGACAGATTTGTAAGATGAATTCTCATTTTTCAAACTGAAATTTTCCTTGTTCAATTCATTCAATTTCTGTCTTAAAGTTTCGTTTTCTGTTTTTGTTCTGATTAATTCAACAACAATTTCATCCAAACCGTCCATTTTTTCATTTAAAACGGCTGAAATTCTATCCACAATATTATTTTCTAAAGCCTCAATGCTCCTTGCCATATCACCTTTAATTTCTATAGGCATAGTGTTTTGGGAAATTTCAAGTTCGTGCTTTTGAGCCTTTTGTCTGACCCTTTGAAGAAAATTATTTTCTTTATTTTCTATTGTCATTTTTTTAACCGCTTCTTCAACCGCACGTTTTTTTTCTTCCTGCAGTTCTTTTGTGTGCTTATAAAGTTCTTTCACTTTTTTTAGTACATCAATATCATCTTTTGAAAAATATATATTTCCAAAACCGTCTTTTTTAGGTTTAAGGCAGGCTTTTTGACAAAGGGTGGAAACTTCTTTGGGGTTAGAATTTAAAATTCTTAAAAGCTGCCCCGCGCTGATAATTTCTTCCATTTGGCTGATTTCTTCCTGTTTCACTTCAAAATTTTCCACTTAAAAAAAGTCCTTCTCGCCTAAATCCTTAATCGTAACAACATTATAAATTAAACTTTTTAAAAAACTACAACTTTGGTTTTTATTTTTACAATTTAGCAAAAATTGTAATATTATAATATAATAATCTTACAAACAGTGAGAGAAAAGCTTTTTATGACACAACGAGGATATTTTATAACATTTGAAGGCGCTGACGGATGCGGCAAAACCACACAAATTGGCATAATAAATGAATATTTCAAAAATAAAAATGTTGAAACCGTTGTTACGCGTGAGCCCGGCGGTTCTGATTTAGGAACGGATTTAAGAAAAATTTTGCTTCATTATGAAAAACCCGTTTCAAATGTTGCTGAAACCTTCTTATATCTTGCAGACAGAGCCCAGCACATTGAATACAAAATAAAACCCGCACTTGAAGCAGGTAAAATTGTCCTTTGCGACAGACATACAGACTCTACCCTTGCATATCAGGGATATGGCAGAAACCAAAATTTAGAGCAAATTAAAACTTTAAATTCTATTGCAACAAACGGTATTATTCCTGATTTAACAATAGTTTTTGATATCGAAACAGAAATTGCCCTAAAAAGGCTTGGAGATGAAAAAGACCGTATGGAGCAAGAAGGGATAGAGTTTCATAAAAAATTAAGGCAGGGATATCTCGAAATTGCAAAAAATGACCCGAAAAGATTAAAGGTTATTAATGCAAACCAAAGCATAGACGAAGTATCAAAGTGCACCATTAAAATTATTGAGGAATTTTTGAAGTTATGAAAAATGTAAAAATTAAGGTTTTAATTCTTTTATTGGCACTTACGCTGAATATACAAGGCCAAAGCTTTGCAAGTCCCAACTGGAATATCCAAAACGGGATTAACCTTGTAAATATGAAAAAATACGAAGAGGCCGCAAAGTTCTTTGAAGGATACCTCAAAAGCAACCCTAATGATTCTGACGGGCATTATTATCTTGGTATTTGCTATAAAAATCTAAACCAAATGCAAAAATCTTCTAATCACCTTCAAAAATCCTACGAATTAAGCAAAAATCTTGAAAAAATAAATGTGGCACCAATCAGCGGATATGACAGTTCAACCGAAGATGACTACCTTGATATGGCAAATATGTATTTTGATTCGGCAAATTACAAAAAAGCCCTTCAGTATGCGGATTTAATGCTTGGAATAAACCCTAACAGCGTAAACGGGTTTATTATGAAAACAAAAATTTATTCAAAAGTAAACAATGCAAATCAGGCAAAGATATACTTTAAAAAAGCCTTGATGCTTGATAATACCCTTATAGATTCTATTTGGGCAAAAAACCTGAATGTGACTCAGGTACCAAAATATAACTATGATTTTTATAACATAAAAGGTCTTGAATATTATTATTCAGGGGATGCAAAACAGGCCGCCAATTATTTTATAAAGGCAATAGAGCTTGAACCGAAAAGCCCCATATTATATAACAATCTGGCCCTTTGTTATATGAAAATGAACGATTATTCTAACGCCAAAAAGTCTTTAAATAAAGCTTCATGGATAGATAAAAATTTCAGCCTTACATATATTAATTTAGCAAAACTTGAAGGGCTTAAAAATAATACCGGCAAAAAACCCGCCATGAACAATAAACAGGAAAAATATCTGCAAAAAGCAGTAAAGTCAAACCCCAACAGCAAATATGCCTATCTTGAACTTGGAAATTATTATCTTGAAAATAAAAAATATGATTTAGCAAACAAAAATTTCAAAAACGCTATTCTTATAGACGGCAATTTTTACGAAGCACTTATGGGTTTAGGGATAAGCTATGTTGAAGAAGGCAACCTTTCTGACGGTATAAAAGCCTTAAGACAGGCTTCAAATATATTGAAAGGCAGCAACAGAAACCCCGATATGCTTTATTATTTGGCAAAAATCTGCATTGCTAATGCTAATTTTGCAGAAGGCAAAAACTATCTGCTGGATGCTATAAAGCAAAATGAAAACCATAACTATTATTTTGAACTTGGAAAAATCTATTATAACGAAAACGATTACGCATCAGCTGAAAATGCCTTTAAAAAAGCCATGGAACTTGATTTAGGGTTTGAACTTGAGGCTGATATTTATAATTATTTAGGCTTGATTGAATATAAAAACTTTGACACGGAAAAAGCTATATATATGTTCAAACAGGCATCTTCTCTTGACCCTTCAAGAGCGATGTATCTTTATAACCTTGCACAAGCCTATAAAAGCCTTGGCGATAAAAATTCCTACACAAAAGAAATAAGCACTATGGAAGGCTTAAAACCAAAAACCGTGCAGGATTATATAGATTTTTCAACGATTTATTATGATAAACAACAAACCTCTTTTGCAATAAAAATTTTAAATCAGGGAATAGAAAAATTTCCTGAAGAAAGAAGTCTGTATGAGGCCAAATTAAAGCTTTTTAAAGCAACAAAAGATATTAAAGGCATAAAAGATACCGAGCTTGAAATTAAAAATAAGTTTATTGTAAGATAACGGATAGAAATAACAAAAGGAGTATATATTATGGGTATTATGGAAGGCAAAAAAGGTATAATATTCGGCGTTTCAAACAAACACGGTATAGCAAATGCCATTGCCGAACAAATTCACAATGAAGGCGGCGAAATTGCCTTTACATACGCAAATGAAGTAATGGAAAAAAGGGTAAAACCTATTGCAGATGAAATGAACGCTAAAATGTGCGTTGAATGTGACGTTACAAAGGATGAAGATGTTAAAAAAGTGTTCGAAGAATACGCTAAAATATACGATTCGCTTGATTTTGTGGTGCACGCTGTAGCGTTTGCAAATAAAGATGATTTAATGGGTGAATTTTATACAACATCAAAAGAAGGTTGGGACCTTGCAATGCATGTTAGCGCATATTCGCTTTTAACAATATCAAAATACGCAAAACCCCAAATGGAAACAACAGGCGGCGGCTCTATCCTTGCATTAAGCTATCTTGGTGCAACAAAAGTAGTTGCTAACTACAATATTATGGGTGTAGCTAAGGCTGCGTTAGAATCTTCAATGAGATTTATCTCTTATGATTTAGGCAAATACAATATAAGATGTAACTGCCTTTCTGCAGGCCCCGTTAAAACCCTTGCCGCAAAAGGTATTTCAGGTTTTGACAGAATGCTTAAGGCAAACATTCTTAAAGCCCCTCTTAAAAGAACTCCTTCACTTGAAGATGTGGGCAAAGCAGGTCTTTATTTGGCATCAGACCTTTCTTCAGGCGTAACAGGCCAGGTACAGTTTGTAGACTGCGGCGCAAGCAGTGTATTTGCATCAATTGAAGAAATGGCTCAAATACAATTATAATTTAAAGTTTATAAATTAAAATCCCGGGAAAACTAATTCAATCCCGGGATTTTTAACTATATTTTATGTCGCTTATTCGCAAATCGCCCCAAGGTCTGCCCCGGAAACAGTCTTTGCATATTTAGAAAGGAAACCTTTTTCAATATCCTTTTTCTTCGGTACAAAATTTGCCCTTCTTCTTGCGATTTCATCATCATCCACAAGAAGGTCTATTGTCCTTTTATTTATATCAATTTTAATCTTATCCCCGTCTTGTATAAGGCCTATAATTCCGCCCTCTGTAGCTTCAGGACATATATGCCCCACACAAAGACCGCGTGTGCCGCCAGAGAACCTGCCGTCTGTTATAAGAGCGCATTTTTTACCTAACCCTTTTCCCACAAGCAAAGATGTTGGCGCAAGCATTTCCCTCATGCCGGGGCCGCCTTTAGGACCTTCATATCTTATTACAACCACATCCCCCGCTTTAACGTCATCCTCCTCAATGCCTTTCATAGCATCTTCTTCTCGGTCATAGCATTTTGCTGTCCCTGTAAATTCAAAACATTCTTCTGCAACCCCTGAAATCTTAACCACAGCCCCTTTTTCGGCCAAATTACCATGTAAAATTGCAAGCCCCGGATTTTTGGTTATAGGGTTATCAAACGGTTTAATAACATTGTTGTCCACCCAGGCTTCATTTGCTCTTTCTTCAATTGTTTTACCTTCGATGTTTTTAACATTTTTAAGCTCCGGTGTTTTACCCCACAATGTTTTTATGGTACCGGGTATACCGCCTGCATTATCAAAATCTGTCATTGTAGGAAGAGCAGAAGGGTCAAGTTTTATTATCTGCGGAATTTTAAAGCTCAATTCTTCAAAATCATCAAGCGTAAGGTCAATATCAGCACTGTTTGCTATTGCAAGCAGGTGAAGAATGGAATTTGTACTGCCGCCAAGTGCAAGGTCGGCTATTATTGCATTTCGCATAGAATCTTTTGTCACAATATCCCTTGGTTTTATATTATTTTTAACTAAATCCACCGCTAAAAACCCTGAATCAAAAGCTATTCTTCTTTTTTTAGAAGACACTGCAGCAGCACTTGCACACCCTGTAAGGCTCATACCCATAACCTCAGTCAAGCACGCAAGCGTATTTGCCGTATACAAACCCTGGCAGGCACCGGCTGTAGGGCATGCATAATGTTCCATTTCATGGAGCTTTTCTTCACTGATTTCTCCTGCCCTGAACCTGCCGACAGCCTCGGATGAACCTCTGATAAACGTAAGCGTTTCACCTTTGCAATGCCCCTCTAAAGAAGGCCCCGCCGTTACAACCACCGTCGGTATATTAAGCCTCAAAGCTGCGATCAGCATACCGGGAGTAATCTTGTCACAGTTTGTTAAAAGCACAAGCCCGTCAAGCTGATGCGCCCCTGCAACAGTCTCAACACAATCTGCAATTAAATCCCTTGAAGGGAGAGAATATCTCATCCCGCTGTGCCCCATTGCTATCCCGTCACATACGGCAGGGGTACCAAAAATAAATGCCTGGCCGCCATTAGAATGTATCCCTTTTTCAATCTGCCTCTCTAAATCTCTCATTCCCATATGCCCGGGTACAAGGTCTGAAAAAGAGCTTGCTATCCCAATAAAGGGACGTTTAATATTTTTATCGGAAAGCCCGCCCGCATATAACAGTGCCCTGTGCGGCGCACGTGCTATACCTTCTTTAACTGCATCACTTCTCATATTTATTCTCCTTGAAATTATTTTAAAACGGTTTATAATATAAATATCGGGCGGGGTGCTGGAACACACCATTAAAAGCCCTTTAGTGTTTAAATTTAAGCGTTACTACTATCAACAAGATAAGCAGTAACGCTTTTTCGCTAATAAACACCATTCTTATCACCCCCTTTCCAATTTCATACCGCAGTTATGTTGTTTGGATAAGAAGATCAATGACAGGGCTTGCCCTTATTTAATTTTTACTGTGCAATTTAGCACTATTATATAATCTTTTCCCCTTTTTGTAAAAAAATGTTCATAAATATGTATTTATCACTTTTATTTGCTTGCTTTTCATGAGAAAATAGAGCCAAAAAAACAAGGGTTAGGAATGAGCCAAAATCTTTTGAGTGAAAATGTTAAAGCAGTCATCCTTGCAGCCGGAAAAGGTACAAGAATGAAATCCCAAAAGCCAAAAGTTTTGCATGAAATTTTTAACAAACCCCTTGTATCCTGGGTGTTAAGCGCTTGTGAAAACATAGGCGCATTTGAAAATATAGTAATAGTGGGTCACAAAGGGGAAGACGTTCAGGATTTTATAAATAAAAATCACCCGAAATCTTCTTGCGTATTTCAAAGAGAACAGCTTGGCACAGGTCATGCAGTT
Organism: uncultured Vampirovibrio sp.; assembly: GCA_910577395.1. Classification (GTDB taxonomy): domain Bacteria; phylum Cyanobacteriota; class Vampirovibrionia; order Gastranaerophilales; family Gastranaerophilaceae; genus MGBC122484. The sequence goes on along the minus strand of CAJTLG010000005.1, from coordinate 91,519 downwards.
TCTATGGCAAAGGAAAATTTAAAAGATTTTAACGGTCTGGTTCTTATCTTAAACGGTGATATACCTCTTATAACAGCAGAAAGCCTTAAAAAATTTATTGAATTCCATAAATCAAATAAATCTGATGTTACTATTATGAGTGCTGTCTTTGATAATCCTGCCGGATATGGAAGAATTGTCCGGGATAAAGAAAGCAATGTAAAAGAAATAGTTGAACAAAAAGACTGCACTCCGGAACAAAATAAAATTCAGGAAATAAACACCGGAACGTACTGTCTTGACTGGCAAAAAGTCAAAAGATTTTTTGATGAGCTTAAAAATAATAATTCACAAAACGAATATTATGTAACCGACATTATTGCTTGGGCAAATGAAAACGCTTTTAAAACAGCGGCTTACGTACTGGAAAACAGTAACGAGAGTTTTGGTATAAATTCGCGTCCCCAACTTGCAGAAGCCTTTAAAATAATGAACTTAAGGCATTTAAATAAATTAATGGATGAAGGGGTTACAATAGTTTCTCCTGAAAACACTGAAATTTCCCCGGAAACCATAATCGGTGAAGATACGGTTATATTCCCCCATACATTTATAAACGGTAAAAATGAAATCGGGAAAAACTGTAAAATCGGGCCTTTTTCACACTTAAGAGGCGATTGTACCATAGAAGATTTTGTAAAAATAGGAAATTTTGTAGAATTAAAAAAATCTCATGTAAAATCCCATACAAATATTTCACATTTAAGCTATATTGGCGATACTGAAGTAGGCGCAAATGTTAATATCGGCGCCGGTACAATTACTGCAAACTATAATTCAATGACAAAAGCAAAAAATAAAACCACAATAAAAAACGGCGCATCAATCGGGTCAAACGCAGTGCTTGTAGCCCCTGTTGAGCTTGGTGAAAATGCCTTTATTGCGGCCGGTTCCGTTATTACAAAAGATGTAGGGGCAAATGCTTTAGGTTTGACACGAAGCCCCCAAAAAGAAATCAAAAACTACGTTAAATAAAAGGAGAAATAAAAATGAAATTAGGGCTTGAAACAATGCCGGCAAAAGAAAGAACTGTGCTCCCAACCCATGAAATTAAACTCTTTTGCGGCCGTTCAAACACAGTCTTGGCAGAAGAAATTGCCAATTATCTAGGTACAACGGTAGGCCCTATGATTATCAAAAACTTCTCTGACGGTGAAATTTATGTTCAAATTCAGGATTCCATAAGGGGCGACGATGTTTTTGTGGTACAACCTTTATGCAACCCGGTTAATGAAAACCTTGTGGAACTTTTAATCATAATTGATGCCTTTAAGCGCGCCTCCGCCAAAACTATCACTGCCGTTATCCCGTATTACGGATATGCAAGACAAGATAGGAAAACATCAGGCAGAGAAGCAATTACGGCAAAACTGGTCGCAGACCTTTTAACAACCGCAGGGGCTGACAGGGTACTTGCAATGGACCTTCACACAGGCCAAATTCAAGGGTTCTTTAATATACTTGTAGACCATATTTATGCTACACCGATTATTGTAAATTATATTAAAAAATTAAACCTTCCAAAATCCGAACTTGTTGCTGTATCCCCCGATACAGGCGGCGTTCAAAGAACAAGGGCATTTGCAAAGGCTATTGATTGCCCTCTTGCAATCATTGATAAAAGAAGAACACAACATAATGTTGCCGTTGCAGACCATGTTATTGGTGATGTTAAAGATAAAATATGTGTTATGTTTGACGATATGATTGATACTGCAGGTACAATTTGTGAGGCTGCAAAACTTTTAAAAAGAGAAGGTGCAAAAGAAGTTTATGTTTGTGCGGTTCACCCTGTATTCTCAGGTCCTGCACTAAAAAGGCTTGATGAAGCACCAATTAAAGAAGTTATTGTTACAAATACCATTCCTTTAAATAAAAATGAATTTATCCCAACAAAAATTACCCAACTTTCAGTGGCACCATTGTTGGGTGAGGCTATTTCAAGAATTCACGATGACCAATCCGTAAGTTCTCTGTTTGGTTTTGAAAAGGAATATCAAAATTAATGAACGGTCTTAACGAATTAAAAGAAAAACTTAAAAACTGTAAAGGCTGCCCTTTGTGCTCTACAAGGACAAACCTTGTATTTTCCGACGGCAACCCCAAGGCAAATATTATGCTGATTGGCGAAGCCCCCGGTGCCGATGAAGATAGATTAGGTGTGCCTTTTGTCGGTCGTGCCGGCAAATTGTTAAATGAATTTTTTGAAAAAGCAGGCATAGACAGGCAAAATGATATTTATATCTGCAACACCCTTAAATGCAGACCGCCGGATAACAGAAAACCTTCGCCCGATGAAAAAAAGGCCTGTGCACCGTTTTTAAAATACCAGATTGATACGATTAAACCCAAAATCATTATTCTGTGCGGCGCAACAGCACTTGAAAGCTTTATTAAAGGACATACAATTTCAAAAGCCCGCGGAAAAATTTTCAAAGGTTCTAAGGGCACTGTTTTTATCCCTGTTTTCCACCCTTCCTATCTTTTAAGAAATCATTCTCTTGAACCAAATTCTCCAAGAGATTTGATGCTCCGTGATTTAAAGATGATAAAACAGCTTTCTTTACAGGATAAAATAGAGATTTCTTAAATCCCTAATATAATTGTAAATAATATTAAACAAAACTATACAAAGGTGGAAATCAAGGGCGCTTTTGTATTAGAATGTTGTTAAAATTAGGGGATTTATAGAATTTTAGGTTTTAAAAAGTTATGGCTGATAATTTAGAGATTAGAGTAGAGCAGCTTACAGATGCAATCAGAGGATTATACAATAAACCCTCTTTAACGCCTGCCGAAATAAATGATGCATTTAATACCTTGCTTCAAAGATTTGAAAACCAAACAAATCTTTCAAGTGAAAAAATGCTCCAGATAATCACAAATGAAATTAAAAAATCCGCAGAAGAAAAACAAGGCACACTGCAAGAGATGCTCTACGGCTTTGAAGATGCCATAAAAAGCGCCGCATCCCAGGTTGCAAACCCTAAATTTGATATGCAGATGTCAAAAATCAGCACAGACCTGAATTCCGTATACACAAAAATGAATAATCAAGAGCTGCAGCTGCAAAAATTTGCCCAAACCCTTGACGCTGTGAGGACTTCGGGTACCGCAGCCGAAATGGTCAAATTAAGCAATGAATTTGCGGCATTTTCACGCGGTTTTGATAATATAACATCCACATTAAATAAAAATTTCGCAGAATTTTTAACTCAGGTTCAATCATACAGCCAAAAGGAAGAATTAAACCAGATAAAATTCGGCCTTGAAGAAATGATTAAAAACTCTGTAAACCTCATTTCTACAGGAGATAAAATTGATACCGTTACGGCAAGGCTTCACAATGTTGCATCAAGGGAAGACACTAACTTTATTAATGAAAAAATTACAATTTTAACATCCTTCCTTTCTGACCTTAAAGCTTACCTTGAAAAAAGCGATATTGAAAACAAAGAACAGGCAAGAAGTCTGATTTTAAATATTGAACAAAAACTCGGCTCTATAAACCCTCTTGCAATTGATGAAATAAGAACGGATATCAAAAACTTATTTACCGAAATAAGGGATACAAGCACTTATTCAAAAGATGAAATCATAACAAAATTCGCTGATATTGTTGATATCATTAACAAAAGCTATTCTGAAGTAAGTGAAAAGCTAAACACTGAAACCACCAATGTAAACAGCAGCCTTGCAATTTTAACAAGCGAAATTCAAAGGGTGGCAGATACAGTAACCACAGGTGTTTCAGGCAGAACGGAAGAAATTAAAATCCAGCTTGCAAACCTTAATGAAGATTATCAAAACCTGAAAAACGCACTAATCGGGCTTTCTTCAAATTCCAATATGGAAGATATTGCAAAAAGTATTATAAAAAGCAACGCTGAAACCATTGAACTAAGCCATGATTTTATCCAAAGCCAACTTGGCAAAGTAGAAGAGGCCGTTCAAAGACAGGAAGATGCCCAAAAGCAAAACCTTGTAAATGCTGTAGAGCTTTTAAAAAACGAACTTTCAGCTATGGCATCAAAGCTTTCATCCATTGAAAATGAAATGAGCAGCACCGGCACAAAGGCTTTTGAAGAACCTTTAAAGAAAATAATGGATTGCGTTGAAACCCTAAAATCCGCAGATGCCCTTAAGGAACTTTCAGGCATTATGGGCAGTGTTACAAATGAAATTAATGCCTCCATTGCAAGCTTAAGAGATAACTTTGAAAAAGCCCAAAATGGCAGCAGCATTGCAGTATTACAGCAATTAAACGAAACCGTACCGAAAATTTCAGATAAGCTTGAAATATTCAGGAACCACGTTGTAAGCGAAAATTCAGCAAATATCACTGAATTGAAACAGCATTTTGCACAGGTGGTTGATACAATCACATCCCGCGTTGTTTCAATCACATCATCTATTAAGGATGATTTTAAAGACAATAACGGCCTTGACTCTATAAAGGTTGATTTGCAAAATATGTCAAATCACATTATGGAAACCGTTGAAAATATTAACTTCAGTATAACAAAAGAATTTAATGACCATAAAACCAATATCGATGAAATGATATCCAAAATAAACGATTATGAGGATAAATTCAGAGATAAATTAAATTCCCTTGAATCTACGGTAGAAACCGTAACCCAGGAAAATGCAGACAGACTGAATGATACAATCAGCCTAAACCAGCTGCAAACATCAGAAACCTTAAACTCTATGAAAACCGATATTTTAGACGGTATCATGGGGATTAATAAAAATAACAAAACAAATTTTGAACTTCTTGATGGTAAACTTGAAGAAATAATTAAAAAATCAGTTGTTGAAGCGCACAAAGAAAAAATAGCCCCCACCTCTCTTCAAGAATCAAATCAACAGGAGCTTTTAGCCGAAATTGAAAATAAGGTTGAAAGATGTAATCTTCAGCAAATTCATAACGGAAAAGAACTTTTAAGCGAAATTCAAAATTTAAATTCAGAGCTTTCTTTTAAAATAGAGGCACTTAACCCTAATGCAAATTCTGAAATTCCGCCAAGCTTGATAAGAGGCATTGACGATAAGGTACAGTCTATATTAGAGGCCAATGCCGATAGGGAAGAATATCTAAATCTGCTAAAATCCCATATGGATATAAGGATGAAAGAAGTCATCCAAAAAATAGCAAAAATTGTAAGCGTATTTAAACCCGATGCCGAAAAGGAAGAAGATGCGCAAAAGGTGGCAGCAAGTGTTAAATTGGATAATTTATTATCCCAGCTTGAATACCTGAAAGACAACATTTTTGCTGAAATCAAAGACGGTTTTACAAAGCTTGATAAAAGGGAAGAAATTATCTCTGATATTTACAAAAATGTCGGGGAAGTACTTTCAAATACCGTATATATTAAGAATAACGCCCCTAATGAATTTAAAAATGCAATTGAAGAAAAGCTTGAATCTTTAAAAAATGTTGAATTTTTAATAGAAGATTTAAAAAATGCTCTGCAAAGCAGCCAAACAAGTACGTTTGAGAGGATTAACTCCTTAAACGAAGACGTTAATTCTATGCGAAACGGCCTTCATGACAGGGTTAACAGCATAGTAAACGAAATAACGGATGATATCAAAACATCTATCTGCCTAAAGATTGATACAAATTCGGGCGATACATCAAACCATATAATAAACACCATAAACAACGAAGTGGCACAAAGGGTTGAAGCCCTTATAAACCAGGCATCTGAAAGAATTGCAAGTACAATCATTGATAATGTAAAAGAAAGCCTTGCAAATATTGAAAATGCCCAGGGACACAGTGCAGACGGGCAGGATGCGGGGTATTCAATGGCAGATGTTGAGGCTGATATTGCAAAATTAAGATTGAGTTTTGAAAAATCCTCTAAAAGCCTTGGCTCTGATGTTCAAAACCTTGGCGGTTGGTTTAAAAATACAAATTCAAGACTTGAAGGTTTGGGACGTTTAATTGACGCCCTTGCAAAAAAAGTTGATAACACGGAAAAACTTGGTTTAGAGGGTATAACATCTAGGCTTGTACAAAGCGAAAGAGAATACTCTGCCCCAGGCAAGCTTGAAGATGCGCTTACTTCCGTTCAAAAGAAATACAAAGTACAGGAAATGCGCCTTGAAGAACTGGATGAAAAGATTTCACTTATATTGCAGAAACAATCCGAAGGGTTTGATGTTAAATCCTTTATAGACCTGTTTTATGACAACACAACCCAGACAAAAAGCCTTGCTTCAAGGGTTGAAGGGATTGAAAACAAATTAAACAGCATTTCTAAAAATATTGAAAGAATAATTTCTTATATTGATGAGTAAACGGTGTTCCCAAGGAACTTGCGATGAGCAAGTGACTGGAACATTACGATGGCGACGTAGGATAATCGAGCACACCGGTGCGAGATACCCACAGGAGCCTTCAATAAACGGTGTTCCCCGGAAACCCTCTTTTTTACGGTAAATTCAAAAATTTATGCATCTGCGGAATAAGGCGCACCCTTGGGTATTTTTCATATAATTTTTGGAAAATCCCTGTCATATCAAGATTTTTAGATATAGGGCTTTTTGGCTGCAATATAATTTCAATTCCATGTTTTAGGCCTAAATTTGCAATATGAAAAATTTCTTTATCTAAAATATTTTCATCAAAAACAACTTTCGCAAAAACATCTGTATCCCTTGCCACAAGCAAAAATTCATCGTTTGTTGAAAAATCATTTTTCTCTCCTGTGGCGCTTTCAAGCTTTATATCCATAGCCACAGTGTCTACAAAATCAATCACTTCACGAAGTCTGTAAGGCAGGCTGCCATTGGTTTCAAGGTAAATTTTCTTCTTTAAGGAGCCTTTATATTCCCTTAAAAAATCCGCTAAAAACCTGGATTGCAAAAGAGGCTCACCGCCCGTAAAGCTTATTACATTTGCATCATAGTGCTTTATCTCATCATAAAGTGCTGATTTTGTTAATGTTACAGCCTTTTTATCATCGCAAGTCTTTGTATCGCAATAATCACAGGCTAAATTACACCCTAAAAGCCTTATAAATAAATGCTTTTCACCTATATAAATACCCTCTCCCTGAATAGATTCAAATATTTCAGATATTTTACAGGTGCTGTTCAAGTTCAATTTCCCTTATTTTTTTGTATAAATCAATCTCTTTTTGGTTTAAATTTTCAGGAATATCAACCTTCAAAAGTACGGTGAATTCTGCATTTTGCCCGGATGAAAGCATTTTAGAGGTTTCTTTATCCAGTTTAAATCTTGTCATTGATTTTGTCAAAGGCGGCACCTTAATCTTAACAGTTTTGCCGTTAAGGGATATTTCGGCCTCTCCCCCTAAAACCGCAACAGCGGGGCTTATACAGGCCTCTATGGTAGTATGCATTTCATTAAAATTTTCTGGCGTATCATTAATTTTTTCATCAATTTTTATTAAAAGATACAAATCTCCGTTTTTGCCCCCGAATTTTCCATATTCACCCTCATTTTTAATTTTCATTTTTGCACCGTCTTTTATCCCGGCAGGAATTTTCACGTGCATAATTTTGTGGTCTGATTTTTCGCCCTCCCCGCGGCAAAGGGAGCATACGGTACCGTTAAAATATTTACGCCCGAGGCATTTTGGGCATTTATCCGTATGTAAAACATTGATTTTCCTGACTGTGCCTTGTTTTTGTTCACTTTTTGATATATTTACAACGGTTTCAATATCTTTACCGTCCAATTTCGGGCTTTGGGCACTGGTTTTAGCCTTTTTGCCGGCGTTAAATCCGCCTGTACCAGAGTCTTTAGTCTTATTATTTTCCTGAAACGTACGTTTAAATACATTTTCACTTGTTAAATCCGGTTCAAACCCCTGTACACCGCTATTTTGCGCACTTTTTTTGCCCCGGATATTTTCATCATTTTTTGAACTTTCATACCCTGAAACAGTCTTGTTTTGCACGCCTTTTTTATGAACCCCTGAAAGCCCCGCAGCAAGGTCATATTGCAATCTTTTAGTATCATCAAGTAAAGTTTCGACCGCATTATTTAACATCTTAAAGTAAGTTTCAGCCTCTTTGGTTTGATTTACATCCGGATGATAAATCCTTACAAGTTTTCTATAGGCAATTTTTATGTCATCCTTTGTGGCAGAAGGGTTTAACCCCAATATTTCATACAGATTTTTATTTTTCATAATTATTCCGATTTTAACATAAAAAAATCCCTCTCTAAAGCTTGCGCTAGAAAGAGGGAAAACTTTTAAAGAACTATGGAGATATAGGAAAGAGGAGAGAAATTAGTAAACTCTTTTATAAACTGCCTTTAAACCGCCTATTTATACGGTTTTTACAGCTGCCTGCAGTGCAAGTTCCTGCACCTGGGCCTCATTTAGGCCCGGAAATTCTTCTTCAATCACCTTGGTAAATCTTTCCACAGCGCCTGTAAACATTGGCATTGCAGCTTGAATTCTTGCAATTGATTCATCATCAAGATAGTCTTTCGGATTAATTTGATTTAATCCTGCAAAAGTAAGATTTTGAACCCCTGAAAGCGCCATAGCATCAAGCAATGCACCTGTTTCAACATCTTTTCCTTTTGCCTCAACAGCGGGTTGTTTTTCTTCTTCCGCTTTTTTATCATCCTTTTTTTGCACCTGGGATTGGTAATTCAATCCGTAAAGATTAAGATTAATTTTGTCCATAGCTAACATCTCCTTGTTTGGTTCTTTCAAAGTTCTTACATTTTAGCTATCGGATATTTTTTAATTAAACTTTATGGTTTTACAAAAACTTGTTACATAAATTTACATTCCATCGACAGCATTGCTGATTTTTTCTTCAATTACACTTGCAAGAACAGCATAAGGAACAGTATCATTCAAAGGTTTATTCATATTATTCAGACCGGATTTTAATATGGACATTAAATCCAAAACTTGTATAAGCTCCTCTTTAATTTCTTTATATATTTGTTTGTTCATTATTGTTATTTCCTAATTTTGTAATCTTTTAGATTACATACACACATTATAGTGTAGTGGCATAATTAATTTGTGACAAATAAGATTACAAAAATTTACAAATTAGGAAGAAACATCGCCAAATACAGAAAAGCAAGAGGCCTATCTCAAAATAAACTTGCTGAGATTCTTGATATATCAAGAGAGCATCTCGGAAATATTGAAATAGGCAGAAAAACTCCAACTATCGGGCTTTTGTGTAAAATTGCCATTGCTCTTGATGTACAAGAAAAAGATTTATTTGAATTCGAAATGCAATAGCCTTTCACTATTAATTTTTTCAAGCGAACCTGCAACGGTAAAAGAAACATTAAGTTCATCTTTTCCTTGCTCACAACTCGCCGGTACTCTAAGCTTACGGTCATACCGGCTCAGACAAGTTCGCTTTATACATTCACTAAATGTTTCTAATTACCTTATGCTAACGCTTTCAAAAATCAATAGCTCAAGAACTTATTTCTCTTGAAATGAAGGGATATTTTGGTAAAAAGACCATTAAAGAGTCGTGTGATTGGAAAAAGTTAAATTGCGAAACACAAAAGACGACGTACTGCGTCTTTGTCCAAAATATCCTGCAATGGAAAGAGAACTATTCAAATTCCTAGGCCCTGAAAGCGGATTGCGAGCCTAGGGTAAAAGGCGGCTTTACCGCCGGCCCGTTGAAGGCGAGCAACCAAGAAGGAGTTCAGAATAACAGGATAATGGGATTACCGAAATGAAAAAAGAACTATTCAAAAATAACCCCTACTGTACTAAAAATTTCGGATTAAGCGCAAGCCAGGTAAAGGCATCCTCTTTTGCAGGAATTTCCACAATGTATATGCCCCCATGTTTTCCCCTTTGACAAAATAATATCCCCTGCTCCACAAGTTCATTCACAGCTCTTCTAACGGTGTTAGAACTAACATTTAAAGTCACCGCTAAATCCTTCATGGAAGGAAGCTTATCCCCTGCCTCATGGTGGGTTATCATATATTTTTTAATCTGGTCTAAAACCCGCTGCCAGCTATATAAATAAGAATTTTTTATATTTGAAACAGCACTTTTTGGGGCAGACATAAATTTTGATTTTTCGCCACCCTCTTTTTGTTTTAGCAGTTTATCCGGCTCGTTTATATATCTTGTACCGTACCGGCCCCTTAAAGAAAGAATGATTTTTTCCTTGTTCAATTTTTTCATTGCATCATTTATTGTGCGCACGCTTACATTAAAAAGCTTTGCAAAATCTTCATTTGGCATAATTTTATCGTTGATATTATAATTTTCAACAATATATTGTTTTATTTTTGTATATAGTTTTTTTGAAAGAGTACCTTCCCTTGAAAGGCTTGTTTTTTCAATCACAATATCTTTATAATCAATATTTAAAATTTTTGAGGGCTTATTTGTATTGGGGCAGTTCGTTGCTATAATTTTTTCTTTTATTAAAACTTCAAGAGCAAGCCGTACCGTATTTTGGGATGTATCTATTTCATTTGCAAGAGTACGCGCCGCAGGCAGTATGTCACCTTTTTGCAGTTTGTTTTCTATTATATATTTTTTTATTTGTACCACAGCCGCATCTTTTTTAGACACAGCCTTTTCATCCAAATCTGGCTCATTTTTATCCGCTATCATTGTGCCTATACATTGGCGGGATTTAAAGTACCCTAAATCCTCCGCATAACGGATAGCATTTTGCACGGTACCGGTGCTTACATTATGGTACTTAGCGAACTCTTTTTTAGGGGGGATTAAATCTCCTATATTGAAAATATTATTTTTTAAGCCGTCCTCTACCCAGGATATAAGCCACTTTAAAATAATACGGTCTTTTGTAAGATTTTTTAAAAGCCCGTCTTTAATGTCTGCCGGCGGCATATGAATTTCACTTATAAGTATTTTTTTCATACGTTTGTTTTTTTAATTATACATAATATAAACCATAAACATAACAAAAATTTCCATTTTTGGACGTTATAGTGTAAAATAAATTTAATATCTTATTGGTGTTTGATGAAAATTAACGGTATAAATACTGCATTTTACGGTAACTTTGGACTATTGAAAAAGTCCGGCAGCAAAAAGGCGGACACTGTAAAAAATACTGCCGATGCAAAAACAAAAGGCGGAATTTATATTAAACCTGTAAGCGCAAACCCCGCACAGCGCGACACAATCACCCAATCAATTAAAGAACTTTCAAAAGTTAAATTTTCACCAAATGATATTCTTTATATGAAAAACTTAGGGATAAATTTACCCTTTATGAGCGGCATGGAGGCTGTTGAATATTTAAACCACCAAAATATCAGTGTTTCTTATGCAGAATTTTCAAACCCCGATGTCCATGCCTGCCTTGATACTACACAAAAAACCCCTGTTGCACTTATAAATTCCAATTATAAAGATTTAGCATCATTTAGTGATATTCTTGCAATTTCAGAGGCTTTAATCCATGAAATAGGCCATGCTAAAGACGGGGACAGTGAAAATTCTATTCAGGAAGAACTTGATTGTCTTGCTTTAAATGTGCTTGCACATGAGTATCATAAAAAAACTTATCCTGATGTATTTGAAGGCAAAAATGAACCACTTTTTTCAGAAGGGGTAAGCCTGTATCCAAGGTTATTTTTTGATTTTGACCCAAATAAAGCAAAACTTAAAAAGAGAGTTGCAGAAAAATACGGATTTCTGGATATATCATCAAAAAACCACCAGGGCGGAGCTTTAGCGGGTGAAATAAAAAATATGGCAGAAAAACAAGATAAGGTTTCATAGTATAAATCGTTACAAAAATTTACAAAAATAAGTGTATTTTTTGACTTTTTCTGACAAAAAAATGAATTTACAGTATTTATAAAATCATCTGAATATGATATAATAAATTTATGTTGTTAAAGTGTTATGTGTGTGTTTAAAAAACGGGAGGTGCAGCTAATGACAACTCTGGCAGAAAAACTCAAAATCAAGTCCCCCAGTAAATCCAAGTTTGACAGTGAATTCCAAAACTATCTCAAGAAACAGTGTCTAAAAACAACATTTAATGGCATTGAACTTGAAACTTTCAGTTGGTACAAAAAAATGTTAGGCTTAATGTAAAAAAACTTTAGCGGGAAAAGTGTTTTAAAAGTTGAAAACATTAAATTAAAATTTTAGTTTAATTCAGCAAAGGCGGAAATATTTCCGCCTCTTTTTGTAATGTTATTTAATTGTTGCCTGCGGCCTTATACCTTTTGGAAAGTCATAATGTATTCATGTTCAAAAATGTTAAACCCGCCTGAAAGCGCCCGATAACGCCACAAATTTGCCGTTTTGCCCTTTGCTTTTTCATTACCGGTTATATTTTTTACTACAATTGCTTTTGTAATGAAACCAACATTTTCCATTCTTTTCATACATTCAAAACCAAGAGGAATAACGCGTGAATTTTTGTATTCATCCCCTATAATCAGGGCTGCAAATCTGCCTTTTTCAAGCAAATCATAGGCATTTTTTGCAACCTTTTCAAATAAATAATAAAATTCTTCCGTTGTTTCACAATTTGAAAGGTCCTCTTTTTTATCGGAAAATTTAATAATATCATCATAGGGCGGGTGCAAAACGACAAACTGGGCTTTGTCTTTGTCGGTTTCTTTACCCATAATCTCAAGCCTTGCTTTGATTTTTTCTTTTGTTGTTTCGCTTGCAGAATCGCCGCAGATAATATTTACATCTGTTACCAGTTCTTTTTTAGAGAATTTTTTTGAAACGTAATCCACCATATCCTGCTTTAATTCTACCCCGATGCACCTTCTTTCCATATTAAGGGCCTCAATTGCACTGGTGCCGCTGCCAAAAAACATATCAAGCACAATATCATTTTTTTTGGTAAATCTTTCAAATAATTGGGTAGCAATCTGGGGAATATAGTTACCGTGATAATCATAGCTGTGTCCGTTTGATTTATCACGAGAGGCAAATTCCCACAAAGAACCTGTTTTAATATGTGAATAAAGTTTCCAGTTATTTAAATCTATATCATTATAGGGTTTTGTCTTGGGTGCGGTAACAACCCTTAGCCCTTGGGCTTTTTCAACCTCTGCAGCCTTTTTTTTAGAAACATTCTTTGCCATTATCTTCCCCTCAAATATTAATCAGGCTTTAAAATATAAAGTCCTCCTACATTGAGGTAGTATATTCAAATGTTTAGTATTTGAAATCAACCTAATGCAGTAGAAATTTTATGCAAAGCAGAAATTAATACATTTGGAGGATATTGGTTTAAAAAATTAAAGAAAAAATTTTACCTGCCGAAAAAAATTATATGAGAGCAACTGAGCTCTCACTCAAAACCTCCTCCCCAAGTCTAGTAGCCGCTAAGTCTAGCGGCTTTCTTTTTATGTTACAATAGGATGAACCTAAATAAAGAGTGTTAAAGCTCAAGGGCTTTGACAGAAAAAGGGTCATATCGCAGATGTTACCGTCCGACAATATTTTACAAGCGGTCAAAATATTAGCATATTTTAGAGTTTAGGCTAAAATACTAAATTAAAACATCGCAAATTTTGGCACAGGAGCAACATGCCGGTGTTCCCAAGGCACTTGCGGAGAGCAAGTGACGGAACATTACGATGGCGACGTAGAATGTAAGCCTTGTGAGTTTTGGTATAAAGCAAAACGAACAACAGGCGAAACACCCACAGGAGCAACATGCCGGTGTTCCCAAGCCCCGCAGCCTACCAAATGCAAGGGTGCCGCACCCGGCACGGGGTTTGATGCAGACAAATGCTACCCGCAGCATATATGGTCAGGTACGCTCTATTCAGGCAGTTCTTACCATGGTATAGCCTTCAACGAAAGCGCGTTTACATACCCAAGCTGTGGTACCGGCTATTGCCCGGGTACTCTTGCCTTTACGGTGCGCTGTTTGCTCTTCGCCCTCAGCTGCGGTGCACTGTGCCGTTTGGATATGAAAATAATTACATCGCCTTAATTGATGTTTGATATATTCTGCACACCGTTTCTTTTGTGGCCTCATTCGGTGCAAGCCCTAAAAGCATACCAAGAGAGGGCGTTTCAAATGCAAGAGTTGATAATTTTTCAACATCATCACTTTTAAAGCCTATATCCTCAAGTTTTTCTTTTATACCGATATCAAACAGCCATTTTTGCACGCCTTCAGCTGCTTTTTTAGCCTCATCAGCCTCGCCTTTAAGACCGGGCACAATAGGTTCTAAAATATCTGCTAAGGTTGCCGCCTTATCTTTATAAATACATTCAACCACTGAAGGCAAAAGCATTGCAAGCCCAAGGCCATGAGATAAATCAGACTTTACGGCACTTAGAGGATGTTCAAGCGCATGGGTATAATGCAAAAGCCCGTTATCAAACCCTACCCCGCCAAGAAGGGATGCATAAAGAAGGAAATACCTTGCGGTTAAATCTTCAGGATTTTTAATGGCATCAGGCAGATATTTTGCAACAAGACGGATTGTTTCTTTTGCAAGAGTGACAGCATACGGGGAGGCCACCTTTGATGTTGCACCTTCTATCACGTGGTTTACCGCATCCACTGAAACATATAATGTTTGATTAGCGGAAAGCTTTGTCATAAGGGCAGGGTCATCAATTGAATATGTCGGGTATATGCAATCATAGGCTATTGCAGGCTTATAATTTTTTTCTAAAAGTGTTGCAACAGCAAACCTGTTCACCTCTGTGCCCGTGCCGTGGGTTAGATTGATTGCAACAATCGGAACAGCCTTTTCAGGGTTAAATTTGTATTCATAAAGCTCTCCGCCCGTTTTATCAGGATATTCTATTAAAATTGCAACGCTTTTGCCTGTATCAATGGCACTGCCGCCGCCAATTGCTATCACTGCCTTTGCACCAAAATCCAGGGCCATTTTTGCAGCCTCATCAATATTATCTGTTGTGGGGTTAGGGGTTACTTTTGCATAGTTCACATAACCGATATTGTGTTTTTTTAGTGCCTCTTCCACATAATCCCATGCGCCTGTTATTTTGTATGCGCCTTTACCCGAAACAACTATAACCTTATCAATCCCTTTATTTTTAAGGTCTGCAGCTATTTCATCAATTTTTTTAATGGCGCCTGCACCAAAAAATACCTTGGTTTTGGTGAGGATTTCTTTAACCTCATTAACGTTTACATCCTTTTCCCACATAATAAAATCCCTTTCTGTTATAAAATATCATTTCAACAACTCATACGGTTCAATTTTAAGCGCATCAGCAATCTTGCCTAAAACATCCAGGCTTGGTTTTCTTCTGCCTGCCTCAATGGATTGCAAATAATCCTCGGCAATATCAGCCTGAACACTAAGTTCAAATTGTGTAAGTTTTAGCTTTTTTCGAAAAGCTTTTATATTAATTTTAAGTTTTTCCGTAATTTTATCTGTATTGCTTGCCATATTGTTATGTTAATGTTAAATTTATTTCTATAACCTAGCTGACAGCTAGGAAATATAAGGAGAAAAATATGACCAAAAATAATTATATCAACACTTCAAATAAATTGACGGTCATTAAAGACAATCTTATTGAAATTCAGGAATTAATATATGTGCTTAAAATGGCACTTGATAATATGGAACAGCTAATATGCGATACTACGCCTTATGCATCGCTTGCAAAAGTGATTGAAAGAAAAATTGCCTGTATAGTTGAAGATATATAGAATTTAAAAATTCCCCTCTTGATTTATAATTATTTTGATATTATTATCTACTACAAACATAGTAGTAAAATAGAAAGAATTGTTATGCAAATTAAAGTATCCGATTATATAGCACGCAGACTTTTAAACCTTGGGATAGACCATGTTTTCGGCCTGCCCGGGGATTTTAACTTTAATATCCTTGATTCTGTTATACAAGCGCCGGGTTTAACCTGGGTAAACTGCACAAACGAATTAAATGCCGCATATGCAGCGGACGGTTACGCAAGAATAAACGGTTACGGGGCAGTTGTTACAACATTCGGTGTCGGAGAATTGAGCGCTATAAACGGCATAGCAGGGGCATATGCTGAAAACCTGCCCGTAATTAAAATTGCAGGTGTGCCAAAAACACAGGCGATAAAATCCGGGGCACTTTTACACCATAATTTTTCAAACCCTGATTATTTTGCCTTTGAAAAAGTTTATTCTAATGTTACCGCGGCAACGGCATATCTTGATAATGAAAACACCATAAAATCTGAAATAGACAGGGTTTTTGATATATTTATAAAAGAAAAAAAGCCCGTTTATATTGCATTGCCTGTAGATGTATGTAATTTCATTGTAGATGATACAATCCCTGAAACTATAATAAAATCTGACCCTGTTAACCTTAAAAATGCAGCAGATAAAATAACAGAGCTTATAAATAATTCTAAAAACCCGCTTATAATAACAGATTATCTTATGAAACGGTTCAGACTGCAAAACGAAGTAAGGTCTATTGTAGAAAAATTTAACATAAAAATAACCTCTATGATTATGGGAAAAGGTCTTATTGAAGAGGATGACAGGCACTTTATCGGCATGAATTTCGGTGAAGTTGCAGAGGATGATTATAAAGAAGTTTACCAGGATTTTGACCTTATAATAGGGTTTGGCACACTGTTTTCAGATTTAAATACCCTTGGTTTTGCAGTTAAACCCGATGAAAGGTTTAAGGTTGAAATTCAGACAGATTATGTAATTGCGGACGGTGAAAGGTTTGAAAATGTTTATATAATTGATATTATAAACACCCTTTTAAATTCAAACAGCTTGCAGTCTAAAAACCCACCTGCCAGTAACATACCGTATATCGGGTATAAACCTTCCGTGCCCTCTGATAAGCCGATTGTCCTTGATGAAGTTTTCCCGCTCTTACAGGATTTCTTAGAAGAAAACGATACCGTTATTATTGAAACAGGCATAATATCTTTTGCAAGCTCTAAAATGAAATTAAAGAAAGGCTCTAATTACCTTAGCCAGACACTTTGGGGCTCTATCGGGTGGGCAACACCCGCCGCATTTGGCGCAAGCGTTGCGGATAAAAGCAAAAGGACTGTATTATTCACAGGCGAAGGGTCACACCAGCTGACTGTTCAGGAACTTTCAAATATGTTTAAATACGATATAAAGCCTGTTATCCTTGTCTTAAACAATTCAGGCTACACAATTGAAAGATACCTTTCAAATGACCCAAATGATGTATTTAACGATATAACAAACTGGAATTATAAAAAGGCATTAGAGCTTTTTGGTAAACATTATAAATACCACAGTGTAAAAACCTCTAATGACCTGAATAGAGCACTCAATGCTGCAAAAGAAGAACAAAAAGATAACCTCGTTTACATTGAAATTTTTGCAGACAAAATGGATATCCCTGAGATTATGAAAAAATCCGTCGCAGGTGTTAAGAAATAAGAAATATTTGCATTTTAGCACCCTGTTTAATACCATTGTAATATTAGAAAAATGGAGTTAGCAAATGTTATTAATCGGTATTTTAGGACAGATAATCGGTTTTTTATTATTTATAGGCGCAATATTCCTGATTATTAAAAGCGTAAAGCTTAACCCAAGCCAGTTTGAGCTTATGGAAGGTGAAGAAATCATAAAAAATGTTAAAGGCGATTACTGGCAAAAGGTGCTTGGCGTACAAGAGGCGCAAAACAGCGGCGAATTTGCCTTTACAAATAAAAGAATAATGTTCAGGAGCATGTTCCAGTGGTTTGGCGGGTTAAATATAACTATCCCCTACAGTGATATTATTAACGTAGAAAAGGCCAATGTAAAAGGGTTTCTGCCTGTTGCTTTTATAGTAAATGCAAGAAACGGTGAAGAATACAGCGAATATAAATTTGCCATTATGAAAAGGAATATTTATATTGATTTAATCAAATCTTTTGCAAAAAAACCGGCGGAAGAATAACCCCTCAAGTTTTTATGTTACAATATTCTTAACCACGCTCCACGGGGTGTTGCAAACTCTTGACCGGAAGCCTATGCCGGGTGCAGAGCCTACCGTGAGGATGCAGGGTATATTATTGAAAACTTGAATATTGTTGATACGCATATATTGGGGCGGCGCAGGTGCCACGAACCGTGTCAGGATGGAAACATAGCAGCACTAAGAGGAATACCTTGCGGGTGTTTCAATAAATGCAGGAGATATTTAAGCTGTAGGTTTTGTATTTTGTTTTCGATAGGTAGTGGCGTGGTTTTAAACAAAATAAGAGGAATTTTTAATGCCAAAGAAGAATGAAATTGAAATTGTTTTGGATGTAGAAACCACAGGGCTTGATTACACAAAGGAAAAAATTATTGAGTTTGGCGCGGTAAAACTTGTAAACGGCAAAATAACAGAAAAATTTGAAACCCTGATAAACGCAAAACAACATATAAGAAAATCTTCAATGGCAGTGCACGGTATCACAGAGGAAATGCTTGAGGATGCACCCACAGAAGAAGAAATTTTCCCTAAAATATTTGAATTTATAGGGGATTACCCCATCGTTGCACACAATGCAATATTTGATTTCAGCTTTTTAAACAGAACCTCAAAACGCCTGTACGACAAGCCCTTAGAAAATCATCACATTGATACCCAAATTATGTTTAAAGAAATCTACCCCCAGCTTGAATCCTGCGGGCTTGAGGCACTTATGAATACATTCGGTGTGGATTTTTCAACAAGACACCGCGCATTTGCAGATGCAGAGGGGCTTGCACTTTGTTACCCGAAACTTAAAAAGATGTATTTTCAAAAGTATGAATGGCAATTGGGACAATTAAATAATGTAGAATATTTGTTTGAAAGATATTTAAGGCTGCAAAACGCTATAACCACTATGCAGTCTGAAATTCAGGATTTAAGGTCTATTTTTAAAATTTATTTTGAAAAGGGCGGAAAAGATATTACGGCAAATACAGGCGAAATTTTAACTTATAACTGCAAAAAAACCTTTTCATATGATTTTGTACAAATTAAAGATATTCTTGATGAAATAGGGGCATTGCCTAAGGCCGTAAGGCTCAATAATGCCTTTGTAGACCGCCTTGTACATGGCAGCAGCCTGGATAGTGATATTAAAGATAAAATTAAGGCTGCAAGGTGTGAAATAACAGAAAATAAAACCTTTAATGTTGTAAAGCCCGAAAAGCATTCAGAAAAAATCTTAGAAAAAACCGTAAAATAAAAATCCTGTTGTATCGGGAGTTTTAGGCTTATTTTGTAAATATATGTTAACGTTTGTTGCTAAATATTAACTAAAAAGTATATAAAAAAGCAATATTTTTTATAAGAATAACTTTATATAAGTACGAGAGAGAAAAAACCAAAAAGAAGAGAAAACCACCACATAAAACCACGAGAGAGAACAAAAGAGAGAAACCACAAAAACCCACATTACTACCACATGAGGATACTTGCAAAATTTAAAGAGCCTTATTTAAAGGCTCTTTTTTATTATCTTCACTTTTTGACCTTAAAGTCTTTTGGCTTTTATGACTTTATGTGTTAGGAAAATAATCACAAATTAGTTTTTGTTTTTTTGTAAATTTTAAAAGCTTTGTTATTTTTGAAAAAACAGACTCGGGGTGTCGGATTTTTTTATATTTATCCGTTAAAATTGCTTTTTTAATAAGGGTGCGGTTATAAACTTCTGCCATAGAGGCATTTGAGTCTATATAAGGCGCAAGCTCGCGCAATTGTTTTTTACAGTTTAAAATTTCAAATTCTAAACGTTTTAAAAGTTTTTTATTCATAATATTTTTGGGGTATTTAAAAGGTTTTCCTTCACTTGTGACTAAATTATAGCCAATTTTTCGGTTTTTAAGTTCATCTAAAAAATGGAAAATTATATGTTGAATATGCTAAAATATGATATACCGATTTGAAGGGTAAATATGTGAAAACAAATGGCAAAAAACGAGTAATAGCATATCTTCACACCCACTGGGACAGAGAATGGTACCGCACAAAAGAAGAATTTAATTTAAGGCTGCTTGAAGTTTTTGATGAAATCCTTGAAGAGCTTGAAAGCGGCTCTATGCCTTGCTTTTACTTTGACGGGCAAACAGCGGCTCTTGAAGATTACCTTAAATTTCGCCCTAAACGCCTTAACACCGTTAAAAAATTTATAAAGGCCGGAAAACTCCATATAGGGCCGTTTTTTGTCAGTGCAGATAATTTTCTGGTAAACGGAATTTCTTTAGTAAGAAATTTAAACCTTGGGCTTGAGTACTCTAAAACCCTTGGAGAGAAAGAATTTTTAGGATATTTGCCTGATACTTTCGGCCATTCAAGGAGTATTTTCGATATCCTAAAAAGCTTTAATATCCTGTATTCCCTTGTATGGCGCGGGGTTGGGACATTAAAAAGCAATGATTTTAAAATGAATAATATGAATACAACAAAGCTTGTTTCCGGGTATTTTGTGGATATATTGCACACTATGAGTGATTTAGAGGCAAATTCAAAAGAATTCAAAACAGGGGTTGAAACACTTACAAATATCCTTGATAAAATTGCCCAAAATTCCCACGGGGATTTGCTTTTACCCATTGGGGCTGACCACCTTGCCGCCTTAAAAAATTCCTCAAATTTAATTAATCAAATAAACAAAAATCTCCAAAACTATTATATAGAGCTGTCTTCCCCATTTGAATACATCAAAAACACAGACTACTCAAAGCTTTTAATAGAGGGTGAACTTTTAGATAACTCTGAAACCTATATTCTGCCCGGTGTTTACTCTTCCCGTATCCCGCAAAAGGTTGAAAATGCAAAGTTTCAGTGGGATTTATTCAGAATAACAGAACCTTTTTGTTATTTCATATCAAATAAAAATTGGCCAAAATTCAAACCCAGCCTTGAATACACCGTTAAAGAATTAATAAAAAACCACGCCCACGATTCTATTTACGGCTGTTCAACTGATGATGTGCATAACACCGTGCAATCAAGATTTGACAAGGTAAAACAGGTAACAGAAGGGGTAAAACACAGACTAATCAGAGATTTTAGGCGTAAATATGCCTTAAAACCGGATAGCACAAAGCAAACCGTCTGTATAAATTCAAAGCCCCCCAAATCACAGCGTTCAAAAATTTGTTTAATAAACTTTTCAAATTACGAATATGAAGGCCCTGTAAAGATTACAACAGATTTTCCCCTGTCAAATGCCCAATTGGTGCGCAAATATAGAGGATTCAGTGATGAAATCCTCTATGACACAAGGCAAATACCCGTTACGGAACAATATTTACCCCTTTATGAATATTTAATAGAGGCAAAAAGCCTTCCCCCATTCAGTTACAGTATTTTAGATACCGTAAAACCTGTTTGCAGCCTTGAAATCAATGATAATAAAATATCAAATCCCTTTATTGAACTGGGTTTAACCCGTGTAAAAGAAAATTTACAGATTAAAATTTTAGATAAAGTATCAAAAAAAGAATATTCTAATGCCCTAAAGGTATTGGTAAGTAAGGATTTGGGGGATAGCTATAATTCCGCATGCCCCAATAAGCCGCTTGAATGGCGGCTTTTAGATAGTAAAGTTATTGAAAAAGGCCCGATTAGAGCATGTTTAAGACTATTGTTTGAAAACAATTTCAAGCTTGATGTGTATTTAACCAACCAATCAAAGTTTTTTGAATTTGAAGCAAAATTCAACAATAGCAAGAAAAATCAAAAAATCCAGATGTGTATAAACCTTAAAAACCCTATAGATACTACATTTGCAGAGGATGCTTTTGGGTATATTGAAAGAAAACACGACTATACCTATAATCCGCGCGTTCATATGCCCGCAAAACCTAAAATAGAGGTAAAAACAAATTCTTTTCCAATGCAAAGATGGGTACTGGCGCAGGATTTGGGCGTTATAACAATAGGGCTTAACGAATATGAAATTTTTAATAATGAACTTAAAATCACCCTCAGCCGCGGCACAGCAAGGATTTCAGAGCCTAAGAATTTAGCCCGTTTTGTCCCTGCAGGTCCTCCTATTGAAACCCCTGATTTGCAAAATTTAGGATTTCACAATTTAAAATTTGCAATTCTTTTAAATGCAGATATATCTTCAATTCAACGCTCAGCGGATACTTATTATCAGCCTGTAGTGGGGTTTTTAGGGGATTTTAAAAATATGCGTGCAAAAAAATTCTTAAATTTACCTGAAAATTTAATTTTCCATGGCCTTAAGCCCGCTAAGAATAAGGTTTTTGGAGTATTTTATAATATCGGACAAGAGGATATTTTATTTAAAAATAAAGTTATATCCCCAAAAACTATTGAATTTATTGAACTTTAGCCTCTTTACCGTCCTGTTCTTCAATAAGTTCCGGTATTATACTGTTTTCTATAATTTTCCGGTTGGTTTCAAGATTAGCAAGGGTTTTTCTTTTTTTGTATAAAATGTAGAAAAACGCAATAATAACAGCACTTACACCCACTATCACAAATTCAATATTATCTTTAATTGTTTCACCAAACAACATTAAAACAGCACTTACAATAAAAAAGCGCATCCCCCTGCCAAACAGTGATGACACGAAAAATGCCCAAAAATTCATATTCAAAATACCGCTTGCAATAGTAAAAACTTTATACGGTATGGGGGTAAAAGCAGCAAAAAATACGGCAATTGCGCCATATTTATTATACAGGGCTTCCACTTTTTCAAACTGCGCAGCAGCTTTTTTGTTTCCGTTTTTGCTCAAAATTCCAAAAAGCCAGTTAAACACAGGCCTTCCGCCGAATTTACCGATAAAATACCCTATAGCACCGCCAACAGCACTTGCTATGGTACATATAAACGCATAATACAGCGCATTAGAAGGGTTTTTTAAATCCATTGCAATTAATAAAAAATCAGGCGGCGGTACAAGAAAAAAGCTTTCTATACAAGAGTTTAAGGCTAATCCCCACACTCCTGCCTGCGTAAATGTCTGATTTATGGCATTAAACATAATTTATTTCCTTTAAACCTATCAGGTTTCCTATATCTCTAATTATTTTACCGTCTTTACCTATAGCCGTTGCCCGAACTTCAGCCACAGTACAGGTTTTACCGGTTTCTTTGATTTTTATTTCCTGTAAAAATGTAACGCTTGCATTTGATAAAGCTTTGACTTTCGTATTTACAACAACATTATCCATTAATTTTGCGGAAAATTTGTACTTAATGTTTATATCCACAACCGGCATAACAATCCCGAAATCCCGCGCCAGTTCATCAATTCTGACCTCGTTTGATAAAAGCCACTCTACACGGCCGGCCTCCATCCACCTTAAATACGTGCCATGCCATACTACCCCGTAAGCATCAGTATCAGCGTAATGCACCTTGTATTCAAGATTATTTTCCATTATTTCTAACTTCCTTATTTTTCTTTGCAGGTTTCTTGTTATCTTTTTCAAGTTCCTTCAAATCCTTTGTAAATGTAACAAAAGAAGGAGGCTGAATAATTGTTCTTACAAGTAAAATATCATCCGCAGTATAAGCCTCTACTGTAATAGAATTCATTTTATCATCCGGAATAACGATTACACAGCCTTCACAGCGTTTTTGTATAGAGTATGCAGGCTGTTTTTTGTTATGCGGATTTTTATTTACGGCATTTAATTCTTTTATTATTTTTTCTGAAATTGCACTTGGTTTTCCCTTATGTGCACTATTTTTTAGTGAAAATTCACTTAAGGCTTTTGATGTAAAAATTGCAGCATTGGTCTGCACCTTGGCATTTTGCCTATTTTCAAGTTTCACTAAAAAATTAGGAGAAATATAAAGCCAGATACAAAATATAAGAAGTACTAAAACAAAAATCTCTAAAAAGGTTATTTTATTAGGATTTTGGTTATTTTTTGAAACTTCCGGGGTATTATTTTGTTCAGTATTTTTTTCTGTATTTTCCATTATTTTTCTCCTGCAAATTTCATATTATCTTTCAATCACAAGAAAGGATTTCACCCTTCTTTGGCTCGTAAAGCTTGAAAAGATTTCAATATCTTTATAATTTAATGAGGTGGATGCTCCGCCATCTAGTGCCATTGCTTTATCTGCACCTAATTTTTTACAAAAATCTCTGGCTTCATCAATGGTCACTCTGTTTTGGTTTGTAAAAATTATAATATAAAGCATATTGTCTTTAAGGGCTAAAACAGTTCTTTCCCTGCGCTTTAGCACATCTGCCGCCTGAAATTTAACCTTGTTACCCTCTTTTATAACAAAGCTTTCTTTTTCAAGATTCATATAAGGAAGCAGCATAGGCCCGCCCTGCAGGCTGTGTTTTATGCTTTTACCTTCTTCGGTTGGTGCAAAATGATAATCAATATCAAAGCTCAAAGCACCCCTGTCGCTTTCTAAAATCCTGAATTCCGCACGGTTCAAAATACCTTCTAAACGATTGCATTTTGCGGCATTTTGGATAAGCCCCATATTAGAAAAAGGCGTTTCTACGGTTTTCCCGTCTATTATAACATACGAAACCGCAGCCCCTGTGAGGATATCAAAGAAACCGCCGTTTGTTACAAGTGCATAATTTTTGTTATTTTTAAAAACCTCTGATGATGTGATTAATTTATCTGATACATAGGGTTTAATTTTTGTGCCGGCTTTTTTGGTATTCACTTTAATTACATAAATACCTTCTTCCGAATGGTCAAGCTGAATATCGCCTCTTGCTGCAAATGCACACGGAGCAAAGATTGTAAGGGCAAATAATGCTATTAGCGCTGTAATTAAATTTTTCATATATTTTTATAAATCCTTTACTTTTTTTATCACAAAAATTGCTGCTATAAAAGCTACAATCGGAAATGCCGCAGCCACAACCGGCGGTATAACACTTTTTTGCGCCAAAAGGTCAAAAAACGGCAGGGTTATATAATAGGCAAAAATCATCCCGACTGCAATAGTAAACCCGACGAGTCTTTGGCTCCTTGGCGGCGAAAACCCTAATAAACACCCTATTGCAGCAAACAGTATACAGGTTAAGGGGTGCAAATATCTTTGATATAGTTTTGTTAAAATAAAATTATGCTCATCCGTAAAATTTTGCTCTTTTAGTATTCTTTTATATTCTTTAAGCTCTGAATTTGTAAAAAATCGTTCTTTTTTTGTGGAATTTTCAATCATTTTATAGATATCGTTTGCAAGTTTCCCCTCTAAAATTTTATAATTTTTAATATCTACAATATCTGTATATATACCGTCTTTATTGATTTTATAGGCCTTTGCCTCCGGAAGCAGCCAGTGGTCATTTTTTAAAAGTGCATACGGTGCAAAAAGTATACTGTTAAACGTCATGGCATCATCATATTTTTCATTGGAAAAATTAATTATGATAAGGTTTTTTATTGCATCATGGGAAAAATTTGAAATAATAATACCCCTTGTGGGGGTTTGATTTTCATTTTTTTGTAGATATACAAAATGTTTATCGAACCTTGCACCTTCACCTGTTGCTTTTGAGGCGTACGGTATCATCCTGTCACTTACAAAAAAGCACATAACAGACATTATAAACCCTAAAATAAGCACGGGGCACATAATTCTGTTAAAAGAAAGCCCGATACCCCTTAAAATGCTTAGTTCTGAGTTTTTTGAAAGTTTATCAAAAGTAAATAATGACCCAAGCAAAATCCCTACAGGAAGTGCTTTCCCAAAAACCTTTGGAAGTTCGTATATTAATTTTTTTGCAGCCATAATAAGCGACATATTTTCGGTAAAGATTTTTTTGATTATCTTTACAAGTGTTTCAGGTGCAATCCAGACAATTATAAACAACAAAAGACATACAAGGGTTGCCTTTAGCACCTGTTTAAATATATATTTATCAAATATACTTATCTTTAACACTTTTTTATTTCCTACAGGGTAAAGTCTTTACCAAGATAAAACTCTTTTGCAACAGGGTCATTAGCTACTTCCTCACTTTTTCCCTGAATTTTAATCTTACCGTCAAAAATTACATATGCCCTGTCTGTAATAGAAAGGGTTGCCTTTGGGTTGTGGTCTGTAATTAAGACACCAAGGCCTTTTTCACGGGCAAGTTTATAAATATTTTCCTTAATTTCACCTATCGCAATAGGGTCAATCCCCGTAAAGGGCTCATCAAGCAAAATAAAATGCGGAGTAGCAGCAAGAGCGCGGGCTATTTCAACCCTTCTTCTCTCCCCGCCTGAAAGCGATATGGCACTTGCTTTTCTGTGGCGTGTCATACCAAATTCTTCAAGCAATTCTTCAAGTTTTTCTTTCTTTTCATTTTTGCTAAGCTTGTCATTAAGCTCAAGTACCAGTTTTAAGTTATCTTCAACCGAAAGTTTTCTAAATATCGAAGCTTCCTGCGGCAAATACCCTATACCAAGCTGTGCCCTTTCATTCATAGGCATTTTTGTAATATCAAGAGTTTCGTTTGTTTCTTTGTTTAAAAGGCTTACTGTACCTGAATTTGCCTTAACAAGCCCCACTATCATATAGAATGTGGTTGTTTTACCGGCACCATTAGGGCCTAAAAGCCCGACCACTTCCCCTTTATTAACCTCAAAGGATACATCATTTACAACAGACCTGTCCCCGTAAATTTTTATAAGATTTTGCGCAATAATTTTCATTTCTTCTCCCCGGATTATAAAAAATTAAGGCCTTGAAGGTATTATACTATAAAAAGAAAAAGGGAGGGTTTATGATATATTTTTCTTTGGGTAAGCCCTAAAACTCATCTTTCCCGCATAAATCAATATCCTTTAAAGTTACAAATACAAGACAAAAAAAAGGAACCGATTTTCTCAGTTCCACTGTATTGCCATCACCAGTTAGATATAAATTGCATAAAATATTGTGTTTTGTATAGTTCAATACTAGTTTATTTTTCACATTTTAGTAACTACCGGATAGTTTGAATTTTGTCATACTAAAGTATAAATTTTAATGATATAATCACTTTTATGGCAAAAGTAAAATCAAAATGGGTATGTCAAAATTGCGGGTATGAAACAGTTTCATACCTTGGCAGGTGCCCTGATTGCGGCAATTTTTCAACATTTACGGAAGAGGTTTCCGCCCCAAAAATTGAAATTAAAACTAATTCTCCCTCAAATGCCCTGATGTCAAATGTTTCAACCGATTTAAACTACAGTAAAATTAATGAAATAAAACTGGATGAAACAATAAGAATAAAAACCGGAATTGAAGAACTGGACAGGGTCTTGGGCGGCGGCTTTGTGGAAGGCAGCCTTGTACTCTTAGCAGGCGACCCGGGGATTGGTAAATCCACCCTTGTATTGCAGGCTGCACGCAACATTGGGGATAGCGGCAAAAAGATTTTATATATTTGCGCGGAAGAATCCCCGAGTCAGGTAAAACTGCGCGCAGGCAGGCTTAACGCTAATTCAGATAATTTGTATGTCACAGCACAGAATTGCTTAGAAGAAATTATAAACCAGATTGATACCTTAAAGCCTGATTTTTTAATCGTAGACAGTATTCAATCCGTCTTTAGCGCGCAAATAACAAGCACTTCAGGCACTGTTTCACAAATCAGGGAATGCACGAATATTCTAATGCGCACAGCAAAGCTTAAAAACCTGACTACCATTGTGATAGGCCATGTTACAAAAGAGGGAAACATCGCAGGACCAAAAGTTTTAGAACATATGGTAGATTGTGTTATAAACTTTGAAGGGGATAAATTCCGCACATATCGTATGCTTCGCGGTATTAAGAACCGCTTTGGCGCAACAAGCGAAGTAGGTGTCTTTTCAATGAACGATGACGGCCTGACTGAAATTAAAAACCCTTCTGAAATATTCCTGTCAGAGCGCGGAGAAGAAAATTGCCCCGGCTGCACGGTAATAGCAACCGTAGAAGGCACAAGGTGTTTACTTTTAGAGGTACAGGCACTTGTCGGAAACACCCCATACCCAAACCCCAGGCGCGTTGCACGCGGGATAGAATACAACAGACTGCTTCAAATCCTTGCCGTACTTGAAAAAAGGGTGGGGCTAAACCTTTCAAAACAGGATGTTTATATTAATGTTATAGGCGGAGTGGATATAATAGAGCCTGCGGCGGATTTAGGCGTTGCAATGGCAGTGCTTGCCTGTGTGAGGGATGTTTGCTGTAAAAAAGATACCGTTATAATCGGCGAAATCGGCCTGTCGGGGGAAGTGCGTACGGTTGATAACCTTGAAAAACGCCTGAAAGAAGCACAGAAACTTGGTTTTAAAGAGGCGATTATCCCGAAAATAAGCTCCCCAACTATTTTAAAACAAATTCAAAACCTGAAAATCAAAACCGTGCAGGTATCTAAGGTGATTGACGCTATTACAAAGGCAATTTAAATATTTACACCCTTCATCATATCTTTAAGGGTTTGGATAGTGCTTGCCATAGATACGGTGTCAGAGGTTTTTTGCTGTAAAAACGCATTAATTTCGGGCATAAGTTTAATTGCAATATCAAGCTTGGGGTTTGAGCCTGCCTGATACATACCGACATCAATTAAATCTTTATTTTCGCGGTATAGCGCAAGCAGCTGACGCATTTTCCCTGCAGCTTGCCGGTGTTCAGGGTCTGCAATTGTTGTAAACAGCCTTGAAATTGACCCAAGTGTATCTATTGCGGGGTAATGGTTCATCTCTGCCACTTTACGGGATAAAAATATGTGCCCGTCCACAATACCGCGCACGGTATCCACAATAGGGTCTGTGATATCGTCCCCTTCCATAAGAACCGTGTATAATGCAGTAATAGAGCCTTTTTCAGAATTCCCGGTGCGTTCTAATGCTCTTTGCAGCCAGGAAAATATTGAAGGCGGGTACCCCTTCATTGTGGGCGGCTCCCCAAGGGAAAGACCAACTTCACGCCCTGCCATAGCGCACCTTGTAACCGTATCGGTCATCAAAAACACCTTTTTACCCTGATCACGGAAATATTCACAAACAGAAGTTGCCGCAAGAAGACACTTCATCCTGATTAGAGGGGGTAAATCCCCAGTAGCGCACACAACCACGGATTTTTTCATGCCCTCGGGGCCAAGAGAATCTTCCATAAATTCTTTTACTTCTCTGCCGCGCTCCCCAATCAATGCCATAACGTTAACATCGGCCTCGGAATTACGCGCAATCATACCAAGCATAGTACTTTTACCGACACCTGAGCCTGCAAAAAGGCCCATACGCTGGCCTGTACCCATTGTAAGCAATGAATCAATCGCCCGAATACCGGTAGAGAGCGAATCTTTAATAATCGGCCTTTTAAAGGCATCCGGCACAGAGCCGTTAATATTTACATATTCTGCCCCCGTAACATCAAGCGGCCTACCGTCCATAGGCTCTCCAAGGGGGTTTATAAGCCTGCCTAAAAGAAAATCCCCAACAGGCAGCATAATAGGCCCGCCCGTACTTTCTACAAGGCTGCCCTGGCCTATCCCCTCACCGTCATAAAGCAATAAAAGCTGTGCCATTTCACCCTTAAAGGCCTGTACCTCTGCCGCTTTTTTTTCGCCTGTGTAGGTTTGGATATAGCAAAGGTCACCAATCTTAAGCCCCGGCAACTTTACATCCACAGTAAGCCCCAAAAGCTTTGATACAACGCCCTTATACTCATACAATTTAGTATTTTCAAGAATATTTAACGCGCGCGTTTTTGTATTATGAACCTTTAGCTCAATATCTTCGTACATAATAGATATTATAATGATTTTACCTCTGCCGGGCAAATCCCTGTGCTTGGGGGATTTACGTTTAATGTTTGTATGCAAAAATAAAAGCCGGGTAAGCCCTAAAGCTCATCTGCTCCTCTAAACAACACAGTTGTTAACTTGAGTTAGAAGGGGGGTGAGAACAGGTGTTTATAACTGAAAAAGCGTTACTACTTATTTTTTTAATAATAGTAACGCTCAAATTAAAACACTAGGGCTTTTAATGTGCAGGTTGCAGCCCACACGCCCTTTATATTTTAATTATAAACTGATTTGAACAAATTTCAAGAGGGGTTTTATGACCTTCCTTCATGTAGACTTATTATATTTATTTTATAAAATCCATATAATAGGTATTAAGGAGATTATCAATGCGCAACGATTATGAAGATTTAGAAAAAATCATAGAGAACCGGTAATAAATTGTCACCGGCTTCCTACACAAACTCTTCCATTATCCCAATAAGTGCAAGTTTTACGTGAAAATAACTTAACCCCCCCTGCATATAAACAGCATACGGCGGGCGGCATGGCCCGTCAGCGGATAATTCAATGGTAGAACCTTCTATAAAACTGCCCCCTGCCATTATAAGCTTATCCTCATACCCCGGCACCCCGTCTGGGATTGGGGTAAGGTAACTTTCAACCGGTGAATATTTTTGCACCACACGACAAAATGCCTCCTGTGCCTTTTGTTCTTCAAATTTTATGGTTTGGATTAAATCACACCTTGTGCAATCAGATGAGGGATGAGTCTTAAACCCCGCATTTTCAAACACTTTAGCGGCAAGTATTGCCCCTTTAAGCGCATAAGATACAACACCCGGTGCCATAAAAAACCCTTGCAGCATTACACGTGTCTGATTAAACATCGCCCCGCCTTCTGTCCCGATACCGGGAGCCGTCAACCGCCTTGCGCACATTTCAATTAAATCCTTTTTCCCTGCAAGGTACCCGCCCGCCTCCACTATGCCACCCCCGGGGTTTTTAATAAGGCTGCCCGCTATTATATCTGCCCCGACATCTGTTGGTTCAAGTTTTTGGGTAAATTCCCCGTAACAATTATCTACAAAACACACAATATCAGGATTTACGCCTTTTACAATCTTTATAATGCGTTCTATATCATTAACTGTTAAAGAATTTCTCAGGCTATACCCTCTTGAACGCTGAATTGTAACCATTTTAGTGTTTGGTTTAATGTATTTTGGAATAGCATCAAAATCAACGTCTAAATCGTTTACAAGCGGCACTTCATCATAATCTACACCCATAGCCTTTAGAGAACAGTTATAGAATTCGTGGTTTTCATTTTTTCCTATAATCTCATCTAAGGTATCATATGGTGCCCCCGCTATTGATAACAGTGCATCCCCAGGACGAAGCACCCCAAAAAGCGCGCAGGCAATGGTGTGCGTACCTGATACAAAATGCGGGCGCACAATAGCAGCCTCCGCATTAAAAACATCCGCAAAAACTTTATCAAGGGCCTCTCTGCCTAAATCATCATGCCCGTAGCCTGTTACCGTATAGAAATGC
This sequence comes from uncultured Vampirovibrio sp., assembly GCA_910577395.1. Classification (GTDB taxonomy): domain Bacteria; phylum Cyanobacteriota; class Vampirovibrionia; order Gastranaerophilales; family Gastranaerophilaceae; genus MGBC122484. Next base: position 60,262 of record CAJTLG010000005.1, on the reverse strand, counting down.
TCTTCGCCTATTTTGTTTTTTTGAAAAGCCTTTAAAACTTTTTCCTGATTATATTCCGCAATCTCATCAATTGTTTTAAATAAAGGCTCTATCTGCTTTTGCGCCTCATTTACAATTTGGCGCGCTTTTTCACGTTTTAAATTTTCTTCCATTTGCTATTCTCTTCTTTTTTAAAAAATGCGGGCATGCCGCATTTTACTCTAGTCCTTTTTTACAAATTGGTCTTTGCCCGCTCTGCATACAGGGCATTTCCAGGTTTCGGGCAGTTTATCAAACGGTGTATCCGGGGCTATGTTATCCGCACTATCCCCTTCGCTCGGGTCATAAACATAACCGCAAAGCAAACATACATATTTTTCCATTATATTTCCTCCTTTATTCTACATTAAAAACATAAAATAAAGGGCAGGTTTTCATTATCCCCAAATGTGCTAAACCTGTAAAGGTATATTATTTAATAATTTCCGTAATTTCATCCAAAGATTTTTTTGGCATACGATTTGGGTTTTCCGCATAGGGTTTTCCTACCGTCAAAAGTGTAACAATTTTTTCATCATCTTTAAGATTAAGGATTTTTTTCATCTCATCATGTGCAAGCACAGGTGCTACCATCCAGCATGTGCCAAAACCAAGAGCCTCTGCAGAAAGTATCATATTTTCAATCGCACCGCCCATGCTTAAAAGATAAGAATCGGGCCTCATTTTTGATATTGTATCTTTATCATATCCTGCTTTCTCAAGCACGCCGCCCATAAAAGCAGATGCATTTTGTTCAATACATATAATCACAACAGGTGCCTGTTCAAAAAATGTTGAATGAGCCCTGTATCTTAAAACTTGTTCGGTAGTTTCAGCATCAATCTTACTTACAATTTCATTGTATTTGTCTAAAATTGCCCCTGCCATTTGTTTTTTAATATCATTATTATATACCGCTATGAATTTCCAGTTTTGTGTATTCATAGCACTGGGTGCAAGGCGGGCAGATTCTAATATTCTTTTAATTTCATCATCTGTCGGCACATAATTACCATATTTTCTAACCGTTTTTCTTGTATCAATACATTTAAATATTTCCATTTTAACCCCCCTTATTTTATTGTAATGATTATAATATATTGGTATAATCTGTTCAAGATTTGTGTTCAAGGAATAATTATGAGTGAAAAAGAAAAAATGCTAAGCGGTGCACTTTATGATGCGACAGATGAAGGGCTTTTTAAGGATAGAGCAAAATGCAAAAATTTATGTCAAAAGTATAACAATTTGCCCTATGATGATTTTGAACAAAGAAAAGAAATTATGAGGAAAATCCTTGGCGGCACAAAAGAAAATTTTCAAATAGAACCGCTGTTTTGGTGCGATTACGGGTATAATATAACAATCGGGGAAAATTTTTATTCTAACCATGGTCTTGTAATTTTAGATACAAACAAGGTTGAATTTGGAGATAATGTATTTATAGGGCCAAATTGCGCCTTCTATCCGCCAAGCCACCCTCTTGATATAAAAACAAGAAACGCTTGGCTTGAATATGCTAAACCCATAAAGGTTGGTAACAACGTGTGGTTTGGAGGTAGTGTCACTGTGCTTGGAGGGGTGACTATAGGAAACGGTGCCGTAATCGGTGCAGGCAGTGTTGTAACAAAAGATGTCCCAGCAAATACTGTGGTTGCAGGTAATCCCGCTAGAGTCATTAAGGAAATAAATAATGGATAAAATTTTTAGCGATAAAATAAACCTTTTAAAGGCTCTTGCTATCCTTGTTGTGGTATCCGGCCACCTTGAATTTTCCTTGATACCAATGTTTCCACCGTATTCTTTTCAGGTTATGGTATTTTTCTTCATAGCAGGGATATTATTTAACAACAAATACGGTTTTTTTGAATATTTAAAAAGGCGTTCTAAAAGCCTGCTTTTACCGTATTTTTTATATGCGGCTTTTTATCTTGGTTTAACTGCAGTAGCAGTCCCTGTAATCGGAAAATTCTGGGGCATGCCAATCACATTTAAAAATGAGCTTTTAATGCCTTTTCTAACGGGGCATCAACTGGATTTAATTTCACCCCTTTGGTTTGTGCCTTCTTTATTTATAACACTTGTTATTTACAAAGTATTTTCCTGTATTAAAATCTCAGATACCATAAAATTGTTTATCTATCTTATTTTTGCACTGGCTGCAATCCAATTGCAGTCTTATGCTTCTGATATTCACATATTATGGCTTTTAAGAAGTGCTTTTTCATTATTTTTTGTACATTTAGGATATATGTATAAAACAAAAATTGCTGAAACCCCAATAAAAGAAAGGCTTTTTAGCCCTAAAATCTTTTTTGCAATCGTTATCTTGCAATCAATTTTGTGGCTTACAAACAAAGATTTCACACCAATGGACGGCGTGGGGCTTCATTTCCTGCTTGTATGGGGACAGTATAATAACCCTATTGTACCCATTTTAACAAGCCTTACAGGCATTTGGATGTGTCTTTTCATTGTGGATATTTTGTATGAAAGAGTTAAAGACATCTCTTTTATTAAAAAAATAGGACAAAACAGCTATCATATAATGGCAAATCATTTGCTTGTCTTTAACATCATCACTTATACAATGCTTTTCATTAAGGGTATTCCTTTTGACATTAAAAACGGTGCTGATATTTACTGGTTTTATTTTCCGCTTAAAACAACCTATTTTTATTTTGTAGCGGGAATAATTTTGACTGTATATACCGGTGAATTGTTAAAGTTGATAAGAAAGAAATTGCCCTTTTAAAATCAGCAGGGTTATCAGTTTTATAAAAAAGCTAATTATAGTAAAATATGTTTTATGAAAAATCTTAAAATAATAATTCTTTTTGCTATATTAATATTCGGTGCCTTCAATACAGGCAATGCAAAACAAAACTTCGATTACAGTGTTTATACCCCTGAGACTTTTCAAAAATTAAAAACTGAAAATCCGCAGTTTGAAAACGGCTCTTATGTTTTATTTATTATGGATTTTTCAAATTCAATGAATGAAAAAATGGGGAATAAAACAAAGCTGCAAATAGCCCTTGAAACTCTTACCGTGCTGCTTCCAAAAATACCTGACAGCGTAAAAACCGGCCTTCGGGTATACGGATATAAAACAGGCTTTACCTATTTGCAAGGATGTATGGCATCAAAAATGGCCGTACCTTTTGGCACAAGAAATGCAGATAAAATTCTTGGAGCACTATACGCTACACAGGCTGTCGGGTGGACACCCATAACTTATTCTTTAAAGCAGGCAGCAAATGTGGATTTTGCAGGAGTAACAGGGAAAAAACATATTGTCCTTTTAACTGACGGCGGTGAAAACTGTGATGAAAGCCCCTGTACATATGCAATTGAACTTATGAAACAAAGAGATGACATTTCAATTGATGTTATAGCATTTGATATTGATGATTTAGAGGCAAATGACCAGTTACGATGCGCCGCCGTTGCAACAAGGGGCAAATTTTACACCGCAAATACACCTTATCAGCTTTTAGACAGCTTGTTTGAAAGCCTAAATATAGATAAAAACGTAAAAGGCACAATTAAGATGAACGAAAATTAAGATTATAATTGGAATAGGGCAGGGTTTATGAAACTTTCTGAGAGTTTGGAAGATTATTTAGAGGCAATATACAATGAAATTTTAAAAAAGGGCGAGGCAAAAGTGACGGATATTTCAAATATCCTGAACGTTAAAAAGGCCTCTGTTACGGGTGCCCTTATCAGCCTGAAAGAAAAAGGGCTGATTAATTATGAACCTTATTGTGCTATTACTTTAACACCTACCGGGGAGAGGCTTGCAGCTGAAATTATTGAAAAACATGCCGTTATGAGCGAATTTTTAGAAAACATTTTAAAATTGTCTAAAGATGAGGCTATTGAAAATGCCTGCAAAATGGAGCATATAATGTCTGAAGAAATGTTTAGCAGAATGACAAAATTTTCTGTTTTTATACAGGATTTATGTGCAAAATCCCCGGAATTGAAGGCTAAAATTGAAGAATTGTATATGTAATATATTTATGGATAGCAACGACAATAATTGTAAAAAATAATTAAGATAATAATGATTGGTTGAAAAGGGTGTTAAAATAAGGGTACTGCACTACTTTGGCGGAAGTAAATACCGTATATCAAAATTACTTAAATAAATCTGTATTTCTTCATAGAATGTACTAATTATAGAATAACAACAAATAAGGATGGGAATTAAACCAAGGGCTGTTCCTATCCAAAATATGATAATCCAAAATTTCGGGTAATTTTTAGTTATTGTGTCCTTTGGTTTGTATTTTTTGTATAAAAATTCAAAAAAACAATTATCAATACTGCTGTAGTACCAACAAAACAAACTATTGCAAAAAACATTTCAAGAACAAATTCGGCAATTTCAGGGTCAACATTATTTGCACTGCTATATAATCTAACAGTTTCAAATCTTAGAAAAAACAACATTGTTATAAATATATAACCAAATAAACTCAGCAATTTTAAAGAATTATATTTAATCAAACTGTTTAGTTTCATAGGTCAAATTATATTACTAAAGAAAGGAAGTGAAAATGCGTGCAAGAAAATTTAACCCATTTAAAGATTTTAATGATGAAATGTTTAACAAAACTATGTATTATCAGAAGAAATACGGGTTTGAATATAATGAAGACGATAAGTCTTATGCAGCATGCAAGAGAAGACGGTACAAATGTAAAAGAACATTATAGAAGGGTATCATAAATTTAGGGGGGCTTAATAAGCCCCTTTAACTTATTTCTTTTTATTTTTAATAACCTGATAAATTCCGCCTATAACAGCACCTGCAAGCGCACCTATAATTGCAGCGGTTATATAAGTCATCATAATATCTTCTCCTTAATCTTCCTGTCTTTTTATCGGATTTTTAAACCTTGTTGTAGACCCTTGGAATAATAGGTCAAACTCCCCCGTCGGGCCGTTTCTTTGTTTTGCAATAATAATTTTTGCTTTGTTTTTAACTTCCGGATTTTCTTTATCGTAGTATTCTTCCCTGTATATAAACATAACAACATCGGCATCCTGCTCAATTGCACCTGATTCACGAAGGTCTGAAAGCATAGGTTTTTTATCCCCCCTGTCCTCTACCTTACGTGAAAGCTGGGATAGCGCAATAATCGGTACATTTAATTCTCTTGCAAGAGATTTCAACCCTCTTGATATTGATGAAATCTGTTGCGTCCTATCCTGTGAACTTCTATCCTCAATTAATTGAAGATAATCTATTACAATGAGCCCTAAATCAGGATAATTCATTTTTAATCTGCGGCATTTTGCACGAATATCAGAAACACTCACCCCCGCCGTATCATCAATTAAAAGCGGTGCAAGATGTAAATCATTAAGAATTGCTGATATTTTCTGCCATTCGGCAGGCTGTAATTCGCCTGTTCTTGCCCTTTGGGCATCAATTTCAGCCTCCGCACAGAGCACCCTTTGTGTTAGCTGAATTTTTGACATTTCAAGTGAAAATATTGCAACAGGCACCTTTGACCTTATTGCAACATTTTGTGCAATATTAAGCGCGAAAGCAGTTTTTCCCATTGAAGGACGTGCCGCAAGGATAAGTAAATCTGATTTTTGAAACCCTGCAGTAAGCGCGTCAAGTTCGTAAAATCCGCTTGGCACACCCGTATACGACCCCTTGTTTGAACATCTGTACTCAAGCTGTTCCATTGTTTCGTATAAAAGACTGCTGAGTGCTTCCATTTGCTGGGAATTTTTTTGCTGCGCTATTTCAAATATTAATTTTTCCGCAGCCTCAAGTGATATTTTTGATTCAGGGTTCTTAAAAGCCTCTTCGATTATTGTACTGCCTGCGGTTATCAGTTGTCTTTTGGTGGCATTTTCCCGGATAATATTTGCATAGTATTCAACATTTGATGTTAATGTGGTATCAAGCATTAAATCGTTTAAATATTCTCTGCCGCCTATATTGTCCAACTGATTTTTAGCACTGAAATATTCCCCGACAGAAAGCGTATCTACGGGTTTATTCTGATTGTATAGAGTAAACATTGCCTCATAAATCAGTTTATTCTTAGGGTTGTAGAAATTATCGGGAGAAAGTATTTCAACCACCCTGTTTAAAACATCGCCCGAATTTATTAAAATGGCACCAAGAACTGCCTCCTCTGCCTCTAAATTATGCGGGGGGAGTTTTTTGGTTATTTTTTTGCTTGTTTCAAGCTCCGTTACCATTTTAGTTTGCACATCCTTTTAGCGAGCTTACGAACACCCTGAATAACCGCAATTTAAGCAGATAAAACAGCCTTCCGCCATTTTAATTGAATTGCCGCATTCAGGGCATACAACGGTTTTAATTTCAACACCGTTTTCATCTATTTCGGTTTTTTCAACCTTTAATTCTTTATGCTCTGCTTTTGTTTCTTTAGCTTCAGAAGTTTTTTCTTCTTTTTTACCTTCAAGAAGCATCGGTTGGGAAAACCTTGAGTTATTTCTGTAAACAGTAATTCCCTTAAGATTATTTTTATAAGCTAAAATATAAGCTTCAGCAACATCTTCAATTGTCGCATCTTCTTCAAAGTTAACCGTTTTTGAAACAGCATTATCAGTATGCAACTGGAATGCAGCCTGCATCATAACGTGGGATTTTGGTGAAATATCATGCGCTGTTACAAAAATTTCTTTAACCTTTTCATCAATACCGTTAATATGTGCTACAGAACCTGTTTTTGCAATTTCAGCCATAAGTTCTTCACTATAGAAACCATGTTCAATCGCATAATCTTTGAAGTTTGGATTAACCTCATACATTTCAGTGTTATCCATAATGTTTCTTTTGAAAACAAGCCCGAATAAAGGCTCTACTCCGCCAGATGCCCCTGCAATCATTGATATCGTGCCTGTTGGCGCAATACAAGTGGTGGTTGCGTTTCTGATACCATGGTTTGCAATCTCCTTATCAAGCTCCGCCCACATATCATCCGTAATCATGCCTGCAGATTTACCTTTGTACTTTTCAGACAGATAATTGCATCTATCGTAAACAGACCCTGCAAAATTGCCAAATTTGCCGCGTTTTTTGGCAAGCTCAATACTTTCAACCTTGGAATGGTAATCAATAAATTCCATAACTTTTCTGCCAAGGGCACATCCTTCTTCTGAATTATATGACACGCCCATTTTCATCAGCATATCAGCCCAACCCATTACTCCAAGGCCTATTTTTTTGTTTGCCTGAACCATATCAGCAATTTTTGGAAGAGGATAATTATTTGCAACAATAACATTATCAAGAAAATGTATTGCAAGCCTTGTTATCTCTGCAAGTTTATCCCAGTTAATAACATTATTACCGTTAGAATCAACCTCCACCATTTTGCTAAGATTAATTGAACCAAGGTTGCACGCTTCATATGATAAAAGAGGAACCTCTCCGCATGGATTTGTAGATTCAATATCGCCTATAAGAGGTGTCGGGTTGTCCTTGTTCATTTTATCAATAAAGATAACACCGGGCTCCCCTGATGACCAGGCACCTTTTACTATCATATCAAAGATTTTTTTTGCTTTTAATTTAGCTACCGGTTGTTTAGTGTTTGGATGAATTAATTCATAATCTTCATCCCTTTGAAGAGCCTCCATAAATTTATCCGTAATAGCAACAGAAATATTAAAGTTATTTAATTTTGTTAAATCACTCTTGCAGTTAATAAATTCTAAAATATCCGGATGGTCTATCCTTAAAATACCCATATTGGCACCGCGTCTTGTACCGCCCTGTTTTACAGCCTCGGTTGCTGCGTTAAATACTTCCATAAAACTAACAGGACCTGAGGACACACCCATTGTTGAATGCACAACATCATTTTTAGGTCTTAATCTTGAAAAAGAAAACCCTGTACCGCCGCCTGATTTATGGATAAGGGCAGTATTTTTAATTGTTTCAAAAATCCCTTCAAGACTATCTTCCACAGGAAGAACAAAACATGCGCTTAATTGCCCAAGCTCTCTGCCTGCATTCATAAGAGTGGGTGAATTTGGCATAAAATAAGCGTTTGCAATCATATCAAAGAATTTTTTCTTAGTATCGTTTATTTCGTTTTCATCTGTTCCGAAGGTTTTATCAGCATCGGCTATAGTGTATGCTACACGCTCAAAAAGTTCTTTCGGTGTTTCGGTAACATTACCTTGAATATCTCTTTTTAAATATCTTTTCTCAAGAACTTTTTTTGCATTTTCAGATAAATTAATTTCACAATTTTCATTAGCCTCTAGAGTATTCACTCGCTCAAACCTCCCAAAAAATTAAATAAACATGCTTTTTGACATTATAGCAAAAACAATATGGAAAATCCTGTATGTTAATTAATTTTATTAAATATTAAAGAATATTAATGTTTAGCCCAAAAGCTATAACAGGCTGTAGAATAAAAACCGTAATTATTTTGGGGTAAAAAATATTAAAATGAACGTTGTTTATTTTAATGCAGAAAAATTTTATAGACTTGCATACGATTATTTCAACTATGAAAATAATTTAGACCTCGCCGAAAAGTGCATAAGAATGGCCCTTAAGGCTGATAAAAATCATTCTAAAAGTATTATTTTAAAGGGTGAAATCTTGCTTGCCAAAAATAATACGGAAAAGGCATTAAGATTATTTTCAAAAGCTTTAAAAATCAGCCCTAATAACACATTTTGTTTATTTATGATTGCAAAAGCATACAGTTTAAACGGTCAAAACGGTCTTGCCCTAAAAACATTAGAAAAAGTTTTTAATAAAAACTTTGATGATAATGATTTGTTATCAGAATGTTATAATTTAAAAACCGACATTATAGCGGGTGCCAAAAAACACAAAAAAGTTTTGCGTATAAACTTTTAATTGTTTTTACAAATACACAAAAATATGGTTAAATATAAAATGAGTGATATTTGTAATCAAATAATATTAGTATAGGATTGTAAAATAATATGAAAAAAGGTTTTACACTTGCTGAAGTTATTCTAACGTTAACAATTATTGGTGTAGTTGCAGCCATAACAATTCCTGCAATGATTCATGTTACAAATAAAAAAGCAACCATAGAACAATTAAAAAAATCAGCTAAAACATTAAATTATGCTGTTTATTTGGGTATAATCACAGACGGTGATGTTCAAAGTTGGAATTGGCAATCATCAGACGGCCCGCTTAAAATAATGCAAGAAATCATTACACCAAGGCTCAATGTTGGCTTTATGTGCAGCGGAGATGCCGGTAACAATAAAATATGCTCATACAATGTAACAAATACCCTTGCAGAAGATGAAAGCAGTCAAGAAAGCGATATTAAAGACATTTTTGATGCTAAAACAAGGGTATATTTAACTGACGGCTCATTAATTGCATTTGCAGACAGGCTTTCTGATAACAGCGGAGGCGGAAGTAGCAGTGGTGGCGGAAGTGGGAATGACACTGATGATACACCAAAAATCAGCGACTGCAGGGCGGGAGGGGACCCAAAAACTTTGTGTGGAATATTTATGATTGATGTAAACGGCCCCAAAAAACCTAATGTTGTAGGAAAAGATGTATTTTATTATGGGTTGTACTTAAGTGGCGCAGTGCTCCCGTATGGTGCTAATGAAAGCCAGGATTTTGTTAATGAAAACTGTACAAAGGGCTCAACCGGCACAACCTGTGCTGCAAAAATTGTTAATGGCGGTTGGGATGTTTGTTACAATTGTTCAGAACCTTATCCTTTAGTATTTTAACGGGTTTTAAATAATGACATTGTCCGTCAAAATATTTATGGTATTCTAAAACTGATGAACAATATCGTTATTGATAACATATTTAGCGAAATAGAAAAATCTAAAAAAATCCTGATTATCTCCCATGTTAATCCTGACGGAGATACTTTGGGTACAATGTGTGCCCTAAAGCTATATATTGGGGACAAGGCAGATACTTTAATACAAACATCGGAAACTATTGGCATTCCTGATACATACAAATTTCTGCCCGGCATCAATTCAAGTAAAAATCTTGATAATGTTCAGAATATTTACGATTTAGTCATAGCTGTGGATGTAGCCTCAATAGACAGAATCGTTCAAAAGGCTCGTTTCATTTTTGACAATGCAAAAATGACTATAAATATAGACCACCACAAAACAAATAACGGCTATGGAAAATTAAATTTTATAAATGGCTCTGCCTCAAGTGCGGGAGAAATTTTATTTAATATATTTAGCGCTAAAAATATTCCCGTTACAAAAGAAATGGCAGAATGCTTATATGTTTCAATATTAACAGATACGGGCGGATTTAGATACGAAAACACAAAACCTGAAACCCTTGAAATTGCAGCAAAATTAATAAATTACGGCGCTGATAATGCTGATTTAGCTAAAAAATGCTACAATAACAAGCCAAAAAATATGATTTTATTCCAATCAGCAATAATCTCAAGAACGGAATTCTTTTTCAATGACACAGTAGCAATTGCGTCTATTGAAGAGGCTGATATGAAAAAATTTAACGGAACAAACGAATACACGGAAGGCATAGCAGAAACTCTAAGGACTATAAAAACCGTGGAAATTTCTGCCGTGCTGAAAGAAAGCGGCAATAACACCGTAAAGGTGAGCCTTAGAAGTGATAATATTGATGTCTGCGAAATTGTAAAAACATTTAATGGTGGCGGGCATATCCACGCCGCAGGGTGCACAATTAAAAAACCACTTAAGACAGCACGTGAACTCCTTATTTGCGAGATTAAAAAATGTTTAAAATTATAAAAGAATATTTTTTAAACCTATTGGATAGCATTATTCATGAGGATTTCCCTAATGCGGCAGCCGAAATGGCTTATATGTCTGTCATTGGCATATTTCCATTTATGTTATTTTTAACCGCGGTTTTTGGGTGGCTTGGCAAACAATTTTTCATGACAAAGTTACTTGCAGCCCTTGCTGCAGTTGCCCCTTATGATGTTGTTAAAATGATAAATTCTGTCTTAAAAGAGGTAAATTTGTTCCAAAACGGCGGCATTGTAGGTATAATGGGTTTTCTTGTAACATTATTTCTTGCTTCAAATACTATCGCAGTAATCATTAAGGGCTTAAACAGGGCAAATAAAATTCAGGAAAATCGTTCATTTCTGCATGTTAGAATTTTATCAATTGTAATGGTATTTGTTAACACATTTTTCTTGTTTATTTCAATAAATTTGATTATCTTCGGGAAAGTTATTTTGTATGTAATTTCCCCGTATCTGCATATACCGGATGAACTGGTTAATACAATTTTGGTTTTAAGATGGCCTGTTGCATTTTTATTATTGTTTTTCCTTGCCATGATTAATTACTATGTTCTTCCTGCAAGAGATTTTTCACTTAAAAGAAAAAGTATTGTACCCGGCGCATTGTTTTTCTGTATATTCTGGCTGCTTGGAAGTTGGCTTTTTTCTTTGTATGTCAACGAGCTTGGAACATACAACAGAGTTTATGGTACAATAGGCACATTTGCAATCCTTATGGTATGGCTTTACTACACATCAATTATTATGTTGATTGGCGGCGAAATTAATAATCAAACCCTGTATAAATTAATCAAAAAGAATGATGCTCAAACATAATCTTTACAAAAAAATTTAATTATCATAAAATTATTAAATGGTTGATTTAAGCGCAGATTACGAAGTAATGGGTTATAGTGTAGGCGATACAAAAGCCGGCACCAAAATGGGTAAACTCCAGTTAAGAAATATAAATGAAAACTCAACACTGAATTGCATATTATGGGAAGAAACCCTTAATCGTCTTGACCCCAAAATTTTTAGAACCGGAAATATTGTTAAAATTACCGGCGCAAGTTTCAATGAAAAATTCAACAACTGTCTTGTAAGCAATATGGAAATCATTAAAGAGGCGACACTGGGGTTGGATAAAAACACAAGAGAAACCCATTTTAATGATATACTAAAAACCATAGAAACATTTAAAAATGAAGATTTAAAAAGCTTTGTCAAAGATGTCTGGCTCAAAAATAAAGATTTAATCAAAATTACACCTGCTGCAAAAATGATGCACCATAATTATCTTGGCGGGCTTATTCAACATATTTATGAATGTTTGCAATTTGCAGAGTGTATTTTCCCTAATATGCACAAAAAAATGAACAAGGATATTTTGTTTGCTGCATGTATTTTGCATGATATAGGAAAGATTTTTGAATATACTATAGATTTTGAAACAGGGTTTGTACAATACAATGAAGATTTTAGAAAAGATTGGATAAGCCATTCCCAATATGGTTTTTCACTATGTATGCAAAATAACCAACCTCAAATTGCAAAAATGATAGCCTCACACCATGGCAGGGCAGATTGGGGCGCCATGATAGACCTTGGCGAAAAAGATTTAGAAAGTTATTATTATATCGTTCATCATATTGATGATTTATCCGCTAAATTTGGTAAAATCTATATTAGCGATTTGGAGAAAAAATAATAATGAAAAAATTAATCATAACATTTACAATAATGCTTTTTGCGGCATTTTGTATACAAGATTCTTTTGCTTACCAAATAAATGCCGGCGCCCAAACAAAAAGAATACCAATGGGTACAAAACTTGAACTTGAGGCTGCAAATACAATAACAACAGAAACGCTTAATTCAAGAGATATGTTTAGTGCATACCTTACAAAAGATATAATTGTAGACGGCTCTGTAGTTCTTCCGAGAGGCACTGTTATCAGAGGAAACTCTGCAGAAGTTATCAAACCAAAAAGACTCTCCCGGGCAGCCGTTTTATATTTAAATTTTGACCATATTGTTGCCCCAAACGGCAGGCAAATTCCGCTTAAAGCCGGTATAAGCTCTTCTTTAAAACTTACTCAGGACGGCGGAATTGATGGGGGCGGAAATTACGGAGATGCATTTGCCGAAAACCTTAATAAATCAGGAGAAATTATTAAAAAATCCACAAAATGGGGTTTAAAATCCGGCGAAGAACTTTTTACTGGCGGCAAATATCTTGTAACACCCATTGCAGCAGTGGGCGGAACCTTTGCAGGCGCAGGGTATCTGGTTGGTGATAGCATTATAGACCTTTTTAGAAAAGGTAAAAATGTTATAATTTTAAAGGGGCAAAAATTCGGTATAATGCTTCTTGAACCCCTTGATGTACCGTTATTTTAATAAATAATATGGAAAAAGTCCTTAAAAATTTAAAAGATTTTTTTATAAAAAATAACTTAAAAATCTCTACAGGTGAATCCTGTACAGGCGGTCTTATAAGTTCTTATCTTACAGATATAGACGGTGCCTCTGATTTTGTGGAACAAAATTTTGTAACTTATGCACCCGAGGCTAAAGAAAAATTTTTGGATGTTAAAAAATCTGCAATTGAAAAATACTCTGTCGTAAGCCCTCAAGTAGCGCACCAAATGGCTAAAGGACTGCTTAAATATGCAGATATAAGTATTGCTACAACAGGATATGCAGCCCCGACAGGCGGAGATAAAAAAAATCCTCCCGGCACAGTTTATATAGGCCTTGGAATTAAAAAAGGTAAAAAAAGTAACATAAAAACAATTGAATACCATTCAGCATTAAAAACCCGTATGCAAATCAAAAAAGATTTTGCTAAAAAAGCACTTGAAGAATTATTAAGTTTTCTTCAAAAAGAAATATAATTTAGCAATTATTTTGTATGTTCGGTTTTATTACTAGTGCGTAATTCAAAATTAAAGGAACTAAAATCATGTCATCAGTGTTTGAAACAGCAGGGTTTACACCATATAAAACACCTCAAACGGTGCAGCCGCAGCAAGCATCTAAAACACCTGAACAAACTTCAAATGCTGCCGCACCTTCTGCGCCTCCGGTTCAGACTGTGCAACATTCAAGTGATACTTTTACCTCAACAAAAACCGTCAACAGAAACGACTTGAAAGAAGAATTACGCAAAGAAATTTTAGAAGAAATAAAAAAAGAAAATCAAGCAGAAAAAAACAAAGAAAAGAAAGAAGATAAACCCGGTTTTATTAAAGGACTTAAAAGGTTTATAGGAAACGTAGGAAAAGTTTTTGTAACGGCCGGTGAATATATTAAAGGTTTGTTTAAAGGTGTTGTGAAAGGCGGCATTACAGGCGGTGCTTTATTTGGCACTCTATACGGATTTGGAAAATCTAAACTGTTTGACAATACAAAACTGTTACAAAAACCTATTATGCACAAACTGTTAAAAGGCAAATATACAGCCCCGATAGTTGGCGGTGCAGCGCTTGCCATAGGTGTTATAGGCAATTTGTGGAATGCTTCCGTTAAAGCAAACGAAAAAAGAGCTTTAATTGAACACAAATGGGAAAAAACTCCTGTTATCAGATAATTTTCTTCAAATTACTTAATCATTTTCCTTGCTGTATAAAATATAGTACAATGTCTGGTGTGGAATTGTATGAAATTTTATGAGCATTAAAAAGAATAAAAACCAATTAATAATTTCTATTTTGGTCGGCATTGCAATTTTTGCCGTAACTTATCAATTTGTTATAAAACAACACGAAGAAAATTTAAAACAAAAAGCTGAGATAGAAAGATTAAAAAGCAGCATTGGTGTAAACTATGCCGCCAATGAAAATACAACAATTTATGTTGTTGCAAAAAAGGATATACCAAAAAACCATACGATAACCGGGGATGATGTTGAAATGAAAGACCTTGGCATGAAAACAAACGGTCTTTTTACTGAAATCAAAACCGTAATAGGCGCAACAACTACAAAAGAAATTCTTTCAGGGCATCCTGTCTTAAAAAGCAGTCTGGACATTTCAAATGATACAGCCTTATCCGAACCAAGACCGGGCTTTAGGGCCGTTGCCGCCACCGTACCGGTTTCAAGAATGGCTCCTTTTATAGACGACAATGTTTATCTTGATATTTATACTGCAAATAACACCATTCAAGCTTCAAATATCAGGGTGATAAAGGTTTTAAATGCAGATAGCAAAGCAAGTAAGCAAATTCTTTTTGAAATAAAAGAAGAAGATGTAGGCCCCTTTATTTTTGGTATGACAGAAGATAAACTAATTCCCGTTCAAAGAAACAAAGATGATAAAACCGACTATTCTTTTGCATATGACCCTTTTAAATATTCTTCTTACACAATTTCAAGTGAAGATTATAGCGCAATTGATACGGAAAGCATAAAACCTATAAATGATAATACGGAAACATCTTACGTATACAGCGCAGACAGCGCAAGAAAAAGGGGCAATACCGTTGAAGTTATTCAGGGAAATGTAAAACAGACATTGGATTTTTAAAATGAAAAGAACAATAAAATTAATACTCCCAATATTTTTAATTATGCAATCTGCAGTTGCCAATGCCGAATTTCGTGATGTTAACACACAAAAAATGGTTGGTGATATTCCTGTTTTATATTCTCAAAGTGTATCTTCAACGACAGCCAAGAATATTATTAAAGATAACAACAAAAAGCTCTACAGTGTTGTTGGTAAATCTCAGATTTTAAATTTTGACACAGGCATTAAAAGGGTTTCAATTGCGGACCCAGCAATGGCCGATGTGGTGGTTATTTCTCCTAAACAACTTATTATTAATGGCAAAAAGCCAGGCTCTACAAGTTTAATATTTTGGGGTAAAAATTCAAACTCTCCGGTATTTTATAATTTAACTGTCCAACAGGATGCAGACAACTTTCTTGAGGCAGTAAATTATATTGCACCAAATGAAGATATAACAATGATTTTTAACAACAATGGTGTTGTTATGAGCGGCTTTGTAAGCTCTACCAATATCAGAGAGCAAATCCAAAATCTTGCAAAAGCTTATGATATCAATCTTACGGATTTAACTGAAAGCCCTACAAAACAAGTGCAGCTTGAAGTAAGGGTAACGGAAGTTTCTAAAAACTTCACAAGAGATTTAGGTGTACAATTTGGATACGGGAAAGATGCCGGAAGCCTTAGTGAATATCTATCTGGTCTGTTAAGCAAGAACCCGCTTGCAACCTTAAATCAAGTATTTTCAAATAACGGGTTTAATTATTATCTTTATAACCAATCAAGCAAAATTTCTATGGCAGTAAATGCTGCGGAACAAAAAGGTGATATTAAAATTCTGGCAGAACCGAAACTGCTTGCCGTAAATAACGAAGAAGCAAGCTTTAACGTGGGCAACGAGGTTCCTGTTCCCTCCGAAATAGGAGATTATGGAAATGTATCATATGATTTTAAAGAAACAGGGGTAATCCTAAGATTTAAACCCCAGATTATGGAAAAAACCGGAAGAATTCGTTTAAAGTTAAGCCCAGAAGTTTCTGAAATTGACCGTTCGGCAGGTATTGTTTCCGGCGATATGACCCAGGTACCCGGATTTAAAACACGAAAAGTGGATACTACTGTAGAACTTATGGATGGTGAAACCCTGATTATTGCAGGACTTTTGCAAAATACATCTACAAAAAATAAAACCCAGGTGCCGCTTTTAGGAAATATTCCAGTATTAGGAGTATTGTTTAGAAACTCAAGTGATGTTACAAATGATTCAGAGCTTGTAATATTTATTACACCAAAAATTGTTGATAATATGACCCGGATTGACAACATATAAAACAATATTAAGGTAAAACAATTATGGGAATAAAAATAGATACCGTTATAATAGACCCTGAAAATAATTCACGGGAGCTTATCCTAAACTATCTTGCACAAATTCAGGACATCAATGTAACACAGGAATTCAATGATGTGTTAACCGCAATGAATTATATCATTGAAAACAGACCAAACCTAATTATTGTGGATATTTCACAAAAAACACAGATGGCTCTTGATATAATTGTAAAAATTTCAAATTCCTTAAAAAATTCTAAAATTATTGTTCTTTCATATGACATGAGCCCGGAAATAGTAATAAAAGCTTTACGCGCAGGGGCAAGAGAATTTTTAACAAAACCGTTAATCGAAGCGGATTTTATTCAATCTGTTGAAAAATTAAAAGATTTAATCCTTGGCAACATCAATGACACCACAAAATGCAAGGTCATAACAACATTTTCGAACAAAGGCGGTATCGGAAAAACTGCTATAGCCACAAATTTGGCCGTTGAAATAGCAAATATGACCAAAGAGAGAGTTGCCCTTGTAGATTTAAATATGCAAATGGGTGATATTACAACATTTTTAGACCTTAACCCTTCCTTTGATACAGCCTATGTTATAAACAATCTGGAAAGAATTGATGAAGGCTTTTTGCTGTCAACTCTTGAAAAATACGGCAATTCAAGCCTTTATGTTCTTGCTGACCCGCCGGACTTAGAACAGGCAGAGGTTATAACGTCTGATAATATTACAACCCTTATAAACGTATTAAGAAATGTGTTCTCATACATTATTATTGATACAACTGCAAGTTTCGACGGCAAAACAATTACGGCTCTTGATAATTCAGACCTAGTGCTGCTTATTACAATAATTAATTTGCCTTCCGTAAGAAACTGCCAAAGATGTTTTGATTTATTTAAGCGCCTTGGATATACAAAAGATAAAATTAAAATTATTGTAAATCGCTATATGGAAAATGATGAAATAAAGGTAGAAGATGTTGAAGAAGTGCTTGGGCATCCTGTTTATTTCAAAATCCCAAATAATTATTTTACAATCATAAATGCAATAAACAAGGGTTTACCTGTGTGTGATATTAATCCGCATTCAAATATTGCAAAAAGCTTTAGAGAGCTTGCAGCATTATTATCAGATAATTTTACATACACAAATACCCAAAAACCACAAAAGCGTGAAAAATCCTTTAGCCTTCTGGATATTTTCAGAAAAAAGGAGGAAAACTAATTGTCTCTCAAGGATAGATTAAATGCTACAAGCGATTCTCAAAAACCGGTGCATAAAAAGACTGATGCTGATTTTATAGGCGCCATGCCCCTTAGTGAAGAATTTGCCTCCTTAAAAGAAAAACTTCATTCTCTTTTGATTGAAAAGGTGAACTCCACCCCTGCCTGGACTACATACAACGATAATGAACAAAAAGAGCTTATCCGCCAGTTTATTGAAGGTCAGCTAAATACTAATTTTCGCTCTGTTCCGTTAAATAAGGATGAGCGCGATAAACTAATAAAAGAAATTATCCAAGAGGCAAAAGGCTTTGGGCCTCTTGACCCCCTGCTTGAAGACCCCAGTATAAGCGATATTCTGGTTAACGGGGCAAAAAATGTATATGTTGAAAAGGACGGAAAACTTTATAAAACTTCTATTGTTTTTAAAGATAATAATCACCTCAAAAATATTATTGAAAGAATTGTTTCAAAAATCGGAAGAAGAATTGATGAAAAATCCCCAATGGTGGATGCAAGGCTTTCAGACGGTTCCCGTGTAAATGCCATTATTCCGCCGCTTGCAATAGATGGCCCCTCTCTTTCAATCAGAAGATTTAAAGCGGATGCCGGCACAATGGAGGCACTGCTCCGCTGGGGTTCTGTCAGTAAAGAAATGGCGGAAGTTTTAGAGGCTGCGGTTGCTGCAAGATGCAATATTGTAATATCAGGCGGAACCGGCGCCGGTAAAACAACATTATTAAACAGTTTATCCGCTAAAATCCCGCCCGGGGAACGTATTATAACAATTGAAGATTCGGCAGAATTAAGCCTGCAGCAAGACCACATTGTAAGGCTTGAAACCCGTCCTGCAAACATAGAAGGACAAGGAGAAATTACAGCAAGAGATTTGGTGATAAATTCACTTCGTATGCGCCCTGACAGAATAATAATAGGTGAATGCCGCGGGGCCGAAACTCTTGATATGCTTCAAGCCATGAATACAGGTCATGACGGCTCTCTAACTACTCTACATGCAAATTCACCGCGCGATGCCCTGTCAAGACTTGAAACAATGGTTATGTACTCAGGGATTGATTTGCCCGAAAGAAACATAAAAAACCAAATTGCCTCCGCCATTAATATCGTAATTCAGGCATCCCGACTTCAGGACGGTTCAAGAAAAGTAACAAGAGTGTCTGAAATAACAGGCATGGAAGAAAATGTTATAACCATGCAGGATATTTTTGTATGGGAACAAACCGGTGTGGGTACAAAATCCGTTATGGGTATGCATGTTTCAACCGGCATCAGACCAAAATTTATTGATAAGATAAAATCCAGAGGCATTGAAATTAATCCTCAATGTTTTGATAAAAATCACCGTCATACTTATCTTACAAGAACATCTCAGGTTAATACAACCGGCATGGTTAAAGAACCGGTTGACCCAAGATTACAGGTTGAAAGAAAAAGTTCTCAAATATCCCATGCCGAATTAGATATATTAAAAAGGCTAAAAAGATGATATCTTTTTTGGTTTCTGTATTATTAGGGTTTTTATGCTTTATATTTGTGGCAAATCTTTATCAGGTACGCATTCCAAGGTCCCCTGAAATTGAAAAACGACTTGAAAATATTAAAAAAAACGTAGGCGACCAAACCAACATTATAAATCCAGATTTTATTGCGATGGGCAATGATTTTCGTTTTGGATTTTTAGGAAAATATTTAAAAGATTTTAAACCCGCAGAATACCTGAAAAACCAATTGTATTATGCTGGTTTGAATATGCAGGTAGATGTTTTTATATTAATCTCTGCTATGCATTGTTTGCCGTTTTTTCTGATTGCAGTTTTTACAACTCCATATTTTATTATTTTGGGTTTTTTATCTTCACTGCTGCCGTTTGTTTTTGTCAGGTTTCGGATTATGAAAAGAACAAATCTTTTCACGCAGCAATTCCCGGAAGCCCTTGATATGCTTTCAAGCTCACTAAGGGCAGGTCATTCTTTATACGGGGCTTTTGATATTATTGTAAAAGAAATGCCTTCTCCGATTAGTCAGGTGTTTAAAAGTGCTGTAGATGAGATATCTTTTGGTATTGACACCAAAGATGCAATTTTATCTTTAAACAAAGTTATGCCATTCAGTATGGATTTAAAATTTTTCACAACGGCAGTGATTTTACAAAGAGAAGTCGGCGGAAACTTGGCAAAAGTATTAGATAGCCTTTCAATAACAATAAGGGAAAGATTTAAGATGCTTGGGCAGCTAAAAGCACAAACTTCCCAGTCGAAATTTTCAGGAATAGTTTTAACTCTTGTGCCTCCTCTTATTGCTTTAATTTTGTTTTTCATATCTCCTGATTATATGGACCCTCTTTTAAATACACCTCAGGGAAATATAGCAATAGCCGTAGCAGCAGGCATGTTGTGCATTGGCATTTTTTGTATAGTAAAGATTTTATCAATTGAAATATAAAGGATTATAATGAATTTATTATTAATACCCACACTTTTTGCCATATGGGCAGGATATATAACTTTTGTTTTTATTCAAAAAGAAGAAAGTTTTTTAAGAACAAGAATTAAAAACGCCGGCAAAAAATATAAAACAAGTTCAAAACGATTTTTGGATAATATTCTTGAATTTCTAAAACCTTTCACCGCAGGTAATATTAAAAATATTAATGTTAAAAACAAAATTAAAGAACTTCTTGTGCGTGTAGGTGCCCCGTCATCTGAAGATGATATCTTGGATTTTGAAAACAAAAGGCTTATGGTGGTTTTGTTTGTATCACTTTTTTGTGCAATCGCTCTTTCCGTGTACAGACTTAATCAAATAGTTGTCTGCTTTAGCTGTATTGCTATATATCTTGCATACAAATACCCTGAAATCAGGATTAAAAAACTAATCAAAACAAGAGAAAAAGATTTTGAAAAAAATTTCCCGGATGCCATTGATATGCTTTCTGTGTGTGTAGAGGCAGGCCTCGGGCTGGATAGCGCGGTAGAAAGGGTGGGAAAGGAGTTTCAAGGTTTTTCCCCCACAATAGGTTATGAGTTTATAAGGCTTTCTCAGGATGTTGCATCGGGTCTTCCAAGAAACGAGGCTCTTAAAAACCTCACAAGAAGAATTCACTGCAAAGATTTACAATCTTTTGTAGCCCTTTTAATACAATCAGAAACCCTTGGCACAGGAATAGCACAACCCCTTAGCGTTTATTGTGATACATTAAGAAGCAGAAAAAAACAAAGGATTGAAGAGCTTGTACAAACTTCATCCGCCAAAATGACCATACCAATGATATTGTTTATGTTGCCTGCCATGTTTATAATTATCCTGTATCCTTCGGTAATAAAACTATTAGAAGCACTTAAAACAATGTAGCAGGCCTATGAATAAAATATATGAAAAATATATGAAAAAATGTCTTACCCTTGCAAAGAAAGGTTTGGGAAAAACTCTTCCAAACCCTCTTGTGGGGTGTATTATAACAGATGCTGTTGGAAATATTATATCTGAAGGATATCATAAAAAATACGGTGAAAACCACGCCGAAAGAAATGCTATCTTAAGCACCGCCCCTGATAAACAACATTTATTAAAAGGCGCCACCTTATATGTAAATCTTGAACCCTGCTCTCATCAGGGAAAAACTCCCCCTTGTGCCGATTTAATAATTGAAGAGGGGATAAAAAAAGTAATAATCGGTATGATTGACCCAAACCCGCTTGTTGCAGGGCAGGGCATCAAAAAACTTCAAGCTGCAGGGATTGAAACAATCACGGGTGTTTT
The DNA here is from genome assembly GCA_910577395.1 of uncultured Vampirovibrio sp. Classification (GTDB taxonomy): domain Bacteria; phylum Cyanobacteriota; class Vampirovibrionia; order Gastranaerophilales; family Gastranaerophilaceae; genus MGBC122484. The sequence goes on along the minus strand of CAJTLG010000005.1, from coordinate 38,593 downwards.
GGAAGATGAGGCAAGAGAATTAAATAAAGTATTTATAAAAAATATTACGGCAAAAAAACCGTATATTACAATAAAGACGGCCGTAACGCTTGATTCAAAAATTGCACTTGAAAACGGCAGCTCTAAATGGATAACTGATGATTATTCAAGAAACATTGTACACAATATGCGCTCATCACATCAGGCAATTATGACAGGCTCCGGCACGGTTCTTACAGATAATCCGAGCCTTACGGCGCGCCCTGAAAATAAAAAATCCAAAAACCCGGTAAGGATAATTATGGATAAAAGCGGGCAAATACCACCTGAATACAATATTTTTAAAGATAATACAGAAAAAATTATTGTAATCACAAACTCTGAACAAAAATACCCGGCGCACATTCAAAAAATTAATTTTAAGGACTATGACACCCTTTTTAAAGAGCTTTATAATTTAGGGGTATATAATGTCCTAATTGAGGCAGGGGCCGGCTTAAATTCAAGCCTGATAGCCTCAAAATGTGTTGATGAAATATATGTGTTTGTTGCCCCGAAAATTTTTGGCGGGGGAAAATCATTTATTGAAGGGTTTAATTTTTCAAAAATTGATGATTGTATAAAATTAAAAGATTTAAATTGTAAAAAATTAAAGAACGATGTTTTAATCAATGCAAAATTCCTGTATGATTAGCACAAAGGAAGATATGATGAAAATTTTAGTAATAAACGGCCCGAATATTAATATGTTGGGCAAAAGAGAGCCTGAAATATACGGCACCGTAACACTTTCAGAGATTGAAAAAGAAATAGCGGAATATTCAAAAAAATTTAATGATGTTGATGTTGAATTTTTTCAATCAAACCATGAGGGCGAAATTGTTGAAAAAATTCAAAAGGCAATGGGGTGTTTTGACGGTATTTTAATTAACCCCGCCGCATATACTCATACATCTGTTGCAATAGCTGATGCAATCAAGGCTGTAAATATTCCGGCCGTTGAAATTCACCTGTCAAACATTCAATCAAGAGAAGAATTCAGAAAAAATTCAATAACAGCATCATCTTGCATCGGTCAAATTGCAGGATTTGGCAAAAATAGTTATCTTGCAGGTCTATACTGTTTAATAAAACATATTGAACAAAAATGATAAACAGGGAAGAAAATTTTTTAAAAATAATTTCTAAAACACTTTCAAACAGTGGCTTTCTGGGGAATGATTGTGCATATTTGCCTGAATACAATCTTGCGGTTTCTTCAGATACCCTTGTGCAGGATGTACATTTTAATTTAGATACAATAACCCCGGAGGTGTTAGGTAAAAAATCACTCCTTGTAAATATTAGTGATATCCTATCATCCGGTGCAAAACCCGAATACTGCACAATATCATTATCCGGCCCGCTTAATAATGATTTTATAAAATGCTTTTATACAGGTATAAATACCGTCTGCAAAGAATTTGACATTGTAGTTATAGGGGGAGATTTAACAGGCGGTGATAAAATTTCTGTTTCAATAACTATTCTTGGAAACACAAAAGATAGAAGTATTTCATCAAGAAGTAATGCAAAGCCCGGATATACGGTATTTTTGGCGGGGGAGCACGGCTCAAGTGCCGAAGGACTGAAATTTTTAACCAATAAATATAAAAAAACAGAGCACCTCCCTTACAAGGAGGATGTCGGAGATTATTTTATCAAAGCCCACCTTGAACCAAAACTCTACCCTAAAATCAGTGAGGCAGCATCTTTGTGTGCACACCCATATGCAATGATGGACACTTCAGACGGCCTTTATGATGCGCTAAAAAAAATCTCAGAAGCCTCAAATGTGGGTTTTGACATTGAATTTAATAAAATTCCAAAAAAAATTAATGATTTTAATACTGTGCTTTTTGGCGGAGAAGATTATGGTCTTTTAATTTGTCTTGAAAATAGTGATTTTGAAAAAATCAAAAATGATTTGTGCGGCAAAAATACAGCCATAATAGGAAAAGTAACAAAAGAAACAAGGATTTTAATTGATAATAAAGAAGTTTTGGAGGATTTAAGGTTTGGACACTTTAAATAAAAAACCAATCGTTGGGGTTGTAATCACGGCAGGAGGTATATCCAGCCGCTTTGGCACAAATAAACTTCTTGAAAACATTGAAGTTCAAACCACGGACGGTCTTAAAAAAACTTCTGTAATATGTGCCGCTGTTGAAAAATTCTTACCGTACACAGATGAAATAGTTATCCCATGCCATAATGACATACAAGAGCACGTCAAAAACCATATCATGCCTGAATTTCACGCTAAAATTAAATTCGTACAATTTGGAAAAACCCGCCAACAGTCAATATTTAACGGGCTTTTAGAATTTGAAAAATCGTCAAATACACCCGATATTGTGCTTATTCACGACGGTGCAAGACCTTTTGTCACCCCTGAAATTATAACAAAAACTATTAAAACATTAAAAACCAAGTCTGCCGTATGTGTCGGGGTATACAGCACCGATACAATAAAAATTACAGATAAAGAAGGAAATATTCTTAAAACTATTGACAGAAACACTGTTTTTCAGGCTCAAACACCGCAAGGGTTTAATTTTAATACAATTCTTGAGGCACATAAAAAATTACAGGATAAAAATTTTACAGACGATTCAAGTATGCTTGAATTCCTTAATATACCGGTATTTGCACTTGAAGGCACTGTTACAAATAAAAAAATAACATTCAAGGAAGATTTACTCTGAACCTTAACACCATAAATATTTAAATCAGACTTCCTTCAAGTTCTAACATTAATTTTCCTGCAGGTTCAAAATCCGGGTTTAGGGATACGCAGTGCTTTACATTATTCAGCGCTATATCTCTGTTTCCAAGGATATTTTCAACAATACTCCTGTAATAATAATATGTATAATCAAAATTATTTACAAAAGAAACAATATATAAGAAATTTTGCAGGCCTTTTTGTTTTTTATTTTCGTTCAAATATGCAAGATATTCATTTCTTGCATTTTCAAACATTAAGTTTCCGTTTAGGGATTTAAGCAAATATTCTTTTCTTAAGGTTTGGTTATTTTTTAACATGCTCGCTGCCGCAATATAATTTTCATAGAAAAAGTTTGTTTTTATTGCCTTTAGCTGTTTTTCAAGATTTGCAAGCGTTTTTTCACTGCTTGGGATATTTTTATATACTATAAAAAGTTTTGTCATAATAACTGTATTGTTTTTATCACCCTTAAGCGCCTTTTTATAGTATTCTGCGGACTTTTTAAAATCTCCTTCAATATATGAAATATCACCAAGCCCTAAAAGGGTTTCACTGTATCCTTTATTGATATTAAAACTTTGAAGAAAAACTTTTTTTGCAAGGTCTGTTTTACCTACATTTAAAAGACTTTTGCCCTGCAGGGTTAATATTTTATAATTATTTTTATTAAAGTTTAAAATGTTTTGGCATTCATTAATTACCTTATAATAATTGCCGTTAATATAATTTATGTTTATCTGATGAAATTTTTTCTCATTTTCATTAGCTGATAAATTTGCAAGAATATCTTCCTTTTGGACTAAAATTTTTATTTTAAATTCAGGCGTTATAATATCGGAATTTTCATATTTTTCTAAAAGTTTGAGCGCCTCTTTGTGTTTCCCGGATTTATCCATAATATTGATTTTGTAAGTTAGATATGCAGGGTTTTTAGGGTTTTTAGCTATGGCATTTTCTATAAACATAAGTGCTTGTTGATATTGCCTGCTCTCTAAAAGAGCTTGTGCCATTACATAATTTGCATAGTCGGATTTTTCCATTAATCCTGTTTTTTTGCTTAAATCAAACGCTGTTTCTTCGGGTGTATTGTCAAAATATATTGAAGCATACGCCTTTGCAAGATAAATTTCTTCTTGTTTATCAAGTGTAAATGTATCTTTGTAGCTTTTTTTCAGGTTTTCAATTTGCAGCGCAAAATATGATTGGTTTTTAATCTTTGATATTGCAACATCCCCAAGGGTAAAAAATCCTATTTCGTACATGCTTTTTGAAAACATTAAAAGCGCTATATCACTATCTATTTCCGTAATTATCTTAAGATAGTCATTATATGCTACAGATACGTTCCCCTGATTAAAACGTCTTGTGGTTTCTACAAATTCCTGCCTGTGTCTTGTTTTTTCATCCAAAGTTTCATATGCACTTTTTGTATCCCCGTCAAGGTTTAAAAAGTTATCTACAACCGTCATAAGGTTAAAAGCTTTAGATGTATCTTCTACAGAATATACAGGATTTTGCATGGCAGCCAAAAATATCACACCAAAAACTGCTGTATTAAAAATCTTATTAAACTGTATGTTTGTTTTTGTCATCCTAGTGTTGTTCTGTGTCATCAATGAGATTATAATATTTCAAAAATGTTTGAATAAATCTTGTTTCTTCAGATGTGTATTCTCTCTCTGAATGTTCTGTTATAAGGCTGTATAAATTATAAATTGTATATTTGTTTAGAATCATTCTGTCGTTTTCATCAAGTATTTTATCAGAGTCTGTTATCATAATATTTATAATTTTATCTGCCTCAATTGATAAAAACGCCTCTGTTATTTTTTTATCAAAATGCGTGCCCGAATCTTTTATTATAATATCAACAGCTTTTTCTATAGGCATTTTGGACCTGTAGTGTCTTTTTGAAGTTATTGCATCAAATACATCTGATACTGCAAGTATTCTGCCACCTATAGGTATTTCTTCATTTTTTAACTTTAAAAAATACCCGGAACCGTCATATTTTTCATGGTGTGCTGCCGCTATTTTTGCTATATCTTCATATTCTTTTGAAAAATACACTTTGCTTAAAATGTCATAAGTAATTTTTGCATGCTGTTGGATGTGCGTATATTCTTCATCAGTCAGCTTACCCTCTTTTTGAAGAACAGAATCCCTAATGCCGATTTTACCTATATCATGAAGAAGTGAAGCTTGCCTTATAAGTTCCTTTTGTTTTTCATCAATATTTAATTTGTCACAGATAAGCATTGTATACATTGTAACCCTTTTTGAATGACCGGATGTAATCTTATCTCTGGCATCAATAGAGGCTGAAAGCGTGTCTACAAAGCTTGACAATAAAACTTTCTGTTCTTCTATAAATTGTTTTTGCTTGTTAAATAACGTTGCATTTTCAAGCGCAATACCTGCCGAAGAACCAATTGCAATAAGCAAATCTTCGTCTTTTTCCGTAAAATATCCGTTTTTCTTGTTTAAAACCTGAAATACACCAACAATTTGGTGACTCATATTTCTTATCGGCATACAAAGAATGGATTTTGTAACATATCCTGTTTCATTATCAATTTCTTTATTAAACCTTGAATCTTTATAGGCTTCTTTTATATTTACTGTTTCGCCGGTTGTTGCAACATGGCCTGCAAGCCCGAGATTTGATGCAAACCTTATTTCTTTGGTGTTTATCCCAAGTGCCACTTTTGACCATAGCTCTTTTGTTTTATCGTCCAAAAGAAATACTGTACATCTGTCTGCATCAAGTGCAAGTTTTATTTCCTGCGCTATTATTGTTAAAAGATTATCCAGATTTGTTTCAAGTGCAATTGTCCTTCCAACCTTTAAAAGCGCAATAAGAGGGTCTTCTGTATTATTCTTCGGGATAAAACTTGGTTTTTCTGCTGATATGAGTTTTTTCTGATTTAGTTTTTTAATTTTATTTTCTATTTCAGTTATTTTTTCATCAAAATTATAATCTTCACTAACAACTGTATTCAGCGCTCTTTGAATAAGCTCTAAAGAAACATTGTAATTTCCTTCTTCAAATTCAATAAGCCCCATAAAAAACATATTTATCTTTTGTGCAAGATATGATTGTGATGAAACAGCAAGATATTTTGCATCATTCAATATTGCAAGGGTTTTATAATAACTTAATTTATGTGCTTTGTAATTAGCATACCCAAAAAGCGACATGGAAAAAGAAACCAAATCAAAACTTTTAAGCGCAATTGCAATCTTCCTTAAATTATCAATATCAAAAGTGCTTACCTTTTTATTGTCTTCAATGATTAATGAAAATAAATTAACAAGTTCCTTTTTAACTTCTGTATAATTTTTATTTACAGTATTTAATGTGTTATTCAAATAAAATATCCTTCAAAATATATTAAAATAATATTCCTTAATAAAACATTATACTATATATTTAAACTAAATAAAATAAAGCATATCGCCTATTTTGAAATATATTTTTTAGCCTCAATAATCACCATTAAGCAAGATATATCCGCAGGTTTAACCCCGCCTATCCTTAATGCTTGTCCAAGTGTTTTTGGGCGGATTTTTGTTAATATCTCTCTGGTTTCGGTTGAAATTTGTTTTAAGCCTGTATAATCAATATCATCAGGTATTTTTATTTTTTCAAGCTTTTCTGCCTGATTCACCTGTTCTGCCTGGCGTTTAATATACCCGTCATACTTTATTAAAATTTCCGCTTGTTCAAGCACCTCTTTTATAAAGTATTTATCATCCGCATATTTTTCTTCAACAACAGGTTTATAATTAAGACTATGTAGTATTTTAAAATCAATATTAGGTCTTTTTAAAAGTGCATATGCACTTTGTCCAGTTTCAAGGTTTTCCCCGATTTTTGATAAAATCTCTTTGTTTTCAGGGCTTGGAGAAATCTTTATTTCTTTTAATTTTTCAATTTCTTTTTCTATGGCTTCTTTTTTATCTAAAAATCTTTGATGATTTTCATTCTTTACAAGTCCCAGTTTATATCCTGTTTCAATAAGTCTAAAATCCGCATTATCCTGCCTTAAAATAAGCCTGTATTCACTTCTTGATGTAAGCATTCTGTATGGTTCGGTTAAATCTTTAGTAACTAAATCATCTATAAGCGTGCCTATATAGGAACTTGAACGTTCAAGTTCTAGCATATCTTCATTACCCGCATATTTTACGGCATTAATACCCGCTATAAGACCTTGTGCTGCCGCTTCTTCGTATCCTGATGTACCGTTTATTTGCCCTGCAAGAAAAAGTCCTTTTATCTTTTTTGTCATAAGCGAATGGTTAAGTTCTACCGCAGGTACTGAATCATATTCAACAGCATAAGCAGGTTTTATAACGGAAACATTTTCTAAGCCGGGAAGAGAATGTAACATTTTAATTTGCACTTCTGCGGGAAGGCTTGTTGAAAACCCTTGAACATAAGTTTCATAAGTATCCGAACCTTCCGGTTCTATAAAAATATGATGAGAAGGGTTATGAGCAAACCTTACAACCTTATCTTCAATAGAAGGGCAATATCTTGGCCCTATCCCCGTAATCATACCCTGATACATCGGGGATTTATCAAGATTTTCTTTTATTATTTTATGGGTATTTTCATTTGTTTTTGTAAGGTAACAAGGCACCTGTACCCTTTTTGGGTGATATTTTTTAAATGAAAAATAATTTAAACACCCGCTATAATATGGATTATCATCGGGTTCATCGGGCGGTTGTACAATAAGCTTTGAATAATCTATTGTACGGTTGTCTACCCTTGCAGGTGTGCCGGTTTTAAGTTTTTTTAAAGGAAGGTCTAATTTTAAAAGGCTTTCAGATAATCCTATGGCAGCCTGTTCCCCAAGACGCCCTGCCCTAAAGGATTTTAATCCTACATAAATTTTCCCCTCAAGGCTTGTGCCTGTAGTTAAAATGACACTTTTAGCATAATATTTTAACCCAAGCTCATCCTCCACACCTGTTATAATATTATTCTCTGCTAAAAGCCCAGTTATTTGTGTCTGTTTGAGGGTTATATTTTTTTCATTCTCAATTAAAGAGCGCATAAAATATTTGTATTCTTTTTTATCGGATTGCGCTCTTAAAGCCCTGACTGCAGGACCTTTTGAAGAGTTTAACATTTTAAACTGCATATATGTATTATCCGTAACATCAGCCATAACCCCGCCAAGAGCATCAATTTCCCTCACAAGGTTAGATTTTGCAGGACCTCCGATTGCCGGATTGCAAGGCATCAGGGCAATATTATCAATATTTAATGTTGTTAATAAAACCTTTGCACCAAGTCTTGAGGCGGCAATTGCCGCCTCTGAACCTGCATGTCCTGCACCAACCACTATTACATCAAAATTATACATATGTGCCGGTGATTTTCTTGTTATTTAAGAATATTTAAAACATCAGCAGTAACATCAATACCGCCTGTTACTCTTGAATCTTTTTTAATTATAATATCAAGATTTTTTGAAATTCGAACTTTTTCAGCAGCTGCCACTACTTTTTGGGTTAATTCCTGTTCGCGTTTATTTCTTGTATCGGCATATTCTTTTTGTTTTGCCCTCACTTGTTTTACAGCAGCATCGGTTATGGTTTTCTTTTCTGCAGCCGTTTTTGCGGCATTTGCTTTTGCCTGTTGTGCTTTTGCATAGTTTTCAATTGCAACTATTTTAGCATCAAGCTCTGCTGTATATTTCTTTGCAAGAGAATATGTTGTTGAAACTTTATTGTAATCAACATACCCGATACCTGCTGCATTTGCCGTACCAACACTTAAACCAAGAGCTAAAGCTGCCGCTATTACTGTTTTTTTAAAGTTCATAATCATAGTCTCCTTTACTTTTTATTTAATGATTTTTGCCCCTTCGTTTAAAACGGGCAGTGTATAAATTTGTGCATTAACATCTATATTTTCCCAAACAGAAGAAACTATTTCTTTTACAAGATTGTTTTTTGTACCGTTTTGAATAATTGCAACGGACGGCCCGGCACCAGCTAGAACACATCCTAAAACACCTTCTGTATGCTTTAATTCATTTGCAATATCACTTAGTCCGGGCACAAGTTTCATTCTGTATGGTTGGTGCAGTTTATCTTTTAGTGATAGTTTCATTAATTCTTCATCTTTTGTATATACAGCCTGTACAAACATTGCCGCATGTCTTAAATTATACGCTGCATCCTTTAATGATACTTCTTTTGGAAGTACACTTCTTGAGATTTCCGTTGAAAGCTCGTAATCAGGAATACAAATTGTTACAACCCAATCTTCAGGCCATGGTAATTTGTTTACAGTAACAGAACCATCCTCTTCCCAATCCGATAAAACAACTCCTCCTAAAATAGCAGGGGCAATATTATCCGGATGTCCTTCAATCTCTGTAGCAATGGAAAGCAGCACTGCAGTATCTGCCGGCCTTCCAAGAAGTTCATTTGCGGCAATTAAACCGCCCGTTATAACAGATGCCGAAGACCCAAGGCCTCTTGCAACAGGGATTTGTGTTTTAATTGATATTTTTAGCTCGTTTGGGGTTTGGCCGATATAGTTATACAAAAGCTCAATTGCTTTGTATACTATATTATTTTTATCTCTGGGAATATTTTCTATATTATTTTGATTATTCTCATCTATTATATTTATTTCAATACCCGAACCGGGCAAAACCGTTTCTTCAACAGTAACCGTATTATATATAGGAAGTGCAAGACCAAGACAATCAAAACCACATCCAAGATTTGCTATTGTTGCAGGAACCTGAGCTGATACTTTCATACTGTTTCTTCTTTTTACCTCTATTACCGTACCTGAACAGGCATAATCAAACAAATATAGTTATTATCATCTTCTTCATTCTCTGTTTCCGGTTTAAATATTGAAGCAGAAAGGTTTGTAGACATTTCCACCTTTACATTTTTTGAATCCATATTTTTTAAACTGTCTAAAACATATCTGTAATTAAATGCAATTAAAAGATTTTCATAAGAATAATCTATATCAAGCATATCTTTACCGGAGCCGGATTCAGGAGTATCCGTGCTGATTTCAAGACTGTTTGTTTCAAAATTAAATTTAACTATATTTGTCCTCTCATTAACCATTACAGAAACACGTTCTATCGCTTGAATTAAAGACTCCCTTGCAATTGAAACCGTTTTTTCATTTGTTGTAGGTATCAGCTGCTGATATTTTGGGTAAGTTCCTTCAATAAGCCTGGATTGAAAAGTTACATTTTCAAATTCAAAAACTATCTTGTTTTTCTTTAATATAAATTTAACAGTTTCATCCTTTAACATTGAAATTATTCTTGAAATTTCTACAAGCGTTCTTGCAGGACTTATAAATATAACACTTTCGCCCTTAGAATTAATTTCTTTCCTGCTTCTTGTAAGGCGGTTGCCGTCTGTTGCAACCATTTCCAAAATATTTTCATTTATATTAAAACAAACCCCTGAAAGTACACTTCCGGTTTCATTTTGTGCTGTCGAAAAAGCTGTTTGCTTAATTCCTTTATTTAAAAGCCCTGTCTTTATTTCAAATTCTTTATCTTCTTCTGTTTGTTTATCATCAAACACTTTTGGGTATTCTTCAGCACTTATCCCTATAAGTTCAAACTTGGATTTTGAACATGATATTGTAACCACATTAGTTTCATCGTTTAATTTTAAAACAATTGGTTTATCAGGAAGTTTATTCACAATTTCTTCAAGAGTCTTTGCACTTAAAGTTATTTTTCCCTCAGAAAGCACTTCCGCTTTTAATTTAAAACTTATTGCAAGATTTAAATCCGTTCCTTGAAACATTACCCTGTCATTAGATATTGTTTCAATTAATATATTTGATAAAACAGGCTGAACTCCTTTAGATGATGTAATATTTTTTACAACTTTTATACCGTTTAAAAAATCTTCCTTATTTAAAATAATTTCCATTAAAGTTTTTCTCCTGTTTTTAAAAACCTTTATATTATAAATAATTATATTATAAACATGTATAATAACATATAATAAGCAATTAAAAATTGTTTAAAAACCATTAAAAACCTCTATATTACAGGGTTTTACCATGTTTAAAACTTGTGTAAAAAATTAAACAGCTTTTGCACAGGTTAAGCAAACCATATTTTCTATACCCTCTTTTTTAAAAGTTTTTATAATTTCTTCTAAAGTTGCTCCGGTGGTTATAATATCATCAATAATCAAAATTGTTGCACCGAGGGTATATTCTTTAATATTAACCCTAAAAGCCCCATAAACATTTTTATCACGTTGGTTTTTTCTCAATTTAAATTGAGGAATGGTATTTTTTGTTTTTAATAAAATGTTTGGATTAAATTCAAATCTTTGTAGGGAGGCGAATTTGCGGGCTATTTCATAAACGTTATTATACCCTCTTTCTTTTATGTTGTTTTTGCTTGTTGGAACCGGCACCACAACTACATTTTGATAAGATTTTAGTTTTTCACAATTTTTATAATAATTATTTAAAATATCAGCTAAGACATTAACCAATTGTTTTTTGTGGTTGAATTTAAATTTATGAATAATATCCTTTAATACACCTCTATAAACAGCTGCACTGTAGATTTCAACACCTTCAATTTTTCTTTGTGCAAAACCGGATAAGTTTTCTACAGTTTTTAAACAGCTTTTACACACAGGTAAATTATCGTATGAAGAACCGCAAACACAGCAATTTTCCTTATAAATTAAGGATAATAAGAGATTTATTAAATTTTTCATTTTTTAAGTTAAACATTTTCTAAATTTTTTATTTTCCGACAATGCCATTAAGCGGAGAAGAAGCGCTTGCATATTGTTTTATGGGAATTCTGCCTGCCTCATATGCAAGTCTTCCTGCCTGTACCCCGAATTTAAAGGCCTCAGCCATTTTTACAGGGTCTTCAGCCTTTGCAATAGCGGTATTTATAAGGCAAAAATCAGCACCCTTTTCCATTACACCTGATGCATCAGAAGGTACACCAATTCCTGCATCCACCACAACCGGGATATTAGATTGTTCAATGATAATTTTAATATTTTCCATAGTTACAACCCCTTGCCCGGAGCCAATTGGGGATGCAAGCGGCATAACAGTAGCACAGCCTATTTCTTCCAATCTCTTTGCTAAAACAGGGTCGGCATTAATGTATGGCAATACGGTAAATCCTTCTTCTACAAGGGTTTTAGCAGCTTTTAATGTTTCAATAGGGTCAGGTAGTAGAAATTTGGGGTCCGGAATAACCTCAAGTTTTATCCAGTTATTTATGCCCATTGCTTTTGAAAGACGGGCAATACGAATAGCTTCTTCAGCGGTTGCGCAGCCTGCCGTGTTTGGCAAAAGCCAATATTTGTTTAAATCTATATGGTCCATAAGCCCGCTATGACCTGCGGAATTCTCTTCAACCCTTCTTATTGCAACGGTTACAATTTCTGCCCCGCTTGCAGCGTGGGCTTTTTTCATTGTTTCAAAATCTTCAAATTTGCCGGTACCCACCATTAAACGACTTGTAAATTCACGGTTTCCAATGCATATAGACATAAACTTTTTCTCCTAAAACCAATTTGTTATATAATAATCTTATGACAAAAACCAATTTTAAAAAACAGGCCGCAAAGATTTTATTAAATTAAAGTATACAACAAATGAATAGCATACAACAAATACCTGAACATACAAATATTTGCGATTTTGATTATTTTCTGCCCGAAGAACTTATTGCGCAATTTCCGCTAAAAAACCGTGAAGACGCCAGAATGATGAGACTTTCAAGGGAAAATGAAAGCGTGCAAAATTTAGGGTTTAAAAATTTCATTGATTACCTAAATCCGGGTGATGTTTTAGTGCTAAATAACACCAAAGTCATTCCGGCAAGGCTGATTGGGACTAAATCAACGGGAGCAAATATAGAAATATTCCTGCTTCATCCGGCCTCTAAAAATTCCGAAAATAAGGAAAAACAGGCAAAAACCTTGTGGTATGCGCTTATTAAAAACCTTAAACGCTTGAAACCAAACGATATTATATATATTTCAGATGAATTATCCGTAAAACTTATTGAAAAAGGGGTTTCTACGCTATCCGGCCCCGATGAAAACCTTGTAGAGCTTATATTTGAAGGGGATAGTATTGAACAAGTACTTGAAAAACACGGTGAAATTCCCTTGCCGCCTTACATTCAGCGAAACTGTGATGAAAATGATAAAAAAAATTACCAGACAGTTTTTGCAAAAATACCGGGAAGTGTTGCGGCACCTACTGCAGGGCTCCATTTCACACCTCAAACCCTTGATATAATTAAAAACAAGGGAATAAAAATTGCCTATATTACCCTGAATGTGGGGCTTGGCACGTTCCTGCCCGTTAAAGAAAACAATATTTTAAACCATAAAATGCACACTGAAAGCTTTGAAATTACAAATGAAGCTGCAGCCCTTATAAACAGTGTATTACAGCCTGAAAACAACGGCAAAAGAAAAAACAGTATTGTTGCTGTTGGAACCACTGTCACAAGAACGCTTGAGGCTGTTTATAAAAAATACGGAAGAATTCTGCCCGTTAGAGATGAAACTGATATTTTTATCTATCCGCCGTTTGAATTTGAGGTTGTAGACAAACTGTTAACCAATTTTCACCTGCCAAAATCAACCCTAATAATGTTGGTAAGCGCACTTGCAGGCAGGGAGTTTACCTTAAAAGCCTACAGCGAGGCGGTTAAAGAAAAATACAGATTTTTTAGTTACGGCGATTGTATGTTTATAGATAAATAATCGGGATTGTGGTACAATCCCCTTCAAAAGCACTGTAAATACGGAGAAAATTATATGGGAACCTTTATAAAATCACTATGTTTAACACTGTTATTTTTTGCATACTCTTTTGGGATATTCTGCGGCGGGATATTTATAGAAAAACGCATTGAGGCTGTAAAACAAGCAGAACAAGCAGCGTTAGAAGAACAAGCTAAAACGGAAAGCATAAAAACACCGGAAGAATACCATAAATACTATGAAGTAGTGGTATCAAGAATTAAAACCTCTGAAATTGAAGGTTTAAATAAAGAGGCCTTTAAAAACTATATTGCAGATTATGAAAATCGCTATAAAGCAATGAAAGATATATTTTATCCTGATAAAAAAACCAAAAACCCTGAAAACAGTGAACAAGAAACAATTTCAACCGTTCCAAACAGCTTTATAAAAGCATTTGATGAAATTGAGATAAATGCTTATAAAACATTACTTACAAGCACAGTCCCTGCAATAACAGAAGAAGAAATTAACCTTATATTTCAGGAATTTTAAATTTTAAAAAAGGGCCTATATTTAGGCCCTTAAACACTTTTAACAAACAATTTTAAAGCATCACACAATCATTGAGGTAATTAATAACCTGCATTTTTTCTTCATATAAATATCTTACAAAGTTTAAAAATTCAGAAGAACGGCAAGACAGTGTTACCGTGATTTCAAACCCGTCAGAACAAAACGGTTCGTAATCATAAACGACATAATTGTTGTACTTACTTCTCCATTCCTTTTTCTCAACCTTGCAATGATATTCGCCCGCAAGGCACTCCAGCCACGGGATAGTTTCTTTAGCGACGTTGTGAAACTCTAACAGTGCAAAATTTTCATTTTCTTGAAATTTTTTCTCAATTAGCATAAAGACACTCCCTTAAATGTGTTTGTCTTAATAAAAGTTTATAAACTTATGACACATAAAGAAATGACTAAAAGGGTAATTTAATAAGCTATACTAAAAGATAATTTAATTGTAAAATTAAACAAATTTCCTAAGCAGTTTTTTAATAAAAATCTTTTTAAACCCTGCACCGCGGATTAACACCACAAGCTCTATAATATCAAGCGCAAGAGCAAACAATTGTTTGATTTTTTTAATTTCAAACTTTTTAGCCTTTGAATAACAGCAATTAAAATTTTTAAGTGCGGAATTAATATCTTTAACGGCAACCAAGGCACCGTGTGCCTCAATGTTCACAGCCTCAAGACAATCCTTGATTTTGTTTTCAAGATAAATTAATCCCCAAACAATAAAAAATGTGATTATAACTTCAAATATAATTATTAAAATATAGCCAAATTCTATCATATTCTGTATTATAATTTATATTAGTTCAGTATTCTATACACAAGGTGGATTATTTTAGTACCGTGCCAAATTTTAACAAAGCTTTGAAAGAAACATATAAAATTCACTCTCTTCTAAAAAGGTTTAACTTTGAAGGGACAAGTTTTCCGGGAAAAATTTTAAGACAAAAATATAAAGATTTTCTAACTGATGCACAAGATTATGCTATATCAGACCGTTTTGCAATAACCGGAACTAACGGAAAAACAACCACAGCCGGCATTTTGGCTCAAATCTTAAGAGAGGCGGAACATTCTGTTGTACATAACGAGCTTGGTGCAAATATGCCAAACGGTATTGCAACAGCTGTAGCTCTCGGGCTTTATAAGGTTTTAAAAAATGACCCCGTACAGCGCATAGATAATTACGTTATAGAGTGTGATGAAGCCTATCTTGCAACACTTTTTAACGAAATGAAGTTTGATTATCTGCTTGTGACAAATCTTTTCAGGGACCAATTGGACAGATATGGCGAATTAGATGCCACAAAAAAGAAAATCCAATCAGGAATTGAATTAAACGAAGATTTAACCCTTATTTTAAATGTGGATGACCCCACCCTTTGTGATATAGATTTGAAATTAGCAACAGGCACAAGGAAAAAGATATACTACGGCATAGAGAACATACAGTTTTCAGGATATGATAAAGATTCTAAAAGCCCTTCTGAAATCATTCACTGCCCTAAATGCACACTGCCTCTTAAATATGACAAAACCTTTTATTCTCAACTCGGTAAATGGTATTGTGATTGCGGAAACAGGCGCCCGCAGCCCGATATTAAGGCGGATGTTAAAATGTTTCCTAACAATTTCTTTTTATATATAACATATAACGGACAATCCTATACATTTAAAGTAAACCTTACAGGTCTTTATAATGCTTATAATGCGCTTGGTGCAATATCCTGCGCCCTTGTAAACGGCATAGAGCGGCGTTTTATAGATAAAGCACTTGAAAACTACCAACCTGCTTTTGGCAGAAATCAAAATGTATATTTAAAAAAGAAACCTGCAACTGTTTATTTGATTAAAAACCCGGTAGGCGCAAGCGAAGTTTTAAGGGGTTTAAAAAATATTGAAAATACAAATCTTTTAATCTCAATAAACGATAATTATGCTGACGGCAGAGATGTAAGCTGGCTTTGGGATTCAGATTTTGAAAGTCTTAAGGATTTTAACGGGAATATATATCTTACAGGCTCAAGAGCTGACGACATGGCTTTAAGGTTAAAATATGCAGGGTGTGATACAAGCCTTATGCTTATTGATGCAAATATCAAAAGACAACTTGAAGAGGCGGTGGACAGACAGCGTATTGGTGAGAGGCTGGTTATTCTTTCCACATATACATCTTTACTAAAGCTTACAAAACTTTTTAAGGGGATGAAAAAATAAAATTATTTATCAGAATATTTTTTATCCTGAATATACATGTTATACAGAAAATATAGCGGCATAACAACAATAAATACAAACTCCCCAAATATTTTAAGCAATGTATCAATATTCATCTTTAATCTCCTTAATTTTGTTAACAATTCTTAATGTTTCATCTCTTCTGATAAAATAAGCATTAAAAAGTGCCAAAGCAATAATTATACCGGGAATTGCTATTATGCGTTCCATATCGGAAACACCCCTTAAGAGCAACATTAAAGACGTTCCGCCAAATAGAAATGCAGTTCCCCACAAATGCGTCATTTCATTTTTTATACAGCCGAGCTGTTCTCTTAAACTATCAATTTCCATAAATCATATTATACCACATTTATTTGTTGTAAGAGTTTGTTTCATATTGTTCTTTAAAATATTCAATTATGACAATATAGTTGAATGGCACATTTTTGTTTTCTTTTGCTATTTTTATAAGAATGTCTAAAAGGCGCACTATCTTTTCATTTTCGGATGTTTTTTGTGGCACTTTAGGCATTGTTTTTCCTTAGTAACTTGGTATTGTTTAAACAATGTTTTAAACATTGTAATATATCTAGGATTCTAACATTTTATTATTATTTTGTATAGTACATTGTAGTAAACAAGGTAATCACATGGAAAAAAAGCTATATAAAGCAGGCAATGGTTGGGGCTTATTTATACCTTCAACAATCTTAAAACTTTTGAAAATTAACCCGGAAACTGATGTGGTTGAATATGTTGTTGAAAATGATGTTTTAAAAATTAAAAAGGTAAAACCGGAAAATAATGCCGAATAAGAGGATGTTATGAAAATCAACGCTATACAAAATATCAGCTTTAATAAAATTGACCCGGAACTTAAAAAAGAAATTATGGCAGAGCACAAAAGGCTTGTATCAAATAGTTATGCAGACAGCTATT
Organism: uncultured Vampirovibrio sp.; assembly: GCA_910577395.1. Lineage (GTDB taxonomy): Bacteria > Cyanobacteriota > Vampirovibrionia > Gastranaerophilales > Gastranaerophilaceae > MGBC122484. Next base: position 21,336 of record CAJTLG010000005.1, on the reverse strand, counting down.
TTGAATATGGGCTAAACTATATAGAAAACAATGATACCTTTGAGCTAAAAGGTAGACCAAAAGCAAACTTTTTTACTTTGGAAACAATTCCCAAAGAAGAAGAGGCACCCATAGTTGTGCATTCAGGCCAGATTGAGGATTTTTTAAGGCTCGAACCCGAAGACGAACAAATGCTCATGATGACAGAACCTGACCAATACAGAGCTTACAAAAACATGTATAGGGATAATTTTGCACATACAAAATTTGACAGCGTGGAACGGGAGCTTGCCTAAAACTTCAAAATAACCTTTAAAGTACCCTTTTCACGATTTAATTCAAATCCCTCAACCCCTTGTTCAAAAGGTAAAACCTTTGTTATAAGCGGCTTTACATCTAGCTTGCCCTTTTGAAGAAGGGGTATAACCGGTGTAAACTGGCCGCAGCGGGAGCCTACAACGTTTATTTCGTTAATTACAACAGGGGCAAGGTTTAATCCTTCCTGTGCAGCAATTGTGCTTTTTAAAACCAGTGTGCCCCTGGGTTTTGTAAGGTTTATGGATGTTTCAAACCCGCCAACGGAGCCTGTAGCCTCTATTACAATATCAAAAGATTGTTCTAACCCTTTAATATCGGTAAGGTTTAGCGTTTTATTCCCGGCAGAGGCTGAAATATCAAGCTTATTAGGGTGTTTCCCAATATGTGTTAAATCAATATTTAACGCCCCTAAAACAAGCGCTATAGAAAGCCCGAGTTTCCCGTCCCCCAAAAGAGCCACTTTATCTGTCGGTAAAATATGCACCTGCTCTAAAATTTCATATGCGGCAGCAAGTGGCTCAATAAATACAGCCTCTTCATCGCTTACATTATCGGGTATTTCAAGCAGATTGCTTACAGGCAGCGTAAAATAATCGCTAAAGCACCCTTCTTTTTGCCAAATGCCAAGCGTGCCGCGGTTTGGGCAATGTCTTTCCAATTCTTTACTGCACCAAGAGCAACTTTTACACCCTGCGTTAATTTCTCCTACAACCCTTTTTCCAATCCAGGCCTTGTCTTCATCGTTAAAGACATCTTCCACAATCCCTGTAAATTCGTGGCCAAGCACGCCTTTATATCCCATATAGCCTTTCGTAATTTCTTCATCAGTATTGCAAATACCTGCCATTGTTGTTTTTATCAGGGCCTCACCTGTCTTTAAAACAGGTTTTTCGTAATCCTCAACATACATTAGGGTTTTATCAAAAATTAACGCTCTCACTTGTTCATATCTCCATTATATACTTCTTTGTCCGATAGCCGCGGTTTTCAATTCTTCAATGTATCGAACTGCACTCATACCGGCGATTGCTCCGTCAGCAACAGCTGTAATTACTTGCCTTAAGGGTGTTACACGTACATCGCCTATGGCAAATACACCCATAGTGCTTGTTCTCATATTTTCATCCACTCTTATAAAGCCTCTTTCATCCTGTATAATCTGGCCGTTAAAGCCTTTTACATTGGGCGTAAAGCCAATGTACGGAAAAACACCGTCAACCTCAATAGTTTTGGTTTCATTCGTTTTAACATTTTGAATTTTTATGCTGCCCACACATCCCGTATCGTTAGGGTTAATTTCAAGCGGAATTGTATCAAACACAAATTCAATCTTGTCATTGTTAAATGCGCGTTCTTGCACTATTTTATCGGCACGAAGTTCATCCCTCCTGTGAATAATATAAACCTTCTTTGCAAATTTGGTAAGATATGCACCTTCTTCAACTGCTGCATTACCGCCCCCCACAACAGCAACGGTTTTATCCCTGTAAAATGCCCCGTCACACACGGCACAATAGCTTACCCCTTTGCCTGTAAGCTCGCTTTCGCCCTTGATACCAAGCTTTGCAGCACTTGCCCCTGTTGCAAGGATAACCGTGCGCGCCCTGTATTCATCTTTTAGGGTTTTAATTGTTTTAATGTCTGAAACAAGGTCTATTTCTGTGATTTCTTCCATTACAAATTTCGGGATATTAAATTTATCTACATGGTGTTCAAATTTTTCAGCTAATTCCCAACCTTCGATACTGTCAAAACCAAGATAATTTTCTATTTCAAGATAATTAACAGGTTGACCGCCAAGGGTTGATATATCTAAAATTGCAACATCCACATTTCCTCTTTTGGCGTACAGTGCAGCGCTCATCCCCGCGGGGCCACCCCCAAGCACTATTAAATCAAATATTTTACCACTCATTTATTCTGCTCTCTCCTGATATTTTTTGTCCTATTACAACATATTTTACTACATCTTTGGATATTAGTTTGTTATTTTCATATTTTTCAACAATATAGGTATCATATCCCTTAAAAACATTGCCGTTTAATACAAATTCTGGGCTTTCCCTTTGAATATATTTGTATTTACCTGAAATTTCCTCTTTTACTCTTTGAAATTTTAATGTTTTACCGTCAAAACTGTTGCCTGCAGGTTGTACCTGTATTGAAGATTTTGCGCCTGTTACGGCATTTTCAAGTACTAAGACGCTGCCTGCCCCTGATAAGTTCCAAATATCCACGCTCAATTTATTAAATATTGAAGGGTTGTTTGAAGTTTCCATTTTGGATATAACCCGCCATGTGCCAAAAAACCCTTTAGGTATTACATCATATGTGGTGCCGCCACGGATTGTTTCACTATTTGCGGGCATTGCAAACAAGAATATGGTACAAATAATCACGGTTAGTAATAAATTTTTCATACAGGCATTTTAATGAAAAGTTTTAAAAAAGAAACCCCGCTGTAAGCTATAATGGCAAGACAGTACCTATAAGCAAAATATATAAACCTGACACGAATTAATAAACTTTCTTTTTTATAAAAAAAGTATAAAATTAATTAAAAATATCGGGGGATTTTCCATGAAAAAAATTTTTCTTGCTCTGTGTGTAATGTTTTTTGGATTTATTCAATGTTATGCACAAGATACTACCCCTGTACAAACAAACGATGAAAATATACAAAATGCGGTGGATTGGAAACCTTATATAGCAGAGCTTGAAAAAAACATAAAAAGTAATTGGAACCCACCAAAAGCGGATGTATCAAATAGCATCAAAGTATCTTTTAAGCTTTCTAAAGATGGCAGCCTTATAAAATATGATATAAAACAATCTTCAGGTAAAAAATCAGCTGATGATGCGGCAGTTTCTGCCGTTAAATCTGCAATGCCGTTCAAGCCTTTTCCGGCAAATGCTACAACCGATAACATCGATATAGAATTTAGATTTGATTATAATATCCTTGCACAAAAAAGGGCAAAAAATACGGTGCTGCCGGATGTTAAAACTGTTGATACTGTACAAAGCCCCAAATGGGTGAATGTGGCAGATATAAAAGACCCGATAAGACTTTTGGATACGGAAAATATATATAGGCTAAATTACAAAAATACAGAGGGCACAGTGTTTCGTTTCAGATACCTTTCAAAAAATAAAACAGAACAGGTTGCCACATTCTTTGCGGATTTTGGAAATGAAAAAATAGGTGTTATATCAATAAAACCGTATGACGGAGAAACCGCGCCCAATTTTGCAATTACCGATGAATTAAATATGAAAAACATATCCGAATTCAAAACAAATTTTACAAAAATAAAAGCATATGCAGACAAAAATAATTTACAAAATTGTCCAAAGGAATATTTAACCCCGCCTTTAACAGAGCAGGAAAAGGTGCTTTTAAAGAGATATATTAAAGAAGTTGGTGCAAAAATAAAAAAGAACTGGGTCATGCCAAAAATCCAAAAAGAAGCATATGCAGTTGTAAATTTAAAAATAAATAAAAAAGGTGAAATTGAACACTGTGAAATAACGCAATCTTCAAAAAATGAAATGTTTAATGAAACGGTGCTTCAAACCGTAAAAACTTCCGGGCCGTTTGATACGTTTCCAAAAGGATACGAAAAAGAATTTATACAGATAGATTATTCATTTGGATATAATACAAAAAACCCGAAAACCGGCGATACCTATGAAAGATTATATAAAGTAAACACCGCAGCAAATGTGCTGGGCACGCTTTTGCTTATCCCGCTGATGATTTTAGGAATAGATTAATTTCAATAATAAAAAACGCCTTATGAAAGGTTACATAATCATAAGACGCAAATGAAAAGCATGTTTATCATCATCGTAAATATTAGAGAGCCTTTTATGACCAGCTGTTGCAGAAGGCCTTAGAACTGTGTTTAACACAGGTTAAACATTTTTCTGTATCCAAGTATACTCTTCTTGAAAAACTATCAACGGTGGCACCTGTGCGTGCCCTAAAATCGTTGCACAAAACGGGACAGCAAAACACTCCTTTTGAGCTTACAATCCGTGAATTAAAACAATCAAGTTTTGTTTTATCAAATTCATTTGTTTCAACCTGGTTGTTATCGGTATTATCTTGATTAAAATAAGGCATTATTTTTAAATTAATATCTTCGAATTCAAAATCTATTTTGCTGAGCATTGCTTTAAAACCATTAAATAATTCTTCTTTTGGTTCATTAAAGTAATTAACGGTTGAAATAATCGGGTTGAATTCATATTTATAAAGACTTTGAATTGCAAGCAATGCTTTTCTGTAGCTGCCCCTGCCCCTTATTTCATCATTTTTTTGTTCATCATAATGGTCAAGGCTTATTCTGTATATAGTTTCAAAATTTGATTCATCATCTATTTTTCTTAAGAAACGGGCTTTTTTATCGTTTATAAGTGTGCCGTTTGTTAAAACCGTCACGTTTGAAAATTTGAGGCACAATCTTAATATTGTGTTAAAATCCGGATGCAGCATTGGTTCTCCGCCGGTGAGGTAAATACATTTTATATTTTCTTTTTTAGATGCAATTAAAGCTTGTTTAATTTTATCAAGATGTATAAAATCTTTTTCTTGTTTATAAGGGTTTCTTTTAATATAACAATGTGTACATTTCAGATTACAATTTTTTGCTGTAAGCTCAAAGAATAAATTGTTTAATTGCTCCATTGCAACCTCGGGCGCCTGCATAAACAAAGGACGCCCCAATGAGGGGTTTTGAGTATTTTGCATTAGTCTACATTCCTTAAAAATATCTTAACTTTTATAAAATTATTTTATATTTTTATAAAGAAATTAATATTACCTTATTAGGTAGTGCAAATGTTTAAAATAAAAAACAAAATACTATACAAAAAAATACCCCGGGGTGGATATTTCGCGGGGTATTTTTAATCTTTTATTAAAATCTATGGCATAACCGGTGCAGGTGCAGCAGGAGAATTGTTTTTTGGTATTTGAACAGAGGTTGGCGCACCGGGTGTTTTTGTGTAAAGCCTTATTTTTACATTTGAAATAAGAATTGTTCTGTCTTTTTCCCAAGGTTGCATTTCAACTTCCGCAATATAGCTTAGATTAGAATCTTTCATAAGGCCTCTGAAGAAATTTTGAAGTTGTGAATATGTGCCGACAGAAACAATTGTAAGCTCACAAACATTATAGTCAGAAATATGTGAGGCATAAATCTTATCTTCTTCAGGCTGATAATTGTAATCAATAGACCTTATTCTGATGCCTGAATTTTGAGCTATGTTTAACACAATTTCAAATAACGGAGCAAAAGATGCTTCACCGCTGAATTGTGCACCTTCAAGTTCATATATTTTTTTACCGTCTTTAACGGGTGCCTCGTCTTTTTTGGCAGAAGCTTCGGCTTGTATTCTTAAATTGTTAAGATGAGCCTCTTTTTCATCCAGTTGCTTTTTAGCATTATTTGTTTGGACGATTTTATTATAGGTTTCTGAAACTTGCGGCGGGATTAGGTAAAATAATACCAATAATGCCACAATAACAAGCAATATATGAAGAAAATTATCTTTAATTATCTGAAACATTTCTCTTATTTTTCCTTATGCCTTAGTTCATATCAACCGGTTCTAAGCTTGGAAGAACAGGCGGAGCAACTGTTGCGCCGGATGGTCTTGATGAATTTTGAGAATCGGTTTGCGAATTTTGATTATCAGTTGTGTTTGTACCCTTTAAGGATTTTGGAGAAGCAATGTTTGCAATTTCAAAATCAAAAATCTTTTGGGCATCATTTACAACTATATCCATATCATCAAGCGGACCGCTTACAACCTGCAGCCTGTTCAGCTTAATGCTAGATTGTGGCGAAATTACCTTAAGACTCTTATAATAGCCATAAATATCGTTTATCGTTGATGATATGCCTTCAACCGCAACTTTATCGCCATCTTTATTATAGTAATATGTAAGCCATAAGTTGCCCGGTATATCGGAAGCTAAAGAATCGTAAAATCTTATAGCTTGTTTATTTGCACTCATTATTTCGTTAACTATAGCATCTATATCCACAACACCGCCTTGGTTTTGGAATTCTTTAATACTGTTTTCTGCAGCTGAGGTTCTAGATTTATAGTCTCTCAAGTTTTTATCCTGCACGCCTGACAGCAGGTTTAATAAACCAAGCAGTAAAGCACAAAGCAGAAGCACAATTAAGAATATAACAACTGCAATTCCTCTGATAAAATCAGGAGTAACAAGAATTTCCTTATCAAAGAGCATAAAGGTTGCATACAACGTTTGTTGGCTTGCAGTTCCTTTGCCCAGTATATTTAATACAAGGAAATCAGACATTTGACTGTTGGCAGCACCTAGCGCAGAAAGCGTAATAGATGACGCTTCCTTGCTTGTAATTTCCGGCGCAACGTCTACAAACGGACGTTTTGAATATTTATTACAGTCAATTGTTTCTATCTTTTCATCAAATATAATTTGTGTCTTTAATACTTCAGCACAAATATCATCTGCTTGGGAAACTATTAATAATTTTTTAGCAGGATAATTTGGAAGAATTTGTGAAACAGAAGTTGTAATAGCCTGATAAGCCTCTTCGTAAGAGAAAGACTTAATTGCAAGAGGAACTTCCTGATAATCTACAAGCCTTGTACCCACAAGTGAGAATATTGCATAACTGTTTGTATTAATTAATAATACGTTCCAACTATAGTTTTCAGCAATTTCCTGAGAACAAAGGTTTGAAAAATAAACACCTCTTAAAATGGCACTGTAAGATGATTCAATACCAACAAGGTTTGAACCGATATCTGCAAAGACATCTTTGATTTCATCAATAACGGTTTTTTGGAATGATGAATATACAATATGTCTTGTATCAGTATTTGTATTGGTATTTATATCAAGCCAAGCAGAAACTGGTTCTACCCTTTTGAATATGTAAGACTCTTCCGCCTTTGCAAGAATTGCGTTACTTATGGCATCATCGCCAATAATAAGGGGAAGGTTCATAAAATCAAAGTGTACGTTTGGCAGTGTCAAAAATACATTTGATTTTGGATTAATATCCAATTCATTAAACAGGTCTATTATGGCAGCCTTGAATGCGCCGTAGTCCTGAATCTCTCTTGTAGAGAAATTGTATTCAATGAACCTGCGTCCATACTTAATCACCTGATTGGATTTTCTGTCGGTGATTAAAACCTCTACACCTATGTTTGGTGTAACAGAAATGCCTACTATTTGTTTGTGTGTTGTTCCAGCAAAATTAAACATTGCCCAATTTTTCTTTTTTAACTCTAATCATACTTATATATAGAATTTATAATACAATAATTAAAGTAAATGGGAAACAACTTTAACAAAAAATAATATATATGGAGTATAAGAATATGACAAATTATATTTGGGGAAAAAATGCAGTTCTTGAAACGTTAATAAAAAACCCTAAAAGAATCAACAAAGTTTATATATCAAAAAATGCAAATTTTGATAACCGTTTAAAAAAGATTAAAGAAACAGCGCTTAATAATTCTGTAATAATACAGTTTACAAATCTTAATAAGTACTTGGAAATCATTAAACAGGAAACAGGGGAAGATGTTAATCTGCAGGGTGTTGTAGCATCTGTTTCTCCGGTTGAACATATAAATTTAGAAAATTTTATAGAGCATGCCGACAAAAATAAATTTAAAAAATTAGTAATTTTAGATGGGGTATCTGACCCGCATAATTTTGGCGCAATAATAAGGACAGCTACAGCCGCAGGATATGACGGAATACTTATAGGAAATCACAGAAGCTGCCCCATTACGCCCATTGTTGAAAAAACTTCAGCGGGTGCAGTTAACCATATTCCTATAATAAAAGCAAATAGTCTTTCAGGTGCCGTAGATTACTTAAAGAATAACGACTGGTGGATAATTGCCTTAGATATGAACAATAGTGATAATTATTTTGACGTCAACTATAAGGACATGAATTTTGCCCTTATACTTGGTGCAGAAGGGGACGGTATTTCAAAGACATTATTAAATAAAGCAGATTTTAAAATAAAGGTACCTTCAAAATTTGAATCTTTAAATGTAGCTTCATGTGCTGCGGTTGTTATATATGAAACAATAAGACAGATTGAATATACATAAAGATTTATTGGGCAAATTTGCAAAAATAAGTTATAATGGCTTTGTCTTTTAGGAGAATTCAATGAAAATAAAAGCACAAAACAAAGACAGTAAAGATTTTGATGAAATAGAAGAACAATCAACAGAAACCGAAGACCTTAACAATGATGACGAAGACGAGGTCGTAGATGTCAATAAGCAGGAAAAAATAGACTATAAAAATGTTATAGCAGACGATTCTGTTAAAGTTTACCTGCAGCAGATAGGTAAAATCCCGCTGCTTTCTTATGATGAAGAAATGGCGGTTGCAAAAGAGATTAAGGAAAACAATTCCCAAAAAGCCAAAGAAACACTTATAAGTTCAAATTTAAGGCTTGTTGTCAGTATTGCAAAAAAATATATAGGAAGAGGCCTTTCCTTTTTGGATTTAATTCAAGAGGGAAACCTGGGCCTTATGAAAGCTGCTGAAAAATTTGATTATACAAAAGGATACAAGTTTTCAACCTATGCCACCTGGTGGATACAACAATCTATCACAAGAGGGATAGCAGATAAATCAAGAATGATAAGACTTCCGGTGCATATGATTGAAACTCTTGGCAAAATTAAAAGAGCACAGCTTGAATTATCGACCGAATTAAACAGAATGCCCACAAAAGAGGAAATTGCATCAAAAGTAAACATGCCGCTTTCAAAACTTTCGGCGTTAATGAAATCTGCACAAAGCACAATAAGTATTGAAACCCCTGCTAATCAGAAAGACGATTCATCTAAAATCGCCGATTTTATTGTGGATGAAAGTCACTTGACACCTGATACAAAGGTAACACAAGAAAATCTTTTGGATGATGTCCATAAAATGTTAAACCAGCTTAATCAAAAAGAAAAAGATGTGCTGATTATGCGCTATGGGCTTGATGATAACGGGCAGAAAAAAACACTTGATGAAATCGGTACAAGATACGGTGTTTCAAGAGAAAGAATAAGACAAATTGAAACAAGAGCCATTTCAAAACTTAAAAAGCTATGCAAAAATCAAAACCTTAGCGGCAACCTAAAAAATTACATCGGTATGTAACTGTTAATTTTTGTAAAAACAAAGCTTATTCCTTTCAAGTTTTTAATAATTTAATCCGAAATAAAATTTATAATATTTATAGGATAAAAGAAAGGAATACTAATGAACAATTCAATAATTACAGGGCTTGCAGCAGGTGCGACAGTGGGTGCTGTCGGGGCGGAAACTATTTCTAAAGCAAAAAAATCAACAGGAACTGATAATTTTGAAACGCATAAGACAGAAAAGGCCAATGAAAACGAGCAAATAGAAGTTGCAATTGAAGAAAGCATGGCTGTGGATTTTGATGAAATAAAAAAAGAGGTCGCAGAATGCGCCACAACAGAAACATTAAATGCGGAACAAGAAAGCAGCTGGAAACAAAAAAGCGAAAGAAAAATGGAAATCCTTGAAAAACAAAAAACAGCCAATGAACAACTTACAGAAATATCAAAACAACAGCAAGAAATTATGAAAAAAGCCGGTCAAAATATTGAAAATTAATCAATATTATTGATAAGTAAAGCCCTTAATATAAGGGCTTTTTTGCTTTCTAATTCTCGTCCTCTTCTTTGGGAACAAGCGTACAGCCTTCGTTTGAAAATATTGAAACAACATTTTTGCCGTTATGTTTTGAATGATACAAGGCTATATCGGCACTGTTTATAAGAGTTTTAGCGTCCTCCCCGTCCATAGGATACTGGCATATGCCACTGCTTATTGTCGGGGATACAATTTCCCCTTCTTTAGCCTTAACCTTAATTTTAGAGATATTTGCTCTTAGCCGTTCTGCAATAATTGTAGCATCTTCCTTTGTGGTTTCCGGAAGAATAACAATAAATTCTTCTCCGCCGTATCTTGCAGGAATATCAATTTTTCTTACGGTTTGGGATATTTCATTTGATAATTCTCTTAAAATTTGGTCACCGACAAGGTGTCCGTAAGTATCATTAATTTGTTTAAAATTATCAATATCCATCATAAGAAGGGACATTTTGTGTTTATATCTTGAACATCTTCTGATTTCATTTTCAAGAAGGGTATAAAAATGCCTGTAAATATACAATTTCGTAAGCCCGTCCTTGGTTGCAAGCTCATATAGCTTAGCATTATCAATAGCAATGGCTGCCTGGTTTGAAAGAGACGTCATAAACTCTAAATCTTTTTGATTAAAAAGCTTATTATTTTTTTTGTTTGTTATGTTAATAACACCGATTGTTTCCCCTTTTGCAATAAGCGGAACACAAAGGAGTGACTGGGTATTTGTAAGCGAATCTTTGTGTACAAATCTTGGGTCATTAGAGCCTAAATTTGTAATTATGGCCTTTTTTTCAAGAAATACTGTTCCCGCTACGCCTTCGCCTGCCTTAATTTGTGAACATTGAATAAGGCCGTTATTGATATTTTCCTCTACCCTCTTATCATTAAGCCCGTGCACCACTTTTACCTGTAAAGAGTTTGTTGTGTAATCATAAAGCATTAAAGAACCTTTTTCAGCCTCTAATGTTACAAGTGCTTTGCTTAAAATTATCTGTAATAGCCTTTTTAAATCATCAATAAAATTAACGGCTTGGGATATATTGTAAAGAATTGAAATATTGTATAAAGATTTTTGCAGCTCCTGAATTTTATCATCCTGGCTTTTTCTGTGAAGTAATTTTACTATAACAGGTTCAATATACTCAAAAACCTTGGTTAAAAACTTCAAATTTTCTTCATTTATTTCATCAAAGCCATTGTTGTCTTTGCCTATAAAACAAATACAAACAGGCATGTTTTTTTCTTTATCAAAAAATACCCTTATATATTGAGCTTGTAAATCAGTGAGGCCGTTATTTTCCCAAAATGAATTAAAAACCTGTCTGTGGTCTTCATTTGTGGTTTTAATAATATTGCCTCTGCTCATAATGGACCAAAAAGCTTCATTTTCATATTCAAAATACTCATCAAGCCTTTTGTTTTGGTTTGTTATTACACTTTTGAAAACAGTATCTTCAAATAAATAAAAAGAGATTTGATTGTTATTTAATGTATTAGAAATTAAGTCAGATGTTTTGATGATTAAATCTTCAATACCCACTGCCTGGCTTGCTATAGCGCTTATTTCAAACATTTTATTAAGCGTGTTTATAACGCTTTCCAAATGGCTATAATTTTTTTCTGTCATCTCTTTCATAAGATTTTTTATTTTTATAATATTATAAGATAAATTGCGGGTAAATACAATTGATATAGGATATTGATATTATTAAATGGCAAACAAAATTAACAGAAAATGTCAAGGTTGTGCACAAATTTCAGATAGGGAAAACCTTATAAAAATTACACTTTACAACAACAAATTATATATAAACCCTTCATCAAAAATTTTAGGAAGAAGTATGTATATTTGCAAAAATGTTAATTGCGTTAAAAACGCAATAAAAAAGAAAAGGTTATTTAGTGCACTAAAATTCAAAAATTTTGAAGAAATTTCCTGTATCGAAACAAAACTTTTAGAAATGGTTTCGAATATTTAAAATTGGTGTGCTAATATATTTATAAAGAAAAGGGATACCCGCATGAATGAAAAAGTACGAATATCCCAAAATAAGTTGTTTATCAAATCTGTTTTTTATGGTGCTTGGGTTGTTTCCCATTCACCAAAATAGATGTATACATATCCGCCCATGCCATCAGCCCCTGTTGCAGCAGCGGTTTCCGCTTCATTATCCCAGCCTCCTCCTCCGCCCCCTGTGGAGCCTGCTGAAAAATTATGTATAATATCAATATCGAATGATGTTGTAGATAATGTTCTGGATAATGGAAGAGGAGTATTTTCAGGATTATTGCATTGCCATTTGACTTCTTCATTATTTGTATTTTTAAACACTATTTCATTTGTATTTAATCCCCCGCATGGCGTTCCCCCTTGCGCTTTTGCAAGTATGGATATTTTTGAATTAATTCCGCCGTTACCCCCGGCGCTTTTTATCATATCGGATGTTTCAACAGCATTTCCTCCTTTTGTATCCTCGTCTTTTATAGGATAATATTCATCCTTTTTGGATAATTTACTCTTGGTATCAGCTGCAACAGAGCTTTTTGTTCCTCCCGCGCCTGCAATAGGCATAATTCCGGGCGTAACATTTGGGTTGCCTGCTTTGCCTGCTTTACCGCCTCCCCCGCCAAGTACTTCATATTTTGTACCGCTTGCAAGCTGTATATAGCTGTTTCCACCATTGCCACCGTTAACAGATACTGTTCCTCCTCTTCCTTTTTCGCCGACTTTTACTTTTATTAAATCCTTAGGTCTTACCTGAAAGTTTTTAATGTGAAGAACTGTACCTGCTGCCCCTCCACCCCCGCCGACACCGGGGTATGATAATTTGTACGTAACATTAACAGCGCCCCATGCCCCTGCTTTGCCTGAATATCCTGTCTTACTTCCGGTAGAAGACTCTGTATGGTAACCTCCGCCTCCTCCTGCACCGTAAGCACTTCCCGCGGTTGCAGTTGAAGTTCTCGACCCTTGACTGCCGCCCCAATAACTTCCCCCGCCGTTTCCTCCTGAACCTGACTGTCCTGCGGCCTGTGCCATAATACCCGGGACCGATGAACAAGCTATAGTTTTTTTAGTGCTGTACTGTTCGTCTGTTAAATCAAAATATGTACAATTTGCGCTTTTGCTACCCCCCGCACTGCCGCCTGAAGAAGTTGATGCCCTTGAACCGTAATTGCCGCCCGGTACACTCAAAGACCATATTAATTGATTGTTGCTGTTAAATATTTCAATTAAACTTCTCTGCCCTGAAGACCCTGCACTTGATGTGCCTCCGCCATTGCCTCCTTTTCCTGCATATGTTTTTATAATCCCGTTTCCATATTCTGTAGCCTTTAATGCCACACTTTCAGGAACCTTAACTTGGGCATAAGCACCCGCTCCCCCTCCGCCGCCTGTATAAGATTTAAATACAAATGTTTTGTCTACTACACAGCGAACTGAACCGGCACTTTTATTGGCACCCGATGAAATACTGAATGTACCCGCATTATAATTTAAATAATAGTGCGTTGTATTTGCAGTATTTGCTGATGTACTTGCCCACACTCTATTAGGCCAACATTTGCTTTTATTATCTGCGCTGCTTGGCTCAGCGCCCTTACAGCGTAATACAAAATTGTGTGTACATTTTGGTGAAAATTTATATTTTGTGTTTGCATTTCCCCCGCACAGCTGTAACCCTGCAGATACAGAAGCATTCCAATTTAATGATCCCGGACCGGTTGTTGTATCAGCTAGATTGCCTGAATTCTTCCAAGCCGTAACTTCATCTTTGGTCGGCAATCTTCCTGCGGTATTATTTACAGGTTTCCAATTGCTGCAAATAGTGTTTGCGGCTTCCCATTGGCATACTGTTCTGTGGCATGCTGAATATTTCATACCGCCAAAACCTGACGATAAATACCCCTGTCCAAAAGTATCACACGCTTTTGTATCACCAAGTGCATAAGAATAGTTGCTTGGTTTCCAACAGCAGTTATTGGCGGAACATAAAGATGAACTGCCGGATTGTCCGTCAGTATTGTATATATTTATACCAGATGGTATAGCAGGGCTTGCATATTTATTTGAATAAGACGGTGTATAGTATATATCCCCCGGATTATACTTGGATACACATATAGAACTTCCCCCGTTATACGTTGAAGATACATATACCCCAAACGGTTCACAATCATATTGCTTTGTGGGGTTTGAAAAATACGTTGTAGTATAATTTCCGCCGCCCCCGCCTGCACCTGCACCAATTATCTTAACCGTTAAATCCTTTGCATACCTGTCAAAAGTTATTTTTCCTGTAGTCTCGGATGATGCATTACCACCTGTTGTAATAAGGTTAATAAAATTAGTACTCTTAACTATATTAACAGCACCGCCGCCTCCCCCGCCGCCGGATGCAATAATTGCATTGGCAGAATATGTATTATCAGGAACAATACAACCTTTTTCTTTAGTATCAAGTATCATTGTTGTGGTCTTATCATTTGAATAAGCACAATATACCTTAGGTGTAACTGGGCTTCCGCCAACACCGGATACATTAACGTTTTCAAGCATACGCCTTGTCATAACAGGTGCCAGTGCTGCAAGCAGCAATGAAGCTACTAATAACGCCATAAGCATTTCAACCAAACTAAAAGCTTTAGGCAGTGTGCCAAAACACACACGAAAAACAAAACAATTTCTCATAAATTTGTAACCTTTTTTACGATAAAACAATTTCTAAATTAGATAAAACAATTTTTATTATCTATGAATATAGCATATTCGATTTTCTATTTCAACAACTCTTGTCTTGATAATGTCAAAAGAATATCTTGAGGATATACTTCATTTAAAATGCCGTTGGTTGCTGCAATTATACAAAATTCAACAGTTTCTCCGGGGTTTACACCTAAATCTTCAAATGAAATTGCAACTTCAATAGTATCCTTAAATGCATAATTTGTCTTTTTTATAAGCTGTGAAATCCACAGGCCCCCAAATGTTGATTTAGAAAGGTTAACAGGAAGCATTTCATTGTCATTAAATGAAAATTTAATCTCATGGGTAAATTGATTTTCCATAATCGGATAAATATTTTCGGTTCTGCTAACAGTTCTTACAGGGCTTAAAACATTTTGGGTTTCGTTTCTGAAATATATAAATATTTGATTTCTGATAAATGTTTTTATATTTGAAATATTTTTTTTGTTTATTTCAAATTTAAAATACAAATTACTATCATCATTGCCGTAATATATGCCTTTAATTGTTTTTCCTGCAGAAAAAGTAGGACTGTCAGGCAAGAATATGTACCCTGCATCTGCCCAATTATCAATATTTTCATTATGTGTTCCAGTTATTGCGGGTGTAATAAAATTTCTTGGTTCTCTAACAGGTTTTCCAACTATTGAAATTAATGGTATATCAAGGTAATTCGGGTGTGGTTCGCCCAGTATTTTGTAAACATTTTTCAAATGTGCCCTGAATAAATAATCAAAAATGTGGTCGTTGCCGGATTCGTTGGGCTCACCATACCACCAAAACCAATCAGACCCTTGGGCAATAAATATTTCCCGTTTTGCTTTTTCTGTTAATTCTTCAACCTCTTTTTTGGCTTTTGTGGTTTTTGCCTCTTTTAAAAGTTTTATTTTAGCCTCTTCCAAGGTATTTCTTGTTTCATCAAGATAAAGCCAGGCTACATTTTTTGTAGGTTCACCTATCCATAAATCAAAATTCCTGTTTATCCAACTGCCTGAGGATAAATTATCCAAAACAACCGGGTCGGATTTTTTAAGAAAATCACTCACAAGCACAGTTTCAAGACTCGGGTCATTTTCAATTAAAGAATATAAAGTATTTAAAAATTCGTCCCCGTCATTTGTATAGCTCTCCCAACAATTTTCCCCGTCCATGGCAATAGTCAAGAGATGTTCTTCTTTTGGTGAATTTTCAAGTTTGTTTTGAATGGTCTTTATCTTTTCATAAAAATCATTTGCAGCAATCTCGCTTTCATAATTACCATATCCAAACCCTACGAGGTTTGCAAAAAATGAATCTGCAAATATTATATTTGTATTTGAACCGTCACTAAGCTTATAATTCAAACATAAATCAAATGGGTCTTCCAAGTTTCCTTCAAAATCCCTTGTAAATTCTTTTTGAATTGAATTTGCAAGAATGCCTTCATCTGCAACTGTCCATTTTACTCCAAGATTTGATAGTAAATTTACAGCTTTTTTGCTTATACATTGTTCAGGGAGCCAAATGCCGTCTGGCCGTTTTCCAAAAAATTCTTCAACTTTATCAAGACTTTTCTTAACCTGTTCATATGCATCCTGTTCCATAAGAGCGGATTTTGGCGGGAGATTTTCTGAATATTGATATTTATCTTCACTAATATCAATCAATAGTGGCAAAATCGGGTGATAAAAGGGGTTTGTTGATATTTCAATCTTGTTTAATTTTTGATATTTCTTATATAAATCCGGTAATTTTTTAAATATTTCAAGCTGAATGTTGAATATTTTTTGTCTGTCTTCAAGGGTATAATTTTTTTCTTTTTCTAATAAATATTTAAGGTCTGGAAAAAGTTCAATAAATTTTTTATCTATCCAACAAAGAGTAAAATTTGCCATTATATCGGCATATTCCTGATTATCAAAAATATCCGTATTTACATTATCTTTTGAATATCTTTTATTATAAAGATTGGCATAATAAGGTCTTTTCAAAATCATATTTGTATAATTTGCATCAAAAAAATGCTGCAAAATAAAGCTTTTATCTTCATTGTTTAAAGCATTGATATCACTTATAAGCAACCTTGAATGGACATCATGTGCACCTTGCAGATATCTTTCAACAGAATCAATTAAAATTGGTGAAATATTAAAATTCAGGCGAATATTTTTAAAGTTTTCAATTCGCCAAAGCATATCATAATAATCTTTTGTAACATGGAGCCTGACCCAAGGCATTAAAAAATCTTCAAAATCATTTTCCTGATATACAGGCTGATGAAAGTGCCAAATAAATGCTATATTTAACTTTTTTACCACTTTTTCTGTGTACTTCCTTCAAGCTGTATTATAGCATAGTTTTTAGTTTTTGTTTTATAAGTATATTATTAGAAAGGTAAAAAGGCCCTTTTTATTTAAAGAGCCTCTCTTCTAAAATGTTTTCTTTCACAAATTATACTTTTGGTATGAAATTTTTAATAAGCTTTTGTATGAAATTTAGATTTTTTTCTAATGTTTTATAATTTCCTGAAAAACTTGTACTGTCAGCAGAATTTGATTTTCTTGGCACCCTTATTCGTTCAACGGTTAAAGCACCAAATGCAGGAGGATTATTTAAATCATATTGAATTGGAGTAATCATAAATTCCCTCCTCCGGTTATGCGCCAAGACCAAATACAGACCCTAAAACTTGTGCCATTGCGCCTAAATCATCTGCGCCAATCCTTCTGTGGCCATTCTTTGCTGCTCTGGCAGTGTCCTGAAAGTCTCTAATTTTTCCCTGGTCTTCTTCTGATATAAATCCGCCTATAGCATCATCATTCATATCTGTAAAGTAATCAGCTTTGTCATAGGCATTTGCACCTGCACCTATTGCGGTACCGCCCGCAATAACAGCCTCTGCAGCTTCATTGCCATTTTTAATACCAAACCCGTTTCCAAGTTTGTTTTCAATATTTTGCAATTGCTCTTCATTTTTGAATATTTTGCTTAAAAGCTTGTGTAACCTACTGTTTTTATCAACTTCGCCATATACTACACTGTTTCCAAAAAGCCTTGCCTGATGTTTGGAAACCAATTTGTCAACATCAGCTATATCCATAGTTTCACCAAGATTTTTATTTAATGCTGCAGCTAATTCTTTATTGCCAATTTTTCTACCGTTTACAGATATTTCTTCCAATTGTCTAATTAGTTTTTCTGTAATTTCTAAAGAACCATCTTTTTCAGCCCTTCTGATAATATCACCTACGGCATTGTTTATAATTTTATTTTCACCATTTATTTTTGCTGCAAAAACAGTTCTTTTCAATCTGTCTGCCGTCCAAGAGCCTATACCCTGAGCCGGTTTATGATTAGAATCAAGTGTGCTTGCACCCTTGTTTAATAATTTTTTGCCTGTAGTTTCAACAGCAGGTGCAATACCGTTAAATACATTTCTGCCCTTAGTTAAGAAAAGCATAAAAGCAAGCATTCCGGCGCCGATACAAAAAGCTTTTTCTGCTAAAAAGTCTTGATTTGCCATTTTTCTTCTTGCAGGACTTTCATTTGCATAATCAATATCATATTTATCATTTATGGTATTTATATATTTATCGTATACTTTATCAATTACCTTGTGAGAAACCTTCTTAGAGTCTTCACCGGTTCTTATACGGCGTCCAAAACTTACCTGTGAATTAATTGCATTAACTGATGCCATAATCGTCACTTCCTTTCACACACTAAAAATAAAATGCGTGAAGATAAAATATTGCTAATTTCATGAAGTTTTGTAACACTTTGTTACAAAACATGTATCATTTATTATACAACAAAATGTAAATTAATGAAAATATTTTTTATCCTTTAACTTATCAGGCATAAACTGTTGTTCATATTCGGGACTGTTATGTGTATATACATACCCTTCTCCAAAACCGTATTTTTTTGCATCTTTATAATGGGCATCTCGTAGGTGCATTGGTGGCGGAAAATCAAGACCGTTTTGAATATCGGCCATTGCCTCATCCACAGCCATAATAGCTCTGTTGGATTTTTTGGCGCGCGCAACAAATTCCGTTGCCTGTGCAAGTGCTATCCTGCATTCGGGCATTCCGAGGGTTTCCGCTGCCTTTAGTGCAGCTTCTGCAATCAAAAATGCTCTGAAATCAGCGTTGCCTACATCCTCACTTGCACAAACAATTAATCTCCTTGCTATAATTCTTGGGTCTTCCCCGTTAGCAAGCATTTTAGCAAGATAGTATATAGCGGCATCAGCATCTGAACCCCTCATAGATTTTTGATAAGCGGAAAGACAATCGTAGTGTCCTTGTCTGTCGTATCTTGTTGTATTTTTTTGTAGTAAATCTTCTACAATCTTTTTATCTACAACTGCATTTTTGTTTTTACCGTCCCCATATGCTGCAAAATACGAATTTTCAACAGTATTCAGGGCATATCTTGCATCCCCGAAAGACAAACTTGCAATTACATCTATTGCCTTATTATCAATGGTGACGGACATATCAGAATAATGTTGTTTTAGATAATTAAATCCCTTTTCAATAATTTTTCGAATACTTGTTTCATCAATCCGGTTTAGCATAATCACTTGCACACGGCTTAAAAGTGCAGGCACCACCTGAAAAGAAGGATTTTCTGTGGTTGAGCCGATAAGGTGAAAAGTGCCGTTTTCAATATGCGGTAAAAGTGCATCCTGCTGGGTTTTAGAATATCTGTGTATTTCATCTATAAATAAAATTGTGCGTGCCCCGTTTCTAAGATTTTCTTTGGCATTTATTACAGCATCCTTAACATCCTTTACGCCTGATGTTACAGCTGAAAGCTCTAAAAAATTTGCGTTATGATAATTAGCTATAAGCCTTGCAAGGGTTGTTTTTCCGCAACCCGGCGGGCCCCAAAGAATAAGCGAAAACAATCTTTTTGCCTTTAAAAGATTGTTTATTGGCGAGTTTTCATTTATAACGTTTGTCTGTCCCAAAAATTCATCTAAATTTTTAGGCCGCAATAGCGCAGCCAAAGGGGTTTGCTTATTATTTTCTTCTAAATTATCAAATAAATTCATTGTATAATTTTATCATGATGAAAAAGATTTTAATAATACCGGTTTTAATTTGTCTGATTAGCGGAGCCACAGCAGGCGGTTATTATATTTATAAAAAAAATATTGCTGCAAAAACATCGGTGCAGGGAATACTTCCCGGAGGATGCTATCGTGATGTGTCTCAAATACCAAACTTTAAAAACTTTTTCAAAAATATTTTTATAAAAAAAGAAAAACCACCAGTATTTACATTTTGGACAATTCAATTAAAAGCCCCTGCAGGACGTTTTATAGATGAAAATATAGAAACATTCAAAAAATTGCACCCTGATATTGAAATCGTTTGGGTGGATATACCAATTGCTGAGGCCCAAAAGCGCACCCTTGCATCTGTTTTATCGGGTAACCCCCCTGATTTAATTAATTTAAATCCTGATTTTTCTTCTCTTTTAGCACAAAAGGGTATTTTAGAATATTTTACGGAAGAAGAAACAGAAAATTTTCATCCTGAATTAATCAATAAGCTTAGATATAACGGTAAAATCTTTGCTCTGCCGTTTTATGCCACAAGTCCTGTAACCGTTTATAATGAAAAAATATTGGACGGATGTTTTAATAGTGATTATCCTGTGGTAACAAGCTATGAAGATGTTTACAGTATGTCTTCGGAAATTAAGAATTGTACCGATAAATCATCAATCGTTTTAAATCTTAATGAAAATGATACTTTTGCAAAAATTTTAAATAAATATGATATTTCAGATTTTGAGAATGAACAAGATTTTGCAGCACTTTTTCATGTTGTGCAGATGTTTGATGATATGTATAAAAAAGGATATTTGCCAAAAGACACTCTTACTCTTAATCATAGGGAAATGATAGAAAAATATATGGCAAAAAATGCTGTATTTATAGTTGCCGGGGCAAATTTTATTAAAATGATTAAAGAAAATGCCCCTGATGTGTATGAAAATTCTGAAATTACAAATCAATTGACATCCCCTGACGGTAAATATGATGTAGGTTTAATGAATTTTGTAATTCCTAAAAATGCAAAACAAAAACAGCTTGCAAAAGAATTTGCACTTCTACTTACAAATAAAGAAAACCAACTAAAATTTGCAAAACTTACTAATACACTACCGGCAAATATTGAAGTGCTTTTTGACGACTATTTTATAGAATGTGATGATGACATTATTGAAAAATCCCGCTGCATAGGGGCAAGTCAGCTGAACTTTTTAACACAGAAAGATTTTGGCTATAATAATAAAAAAGCAATAAATGATACATTAAATAAAACACTTGAAGAAATATTGCTGAATAATAAAATTTCTGAAAAAACACTTGAATTGAAACTGCAAAAATTACAAAATGAAATCAAAGCGTTAAAAAAATAAGGTTACAATGTTTATTATTTGCGCATAAAAAAAGAGGCACACTAGGTTACAAAATTAATGTGCCCCAAAATGTTGTTTTATCTAAAATCTCCTACCTCGGCTGTACAGTATATTCAATAATAACCATACCAGATGCTCCATTACC